>JAUJOK010000011.1 GCA_030447685.1 Armatimonadaceae bacterium
GCCGACGTCAACGCCCTTCGCCAGAAGCGCGCGCAGTTCGTTGAGCAGGCGTTCGCCGGCTTCGGAGAAGTTCGGCGTGTCGGCCGACGCGCCCGCCGCGGCTTGTTGACGGGCGTGTTCCGCGGCGTCGGCCAAGGCATGAGTCTTCAGCAGCCGCGGTTCAGGTGCTCCGGGAACCGCGTGACGCCGCGCACCAGCGCCCGCGCGCCCGCGACGGTATCGTGTACGAGCCCGAAAACCCCGACCGAGATCCCCATCAAGAACGAGTTGATCCGCTGCGCCGCCTGTCGCCACGACTGCGGGTCGGGGTCGCTCGGCGGCGATGGGCGGAGCGACGTGCGAAGCGCGTAGGCATCGACTTGGATGCCGGCCGGTTCCCGTTCCGGCTCGCCCGGAGGGGCCTGCCCGCTCACGCTGCCGCCTCGCCGAGCGGGGTTGCGACCCCTGCCGACATGACCCTGACCACGCCCGCGGCGCCCTCCTGAACCTGCTCGGAAAAGAAGACCATCTCCTGCACCCCGAAGTTCGGAATGGAAACATCCACATGGACGTTCGCGGAGTGGGTCATCGGGGCGATGTCGCCGGGGCCGTGCCACGCCGTCTGTATCTGGTACGGCTCGGCAAGGGCCGCGATCTTCTTCGCCTCGGTGATGCCGCCGATATGCCCGAGGTCGCAGCGGATATAGTCGATAAGCTGCTCGGTGAACAGCGGCAGGCACTCGTACTTCGTGTGAAAAAGCTCGCCCATCGCAATCGGCGTCGTGGAATGGCTGCGGACCAGCCGGAACGACTCCTTGTGCTCAGGCCGCAGCGGGTCTTCCAGAAAAAACAGATGGTACGGCTCCAGCTCTTTGGCAAGACGCGCGGCCTGGATGGGGTTCAGACGCTCATGAACGTCATGAAGCAGTTCCACCTCCTCGCCCAGGGTCGAGCGCAGATGGTCGAATAGTTTCGGGACGACTTTGAGGTAGTTGGTCGGCTCCCAGTTCGTCTCCTCATGCGGCAGCGCCTCGCCGGGCGCGGTCGCCGTGCCGCCGCCGGACCCCCAGGTCGCCGAGGCCGCCTCCCTGGCCCCGCCGACCCCATACGTGCCGATAGCCTTTGGGACGCTGACCTGGGCGCGCACGACCTTGAACCCGCGCTCCAGCTTCTCCCGTACCGAGTCTTCCACGGCTTTGTTGTCTTTGCCGCCCGCGTGCGTGTAGCAGAGCGCGCCTTCGCGCGTCTTGCCGCCCAGCAGCGAGTACAGCGGCAGGTTCGCCCGCTTCCCCTTGATGTCCCACAGCGCCATATCGATACCGGCCAGCGCGGTCATCAGCACCGGCCCGCCGCGCCAGTAGGTGCCCCGGAAAAGATATTGCCAGGTATCCTCGACCCGGTCGGGGTCGCGCCCGATCAGCAGCGGCGCGATATGCTTTTCCAATGCCTCCGCCACCGCCAGTTCGCGACCGTTCAGTGTCGCGTCACCCACCCCGTACAGCCCCGGTTCGTCGGTCATGACTTTGACCACCACATAATTTCGCCCTGGACAGGTCACTATTACTCTGACTTCGGTTATCTTCATTGAACATTCCCCCTGCGCCCCAGTTTCGCCATGCACTGGTTCGATGCCTGCGTAAGAGGAAGAAGCCAGGCCCGAAAACAGGGCATTGCTTACTTTATATTGAACCAAACGATAATTCTAAAAATACCGAACTGGCATACGAGGAAACGAATGGATAAAGACGAGCAGAGAGAATTCGACGCCTATATTCGGGGAGAAAACTGGGGTGCAGTGCCTGATTCTTTCACTGACGTGGAAGGCGCAGGATTGCAGATCAAATTAACGGAAGACGCTGATATTCCCGTCCTCAAGCTGCGGGGTAAAGTTGACCTGCACACAACCCACTTACTCAATAGGACGTTTCGTACCTTGGCGCGGTCAGGTCGTTACCAGGTGATTGTGGACTGTCAAGACCTCGAACAACTGGATGTCGCAGGGCTGGGTGTTATGGTTGAAGCGGTTCGGCACTTACGGATACGCCATGGGGGAATTTACCTCGCGCAGCCAAATCAATTTGTACGCAATTCCTTGCGGATGACCAGGCTGAACAAAGTTCTCCCAATTGCGGATACCATAGAAGCTGCAAAGATTATGGCGAGAACAGCCTGACCACATAGTTCCTGCCGGGACAGGTAACGATGAGGAAATACCGCTGCCGCTGTCTGATGAAAGCGCAATATAAAGAGATGGAAACTACGATGACACGAGTGATCGCGCACCGGGGCGCTTCCGCCTACGCGCCGGAAAACACCCTTGCCGCTTTTATACTTGCCGTAGAACAGGAAGCCAATATGGTGGAACTGGACGTTCAGCGCACGGCGGATGGCGCGCTGGTCGTCTTCCACGATGCCACCACACAGCGATGGAACGGGCAGCCGCGTCCCGTCGCCGAGTGCTCGCTGACTGATTTGCGCACACTCGATATCGGCGGGGAGCGTATCGCGCTGCTGGCCGAGGTGTGCGCGCTGGCGCGGGAGCGCGGCATCGGCATGAACGTCGAAATCAAAGCGGCGGGAATCGGCGCAGAGGTCGCGCGCCTGCTCCATGAGGAGAAAGTGACGGATCGCACCCTCATCTCCTCGTTCCTGCCCGACGCGCTGGGCGAGATCGCGCGGGCGGATTCACGCCTGCCGCGCGGCGTTTTGATGGGCGCGCGTGCCTGCCCGGCGGACGCGCCGGAAGACTGGCCGATCCCGGCGCTGCGAGAAGCGGGCGCGGCGGCCTGGCATCCGCCGCACCAGATGCCACTGCTCGCGCAGCTTCTTCCCCGTGTCCGCGCGGCAGGCTTTCAGGTCAACGTCTGGACAGTCAACGACCCGGCTTTGATGCGGGAACTGGCGCTGCTGGGCGCGGACGGCATCATCACCGACAAACCCGATGTGCTGCGCGGCGTTCTGGACGAAATAACGCGAGAAGAGTAGCCGAAGGTATCGGGGCACGACCCAGATGTTGCGATAGCGCACCGGGTTGCCGTGGTCCTGCAAAAGAATCGGCCCTTCGCCGGTGGAAGGCGCTCCCATCCCGGCCCGCGTGTCGGCCTTGATCTCGAAGTTATCGTGGATTTTGACGCCGTTGTGAATCACGGTAATGCGCGGCCTCTCCGCTACTTTGCCCTTTGCATCGAAGCGGGGCGCGCGGAACCAGATGTCGTAGGTCTGCCAGGTGCCCGGCGGCAGGGTCGCATTCACACGCGGCGCGGCCTGGCTGTAAATCGCGCCGCACTCGTCCTGGCGCAATGGGCGTCCCGGCGGGTTTATGGCCGGGCCGTGGTGGAATCCAGCACCTGCACTTCATAGCTGCCCATCAGATAAACACCGGAGTTGCCGCGCCCTGTCCCGTCTGGTCAGGCATGGACGGCACGTTGAACTCGACATGGAGGCGGCAGTCGCGGAACTTCTGCCGGGTCATAATATCGCCGCCGCCCACGACCGCCGCACCGTCCTCAATGCGCCACGAGGCCGGGCCGCCGCCGTCGCGCTTCTGCCACGCGGACAGATCCTTGCCGTCGAAAAGAACGATTGCGCCTGCCGGTCGCCGCGCGGAGAGAGACCTGCCGGGGAATATCGCGCACCGGAACTGCCGCGCCGCCGGTGCTTCCCGTTCCCTGCGCTAACGATGCCGCCGTGACTGCGCCGACGCTAAAGAAAGCCGCGACGGCAGCCGCTGCCCGGCTTGGGTTTTTCAAAAACTGCGTCATTTGCCTGTCCTGCTCGATTGCCCCGCCAAAAAGGGGTTAGTTAATTTTCGTTTCGTCACCTTTGCCGGATTTCCCTGCGTTTTCGCCCCCCTGCCCCCATTATTGGGGGGCAGGCGGCAGCGACGCCATGGCACGATAGTGCCCCGGAGATTCCCTTCGGGGGATTTCGTCCACGGAGGCATCCGATGGGGCTTCCAGCGCGTAGCGTATCTGCCTCGGCGACACGAACGGCGCTGAGCATATCTTCGCGAGGCGGGCCATTCTGGATAACATCCCAGAAAGGGGTATCGGTGGAGCCGGGCAGAACGGCGGTAACACGGATGCCCTCGCGCCGCACCTCTTCAGCCAGCGATTTGGTCAGGCCATATGCGCCCCACTTGGACGCGCAGTAGGCCGCCGAAAAGGGGAACGCCACTTTGGAGGCGACGGAAAGAATGTTCACCAGATGGCCGGAGCGCCGGGGCAGCATCACCTTCAGGGCTTCGCGGCAGGTAAGGTACGTGCCGGTCAGGTTCGCGCCGATCTGGGCGTTCCAGTCGGCCAGCGTGGACTCCGCCGTCGGGCCGAACGAGCCGACACCGGCAGCGCAGACGACCGCATCGAGACGATCAAACCGCTGCACTGTGGCCGTGACCACTCCGGTGACATCGGCCTCGGAGGTGACATCACAGGCGACCGCAAGATGCGTTTCCCCCGTCTCCTGCGCCAGTTCGTCCAGCGCTGCCTGACTGCGCGCGGCAAGCACCAGACGCCACCCGCCAGCGGACAACGCTAACGCCGTCGCGCGTCCGATGCCGCGACTGGCTCCGGTAATCAGGCAGACGCGATTTTCTTCCATAACTTCTGCCTAAAACTGCATGTTGGGCGTGCGGCTGATAAGCTGCATGAACTCGTCGCGGGTGCGCCGGTCTTCGCGGAACACGCCCATCACATGGGATGCCGTCACCAGTGAATTCTGCTTTTCGACACCGCGCATCAGCATGCACATATGCTTGGCTTCCGTCACGACGGCGACGCCGCGTGGGGCGAGCGCCTCCTGCATGGCCTGCGCGACCTCGATGGTCAGCCGCTCCTGCACCTGAAGACGGCGCGCGAACATATCTACGATACGCGCCACTTTCGATATGCCGACGATCTTGCCGTTTGGTATATAGCCGACATGCGCCCGGCCATAGAAGGGAAGAAGATGGTGTTCGCAGAGGCTGTAGAACTCGATATCGCGAACAATCACCATATCGTCGTAGTCTTCCTCGAAGACGGCGTTGTTGAGCAGTTCCTTGAGGTCCTGTTGATAGCCTCTGGTCAGGAACTTCATCGCTTCCTGGGCGCGGTAGGGAGTACGCAGAAGCCCCTCGCGCTCCGGGTCCTCGCCGATCTCTTTCAGAATTTCCCGATAGTGTTCTTGCAGCATCCGATGGTTACTCTTTCTACTGTTTTAGGGCCTTTCGGCCTCTCCCCCCTGTCCCCTCTCCTAAAGGAAAGCGGGAGCTATAGACACAAGCGCGATTTGCTTCGTGCCTGCCTTTCGAATCGGGCAGAGCCATCATGCGAAGCAGAAGCTGAAATCGCAACTGGCCCCCCTTCCCTTTAGGGGAGGGGGCAGGGGGGAGAGGTCGCCCCGTAATACTCGAAATAGTTGCGGTCCGTTTCCTTGACGACGACGCGGTACAGGCGCGCGGGGGCCGGAATCTTGTTCTCCAGATGTTCCCAGATCACGCGCGTCAGGTTTTCGCTGGTCGGATTGATGGCGGCGAAATCCGGCATGTCCTCGTTGAGATGCTTGTGGTCGAAACGGCCCATGATCTCGCGCTCCAGAACCGCATCCAGCGCGGCAAGATCGATGAGCATCCCCGTCACCGGGTCCGGCTCGCCCGCCACCGTCACCTCCACACCGTAGTTGTGGCCGTGGCCGTGCGGGTTGTTGCACTTGCCGAACAGCGCGCAGTTCTCGTCATCGGACAGACCGGGCGCATGGAGGCGGTGCGAGGCGGCGAAATCAAGCGAGCGGGTCAGTGCAAGCATAGCCTGAGGGTTCTCCAGATACAGCGTGGCCCACAGCGTCGGCGACTCCCAGACGGTGACGGGGGTGAGCCGGGCGGCGGGTTCGCGAAAATGGGCCGCGAACTGCTCGGCGGCGAAACGGGCGATGTTTTCCAGCGTCGGCGGCGTGTCGGCGAAGTGGGGGACTTCATAGGTCAGATGCTTGTCGGCAAGCGGCCCGGTGACGGACTGCTTGAGCGCGCGGTCCACATCGACGATATTCACGACCATGCCCGTGCGTTCGTCCACCGCGCCCGCAACGGTCACTTCGACGATGTAGTTGTGCCCGTGCCCCCAGCGCGAGGCCCACGCCCCGAACAGCCGCCGGTTTTCTTCATCGGTTTTATGCGGGAACCAGTAGGCATGCGCCGCCGAAAAGGCCGCGCGCCGCCGCAGGTACATTGTCGCCATAGGTAGTTCGTTCCCTTCGGTTTCAATGTCCAAACGGCGGCGCGAGTTCCCGTCTTAATGCAGCCGGGCCGAAATCGGTGCGCCGCAGGGGCCGCCCCCGACGGCGTCCGCCATCTCGACCTCCCGGCCCTCGAAAGTCAGCAGCGGGCGATAGCCCCGCGCCACCTCGACACTTTCCGCCGGAACATAGTGGCCGATAAAGGCGCGCCGGAAGCGGTCCGCGCTGGTGTTCGGGTAGGAGCCGTGGATGATACTGCCATTAAAAAATAACACATCACCCGCTGCCAGATCGACCGCCTCTTCCCGCAGGCCCTCCGGCACGGGAACGTGGTGGCTGGTGAAGAACTGCGTCTTATCCGTCTCGTCCGGGCAGACCAGGTCAATATCGCCGGAGCCGGGGACGACCACCATACCGCCGTTGTCCCGATCCGCATCGTCCACGGCCAGCCAGGCGGCCAGACAGGTGCCGGGCTTCACCCGCAGGTAAAAATTGTCCTGGTGCAAATCCTGCCCCCGCGCCCCCGGCGGCTTGAAATAGAACATGCTTTGCGCGGCAATCGGCTCATCGTCCAGCAAATCGCGCAGAATCGCATGCAGCCGCGCATCTAAGAGAACGCGCTCGGAAAGCGGGCCGACCGGCAATTCCGGGTGGCGGTGCGGGTGCATCATGCGCGGGTAGCGCGCCAGCGGGTCGTTCGGAAGGAACTGGTATCCGGTATCGGACAGCCCCGGAATCGGCCCCTCGGCTGCCTGCTCCATAAAGGCTTCGCGTATCTCGGCGACCTCCTCCGGCGAAAACAGGCCCCGCGCGACGAAATACCCGTCCCGCGCGTACTGAGCCACCTGCTCCTCGGTCAGCGTCCTTTCCACAACATTCGGCATCGGCTTTTCTCCTGACGTTTTCAAAGCTATGGTATATAGGATACGGTACCTCTCTCAAAAAGAGAATCGTTTCCTTTGCTAAAAACCTCTGATATTCTGCTATACGCGCGAAACGAGACGCCTCATACCGCCGTAGCCCAAATTGCGACCGGGCACTTCAGTGAAAAGACCGGTTACGCCGCCTGGCGCACGCACGGCACCGACGATTGGCTGCTGATCGCAACGCTCGGCGAGCAGGGACGCTTCGGCCACGAAAGCGGGCAGATCGTCACGGAAACCGGCGATATGGTGCTGCTGCGGCCCGGAACGCGGCACGATTACGGGGTAGCGCGCGAAGCGTCGGCCTGGGAACTGCTCTGGGCGCATTTTCAGCCGCGCGCCCACTGGCACGAGTGGCTGAACTGGCCCGAAGCCGCGCCCGGCCTGATGTGTCTTTCTCTTCGGGACATGGCGCTGCGGGAAAAAGCCATCGCCCGCTTTTTCGATGCCCACCACCAGGCGGCGGGCGCATTGCGTCAGCGGGAGCCTTTTGCGCTGAATGCGCTGGAGGAGGTTCTGCTCTGGTGCGATCTGCAAAACCCGCTGTCCGAGCAGCAGTCGCCGCCGCTGGATGGGCGGGTGCGCGAGGCGATGGACTATCTGTGCCGCAACCTTCAGGAAAAGATCACGCTGGACACGCTGGCAGCGGTCAGCGGGCTGTCGGTGTCGCGGCTGGCGCACCTGTTCCGCGCGCAGGTCGGCACGACGCCGCAGCAGTTTCTGGAGATGCAGCGTCTGAGCCGGGCCAAACAGCTTCTGGAACTGACGCCGCGCACCATCCAGTCCATCGCCTCCGAGGTCGGCTTTGACAACCCGTTCTACTTCTCCCTGCGCTTCAAGCAGCACACCGGCCTCAGCCCCCGCGACTATCGCCGCCGCGCCTCCGGTCCCCTGCGCCCTCGCAGACGCGACGTTCACCCAATAATGAGGAAGACAACGCCGATTCGCTTCTCCTGCTTTAAGACTACACCAGAGGAGACTGGATTCGCCTTCGATGTAAGCGTTAGTTAGGCTGTTGATGGTTACGACCAATAGCTTGGTCCGAGGGAAGTCGTTGGCCCTCCAGGTAGTATATCCATAGCCTTTCTCTTTCCTGCTTATCATTCGGCACCTCATTTACGGCGGCTGCGCGAGCAAATGTCGAAATAAACATGTGTATATGCTCGGACAACGAGGTCATGTCACCGTAAATTAACAAATTATCGATGGCGACTAAGCGTTCTTGATAGTGGTCGAGAATTCCTTGTTCAGCTTGATACCTTCTCTGAGCCTTGCGGCCTCGTTGATCTGGTCAGCCAGAAACCAAATCGTCTGTAACATTTCATACCTACCCTTGGTAGTTAATTCTCCTGAGGATCAGTTCGTACCAGGTCCCAGAACCCTGTCCTCATCTTGACGAGGGGCTGTGTTATCGAGAAGCCTGAAGCAAGAATACTCATTTCTTCTTCAAGCCACGATTTGTTGCGCTCAACTATAGCCTTATTTGTCAACAGATCCTCCACAACCACATGCTCTATGGCTTTGCTTCGCTGCTGGGCCTCCCGACGCATTTTCATGATGTCCCACATAATCGTAAGGAAGAAGCCAAGTATCGTAGCAGCAACGCCATCTTAGAAAACCTAGAAACCACTCAGCCTGTATCAACTTATCTATCCACTGCATGGGTGACTGCTACTCCTGTTTATGTGAGACCCGGAGTAGCGCGATGGTGGCACTCGCAAAAAAATTCTCGGCAAGAACGGCCATTATCATGCATCAAATCTAATATTTCAAAATAATGCTATGGCGGAGCCATTACCGAATCTTGCTTTGCCTCTGGTAGTTTCCACATTCACGTAGTGTGTCGTGTGTATATTGCCCATTATTAGGGGCAAGGGGGCGTTTTACGCCTGCTCGTAGGGTTCGCCCAGGGCGGCGGGGGACGAACCCGCGCTCCGCGCAGCGCCAGGGCCGCCAGCGTCAGCAGGTACGGAATCGCCAGGAAGACCGGGTAGGGAACGGCAAAGACACCCGCCGCCTGGAGACGCGCCTGAGCCACATCCGCCGCCGCAAATAAAAGAGACGCCCCCAGCGCGCCCAGCGGCGTCCAGCGTCCGAACACCACGACGGCGAGCGCGATAAAGCCGCGCCCGCCGGTCATCCCCTCCACGAAAGCGTTATTGATGCCGATTCCCAGCGCCGCGCCGCCCGCGCCGCACAGGACGCCCAGAACCAGCACGACCAGGACGCGCAGACGCACCACGGCGGTTCCGGCGGCAGCGGCGGCATCGGGTGTCTCGCCGGTGGCCCGCAGGACGACCCCCAGGCGCGTGCGAAACAGAAGCCAGTGCGCGGCGGGAACCAGCAGCAGGGCAAGGAGCGTCAGCCCGTTTATCGCCGTGCCGCCTTCGCCCAGCACGCGCGGCAGGGTGGGCGCGGTCGGTGCGCTTGCGCCGGAGCCGCTGGAAAGAAGCCAGGCACGGTACAGCGTGCCGGTCAGCCCCAGCGCCAGGAAATTGAGCGCGGTTCCGACAATCACCTGGTCACGGCGCAGGGCGATTCCGAACAAAGCGAACAGCGCCGCCCCGGCCAGCCCCGCCAGAACTGCCGCGCCCAGCCCCAGCCACGGCGAGCCGGTGACGACGGAGACCAAGACCGCCGCCAGCGCGCCCGCCAGCAGCAGCCCTTCCAGGCCGATATTGAGGACACCGACCCGCTCCGCGAACACCTCGCCCAGTGCGGCCAGCAGCAGCGGCGTCGCGGCAGCCAGCGTTTGCAGCAGGAAGGAGAGCACGGCGTCGGGGGTCATTGGCCCTTATCTCCGGTTTGCCCTCACCCCCAGCCCCTCTCCCACGCTGCGGGAGAGGGAGTCGGATTCGTAACGGCGATTCTTCCTCCCCTCTCCCCCAAGCTGGGAGAGGGGGCCGGGGGTGAGGGCTCTCCTGCCCCGCGCCCACACATAGCCCATTAAAGAAAACAGCGTCACCGCCTGAAGCACCAGAACCAGCACGGACGAAACGCCCGCCAGACGCTGTATTGCCGATGATCCCGCCGTCAGTGCTCCAAAGAATAACGCCGACGGCACCACTCCGAGCGGCGACAGGTTGGCAAGCAGCGCGACGGCAATCGCCGTGTAGCCGTAGCCCGCTGAATAGTTGTCGCTCAGCAGGTAGGTTACGCCGCTGATCTGGATCGCCCCCGCCAGCCCCGAAAGCGCCCCGGAAAGCAGGAACGCAATCGCCTGCGTCCGGGCCGGGGAGATGCCCGCCGCCTCCGCCGCCTCCGGCCCCGCCCCGACCGCGCGCAGGGCGAATCCGCCTGCCGTCCATCTCAGGTAGAACCAGACGGCGGCGACCAGGAAAAGCGCCAGGAGGACACCCGCATGCAGGCGTGTGGCCGGGAGCAGCAGGACCAGACGCGCGCGGGAACGGCTATCGTATCCGACTGGGGAAAGTCGCGGGCAGCCTCCTGAAGCGGGCCGCGCACCATCCAGGCGACCATTTGCAGCGCGACGAAGTTGAGCAGAAGCGTCGAAAGCACTTCCTGAACGCCCCGGTATATCTTCAGCAGCGCGGCGATTCCCGCCCAGGCCGCGCCCGCCGCCGCGCCCGCCAGCAGCGCCAGGGGCAGATGCAGCACGGCAGCAGGAGCAAGGCGCGTTCCCGCCCACGCAGCCGCGACAGCGCCCATCAATAACTGTCCCTCCGCACCGATGTTGAATAACCGGCAGCGGAACGCGAGCGTGACCGCCAGCCCGGTTAAGAGGAGCGGTGCGGTCTGCACCAGCGTCTCGGACAGGTTATAGGCGGACCCGAATGCCCCCTCAGCCAGCGCCCGCGCCACCACCGGCGGCGATCCGCCCGCCACGCGCACCACCAGCGAAAGAGACGCCAGGCCCAGCGCCACGAAGAGCAGCAGCAGCGCCGCGTCACGCAGAAGGTTTCGCACGCTCACCGCCGCCGCCGTTGCCACCGCCGCCACCCATCAGCAGGCCGATCTGTTCGCGGGGCGCAGTGGGGGCGATCACGCCGGAAAACGCGCCCTCATACATCACCGCGACCCGGTCGGATAAAGCAAGCACCTCGTCCAGTTCCGTAGACAGGAGGACGATAGCCGCGCCCTGGTTTCGCGCTTCGCGCAGCGCCTCATGGACAAACCCCGTCGCCCCCACATCCAGCCCGCGTGTGGGATTGACCGCCACCACCACGCGCGGATTCCCGGACAGCGCGCGGGCAATAATCAGCTTCTGCTGATTACCGCCGGACAGCGCGCGGGCGGGCACCTGCGGCCCGCTTGCGCGAATATCATAGTGCCGGATAAGCTCCCCCGCACGGCGATGCAGGCGCGGCCAGAGCAGCAGCGGCCCCCGCCGGTAGTCCGGCGAATCGAACAGCCCGAGCGCCACATTTTCCGTGAGCGACAGCGGCAAAGCCAGACCCTGGCGGTGCCGGTCTGCGGGAATTACCGCAACGCCCGCCCGTCGGAACGTCGCCGCCTGGGCGCGCGGCGTTTCGCCGCCGATCCGTATCTCCCCCGCATCCGCCCGAACCAGCCCGCTCAAACAGGCGGCAAGCTCCGCCTGACCGTTGCCGTCCACGCCCGCGATACCGAAAATCTCCCCCGCCGCCACCGAAAACGTAATATCGCGCAGCCGGTCACGCCCGTTTCTGTCTTCACCCCCGGAGGGTCAGGTCCGTTACCTGGAGGAGGCTGGCCCTCACCCCCTGCCCCTCTCCCATGCTCCCGCTTCGCGGTGGGAGAAGGGTGCCTGTGGCAATGCCAACCTCTGCTCCGCGCGAAGCCGGGGTTGCTCTCGTGGCAGGCACCCCTCTCCCGCAGGGGGGAGAGGGGCAGGGGGTGAGGGTGGCGGAGACAGGAGCTTCCCGCCTACCATCGCCTCGGCCAGTCCCGCCGCGTCCGTTTCGCCGGTTGTGGTGCGGCGGACGACCTGACCCCGGCGCAGCACGGACACGCCCCCGGCCAGCGACAGCCCGTCCTGAAGCTTGAGCGAGATGAAAACGAGACCGCGTCCCTCGGCGGCGAGAGCGCGCAGCGTGGCGAAAAGCTCCGGGGTTTCGGTGGGGGACAGGACAGCCGTCGGCTCGTCGAAGATCAGGACACGCCCGGCTCCGCGCAGGGCTTTTAAAATCTCCACCCGCTGCTGTGTCCCGACCGGCAGATCACCGGCGGGCTGGCTCCAGGGGATACGCCACCCCAGCCGCTCCGCAATCGCCTGCGCCTCGGCAATCACAGCATCCACCGGGTAGGAAAGCGCACCGCCCTTGTCCGGCGATGCGCCCAGCAGCAGGTTTTCCCGCACGGAAAGGGGAGGCACGAGCAGAAAATGCTGATGCACCATGCCGATGCCCGCCGCGCTTGCATCCAAAGGCGAGCGAAACTGAACCGGCTGGCCCGCAAGCAGAATCTCACCGCTTGTCGGGCGCACCAGGCCGGACAGGATGTTCATGAGTGTGGACTTGCCCGCGCCGTTTTCGCCCAGAAGCGCGTGGATTTCGCCGGGCTGCACGTCAAAATCTACGCCGTGCAGCGCCGTAAACGCTCCGAAATGCTTGGTGATGTTCCGCGCGGCCAGCAGCGACGGCGTCACTTATCTCCCGCCTGCGGCGTCTGGTTTGGGGTCTATTTTTCCCGCGATAAGGTCGGCTTTCGCCTGCTCGATACGCGTCTTCAGTTCGGCGGGAACGGTGCCCTGGAACTTCGGGTTGAAGATGAAGTCTACCGCACCGTCTTTCAGGCCCGCCGCGTAGGGCTGACCCGCACCGCTGCCCTCTTTGACACGGGTGGCGACGGTCATCATGGCATTGGGGACACCCAGCACGAAGGAGCCGATGTTTTTCGGTGTGGCAAGATCGCTCTGGTCGGCGTTGGCCCCGATCACCATCGCCCCTTCGCGCTCCTCCACGGCCTGAAATACGCCCAGGCCCGCCGCGTTCGCGTTGTGCATCAGAACATCCGCGCCGCCGTCCAGGAGCGCCTGCGCCGCCTGCTTCGCCTTGGCCGCGTCTTCGCCGTCGCCGGTGAAAACGGTACGAACCTGAATGGTCGGCTTTACGGCCCGCGCCCCTTTTTCAAATGACTGGAACGCCTGCCGGATGATCGGAATCTCCGGCCCGCCCACCAGTCCGATCTTGCCTGTTTTGGACATACCGGCGGCGACCATGCCCGCCAGATAAGTCGCCTGCCCCGCCTGAAACTGAATCGGCATCAGGTTCGGGGCGGCGCTGCGCCCCCCGACGATGGCGAACGTGGTTTTCGGGTAATCTTTTGCCACCTGCGCGGCGGCGGAATCGTACTCGGAGGCGTGCCCGAATATCAGCGTGCTGCCCTGCTCGGCCAGGTTGCGGAAGGTGCCCGCATATTCGGCGGGCGCTTCCAATTCCACCTGACTTACCTCCGCTCCCATCTCGCTTTTTATCCGCTGAAGCCCCTGGTAGGCCGACGCGCTCCAGCCCTTATCGGAGATAGGGCCGGGCGTGGCCAGGGCGACTTTCAGGGTTCCCGATGCGGGCGCAGCCGTGTTGGTGTTACCCGCGCCCGGCGGCACCGTGTCCGTGCCCTCCTTCGCGGTCTGGGCGCACCCGGCGAGGGCAAGGGCTATAAATAGGCAGGGAAAGGCGGCGCGCAGCCGCCAGAGACCGAATCGCAAAACAAACTCTCCTTAATGAATGCTCGGCGCAGATGGTGCCGTCGAATAAATTCGAGGCTGAGAAGGTACGAAGTCCGCCTTCGCGGACTGGGTCTCCAGCCTGCGAAGGCAGGCTTTGTACCCTTACAGCCTCGAATTTATTCGACGGTGCAACGCAACATGTATATCGCGCCCTACCGGGTAATCCCCAACTGGCTCAGGATAAAGGCATAATCGAATGATGTTTCTTTGAGTGCGTCATAACGCCCCGATGCGCCGCCGTGGCCCGCGCCCATGTTGGTTTTGAGCAGGAGCGGGTTTTTGTCGGTCTTGAGCGTCCGCAGCCTGGCGACATACTTTGCTGGCTCCCAGTACATCACCTGGCTGTCGTTCAGCGAAGTCTTCACCAGCATCGTCGGGTAGTCTTTGGCATCCAGGTTGGTATAGGGGCAGTACGCCTTGATGACCGCGTACTCGTCCGGCTTGTGCGGATTGCCCCATTCCAGATATTCGCCCACCGTCAGCGGCAGCGTTTCGTCCAGCATGGTATTGACCACGTCCACAAACGGAACCTGGGACACGACCGCGTGAACGAGGTCGGGCCGCAGGTTCACGACCGCGCCCATGAGCAGGCCGCCCGCGCTGCCGCCCATGATGACGAGTTTTTCCGGCGACGTATACTTTTCCTTGATAAGATGCTCCGCGCTGGCGATGAAGTCGGTAAAGGTGTTCATCTTGTGCTGCATCTTGCCCGCGTCGTGCCACGCCTTGCCCATCTCGCCGCCGCCCCGGATATGCGCCATCGCGAACACGACGCCCCGGTCGAGCAGGCTGAGGCGGTTGGAGTTGAAGCCTACCGGGAGCGGATAGCCGTAGGAGCCGTAGCCGTACAGCAGCAGCGGATTTTTACCATCGCGCTCTATGCCTTTGCGGTACACCAGCGAGATCGGGATGCGCGTTCCATCGGGAGCCGTGGCGTGGATGCGCTCGGAGGCGTACTGATTCCGGTCGTAGCCGCCCAGAATCGGCGTCTCCTTCAGCAGCGTCCGCTCGCGCGTCACCATATCGTAATCGAAGATCGAAAGCGGCGTCACCAGAGATTGGTAACGGAAGCGGAAAACGTCCGTATCGAACTCTTTGTTGATATCTCCGGCGACGGAGTAGGTCGGTTCGGGAAACTCAATGCGGTGGCCGGAGCCAGTGTCGGTCAGGGCCAGAATATGCAGCTTCGGCAGGCCGTCTTCCCGCTCGGAAACCACCAGGAAACGCGCGAAGCAGTCGTGATCTTCCAGCATCACGTCGGGCCGGTGCGGCAGGATCTCCGTCCAGTTCGCCATTTCGGGCGTGGAAACGGGTGTGGTGACAAGCCGGAAGTTCCTGGCGTCCGGCTCATTCGTGCGGATATAAAACAGTCCCGCGCGGTGATCGACATAATACTCGTGCTCGCCGTGGCGGGCTTCTATCAGTGTCAGCTCCGCCGTCGGACTATCGCTGGGCAGGAAGCGGTATTCGGTCGCCACGGACGAAGCCGACCCGACAAACAGATACGCTTTGTCACGGGAGCGATAGGCGAATACGCGGTACAGCGCATCGGTTTCCTCGTAAACCAGCGCATCGTCCGCGCCGCCCAGCGCGTGCCGGTAAAGCCGGTAAGGACGCTTGGCCTCGTCTTCCATCGAATAGAACAGCGTCCGGTTGTCGCTTGCCCAATTGACACTGCCGACCTTCTCGATACGGTCGGGAAGCAGTTCCCCCGTCCGTAAATCTTTGATCTGGAGCGTGTATTCGCGGAAGCCGGTGGTGTCGGTCGAGTAGGCCAGCAGGTTCGTATCGTCCGAGACAGCATACGCGCCGAGCGCGAGGAAGCTGTGACCCTCCGCCAGCGCGTTCAGGTCGAGCGTCACCTCTTCCGACGCCTCCAGGCTTTCGCGCTTGCGGCAATGGATGGGATACTGTTTGCCTTCCTCGGTGCGGGAATAGTAGAAGTAACCGTTCTGCCGGTAGGGCACGGACAGGTCGGTCTCCTGAATCCGCGCCAGCATCTCCTGATAAAGGCTTTCCTGAAACGCCTCGGTCGGCTTCATCACCGCATCCGTATAGGCGTTTTCAGCTTCCAGGTAACCGGTAACGTCGGCGTGGCCTTTTTCCCGCAGCCAGAAGTAGTCATCCACGCGCGTATCGCCGTGGACCACGTCGGTCTTAGGGACTTTTTTGGCGACGGGCGGCTGTGTGTCCGTGACTGCCAGGTCGGCGTCGGGTTTTTCGGCGGTAGTTGTCATGGTGGCCATCTGCAACGGGAAGTGGAGTTAGGATACCGAAAAGCCCCCACTCCTGTCAACGCCGCCGACTATCCCTGCCGTAAGGGAGGCGCGGCGGCCTGGGCGAACTCGGGGTCGTCCGCGACAGCGGCGAAGACCGGGCGCACGCGGCACCACTCCCACAGGTTCCAGCGGTCGGAACGCACTGCGCCCTGCCGCAGCAGGCGCAGGGTCTCCGCCCGGTCCTTTGTCGTTGCGTAGGTCGAGGCGGCAAGGCGGACGTAGTTCCAGGGCGTGCCGGAGCCGGAATCGATCTCCGCTTTCAAGAGCGGGATCGCCCTCTCATGCAGGCCGTTATCGCTGAGGATCGAGGCGATGTTGTCGCGCAGAACGCGGAAACGCCCCCTATCCTCCGGGAGCGCGGCTACCCGTTCGTATTCCGCGAGCAGCGCCACCGCCTCGTCCGCCGTCGTTTGAAATCTCTCCCGATCTCCCCCCCGCTCGGCAATAATCAGGCGCAGGTCGGCGGCATAGCCGCGCCAATGCAGTCTGTTCGCTTCCTGCGTCTCCTCGTCGGCCAGGGCGGCGACACGGGCGGCTGTTTCGCGCGCTTCTTCCGTTCTGCCCAGCGCAAGCAGAGTGACCATGCCCATGCGTAAAAAGTAGAAACGATTCTGCCGATTGGCGTCCGTGGGCGGGGTTGTTTGCAGCACCTCATAGAAAAGACGTATCCGTTCTTCGCCGCGACCTGCCTTGACCCAGTGCTCCCAGGAATCGGGGATATACAGCGTCCATAAGAGTAGGGTATCCGTCGGGTAGGTCTCCGCTGCCGGGTCATCCGTCGGATCAAAGTCCCAGTCGCGGCGCAGGCGCGGCGGGTTCGCCGGGAATGTTTCCCGCGCCCATTTATATAATTCTTCCTGCGCGGCGACGCACTCCGCCGAGCGGCCCGCGCCCGCCAGCGCATTGACCAGGAAGAAGCGCGCCCACGCTTCCTCGCTGACGGAAAGCGGCTGGGCGAGGAAGTGACGCAGCAGGGTGGCGCGCAGGTCGTCCTCTCCATCCTCGTCAGCAGTCCCTGACCAAGCTGTACGGTCTCCTGCGCGAGGGCTTTCCTTCCGTTAGGTGCGCCTCCAATCGCCGCTTTGCCTGCGCCAGCAGGGAGCGGTCGGCGGTTTCGGGTCCTCGCGCCGCTGCCGTCGGTATTCCTCCGCGATTTCGGCAAGAACCCGGTCGGCAAACCGGCCACTGTTGCTGGGGCGCGGCGTCACGCCGTTCTCCACTGCCTTCTCCATCTCCATGATTTTCAGTTCCTTTCGCATCCGCTGCCGGGCGCGGTGCAGACGAGTCCGCACCGTCGCCTCGTGAATCTCCAAAAATCCTGCAATCTCCCGCACGGGGCAGCCGCCGAAATAGAAGAGGGCCGTCACTTCCCGCTCTCCGTTCGGCAGGGCGCGCACTGCTTCCCGCACGCGCTGCGCTTCCTGGCGGTGTTCCATCGCGGCTGCCGGGTCGCCGCCGCGCAGGTCCTCCGCCGGTATATCCCACGCGGTCTCCAGGGGAATGGTCATGCGGCGCGGCAGACCGCGCGTCGCCCGGTCGCAGTGCTTGAAGACGAGGCGGCGCAGCCAGCCGGGAAACGCCCCCGCCTCGCGCAGGGTGGGCAGGCAGCGATAAGCCTCCAGGAACGCCTCCTGCGCGGCGTCCTCGGCCAGCGTTCGGTCGGGGACGAGAGAGACGGCGTAACCGACGGCCATGTCCTGGAAGCGGCGCACGAGCCGGTCGAAAGCCAGCGCATCCCCGTCGCGCGCCAATCGGACAAGTTCCGGAAAGTCATTCATCACCGGCCAAAAGCTCCTACTGGCGCGACAGCGCGACATTCTAACAAAGAAGAGTCCCAGCGGCGGCGCAAAATGTTCCCGGAAACAGGCGCGGTATACTTATATTTGAAGAGGAACGAGACGGGGGCACTATGATTAGCGAGAACACGAAGAACGACCTTTACGATAACCTTCCGCTGACCTTCCCGCGCCGCAAAACGCGCGCCGTGCGTGTCGGCAATGTTACTATCGGTGCGGGCGCGCCGGTGGTGGTGCAGAGCATGATTACCGAGGAGACGCGTAACGTGCAGGCGTGTGTGAAACAGATCATGCAGATGCACCGCGCCGGGGCCGAGATCGTGCGCGTCACCACGCCGACGCTGATGGAGGCGCACTGTCTGGGCGAGATCAAGCAGGCGCTGCGCGCCCGGCTGGTGGACGTGCCGCTGGTGGCCGACGTGCACCATCAAGGCTCGGATATCGCCGTGGCCGTGGCGCAGTTCGTGGACAAGGTGCGTATCAACCCCGGCCTGTTCGTGTTCCGCAAGCCGCGTGGACGCGCCGAGGAGTACAGCGCGGACGAGGTCGCCGACGAGTTAGGCGCGATTGAGGAAAACCTGCTGCCCGTCATCCGGGTATGCCGCGAGCGCGACATCGCTATACGTATCGGCGTCAACCACGGAAGCCTCGCGGAGCGCCTGACGGTTATGCACGGCGACACGCCGGAGGGCATGGTCGAATCCGCGCTGGAATACATCCGCATCTGCGAAAAGCACGCCTACCGCAATATTGTGCTTTCGCTCAAGGCGTCGCGCGTGCCGGTTATGATCGCGGCCAACCGGCTGATGGTCAAGCGCATGGAGCAGGAGGGGATGGATTATCCGCTGCATCTGGGCGTCACCGAGGCGGGCGACGGCCAGTATGCGCGGGTCAAATCCACAGCGGGCATCGCGACGCTGCTTGCCGAGGGTATCGGCGACACGATTCGCGTTTCGCTTGCCGAGGACCCGGTCAATGAGCTTCCGGTCTGTTATGAGATCCTGCAGGCGCTGGGCCTGCGCAAGACCCAGGTGGAGTTTATCGCCTGCCCCTCCTGCGGGCGCACCAAGTTCGACTTGCCGACCGTGCTGGGCCAGGTGCGCGCCGCCACCAGCCATCTGGTGGGTCTGGACATCGCGGTGATGGGCTGTATTGTTAACGGCCCCGGCGAGATGGCCGATGCCGACTACGGCTATGTGGGCAAGGCGGGCGGGATGATTACGCTGTACCGCAAGCGCGAGCCGATCAAGACCGTGCCGCAGGAGCGCGGCGTCGAGGAGCTGGTAAGCCTGATTAAAGGCGACGGCAAATGGGCCGACGCGCCGCTATCCCATACCAACTGATGAGGAGGATTAAGCCGCTCCGAAAAAGGTGAAATCAGCTATTTACAGTGAAGGGGTTTGGGGAGCACTACGTAGTTGTCGCCAACCGCGTCTGCCAATTGGGACTGTAATGCCTTGAAGACAATTCGGGGCGCACTTGGTGGACGGCGCAAGCCTGTAATGCCCGCATGGCCTTCGGCACCGGGGCGCAAATCCGGTGTTCCGTCATCGAGAACTGCCTCATCCCAGACAACATCCAGTCGATGTCCATCCTGTATTATGGCTCGCACGACGGAAACACGCAGGCGTGCGATTAAACGATGAGTGCTTCCATTACCTACCAATGCACAAGCCTGCTCCTGCGTCGTCAAACCCTCCGCAAATACCGACAGCTTTGGAATGGGCTGCTCCTTGTCCCGGTTCGACAGCTCGAATTGAAATGCGGCGCGGGTAATTGGTCGCCCTGGCTCCCAGTCCGGTGGAAGGCGGTTGGCTCGCAATACAAGTACCGCATCCGGCAGCGGCTCTTCCGGTGTGCCCCTCTGCAATCCCGTGGTGTCAGCGGACAATGCGGAAGGCGTTCAGCGCAGTCAGAACCTCTTCCGACAGAGGAGCGAATGGAGCACACTCCGCTTCCCAAACATCGCTCGTAATACGATTGCGGTAGAAGAATTCCAAGGGCCTGCCGACCGCGATCTCTACGTCGAAATGATGTGCTTCCCGATCCCAGGTGAGTAAAACGCCGCCGTCCTCAAGAATATCCAGATACGGTACGCTGAGCAAGCCAGGAACATTGCCTTTGGCGCGGTTCCAGAAGTGCAGAACATATTCTGCAAGCGCGGAATCGACAGATGTCTGTAAAACTTCGAGCAAACGAGCCTCCCGCTCCCGTTCCTTGACTCCGCGTCAGTTCGCTTTCATAGCGACAATGTAGTTCATCATTCGTCATGCTGAACACAGGAGTGGCAGTCCCAGAAAAGGTTGATGGTTTGACGGCAACGCTCATAATTTATCTCCAGGATACCCGGAATGCCTGCGTGTGGCAACCGGTAGCTTATTGGAAGAGTTCCAAGGCAAGCGGTGTCAAACTCTCGAAAAGAGTTGATTGCGATATTGCCGCAGGCTATCCAATACGCTCCCCACGACGGGATCGTCCGGTACCAGATCAATGAATCGAAATGCATCAATGTCGAACAAAAGAGACAGCGTTTCTGCTTCAGGCGTACGCGCGGCTCGCTCGCTAATATAACCGTGGCGGCCTGTCGGGGGATATTCGGGTCGGGCAGCACGAAACGCAGAAACAGGTCCGCAATTCCCTGCGGCACTTTCGGTCCTAAACGCAGGAATGTTTGGAAGTAATCGTCAAAGTCACTCATCGGCAAGGGGATATTAATCCGGTTGACGCATCGCAGGCCGATTCGCTGGACCCGTGCCGGTTTGGTCTCAGAGCGAAACTGTTCCCATATAGGCCAAAATCGCTGGCGAAAGATGTCACCATTTTGATAAGGCGCAAGCTGGCTGAATACAAAGCCACCAGGAGTGATTTGCAGAATCCGCCGTCTGTCTGCGGAGGAGAGCTTGTATCCACCGAATCCGCTCGCAGCATTGAAGGACGGCGGGATTCCTTCCGCTGCTGGGGTAAAGCCCATCTCAAACTCAACAACGTTCAGCGCTTCGCGATTCGGAAGTTGTCGGCAACGGCTTCCTGCACTTGTTGCAGGGTTTCTGGAGTTATTCCTTCCGCAAAAATGGTGCGAAAGTCTACCACAGCCTCAACGATTGGCGCTCGCGCAAGTGTTGGATACTCCGTCATGGTATAAATTCATTATAGGTAGCAGGAATAGGAAAGTCAATCCCAATTTATCTGAGTGCTTCTGACGGCAGCGCGGGTGAGAAGCGATGGGCTGTATTGTTAACGGCCCCGGCGAGATGGCCGATGCCGACTACGGCTATGTGGGCAAGGCGGGCGGGATGATTACGCTGTACCGCAAGCGCGAGCCGATCAAGACCGTGCCGCAGGAGCGCGGCGTCGAGGAACTGGTAAGCCTGATTAAAGGCGACGGCAAATGGGCCGACGCGCCACTATTGTCTCATACCAACTGAGCGCGCGGCGGAAAACAAACGGGGGAAGCTATGCAGGGCCTTTTGAGGGTTGGCGTCATCGGAGCGGGGAATATGGGCGGCACGCACGCGCGCTGCTGGTCGCGCCTGCCGGGCGCGCAGGTCGTCGCCATTGCCGACATGCAGGCCGAAAAGGCGCAGGCGCTGGCCGCGCGCATTGCCGGAACTTCGGGCACGGACGGCATGCCGCAGGTGTTTTCCCGTGCCGAGGAGATGCTGAGCGTCCGTGAGATAGATATTGTCAGTGTCTGCGTTCCCACATCGGCGCATCGCGCGCTCACCGAAGCCGCCGCCACTGCGGGCAAGCATATCCTTTGCGAAAAGCCGATGGCGCTGACTCTGGAAGACTGCGACGCCATGATTTCTGCCGCCCAAAAAGCGGGCGTCGTTTTCACCATCGGTCAGGTCGTGCGCCACTTCCCGGAATATGCCCGTGCAAAGGCGCTCGTCGATTCGGGCGCGGTGGGCGCGCCCGCCGCCGTGCGCGTGCGCCGGGGCGGCGACTTCCCCCGCACCGACACCGATTGGTACGCCGACCCGGCGCACAGCGGCGGCGTTATCTTCGACCTGATGGTCCACGACCTGGACTGGCTGCGCTGGTGCTTCGGCCCGGTGACACGCGTCTATGCCCGAGGTCTGACCGAACGGCTTGCCGCAGGGGAGTTGGATCATATCGACTATGCCCTGCTGACCCTGCGCCACGAGAGCGGCGTTATCAGCCATGCCGAGGGCACCTGGGCCGATCCGAGCGGATTTGCCACTGCCTTCGAGATTGTCGGGGACGGGGGAATGCTGGAGCACGACTCACGCCGCACGGTGACGCTGACACAGGCGCTTCGGACGACGGAAAGCGGCGGGCGCAGCAGCGGCGGCGGCGTTACCGTGCCCCGCAGCCTGCTTGCTGACGATGATGACCCGTACTTCCGCCAGATCGAAAGCTTCGCCGGAACTGTCCGCAACGGAACACCGCTTATCGTCACTCCGGAAGAGGCGCGGGCCGCTGCTGCGATTGCCCTGGCCGCGCGCGAATCGCTGCGTACCGGCCAGGCCGTGACGGTGGAAGCCTGATTCGCAGGGGCATACCTGAGGCGAATCTCTATGAAAACCGGAGGAAATCTATGACGGTACGACAACCCCGCTACACTAAGGAAGAGTTTGCCCGGCGCGGCGAGGAAATATATGAGCGGCAAGTGCGCCCGCAGGTGGAAGAAGGCAACGCGGGCAGGATTGTCGCCATTGATATAGAAACGGGCACATTCGAGATTGCCGACGATACTCTAACGGCTTCCGACCGCCTTCTGGCGCGTAACCCGGATGCTCAGACATGGTTCGTCCGTGTCGGCCATCGCGGGGTTCATCGCTTCGGCCCTCGCTCTTTGCCGGAGAAGGAGGCGTGATTACCGGCATCGTCAACGCCAACGCGAGGCCACCATACGCCTGATGCTGCGTGGCGCAAACGAACAGGAACACGAAGTTCAAGCGATTATCGACACGGGCTTTACCGGTTTTCTGACATTGCCTTCCACGCTTATCGATTCGCTCGGACTCGAATGGCATGGTCGTCAGCAGGCTATTCTTGGCGATGGCAGCCTGCGCCAGTTCGATGTTTACGCAGCGACGGTACTCTGGGACGAGCAAGCCCGAACAGTGGAAACGGATGCCGCCGACACAGAACCACTTGTTGGCATGGGGCTTATCTATGGTTATGAACTGCGTATTCAGGCTGTGGACGGCGGGTTTGTCACTATTGAGGCGTTGCCCTGAGACCGGAAGAGGCGCGGGCTGTGTCCTGGCCGCGCGAATCGCTGCGTACCGGCCAGGCCGTTGCCGTCGCCGAGTCGTAGAAAATCAGCGCGCCGTCATTGTTCGCGCGCCCTGATAGGCTTTTATCCCGGCGGCAAGCGCTTCGGCCATCTTTTCCTGCCCCGTCGGTGAAGCGATAAAGCGGGCATCGCTCTTCTGGTTGATGAAGCACATCTCGATAAGCGCGGTGGGGACGCGCGAAAAGATCGAGCCGGTCAGAACGCCGCCCTGCTTGCCCCCCACAAACGTTGCGGCATCGGTTTTGATGGCGTTGCTTTGCAGGTGCCCCTGCAGGATCGGCTTCATCGCTGCGTTAAGAATATGGGCTGCCTGGCGGCTGGCTCGCTGCACGTTTCGCGGCGGGCCAGTGACGCCCCCTTTTCGGCCCGCGCGGTCGGGATAGTACCAGGCGTAGCCGCGCCCGTTTCCCACGTCGCAGTGCAGGCGGATAAGCAAGGCGGCTCCCGCCTTATTTGCCGTTTCCGCCCGCTGCCGGTTGGTGACATACTGATTTACTGAGGTTTTGGTCAGTTTGTAAGCGATGCCCATCGCATCAAGGCGCTTCGCCAGTCGCTGCGCGACCTGCCAGTTCAGGCGGTTCTCCGACAGTCCGTGCGCCCTCGCCCCCGCCGACGTTTCGGAAGGGTGCCCCGGATCGATGCACACCAGGAACTTGCCGGGTGGCGGCGGCGGCGGCGCAGCAGCCAGAGAAGCGGCGGAAGTGCGGTTTTGCGCGGACGCGCGGGTGGAAGCCGGACAAACGGCTGCCGATACGGCGACGACAGCCGCGCCGATGACAAAACGTGCGTTCATGTGGGCGATAATTCCTGATCGACGGACGGTTTTCCTGCCGATGCCCTCGCCGCCGCCGGTTTTTACGGAAGGACATCCTCCGTGCCGTAGACAATCAACAGAAAGAGACGACGCGCTTTCGTTGTTAAGAGATTTCAGGAGCGAACTATGGTCAAGATCGGTATTTTGTCGGTGGCGCACATGCATGTGAACGCCTACGCCGCCCAGATTAAAAGGCTGCCGGACGCGGAGTTAGTCGGTATCTGGGACGACAATGCGGAACGGCGTGCGCGTCAGGCCGGGCACTACGGTGTGCCTCCTTTCGAAGACCCGGACGTGCTGCTTGCGGCCTGCGATGCGGTAGTGATCTGCGCGGAGAACGCGCGCCATCGGGCGCTGTGTGAGCGGGCGGCGGCGGCGGGAAAGCACGTTCTCTGCGAAAAGCCGCTTGCCACCACGCCCGAAGATGCCCGCGCGATGATAGACGCCTGCGACGCGGCGGGTGTGCAGTTGATGACGGCGTTTCCCACGCGCTTTTCGCCTGCGTTCCAGAATCTGCTTGCCGCTGTGCGAAACGGCGACCTGGGCGAAATCCTGGCGGTGCGCGGTACGAATCGGGGACGCAATCCGGGCGGATGGTTTGTGGACAAATCTCTCTCCGGCGGCGGCGCGGTCATGGATCACACCGTTCATGTGGCTGATCTGCTGCGCGTGCTGCTTTCGTCCGAGCCTGCCGAAGTCTATTGTGAGGCCGATAACCGCATCCTGCACGGCGATTTCGAGGATACGGGCTTTCTCGCCATTACCTTTGAGAACGGTGTCTTTGCGACGCTGGATGCATCCTGGTCACGCCCGAAGACCTTCCCCACCTGGGGCGATGTGACACTGGGCGTGACGGGCACGCAGGGGGTAATGGAACTGGATATGTTCGCCCAGGAATCGGTGCTCTACAGCGACGCGAACAGCCGCATCAGCTATCAGGGCTGGGGTTCGGACATCGATAAAGGCATGGTCGCCGCCTTTGTCGGCGCTATCGCCGCCGGGACTCCGGTTCCCGTTACCGGCGTCGATGGTCTGCGGGCCGTGGAGGTAGTGGAAGCCGCCTATAAGAGCATCGCCCGGGCGCAGCCGGCAGCCGTACGTCATCTGTAGAAGGCGGGTCAACAAAAAAAGCCTTCCGTGTGGAAGGCTTTTTTTGTTGCCATTGAATGGCGGGACAAGAATAGTGATCTCCCCAACCTGATCGTCTGTACCTGCCTGCCCCGGTTATGATCTCCGGCCCGCTGGACATAGGGGGGTGTGCAGCGGCGGCGGCCCGCTGAGTACGCGTTCTTTCGGCGATGATCTCCTCGGCTCTGCCACCAGGACGTTCTGAGTTTCCGCGAGGCGGCAAAGCAGATGTTCAAGCAGGTCGTTAGAAACCCCCGCTGTGGGACCGGCAGTCAACAGTACGCTCATCAGGGCGTTTGCTTCCTCGTGCGTTACCCACAGACATGTGTGGCCTGTCTCATTCATGAAGTATCTCCTTTTCACTCCGATAAAGCCGTGGATTGACCCAGTTATTCACCTGCGTCTTCATCATACAAAGCTATCGTAAAAAGATCGTAAAATTATTGGGCTTTGGAGGCTCTGTAGATTATTTTTTTGGAATTCTTTTTCTGCCTTTTGAGTGCTGATGACGCTCCCGACTATCCAGGGCATATTCCGCCGCCGTTTCCCAGGTCATGGCGCTGCCCCATGCCCAGGCATCGGTGAACGCTTTCTCGCCGAGCATACGACGCGCGGTGGCGATGCGATGATTGTATTCAGCGTGCTCCACGGGCGGCAAAGGCAGGATCAACGCTTCACGCAAAGCCGCCGCTGCACCCCATAAGCGCGCCGCACGCTCCGGCGCATCGGTCGATGCCAGGGCCGCGAACCCTTCCAAAGAATAAGCAATTCCCCGCTTATCTCCCAGGTGTTGCCGCAGTGTCAGACTTTCCGTATGAAACAGACGCGCTTGTGCGGGATCACCCTGGCGCAGAGCCGTGACTGCCAGGTTATTCAAGGTGTAGGCGAGAGTTCTTCTATCGCCGATCTTGCGAAATAATGCCAGGCTTTCTTCATGAAGGGCACGCGCCCGTTCGTGGTCCCCCAAGGCTCCCATGACGCTTCCCTGATTTGTCAGGTAAAACGCCGTGCTCCACTGGTCCGATATCTGCCGGACGAGCGTTATGCTCTCCTCAAAATATGATTGGGCGGATGCGTAGTCACCCTGATACCAGGCGACAAGACCGAGGTGGCCTAAACTGCCGGCAATACCTCCCGTGTCCTGTAACTCCTGAAACCATTCAAGACCTTCCGTAAGCAGCAGCCCCGCCTGGAAATAGTCCCCCTGATTACACAGTAAGATTCCCAGGCGATTCAGCACAACGCCGATGCCTCGCTTGTCGTGTAGCTTGCGCCGCAGCGCGAGGCTTTCCTCCAAAAGAGACCGTGCCGGGGCGTAATCCGCCTGCAAAAACGCGATAAAGCCCAGGCTGAACAGCGCCTCGGCAATTCCCTTCTCTTCTTCCGAATCCCGGCACAGGCAGAGACTTTCCTCGGTAAGCACACGCGCGAATGTATAGTCGCCCTGGTATAAAGCAAAGGAGGCCGCTAATTGGAGCGCCTTGATGCGCAGGGCGGCGGGAGCATCATCGCTGATTTGCTGCAGTGCCCGCGTCAGCCATTCACTGGCTTCCGCCAAATAGCCCCGCACCTCCCAAAAGGCGCTCATCGCAACCACGAACCGAAGCAGTATCTCACCCTGTGGCGACCACTCCAGGGCCGCACGCAGATTATCATAGTCCGCTTCCATGAGACTCTGCCATTCGGCGGTCTCATAGGAGGGATGCGTCGTTTCCGCCACGCGAAGAAAGTAGCCCACATGCCGCCGCCGCAGTTCGGCGCGCTGTTCCGGTGATAGCTGGTCTTCGGCATATTCGCGCAGGCTTTCCAGCATATAAAATCGTATCTTGCCATTTTGCTCTTTGGACAGCAATAGCGAGTATTCCCGAAGCTGTTCCAAATAATCGAGTGCTTGCGGCTCCTCGCATACCGCCTGCGCCGCTTCGAAAGTCCAGCCGCCACGAAAGACCGATAAGCAGGCGAAGAACCGCTGAAGCTCCGGTAGGACAAGCTGGTAGCTCCAGTCTATCGCCGAGCGCAGTGTCCGGTGCCGGGCCTCCACGTCCCGGCGGCGGCTGATAAGGAATTCAAAACGGTTCTGAAGCTGGAAAAGCATCTGTTGAGGAGTCAGCACCCCTGCCCGCGCCGCTGCCAGCTCAATGGCGAGCGGGATGCCTTCGAGTTGGCCCACTAATTTCGCCACGGACTCTGCATTCTGCCACGTTAGTTGAAAATCGGGCCGCACCTGCTGCGCGCGATCCACGAAAAGGTGAACGCTGGAAAACTCCAGAAGGCGCTCCGGTGTTTCCCGGTACGGCAAAACCGTATCCAATGGCATCGAAGGCGTTGGCAACGGCAAGATAGGGAATTCCTGCTCTCCCGAAAGTCCCAGCCGCTGCCGCGAAGTCACCAGGCAGGTCAGGGTCGGCGCGCGTTCCAGAAGCGCGCGTACCATGGCTGTACCCTCCTCCACGACCTGCTCGAAGTTATCCAGCACCAGGAGCGATGGCTGTTGGGACAGAGCATCCGCCGCCTGTTCCAGTGCCGCAGCGGCAGTGGCGGTGGGCGCAGGTTCAAGGCGCAGCGCGTCAACGACTGCATGAGGAATCAGGCGCGCGTCCGACAGCGCAGCTAACGGAACGAACCAGACCGCGCCCTTAAATGCGTCGGCTGTTTGGCGCGCGATCTCGATTGCAAGACGCGTTTTGCCTGCCCCCCCCGGTCCGGTGAGAGTAACGAGGGAGGTGTTTTCTGAGCGCAGCATTTCGCCCACCCGCGCCAACTCTTCTTCCCGGCCAAAAAGCGTGTGAATTGCAGCGGAAGCCGTGACGGGTAGGAGGAGGTAATTTGCGGCGACAGCGCAGAAGAGATCGGTATCGGTGTGTCGGTCTGCGGTGCCGGGGCAGTGGCAGTCATGTGCGCTATCCCGGTCGCGGGGAAGGATTCAGGCTGCTTTCTTCTATCTGCCGGGCAAGCGTGCGCGTGGCGGGGGAAGGTACATCATCCAGCTCCTCTCGGAATAGACGCTCCAGTTCCCGGTACTGGCGAAGAGCGGCGGAGGGCTGGTGGGCGGCGGCAAGCAGGCGCATCAAAACGCGGTGGGATTCCTCTCGCAGGGGGTCGGCGGCGACTGCGCGGTGGGCGCAATCAATGGCCCGTGGTATATCGTTTAACTGCTCCCACAAAGCCGCAAGCTCGCTCAGCGCGAGCAGATGCGCCTGTGCCAGCCGCTCCCGTTCGGGGAAAATCCAGTCCTCATAGTAGCCGGAAAGCAGGTCGCCCCGATACAACTGCACAGCCTGGGTGAGAAAGCGGGCGCGCAGGGCCGTATCGGCTCCGTGTGCGCCCTGCGCAAGAGCCGATTCAAATTCCGTGACATCGGTGGTCACGGCCACCGGGTTCAGTTGTATGCTGGATCGGCCTTCGGCGATAAGGACGCTGCCCGCGAAGTGCCCGGCGGCTCCAACTGGCGGCGCAGGGAGGCGATGGCCTGTTTCAGCCGATTTCGGCCCGCTTCCCGGCTCGTCTCCGGCCACAATAGATCGGTTATCTGTTCTCGGGAATGCTCCCGGTCACGGTGAAAGGCAAGATAGGCCAGCAGTCCCCCCGTCTTCTGCGTCTGAAAGCGGGTGATGATCCGGTCTTGCTGTTGTACGCGCAGGCCACTAAAAAGCTCGATTCGGAATGGTGCATCCACGGGGAACTCCGTTTCTCGCGTGGAAGGGATAGGTACCGTGGTTTTTCTGATTGGGAGCGGGAATTCCTGCCTGTTAAGGACTGTTTATGACCTGGGCAGTGATCCAATCGGCGGCGGCGGAAAGGTTTGCGGCAACGAAGTCGGGTGGGGTGGGGAACAGGGCGGGGTCGCGGACGACGGCTTCGTCGGGGTGCTTGCCGGTGAGCGCCAGCACGAAGCGGCCCACGCCCGCCGCGCGGGCTGCCTGCGCATCCGTTTCCGTGTCGCCGACAAAGAACGAGCGGGCTAAATCAAGACCGTTTTCCTCGGCGGCTTGCAGCAGCAAGCCCGCTTTGGGCTTGCGGCAGGCGCAGTTTTCGGCGCTGCCGTGCGGGCAGTAGTAGGACTTCTCGATGCGCCCCCCGGCGGCGTGCAAAGCCTCGTAAAGCGCGGCGTCCACGCGGTTCAGGTCGTCCCGCGACATCCGCCCTTTGGCGACTCCCTGCTGGTTGGAGATGACGAAGATGGGCATATCGAGCGCGTTCAATGCGCGCACGCCCGCCGCCGCGTCCGGCAGCAGGCGAAGCTCGTCGGGCCGCTTCACATAGTCGCCGGGCAGGTAGACGTTCAAAACGCCGTCCCGGTCGAGAAAGACAGCCCGGCGCGCCGCAGCAGCCGCAGCGTCGCTCACTCCTTAATCAGGCCCTTGATGCGGTCGCGCAGGGCGGAATAGACCATGTGGCCGAGCACCATATGGATGTCCTCGATCATCTGCATGTTCGGTGAAGAGACGATGACATTTACCCGCGCCCGCTCCGCCAGTTTTCCGCCGCCGAAGCCCGACCAGCCGATGCTTGTCGCGCCCACGGCGTTCGCCACATCTACCGCCGCCAGGACGTTGGGCGAATTGCCGGACCCGGAGATAGCGATCAGCACGTCGCCTTCGCGCAGCCAGGTGCGGGCCTGCCCCGCGAAGACGTTGGCGTACTCGGTGTCGTTGCCCCAGGCGGTCAGCAGCGACGGCGAATCCGTCAGCGCCACCACTTCCCAGGCGCGCCCGCTTTCCAGATAGACGTTCTTCTGGAAGTCGCAGACCAGATGCGAGGCGGTGGCCGCCGAGCCGCCGTTGCCGCACAGCACCAGCCGGCAGCCGTTCTGGTAGCACTCCCACAGGATATCCACCACGCGCTCGACCTCGGCAGGCTCTACATCGCTGAGCAGCGCCCGGAGCGAACGCAGGTAGTCTTTTATATAGCTCTGCACCCCGTTTGCAGTCATCGTAATGTCTTTGTCGCTCTGTGCGGTAACTGTGGTGATCATCGTGTTCTCTTTCTTACTTGTCCATAAGTTCATGCCAGAAGGACGGTGCGGGGCGGTTGTCGTCCGTCACCATGCGCTCCCCGGCGTCGCAGAATCCGTATATTGTGTCGGTTATGGGCAGGGAAAAGCCCAAGTCGTGCGCGGCCTGTAGATAATAGGGCAGTTCCCGGAACTTGACCCCCATCTGCTCGGCTTTGCCGCTCGCCGCCGCTTCCGCCGTGCGGATGACGATGCTTCGCCATGGTTCCGGCCCGCCCAGCGCCCTGCCGATAGTTTCGGCGTCCGCACCGGCGCGCACCCCGAAGGCGACCGCTTCGAGATAGGCCGCCGCGCCCAGCCCCATCGCAAGCTGGTTCACTCCCTTGACCACCTGCCCCATGCCACTCGGCCCGCAGCAGGTAAGCCGCTCCGCCCCGCCGACCGTTTCCAGCACCGGACGGCAGCGCTCGACGGCTGCCGCGTCGCCGCCGACAAACATCAGCAGGCGCGCTTTTTCGGCCCCGCCCGGCCCGCCGCTGACTGGCGCATCGATAAGCGCGGCTCCGTGCTCGGCAAAAGCGCGGGCCAGCCGCTGCGTTTCCGTGGGAATCACGGTGCCGAAATCGATAAAAAGCTGACCGGGCCGCGCGCCCGGCAGCAGAACCCGCTCTGCCAGGGTGACGAACGTCTCGGACGAAGGCAGGCTGGTGCAGACAATGTCGCTTTGCCGCACCACGTCGTCCACGAACTCCGCACGGCTCGCCCCGGCTTCCACACAGGCAGCGACGCGCTCCTCACTGGTATCGCAGACGCAGACCGGATAGCCCGCCTGGAGCAGATGACGCGCCATCGGCCCACCCATCGCGCCCACCCCAATAAAGCCGATTCTGTCCAATTCGGACCTCTCCCCCCTGCCCCCTCTCCTAAAGGAAAGGGGGAGCTATAGGCGATAGCATCAGTGGCTTCGATTCGGAACGTATCCGTTACTCTACGTTCCGAATGTCCGTGAAACGTCTGGGCAAAGCAGAAGAGCATAAGGTAACTGGCTCCCCCTTTCCTTTAGGAGAGGGGGGGCAAGGAGTCGGCGACGCAGTTGGGAGAGGTCCTATCTCCTTGCGTTCAAAATAACCTTGGTGCCGTCCCGCTCCAGGGCGAACGGCAGCTCCTTCATCTCCCCCAGCGCACCCCGCACCGCCCCCTGCCGGTCGGGCGGGCAGTACAAAAGCAGGAAGCCGCCGCCGCCCGCGCCCGCGATCTTGCCGCCGATTGCGCCCGCATCCATCGCCGTCTCGTACAGCGTGTCAATCGTCTGGTTGGATATCTTATCCGTAAGCTGACGCTTCAGCTTCCAGCCGGTGTCCATTATCCGGCCCACGCGGTTCATGTTGCAGTTGGTCAGCGCCTCGTACACCTCGCAGGCCTGGGTCTTCATCAGGTCCAGCGTCGGCAGGGAAGCGGTGATATTTTCTTTCTGCTTGCTTAAAATGTTGTCCGCTTTGCGGGTGACGCCGGTGTAGAACAGCAGCAGGTTTTCGCTGAGACGGCGGCGTTTTTCCTCGCTCATCGGTACGGACGCCACGGTTACGCTGTCGTCGGGGTTGAACTCGATGCGGCGCAGGCCGCCGAAGGCCGCGATGTACTGGTCCTGCTTACCGATGGGCTTGCCCAGGATGTCGATCTCGATACGGCAGGCTTCGCTCGCCAGCGTTTCCGGCGTGACCAGGCAGCCTTTGTAGGCGTACAGCGCGTGCAGAAGGCCCACCGTCACCGACGACGACGAACCCAGACCGGAGCCTTCCGAGGGGATGTCGGCCATCGTGCTGATCTCGATGCCGCCGTCGATACCGACCCGGCGCATCGCCTCGCGCACCAGTTCGTGCTCGATCTCCGCAACCGTATCCACCATCTCGGTGCGGGAATAGCCGACACGTATCTTGCCGTCAAAGCGCTCTTTGACAATGACGTAGATATATTTGTCAATCGCGGTCGAAACGACGCAGCCGCCCGCGCGGCTGTAATATCCCTGGAAATCTGTTCCGCCTCCCGCGAAGCTGATGCGGAGCGGCGTCTGCGTAATAATCATGGCTTCTGCTTGCTTCCTGCTTCGATGCTATCCGGTAAATCTTTCCCCCGGCGCGAGCCGCGTCCCCTCCGGTACGCGCGTTCCCGCCGTCACATGGGAGTCATCTGCAAGAAGTGAGCCATCGCCGATAACGGCATCCTTCCCCACAAAAACCCGTCGCCCCAGCACCGATCCGGCCAGCCTTGCGCCCGCGCCGATGCGGCAGCCATCCCATAAAATGGTGTCCGTCAAGCGTGCTCCCGCCTCCACAACAGCGCCCGCGCCCAGAACGTTTGACCCTTCAAACGCCACCCCTGCCGCCGCCTGCGCGCCGGTTCCCATCAGAAGTCCGTCCGGGGCCTCCGCTTCGCCGCCGGTTCGCCCGGAAAGAACATCCCAGTTAGCCTGTCGGTACGCGTCCGGCGTGCCCGTATCCTGTAAATAGCCTGTAAATGGGCAGGCATAAATTATACCTGCATTCAGCAGATTCGGAAAAACGTCCCCGGCGAAATCGAAAGGAACTTCCGGCGGAATATGGCGGAAAATCTCCGGCTCCAGCACATAAACTCCGGCATTGGCCGTATCGGTGAAAACTTCATGGGGTGGCGGCTTCTCCTGAAAGCGAGTCACGCGCTCGTCGCTGTCCGTGATGACGAGGCCGCAGGCGGAAGGGTTTTTGCCTTGAAGGTCGCGATGGTCGCGGTCGCGCGTTTTTCCCGGTGAAAGGCGATCAAGGGGGCGAAATCGGCCTGCCACAGATTATCGCCATAGAGCACCAGGAACGTCTCATCCAGAAAAGGCTCCATCCGCTTGACCCCGCCCGCCGTGCCCAGCAGCCGCTCTTCGACCGAGTAACGCAGCCCCAGGTTCAGCGCAGAGCCGTCACCCAGGGCGTCGCGGATGGCGTCGGGGCGGTGGTGCAGGTTGAGCGCCGCCTCGCGCACGCCCCGGCGGCCAGCAGGCGCAGCGTGCGAACCAGCAGCGGCGTATTCGCAATCGGAATCATCGGCTTGGGCAGCGTAAGGGTCAGGGGCCGCAGCCGTGTTCCCTCGCCCGCCGCCAGAATCATTGCCTTCATATGCCCAAGCATTCGTCGCCTGCCCGGGGGGTTCCTGCCAGTCATTGACGAGGGGCATTGCGTTGTCCGTTTCGTTACCCCGGAGAATGGACACTCCTGGCTCGGGGAGCCTTCGGCTAATCGTCCTGCGACGACTACAGAAAAGAGCTTTTCCGCGCAGGACGGACTTTGTACCTTTATAGCCTCGGATTCATCCGTTGGTGCCGGGAAAACGGAATGACCCTGTTCCTGCTTTTCTGAGCCAGAGTCTACCGCCGCCGCCGCACAAGAAAAAGCGCCCCGTCAGTCGGACGGGGCGCTTGCCTGCTTCACTTATCTGTCTCTCTACGGGGTGGTAAGACCCTGATGCCGGGCCTCCTGCTTGAGCGTGCCCAGGCTCTCCTCGGTCACTGCCTGCACCTTCGCCGCCAGTTCCTGCGCGCCCTGCTGGGCCTTGTCGGCAAGGCGGTCACGCGTTTCGCCCATCACCCGATTCTCGGTTTCGGTATCCGGGGTGAGCAGGCCCACGGTCGCGCCGATCCCCAGGGCCAGCGCCGCCATAGGAGGATATCGATAGAACGTTCGCTGGAGACCGTCCCACGCCCTTCCGCTTTACGAGCCGCCCGGTGACTCAGTTCACCTGCCTGGTGGCTCAGTTCGCCCGCCCGGTGTTTGACCTCGCTGGCGGCGTCTTTAACCGTATCTTTGACCTCGCCCGCCGCATACTTAACCTTATCTTTGACGTCGCCGGCGGCGTCCTTAACCCGATCTTTTACTTCCCCGGCGGCGTCGCTGACCTCCCCGGCGACCGCGCCGAGCCTGCTCTCCGTCCGGGGGGCGTCTCGTAACGTGCATCGTAATCGTCGTAGCGGTACGGCTGCCTGCGCTCATACTGCGGCCTTGAACTCTGGTTCCGGTTACTCATGAAAAGCCAGCCCACGCCGAGGCCGATCAGGGCTGCCGGAAGGGATTGCGCTTGATTACGTCTACCATGCTCGATCCGGCCTCCTTCGCGGTATCGGCCACGTCAACCACCTTGTCTTTGGCGGTGTGAACGGCGCTGCCGACCGCCTCCTTCGCCTCGGCGACCGCGCCGCTGACCGCCTCGCGCCCGCGCCCCGAGCCGTCTCCTTCGCCTGCTCGGTCACATCTATCACCACGGCGTGCACGGTTTCCCTGGCCTGCTGGGCAGCATCGGCGGTTACCTCCGATACCGTATCTTTTGCCTGCTGGGTAACGTCCATCACGACCGTATGAATAGTTTCCTGGGCTTGCTGGGCGGCGTCGGCGGTTACTTCCGCTACCGTCTCTTTGGCTTGGTTTATCATGGTTTGCGGATTCAGCTTCTCCTTGATCGCTTCGAGCGTCTCGCCCATCTCCGCGCGCGTCTGTTCGATATGACTGCGCAGAACCTGCGTGTCGGTTATGGATGCGCCTTCGTCCGGCGCATCCGATTGCACTACCTTTCTCGTCATTTCATGGCCTCTTTTATTTCTTCCAGCGATTTAAATGTCTTATGCGGTGTCAGGTCCTGCCGCTTTAGCGCTTCAAGTCCCTTCATGACGAGGAAGCCGCCCGCCCCGATGACAAGGATGCCGACGAGCAGAGCTGCTCCCCAGAGGCATACCCGCACGGTCGAGCAGGATGATGAGCGCCGCGATAAGCGCCAGCACCCCGGCATAAACAAGCGCGCCTCCGGCAGCCAGAAGGCCCATCTGCTTGCCCGCGCGCACCACGTTCCGGGTCGTCTCGGCCTTGGCAAGCGCGAACTCATGGCGGATGAGCGTGATCGTCTCCTGGGTCAGTTCACCCAGAAGATCGCCGAGCGAGCGGTCTTCCTTAGAAGATGGTGCTGGCTGCGGTGTCATCTCGAATTTCCCCTCTCCAGACCTCCTGGCGAGCCGGAGCATCTGTTACGGTGATGTTAGCAGCGTCTCCTGACCTGCTTTCATCCTGGCCCGAGCTTTTGAGGAAGCGAGCCGCCAGAAACCCGAGCGCGAAGACCCCGCCCAGAAACAGGGCCGGTCGTCTCCTGGCAAATATCTCGGCCTCAACGACGAATTCATCTAAGTCGGTGCGGCGCAGATACCCGGAAAGGTTCTCGACTATCTCGGCGGCCCCGTCCGCGTGCCCGCCCAATGCGTCCTGCTCCTGCCTGCGCAGATTCTGGCCCGTCTGCCGAACTGCCAGGGCGACCGTTTCCAGACCGCTCACCGCCACTTCCTTCTGGCCCTCCAGGCGCGACTTTATCTGGCTTCCCGCCTGATTCAACGCTTCGCTTGCCTTTTGCTTGGTCTGTTTCACCACCTGATGCGTCTGCCGTTTAGCCTGCTCCGTGAGCGGTTCCCCCGCGCCTCCACTTGCGGATGTCCTGGTAGAATTTTCCACGAATTTCCCTGCCTCCCGGTTGACCCGTATTTACGATTCAACCTCCGTCAATGGCTCATGTTTACCCCTATAAATTACTGTGGAAACCGCACAGACATAGCTTTCCCAATCCGGCGAATGCTTGCGCAAACAGGAATCAGGGTGCGGCCCGTCGAACCCGTGTCTGTTCGGCAGTTAGCCGCGCGAGCCTGCAAAGGATACACCAACTATGAAACTTTCTCTGACCACCGCCGCCGCCGCCGTCGCCGACCGCACTCGCGCCGCGCTCAAGGCTGTCGGACGGTAGCGGCATGCGTTCCGACTGGCCTTATGTGGCTCTGTGCCTGGTGATCCCGCTCCTCTGGGGTGTGGCGGCTGCCCGCCTTTTTGACTGGTGGCAGGTACGCCGCAGGCGCAATGCGCCCGCCCGCGAGGATTCCGACACCGATATGTACTACATTTAACCCGCATGGAGCAGGGAGTTATCTGGTGGGGCGGTCTGGCGGCCTTAGGACTTGGTGTCGGCGTGATCGCCGGAATGTTCGGGGTCGGCGGGGGATTCCTGCTGACGCCGCTGCTGGCGCTCCTATTCGGCGTTCCGACCGAAATCGCCGTGGGCACCGGATTATGCCAGATGATCGGGGTGGCGCTGGCGGCTCTGATACGCCATCTTCGCCTGGGGCAGGGCGAGATAAAGGTGGATTGGATTATGCTGGCGGGCAGCCTGCTCGGTGTCACTCTCGGAGCGCGAACGGTAACGGCGCTGTCGGAGCAGGGTACCGTCACCGTGAGTTCCCATCCTATCAGCGCGGCGCGGCTGGCAATCTCTCTAAGTTATATAGCGCTTCTGGGAGGGGTAGCGGCATGGATGCTGCGCGACGCGCAACAGCAGCGCCGCCGCCCCTCCTCCGAAGGAGAAGAAGCATCTCTGCCAGGGCCTCTGACTCGCCTGCGCCTGCCGCCTGTCACCTATCTGCCGCGCTGCGGCTACCGGGTTTCGACGCTCCTGCTTTCCTATCTGGGGCTGGCAATGGGCTTTCTTTCCGGCCTGCTGGGTATCGGCGGCGGCGTCGCTTTGATGCCCCTTCTCATCTATGGTATCGGAATGCCGATCCGCATCGCGGCGGGTACGGGAATCCTGGTGCTGTTAGTCACCTCGCTGTTCGGAACGTTGATCCACGCGCGTCTGGGGCACGTCCACCTGGGTATGGCGATGATGCTTTTAATGGGTTCGACTCTGGGGGCGCAGATCGGCGCGACGCTTACCGCGCATTTGGCAGCCCGGCGTCTGCGCGGTTTATTCGCCTGCCTGGTTCTGCTGACCTCCGCCGCTGTCGCCTGGGATTTGGCACGAAAACTACTCTTCGGATGAGGCGCGTGTAAACGGCGTTGACAGTGTCGGCGGCGGCGTGTAGAATAAGAGGAAAATACGCCTACTCCGGCGAAACACAGACGACGAACAGCATCGGCGCGGCGCGGGGGCGCGAGTCCCTATCGGAAGCGACGAGGCAAAGAAAGGATACGTGCTATGGCCCGCGTTCTGGTCGTGGACGACGAAATCAACATCGTCCGCCTTATCCAGGTGAACTTGGAGCGGCACGGCTACCAGGTGGAGACCGCTAATAACGGTGTGCAGGCGCTTGCGAAGATTCGGGACAGCCGCCCGGATTTGCTGGTATCGGACGTGATGATGCCGGAGATGGACGGCTTCGAGCTGCTTGCCAACGTCCGGCGCGACCCGGCTCTGATGGACCTGCCGGTAATCATGCTTACCGCCAAAGCCCAGGATCGGGACGTTATGGAAGGGTACAAGACGGGCGCAGACATGTACCTGACCAAGCCGTTCAACCCTGCCGAGCTTATCACCTTCGCCAAGCGCATTTTATCGTCGCATCGGGACGGTGACGACGACCGCATCGAAATATAGCCTCACCGCCGCCGCCGCTGCCGCCGCCCCGATTCCGTTCACGACTAACAAGCCGTGGAGTCCACTGCCGCTGACGGACTCCACGGTCATTTTGTCATTGGTGACAAAGAAAGGAGCACACGATGTCTCGCGTTTTAGTGGTTGACGACGAGATTAGCATCGTTCGCCTTATTCAGGTGAACTTGGAGCGGCACGGCTACCAGGTGGAGACCGCCAATAATGGTGTGGAGGCGCTCGAAAAGATTCGGCAGAAGCGGCCCGATCTTCTGGTATCGGACGTAATGATGCCGGAGATGGACGGCTTCGAACTGCTGACGAGCATTCGGCGCGACCCGGCTCTGATGGACCTGCCGGTAATCATGCTTACCGCCAAAGCGCAGGACGCGGATGTGTTCAAAGGCTATCAGTTGCAGGCCGATATGTATCTGGCAAAGCCGTTCAATCCCGCTGAGCTTATCACCTTCGCCCGGCGCATTTTATCCTCCCACGATGACTACGGCGAAAAAGTGTACTGATTTCTCCGTGCGGCGGGTGCGGCAGCGGCAACGGTCGGGGTGACGCGGATACGCGCGCCGTCCGTTTCCACTGTCAGAGCACCGTGCCGATCCGTCCGAAATACGCGCACTCCCCGCCGGGCGAGCCGCTGAACAACCTCCGGGTGCGGATGGTTGAACCCATTTCCCCTGCCGCACGAGATCACCGCAAGTCGCGGAGCGACACGCTCCAGAAACGGCTCCGTAGACGACCAGCGCGAGCCGTGATGCCCCACCTTGAGCAGGTCGGCGGACAGGCGTTGCTTTGAGGCCAGCAAGTCCGCTTCCGCCTCTGCCTCCGCATCCCCTGTCAGCAGAAAACGGGCGCGCCCGTAAACGAGACGCAGCACGACCGAGTGGTTGTTTTCCGGTGAATGGCCGCCCAGAACGCCGCTGCTGCCGGGGCCAAGCACCTCCAGCCGCGCTCCCCCGCCCAGGTCGATCCGCTGCCCGCGCCGGGCCGTCATGACCGGGATGCGGCGGCTCCGAATCTGCTCGCGCAGCCGCCGGTAGATGGGCGAACCGCTTCCGGGATACCCCGCATCGAGCGCCTGCCGCACCCGCAGCCGCTTCGTCACCGCAATCAGTCCCTGCACATGGTCGTCGTGCGGGTGTGTCGCAACGATCAGATCGACCGTGTTTATGCCCCGGTGGCGCAGAAACGGGACCACCACGCGCGCGCCGGGGTCGCCGCCGCTGCGCTCGTCCGTATCCGGGTGCCCCCCGCCGTCCACCACCACAATCCGCCGCGCTCCCCATCTCCCCGTCGGCGGTCCCTCGATCACGCAGGCGTCGCCCTGCCCCACATCTAAGAAAGTGACGCGCAGCAGCAGCGACGCTCGTGCCGGGCGCGGCGCGGGAATGTCAGGAGCCGGACGCGGCGGTTTCCACCCGACCGCCACCGCCGCCAGCAACGACAGCAGGATCAGCACGGGGAGCAAAAAACGTTTTGCGGAGAACATAGCGATTTACCGGCGGCGCGACGCCCCAGAGCAGGACATAGTACAAGACGACGAAAGCAACGGGCGGCGAGGCAACCGATAGTGCGGCCCACGGTACGGCGGCAAAACTGAGAACCAGGACGCGCAGCAAAGCAAGCCCCGGACTGAGGAAAACGGCAAAAGCCAGCCCTCCGACAAAGGGAAGGGGAGACAGCACAACAGCGGCCAGACCCCCCAGCAGCAAAAGCCCGGTCAGTGCCGCTATGGGCAGATTGGCGACCGGAGCGACAAACGAAAAAAGGTTGAAGTGCAGCGCCACCAGCGGCCAGGAACCCGCCTGCGCCACCACACCCACCAGAAGCGCCAGAAGCGCAGCGCGCAGCCACCTGTGCATCCACCCCATTCCCGGTTCCCACGGATACAAAAGCCTCTCCAGCGGCGGCATCCACGCAAGCAAGGTGCCGACCGCAGCAAACGAAAGCTGCGTGCCCGCATCGTAAAGCGCAAGCGGCTGCGCGATCAGAATAAGCAGCGCGGCGACAATCAGCGAATTCACGGGGTCGGCGGCGCGGCGGGCCAGCGGCGCTGCCAGCACGATAGAGAGCATTAAGGCGGAACGGGTAACGGCGGGTCCCGCCCCGGCGGCCAGAGCAAATAGCCAGATTAGCGATAAGATGGCTCCGGCTCGGATCGCCGCGCTGTGCGATACAGGCAGCGCCTGGAACAGCCCGATCAGAAACGCCGCTAATACCGCCAGATGCAGCCCCGATGTGGAAAGTACGTGGACGGTGCCCGTGCGTGAAAAGGCGTCTTCCAGATCGGCGGGTATCCCGCCCCGGATCGAAAGAAGCAGGCCGTCCAGCAGTGCGGCGTCGTCCCGGCTTAGATGATGCGCCGTAGCTGCCTGCACCGCGCCCCGCAGCCGCGCGGCCAGGCCCGCCAGCGACAGGCCGGAAGCGTGACTGACAACGCGAATGTCGGCGGCGCGGCGCGGGGTGAGCGTGGCGAAAATGCCGCGCCGCGCCAGATAGGCGGCATAATCGAATCCGCCGGGATTGGTAGCGGCACGTGGCGCTTTGAGACGCCCGCGCAGCCAGACCTGATCGCCGTGGAAAAGCGTCGGCGGGCGGGCTGTCCCAAGCTGGCGCGGTTCGCGCAGCATCACTTGAAGACGACCCGAAGCGGTGCGGGTAGCCGTATAGTCGTGGACGGCGCGAACCTGAAGAACGAAGACGCGGCGGCCCGGACGCCTCTCCACATCGGAAGCAATCGTGCCCAGCACCCATACGGACGCGCCGCCTGCATAATTCGACACGTCGTTGGCGGGCGGCGCGGCGGCAAGCCGGGCGCGGGCCGCGCCGAACAGAACCAGGCAGGAAAGCAGGGCTCAGACCATCAGCGGCGGACGGCGGATAAGAAGCAGCGCAGCGGCAAGACCCGCTGCCATCGCTCCGATGAGAAAAGCGGGAGAAATCGGCGCAAGCAGAGGCGCGGCGAGTATACCCAGGGCCAGCGCCCCGAGCGCCGCCAGCGGCGGGCGGATGTTCACCGTGGCGGCAGGGCGCGGCAGCGCGGGCAGGCGGCCTCGGTAGAATTCGCAGCGGGCGGGGCCAGGTCGCCACAGCGGGAGCAGGGAATCCAGCCGTTGTCCAGCCGCCAGGTACGCATCCGTGCATCCGCCAGGCGGACACGGCGCATGCGCGCGCGCAATTCCTCGTCCCCAATTATCGCGATGCTCGCCTCGACGGTCGCCATCTCGCCGGGGGAAAGCTCGACATCGTCCAGTTCTTCGCGTGTCGGGGTAAGCGGCGGCGGCGGCTCCGCCGCCTCCTGCTTTTTACGCAGGCCGCGATTCTGGAACAGAATATCCTTGACAGCCGCTTCGCGCGGGCCACCGAGCGGCGTGCCGATACGGGCGTTCAGGCGGCGCAGGATATCCGCCTTGTAAAATGTCAGCTCCTGGGACCAGACGGCGGATTTGGTGGCGACACGCAGGATGCCGTTGGAGATGCCCAGCACTTCGGTCGCCCCAGCCACCTGCGGCCCGACTACCTCGGCCCAGACCAGCGGCGCGGTGTGCTCGCGTATCTTGGCCTCGATCTGAAGCCCCGACAGTCCCGCCTGTACCAGCGGGCCGACCGCGCTGACCCCCATCCGCCGCTTTCCGCCTCCGCGCATTCGTCGTGTCTCCTTGCTATTTCGCTGTACCGGGAAATTGTACCACAGCTATTCGACGGGCTAAGAACCCCTATCATAACCTCAAGAAGGATAGCCAATTTCGGTAAGGTCGCCTGCTAAGTCCTCCAAGGCAATATCCTCGTTCAGACGAGCGACAATCTCGGCGGACAACGGGCGATGTGCGTAAACGTCTTCCACTGCCGCAATGCTGACTTCCCTCTCGTAATACTCTTCCGCCCATCGTTGATACGTCCGTGGGTTGCCGTCCAACAGGGAGAGCAACTCTGCTGAACCGTCTGGGTCGGGGCCGTGCGGGTATTCCATAGTCCCCGTGTGCCATTGTTGGTCGCTCCAAGTACGCCAAATGCAGAAGGTCGTATACTTGGGCGAGAAGGCTGGCTCTGTGAGGAAATCGTTGAACACAGCAGGGACATCAGATAGTACACCTGCCCATGTCGTCCCCTCAGCGGCCATCGGTGACTCGTGGGAAAAGCCTTTGAGAACTGCGCCCGCCTGGTTGAACAGAAGAAACCAGTCGTCGCCAGAGCCGTCGCGCATAGAAGCCATCATTTCGTCCTCTGCCCAACGTGAATTGAAGGAGTAGTAGCGAAGCGACCAGTCAGGCTCCAGGATTGCGTCCAGTATCGCCAATGATTGGGTGAGACGCCGCAAAGTCGGAATATCAGGAAGTGCAGTAAGGTTTCGTGTCGAGGTCATGGCTGTACTTGAATCGCCCCGTAGGTTCCTGGAGTCTGCGTCGATAGCAACTCTATTCGATACCAGATCTGCGCTACACGCTTCTCTCCAACTGATTTGCACGTGACAAAGCACGTCCTGACTGTCTCCAGCCGATAACCGCGCACGCAAGCAGACAGAACGCGAGGTGTATGCTGTCTCGTCGTTCATAGCGCACCCGCAGCTGTCGGAAGCGGTTCAGCCACGAGCAAAGACTACCACATCAGAACCAGGTATTATTAGAGAGTCTAAATCGCCGCGACCGCTTTCTCGATGTCAGCCTCATCGTTCTCGATATGCGGCGAGAAACGCAGATTACCGCAGCGGACGGCGGCGATGACGCTGCGTTCGGCCAGAACAGCCAGCGCGGCATCGTTAGGCAGGGTCGGGTGATGAAAGGCGACGATGCCGGAGCGTTTTGCCGGTTCCTCCGGAGAGATAATGCGGCAGCCGCGCTCGGCCAGGAGCATGCGCGCCTTATTGGCAAGCCGCAGAATATGCGCTTCCACAGCATCGAAGCCAGCCGCCTCCAGCAGTGAAACGGAGGCATAAAGTGCGGCGGTGCCCAGCAGGTTCGGCGTTCCCTCCTCGAAGCGCGCCGTCTCCGGGCGCAGGTCGAAGTGAATCCGCTCCCACTGAACCGAGTTTGTGACCGAGTTCCAGCCGATGTTGGTCGGGCGCAGGCGGCCCATGACCTCGGGGCGGACGTATAGCACACCGATACCGCCGGGAGAAAGCAGCCATTTGTGACAGCCCGCCGCCGCGATGTCTATGTGAAACCGAGGAAGATCGATACGCAGCGCCCCCAGCCCCTGCACGATGTCCACCACAAAGGTAATACCCCGCTCACGACAGAAGCTGCCCAGCACGGCTAAATCAAGACGCTGCCCTGTGCCCCACTGCACCCAGCTTACTGCCAGAACGCGCGTCCGGGCGTCACAGGCGGCCATCAGATCCTCCTCGGCCATTACATCGCCGCCTGCGCGCGGCGCAATGCGGCGCGTCTCCACGCCGCGATGCGCCTGCGCCATCCAGGGATAGACATTGGCCGGATACTCGATGCCGGGAATCACCACATTGTCGCCCGGCTCGAAGGGGAGGGAATCGGCGGCGATGCTCAGGCCGTGCGACGTGTTCCGAACAAAGGCGAGCGTGTCCGGAGAAACATTCATCATGCGCCCCAGCGCGCCGCGCAGCCCTTTTTGCCGCCGCTCGTGGTTCTTGTAGGCCAGGAACGGGTCATCGCTCATCAGCTCTTCGGTGACGGCGTGAACCGCCTCGGCGACGGGACGCGCGATAGGGGAGGTGCCCGCGTGGTTCAGGTGGATGCAGCGCGCCGCGCTGGGAAACAGGGCGCGCAGTTCTGGAAAGGTCATGTTTTTGCTTTACCGGCGGCCCAGAAACAGGTCGCGGCCACGCACCAGCGCGGCCATCTTGCCGTCCGCCACCGAGCGGGGAAGCATCCAGAAGCCGCAGTCCGGGTGGACATAGGCGATCCGCTCCGCGCCGCCGCAGGACTGGAGCGCCTTTGCCCCCGCCGCGATACGCTCCGCCACCGTTTCCGGCGTCTCCACCTGATTATCTTTGATGTCGATGACACCCAGGCCCATGCGTATCTCCGGGCGCAAATCCGCGAACGCCTCCACCTCCGCATAGCCGCGCCGCGCGAACTCCAGAACGAGGTGATCCGTCTTCAAAGCGTTCAGGAAAGGCAGCAGGCTTTGCCAGAAGCCCTTCTGGACGCTTTGCCCGCCGTAGTTACCGAAGCAGATATGGACGCCGCGCTCGCTGCCGGGTCGGATACCCTCCAGAACGTGATTGATAGCGGGCGCGGCCCAGGAGGCGTCTTCGGGGTGGCCGGAGATATTGGCCTCGTCTATCTGCACCACGGCGGCGTCGATTGCCTCCACCTGGCGGCGCAGTACGTCGGCTATCGCAAAGCAGAGGGCGGCGCGGTCGTTATAGTAGGTGTCGGAAAGCAGCTTGGTCAGCATGTGCGGTCCGGTCAGCGTGAACTTCATGGGCCGTTCGCTCAGACCGCGCACAAAGCGCCAGTCGCTTGGCAGATTCAGCGTCCCTTCGCCGATCTCGCCACGGACGGTTCCCGCCGGAAGCGCGCGGTAGTCCAGACCCTGCGCCGCCGCCTCGTCGTAAAATCGCTGCTGCTCCGCCCGCGACAGCGTCGTCTCGATCCCGCTCATCGGACGGATAAAGTATTCGATCATCCCGTTGGTTTCGGGGTGGTTCACATCGAAGCGGGAAAACTCGCCGTCGGCCACGACATCTATACCGGCCAGTTCCTGAGTCTTGATCACTGTCAGCACGGCATCGCGCAGCGCCTGCCGCGTGGGTGAGGCGGCAAGCCAGGCAGGAAGGGGATACGAACCGACGACGGTGGTGCGGATAGCAGGGGGCATGGCGTTTCCTTTCCGCCGTCAGGTTACGCAGAGGGCGGGAGAATTCCTGCGGGCCTCTCCCCCCTTTCCCTTTAGGAGAGGGGAGAGAGGCCCATCAGTCTAACCGCTGTGTCATGCGCCGGTGGGGAATGCCCGCATCATCGAAGACCGGGCCTTCGGCGACAAAGCCCAGACGCTCGTAAAAAGGGATGACCGGAACCTGCGCGTCCAGTATTGCCTCAGTCATGCCCGCCGCCTGCGCCTCAGTCATTGCCTGCCGCATCAGCGCCTCCCCGACCCCGCGCCCGCGCCACGCTTTTCGCACCGCCACCCGTCCGATCTTGGCGACGCCGCTGCCCTTTTCCACGATACGCGCCGTGCCGACAACTTCGCCTGTGCTCTCGTTCACGGCCAGCAGGTGCAGAGCGTCGGTGTCGTATTCGTCCGGCTCCAGCTCGGGCGGCACTTGCTGTTCGTCCACAAAAACCTCGAAGCGAATTCGCATCGCGGCCTCGCGGTCGGAAGGTGTTTTGCAGTCGCGGCAGACCAGCGTGAGCAGGGGTTCCATAAGCATCAGGGGATTTGGAGGTACTTGTGCGTTTGCAGCGACAGACGGAAGCGCGAAGGGCTTGCCTTGATAGCCTCGACACAGATACGCGGCGCGTCCGGGTTCAGCGCGTTGGGCTGAAGATACAGCAGAGGGCCGTTCGGCAGGCCCGCCGCCGGGTTTGCCGCCGCGCGGGCCACGTCCTCGTCCGAGTCTATGACATATTTGAACTCGGTAGCGTGTTCCAGATACCACGGATGCAGCCGCCCGCCTTCCGTCTCCTTGGGTGAGACGGTGATATGATCCAGCCGCCAGTCGGGGCGCGGGTGCTGCCCGTTGGTCTCCACCTGAATACGAAGGCCCGCCTTGTGAAGCCGGTCGCACAGGGGCTGGAGATCATACATTGTCGGCTCGCCGCCCGTCAAGCATACCCAGGGGCAGTTGTAACCGCGCGCCTCGTCCACAACCGCTTCGACCGTCATCTCCCGGCGCACGCGAAAGTCCGTGTCGCAGAACGAGCAGGCGAGCGTGCATCCGGCGACACGCACGAACACGGTCGCCTGTCCCGCGCGCGCGCCTTCGCCCTGGAGTGAGTAGAAAATCTCCGCGATGGGCAGCAGCCCCCGGCGTGTCACGGCGACGGCTTCACGGGTGGCAGCCTTCGGGTCCGGCGTTGCGCCGCGATAAACCGGTAGAGAGGGGGGTAGCAGTGATGAAGGGTTGCTCACGCTTTTATTGTACCACTCGGATTTTGATCGAGGAAAGAAGCCCCCTCCGCCCCCCGCAGGCGACGCTCGCCCAATAATGGGGGAACCGGATTGGCCCTCACCCCCGTGGACACCTTTGGTGTCCGTGCCCCCTCTCCCGAAGTTGGGGAGAGGGGGAGAAAGAGGTAGGGGCGCTGCTTGCTGCGCCCGATGCTCCGGTACCCCCATTATTGGGGGCGGAGGGGGCTTCTTTGCCTAAAGAACCTTCTCTCCCATACCGAAATAAAGAATACACGCGTTTTTCCCAGGTATTACGAGGAGGATGGATGGCAGCCGCCACGCAAACCACACGGCCCGCGCCCGCTGCGGACGGTTCCGTTCTGGGCAGGGTCAAGCAGTACGCCGACATTGCGGCGGCATCGGGCATCATCGCTATTGTGGCGATGCTGATCTTCCCGATGCCGGAATGGCTTCTGGATACCGGCATCGTGCTGAACCTGTCCGCCGCCATTCTGATCCTGCTGGTCGCCTTTTACACCACCCAGCCGCTTCAGTTCTCCGTCTTCCCACCGCTGCTTCTGGTGACGACGCTTTTTCGCCTCGCCCTGAACGTCTCCGCGATGAAGCTGATCCTCAAGGACGGCCACGCCGGGCACATGATCGACGCCTTCGGCAAGGTGGTCATCGGCGGTGATGTCGTCGTGGGGGTTATCGCGTTCCTGATTCTGGTCGTCATCCAGTTCGTGGTCATCACCAAGGGCGCGGAGCGGGTCGCCGAGGTCGCTGCGCGCTTTACCCTCGATGCGATGCCGGGGCGGCAGATGGCGATTGATGCCGACCTGAACGCCGGGATGATTACCGAGGAGGTGGCCCGCGAGCGGCGGCGCAATATCCAGCGCGAGGCCGACTTTTACGGCTCGATGGATGGCGCGTCCAAATTCGTGCGCGGCGATGCTATCGCGGCGATTATCATCATCATCATCAATATCATCGGCGGCTTTATTCTCGGGATGATTCGCGGCGAGGGTGACTTCGCCACGATTATGCAGAAGTACACCCTGCTGACTATCGGTGAAGGGCTGGTATCGCAGATTCCCGCGCTGCTTATCTCCACGGCCACGGGCCTGATGGTCACGCGCGCGTCGTCGGATGCCAACCTGGGCGTCGATATTGCCGGGCAGTTCCTGCACGGCCCGCGCCCGCTTCTGGTCGGCGGCGCGCTGGTCGGCCTGTTCTCGCTCGCGCCCGGCTTTCCCAAGTTCCAGCTTTTATTCGTTGCCGGAGCGATGTTCGGCGCGGCGTTCCTGCTCAATCGCGCCGATCAGGAAGCGGCCCGCGTCCCCGCGCCCGACCCGCAGGCCGAAGCCGACGCCACCGCCGCGCAGGCGGGCACGCCGGAAAATGTGATGCGCGAACTGGGCGTGGACACGGTGGAACTGGAGATCGGCTACGGCCTGATGGCTCTGGTGGATTCTGCGGGCGGCGGCGACCTGCTCGACCGTATCACCGGCCTGCGGCGGCAGCTTGCCCAGGAGTTGGGCATTGTCCTGCCCTCCGTCCGCATCCGCGACAACCTGGTGCTGACACCCAGCGAATACCGTCTGAAGATAAAAGGCGCACCCGTGGCCGGGGGCGAGCTGATGACAAACCACCTGATGCTGATGGACTCCGGCGGGGTGATGGACCCGCTGCCCGGTGTCGAAACCCGTGACCCGGCGTTCGGCCTGCCCGCCGTCTGGGTGCCCCGGAACCAGCGCGAGCGCGCCGAGCTTGCCGGGTACACCGTCATCGATCCGACCGCAGTCCTGATAACGCACATGACCGAGGTGCTGCGCGCCCACGCCGCCGAGATACTCACTCGCCAGGACGTGCAGGCTCTGATGGACCATCTCAAAACAAACAACGCCGCCGTGGTCGCCGAAGTCTCCAGCGACCGGGTGAGTGTCGGCGAGATTCAGAAAGTGCTCCAGCATCTGCTGCGCGAGCGTGTCTCCATCCGCGACCTGGGCACGATTCTGGAGACGATTTCCGACAACATCGGGCGCACGCGCGACACCGATGCCCTGGGCGAATTGGCCCGTTCCGCTCTGGCGCGCACCCTGTGCCGCCAGTGGGCGGGCGAGGACGGCGCTCTGGACGCACTGACCCTGGACCCGCATCTGGAGCAGCGCCTGCGCGATTCGGTGCAGGAGACGGTAGCCGGGGCGCAGTTGGTGATGGAGCCGGGCGAGGCACGACGGATTCTCGGGGCGATTTCCGAGGCGGCGGAGCGCATGGCCGCGCTGGGGCAGATGCCGGTCATTCTCTGCGCGTCCGCCGTACGCCTGCCGCTGCGCCGCCTGACCGAGCGAACCCTGCCCAGCCTGGCCGTGCTCGCTTACAACGAGATCGCCCCCCGCGCCGAAGTGCGCGCCGTCGGCCAGGTGGGGGTGTCAGGCTTTGCGCCGAGGACAGACCCGCCGGTTGAAAACCGGCGTCTGGGTGGCGCTTGCGCCGAGCACCCTCCGGGTGCCATTCTTCGCGCGTCCGCGAGGACGCTTGGCCGCAGGCCGTGCAGACGCCGGTTTTCAACCGGCGGGTCAGGGGCCAGTCCGGTAGTATAATAACCCCGTGAAGGTACGACGTTATCAGGCTGTGCTGCCCAAACCCGCCGCGTTCCGCACCTGGCGCGAATGTCTGGAGGCGGCGCGCAAGGAGTGCATCGCGCGGGCGCACGCCGAACTGGGGGCGGGGGCGGTTTTCCTGAACGAAGAGACGCGCCAGGAAGAACGCTGGCTCGGCCTCGTTCGGCGCGAGATCGTCGAAATGCTCTTCGCCAGCGAGATTGAGGGTTCCGCGCTGGAGAAGCCGGAAACGCCTCCCGCGTCCGTAACGGAGGCCAGACCATCCTCGCCGCCGCCCTCCCCGGCTCCGGCAGCATCACCCACGTCGCTGGTACCCGCACCAATAGTGCCCGCGCCGGAAAACGTCACCCTGGAGCGGCTGGAAGGCGAAGTTCAGGATTTGGCAAGCTCCGTGCGCGCCCTGACCCGTGAGGTCGCTTCCGGCGGCTTCACCCCTCTGGAAGTCACCGCCCAGTCACAGGCGCGCGGTCTTACCCATCCGGCGGCGTCGGCCCCACCGCCGCCGTCGCTGCCCGCCCCGGAACCGGTTCGTAACGAGAAGCGACGTATGCCGACGCATCCTGTCCTGCGCGCTTTGCTCGCGCGCGCCGAAACCCCGGAACCGCTGGCCGAGGCATTGCTGGCCCATGTTCCGCTTTCCGCCGAGGGGGAAGAGGCGCGGAGCCTGCTGCGTGCCGCCGTGCGCGATATTTTCCGCACCCAGCCTTTCATCGAGCCGGTTCGGGGGCAGAAACGGGTGATCGCTCTGGTCGGCCCGACCGGCGTCGGCAAAACTACCACCATCGCCAAGCTGGCCGCGCCGTTCGCGCTGGCGGGAACCTTTCGCGTCGGCATGGTTACGCTGGACACCTATCGTATCGCCGCCGTGGAGCAGTTACGCACTTACGGCGAGATTATGGGTGTCCCCGTGCGCGTCGCCCACAGCCGTCGCGGAATCGAAGAAGCGCTCGAATCACTTGCCGACCGTGACGTTATTTTCGTGGATACGGCGGGCCGTTCGCAAAAGAACCGGGGCCAGATCGGCGAACTGCGCGATGTGCTGACCGGCGAACCATGGGAAACGCATCTGGTTCTGTCGGCCACGGCCAAACTGCGCGATTTAAGCGAATGCGCGCGGGAGTTCGCGGTAGTGGAACCGAAATCGCTGATCTTCACGAAGCTGGACGAAACCAATACGCTGGGTTCGCTACTGGGAGTGGTCGCCGAGGCCGCTCTGCCCGTCTCCTACGTTACCACCGGTCAGCGCGTCCCCGAAGACATCGAACCCGCCGACCCCGTGCATCTGGCCGTGCGCTTTCTGGAACCGGCGGCGTAAAGCAGCGAACGCGATGGGGCGGCGCAGGAATCGCCCCTGCCGGGCGCGAATTGTCAGGCAGCCATTCCCGTGAGTATGACGCTGCTCCACATCCTGCACACCAACGACTTCCACAACGCGTTGCGCGACCCCGGCACGGCGCGTCTGCAGGAAGCTGTCGCCGCCCTGAACGGCGCGCCATATCTCCTTCTGGACGCCGGGGACGCCATCGGCGCGGGCAATGTCGGCGTCAACCCCTTCGGCGAACCGATTCTGGAGCGGATGAGCGACCTGGGCTATCATGCGCTGACGATGGGCAACCGCGAGTTCCATTTTTTGCAGGCCGCGCTGGAAACCAAGATAAACCGCGCCCGCTTTCCCGTCCTCTGCGCCAATGTCCACGCGCGCAGGGAGAACGCCGCCGCCGCTCTGCCCGTGGAACCCTGGCGTCTTTTTGACATCGGCGGCAGGCGCATCATCGTCCTCGGCCTCACCGTCCCGATGATTACCCGGCGCATGAAAGTCGCCGCCGTGTCGTCCTTCGTCTTCGATGATCCCGTGGAAACGGCGGCGCAACTGGTTCCCGAACTTCGCAAAGGCGCGGATTTGCTCATTGCCCTGACCCATATCGGATTGCGCGAGGATGAGCGCCTGGCCCGTACCGTTCCCGGCATCGACCTTATCATTGGCGGTCACTCGCACGACAAACTGGCTGAACCGCACATCGTGGAAGGAACGCCCATCGTGCAGACCGGCTGGCACGCCCACCACTACGGCCATGTCACCGTCACCTTCGCCGACGGCCAATCTCCCCGAATCGAAGCCGCCTTGCACCAACTCCAGGAGAAGCGCCGGTGATTAAGACGGGGGTCAGCCTGATTCTGATACTGGTGTTTATTGGCTCGTCCATCGGTATCGGGCGGCTGTTATTACGTTCCGTTGGCTCCTGGGCCAGTGCATTGGAGCGGGCTATCTTTTGCTGTGCGGTCGGCATGGGAGCTATCAGTTTCCTTGTTTTGCTTGTGGGCGTGCTGGGTCTTTTTCCTCCCCCTGGCTACTGGATTTTGGTACTGAGCCTGCTATCCGTTTTCGGCAGCTATACCTTTGTTACACTCTGGCGTGAGAAGCCTGCGAAGGGACGTCCGCGCTTTTCCACCTTGGAATTGTCATGTATCATTGCCTTCGCCGGGCTGGGGCTGTTTACGCTTATCGGGGCGCTGGCACCGCCGGGGGGGAACGAATGGGACGCGCTTTCGTACCACCTCGCCGTGCCTAAGATTTACCTGCGCGAAGGCCGCATCTTTTACATTCCGTGGGTCTCACACTCCAACTTCCCGTTCGTCCTCCAGATGCTCTACACGCTGATGCTTGGTCTGGGCAGCGTCGGCGCGGCCAAGCTGTGCCACTGGCTCTGTGGCGTCCTGCTGGTGCTTTCCGTCTACACCTTCGCCGCGCGCCATGTCACGCCCGCCCCGCGCGGAAAGCAGGTGGGCCTTATCGCCGCGCTGATCGTCGCCGCGACGCCTATCGTGCTGTGGGAAGCATCCGTCGCCTATGTCGATCTGGCGACCGCGCTGTTTACGTGGCTGTCTTTGTACGCCCTGTTCAATGCGGCGCAGGCGGTGGAAATAGCCCAACCTGCTCCCCCGGCCCGCCCTCACCCCCTGCCCCTCTCCCGGAGCGGGAGAGGGGTGCCTGCCACGGCAGCGGCCCCGGCTTCGCACGAGAGCAAGGAGAATTTGGCAGGGCGCGAAGCCGGGGGTGGTAACGCCACAGGCTCCCCTCTCCCACCGCGAAGCGGAAAATTGGGAGAGCACCTCGGCAGACCGAGTGTGGGGGTGAGGGCGAAAATAGGGGCCGACTCCCTCCCCTGGCTCGTCGTTTCCGCCGTTCTCATGGGGCTGGCGCTGGGCACCAAGTACACCGTGCTTGGCTTCTGGGGAATGCTACTTGTCGGGGTGCTGGGCTGGTACTTTGTCACCACCGGGCGCTGGGCGAAGGCGACGCTGCCGCATACCCTGCTCTGGGGCGGCGTGTCCCTTCTGGTGGCTGCGCCCTGGTATGTCAAGACCTGGGTGTATACCGGCAACCCGGTTTACCCCTTCTTTTACGGCCTGTTCGGCGGGCGCTACTGGAACGCCGCAAACGCCGCGCAGTATACTGCCGCTCAGGCGCAGTTCGGCTTCGGCAAGGGGGCGGTTAACTTTCTGCTCGCGCCCTGGCAGACCACAATGGAGGCGAGCCTTCTCACGCCGCAAAAGCCGATCCTCTTCACCGAATATGTTCTGTTCGGACTGTCGCCGGTGTATGTGGCCGTGCTGCTTGCCGCGCCGCTTTTTGTAAGACGTTTGTCACGCGTTTCCGTTCTGCTTTGCCTGTTCGCGGCGGGCGTCTTCGTGTTCTGGTTCTTCCTGATGCAGCAGACGCGGTATCTGATACCGGCTCTGCCTGCGCTGGCGATTATTTGCGGGGAAGTGCTTGTCACGGCCTGGGAGGAACTGCGTATCGCCCGCTGGTTCGGTGCGGGCCTGGCGGCGGCATCGGTGGCATGGGGGCTGTATCTGGGCGCAGTCTACATCGCCGCGCCTGCGCTGCCGGTCGTGACGGGGCAGATGACCACGCAGGCGCATGTCGCCCGGACGCTGCCCGGTCTCGCGTCCGCCGTCGAATTTATCAATCGGGAGACGCCGAAGGAGGCGAAGGTCGCCCTGTTCGACGAAGTGCGCGGCTTCTATCTGGATCGCGACTATCTGTGGGCGACACCGAATCACTCCACGCTGCTGCCCTGGAACGATTATAAGAGCGTGGATGACTGGCTCAGTGACTTCCGGGGGCGCGGCTATACGACGCTGCTGGTGAACGCGCGGAACGTGTCGGCGGCGCAGGACGGCCAGACCTGGCGACGCCTATTGCCCGAGGCCATCGCTGAAAACAAGGTAACGATTGCCTTTCAAGCAGGCGACTTTGTGGTGTATCGTATACCATGAGCAAAAGGCGACGACAACAGCCGGGCAACGCCGCTCCCCAGCCGCTGCGTGTTTCCGCCAATGGGCACGGCGGCACGCCTAATAAATCGGGCATCCCCATTATTGGGGGCGGGGGGGGCGGCAGAGCGGGGGGCAGCCTTTCCCCGACTGCCGCGCGCCGCCTGCTGTTCGTCCTGCTGGCCGTGTCGCTCGTGCTGTCCCTTCTCTTTGCCGCGCGGCTTCCTCTGGATGCCAATCCCGATGAAAAGGACCATCTGAACTATGTCCGGCTGTTGGTGGAAGAGCGCGGCTTCGTGCAGTTTCGCGTCGGCGACCCGGCGCGCTACCAGACGCACCAGCCGCCCGCTTACTACCTGCTTGCCGCGCCCGTCTATGCCCTGACCGGCGGAAACCTGCTGGCGCTGCGGCTTATCAACATCGCGCTGCATCTGCTGACCATCACGGTCGCTTTTCGGGCGGGACGAGATCTGTTTCCCGACCGGGCCGAAATCGCCGTCGGCGCGGCGGCGTTCGTCGCCTTCCTGCCGGTGCAGGCGCAGCTTGCCGGGGCCGTGACCAATGACCCGCTGACGACGCTGATCTGCGCCGTGATCTTCTGGCGGCTCGGCCTGCTGGTCACGCAGGGGCAGGACCTGCGCGGCGCGCTGCTCTTAGGAGTTCTGTTCGGCGCGGGCCTGCTCACCAAGTTCTCCGTGCTTCAGCTTGTCCCGGCGATGCTCGCTGCCTACGCCATCGCGGCATGGGCGAAGACGCTGCCTTTTTCGCGTGCTGTCGCCCAGGCCGCCCTTGTTCTTGCGCTCGGCGTCGTTATCGCCTCGCCCTGGCTCGTCCGCAATACGCTGCTCTACGGCGACCCGCTGACGGTGCGTATCTACCGGCAGACCGGGCCGAACTTTACGCCGCAGCAGATGATGGCGCTCACCGGCTGGTCGTCCCTCGGTGAATACCTATCGAATGCGGCGACGCGCACGTATGCGACCTTCTGGTACTTTCTGCCGCCTAACGTCATCCTCCCGACCCGCTTTGCGCCATTCCCGCTGCTGCTGACCGCCGTAATGGGCTTCGGCGGACTGCTGGGCACGCTGCGCCGCATGGGACAAACGGCGGCAGACGAGACGCAGACGCGCCGGGTCCTGGCACTTTACGTGCTGGGAATCTTTCTGCTGGTGCCGTTCTTTACGATGTTCATTCTGACGACCTTTCAGGCGCAGGGGCGTTATTTTCTGCCCGCGCTCCTGCCTGCCGCCATCACCGCCTGCGCCGGGTGGGCCACACTCGTTTCGGGAACGGCTTCGACCGGGCACGCCCGCATCATCGGCGCGCTGGTACCACCCCTGACGCTTCTGGTGATGACGCTCTACGCCCTCGGCGGCGGCGCGTTCCACCGCTGATTCTGTAACCTTATTGTCCTTACCGGGTCGAGAAGAGGGGAGACCGGATTATGACCCCGCGTTTGAATCGTCTGACACAGGCTTTGCAGGAACAGGAAATCGCCGCCGTGGCTCTGGTTCCCGGCGCGAATCTGCGCTATCTGACGGGGCTGGATTTTCACCTCAGCAAGCGGCTGACCCTGGCGTTCTTCCCGGCGCAGGGGACACCAGTCTTCGTGCTGCCCGCGATGGAAGCCAGCCGCGCGCAGGCAGCCAGCGCCGTTCCGCTGACCCTGTTTCCGTGGAACGACGGCGACGAAAACGGGCCACAGGCCGCCTTGCAGCAGTGCGTGGAATCGCTCGGTCTTTCCTCCGGCAGCCGTATCGCCGCCGAATACACGGCCATGCGCCTGCTGGAACTGCGCGCTATCGAAACCAGTCTGCCCGGTATCTACCTGGAGGATGCGACGCCGATTCTGGTCGCGCAGCGCAAGGCGAAAGACGCCGAGGAGCTCGCGGCGATGGACGAGGCGGCGCGGGCGACAGCGACCTCAGTGCCGCCGAGGTCGTCTGTGACCGGCGCGGGCTGCCGGTCGCCTATTCGGGCCGCTCCGCCGTCGTCTTCCGGCTGCGGACACCGCAGGGCGACTGGGCCGTGCGCTGCTTCACCACGCCCGCCCGCGATGACGAGCGGCATGCCCGCTACCAGGCTATCGCCGCGCGTCTGGCGGGTCTGCCGGATGTTTTCGTTCCCTTCCGCTACCACGAGCAGGGTATCCGTGTGCTGGGCCGGTGGTATCCCATCGTCGCCATGCGCTGGGCGAGCGGCGAAACGCTGGGCCGGTTCGTGGAAACGCACGCGCAGGATGCCAGCGCATTGCGCGCCCTCGCCCGCAGCCTCGGCGACCTGCTCACGCAATTAGAGGCGCAGGGCATTGCCCACGGCGATTGGCAGCACGACAACCTGCTGGTTTCCGACAACGGCAGGCGCGTGACTCTGGTGGACTACGACGGCGTCTACGTGCCCGAACTGGAGGGCGGCGTATCCCCTGAAATCGGCCATGCCAACTACCAGCACCCGCAGCGAACATCCGCGCACTTCGGCGTCGGGCTGGATCGCTTCGCCCATCTGGTCATGCAGACCGCGCTGCTCGCCCTGTGCCGCGACCCGGCCCTGTGGAGCCGCTACAGCGATGGCGAATCGCTTCTTTTTAAGCGCGCCGACTTCGACCGTCCGCACTCCTCGCCCGTGTTCCGCGCCGTCGCCGCCCTGAGCGCGAATGATGTTGTCCTTGCCGAAAGCCTCGCGCGTCTCGAACTCGCCTGCGCCTCTGGCCCCACCGAAGTCCTGCCCGCTCCCGTGTCCATTCCCGTCACGCCGGAACCCGCCGTGTCGAATGGAGCGAAGAAGTGGTGGCAGACAGCGGAAACCGTTACCCGTCCTCAGCCCGCCCCCATCCAACAAGCCGAAAGCGGTGCAGGCTACATCAGCCGGTTATTCAACCCGGAAGCCCTGCGCGCCGAACAGAAAAGTCTCTGGTGGGGGCGGCTCAGCCTATTATCATTTATTGTATGGATAGCAGTAATTGTCGTTCTACTTTACGATGGTGGGACATCTTTTGTTCTATTGGCAAATGCTTATTGGGTTCTTAGATTGTTAGGCAGCCCATACGGTTTATGGCCCCGAAAAAAGATACAGAAGGAACTGAAAGCCGAAATAGAAAAGCTGGAAAAGCTCGAAAAGGAGCGTCACGAAAAAGTTTACTGGCATAAAGAGCAGAACGGCCACTTGCTTGGGGGTAATGCGTCCGCATTCATCCATAACCAGTTGGAAAAGATTTCGATTGGTCGAATTCTGAGCATTCATGGCGTCAGTGAAGTTTCCCTGGACAGGTTGCGGATGGGACATATAAATACAGCGGCAGATCTGCGACAGTGTGTGATTAACCAGGGCGGCATCCCTTCACATGAATGGACAGCAATGCAGAATTGGCTCCGTGAACTGGAAATGAGTGCCGCCGATGAATACCGTCGCCAAGGGATGCCCAAAGTTGCCGCGCCTGTGGTCGGAAACCCAGAGCAGGTGCGAGCCGAGATCGAACGGCTGGAGCGCGAGATAGCGGCGTTCGAGCAGGAATTGGCGAAACTGCGCGAGGAAGAGCAGAACTTCCCCGACGTTTCCGCCCGCGCCTATTTCCGTAAGCTGTTCTTCGTCAAGGAACCGGCGCAGCCGTGAGACTGCAAACCGTTTCGCCACAGCAAACCAGCAGCGCCGCTGCCACCACGGCAGCGAACACTACGCGCGCCTTCTGGCCGGATGCCGTCGCCTACCGCGAAGCGATTCAGAACCCCGCCGCCGCGCTGGCTGACCCGCAGCTAAGCAGGGCGCAGGTCGCGGTGGGGCGGCAATAACTATAAATTTTTATATCCATAGCTGGATATTCACGGTATACGGCTCATGGCCCCGAAAAAGATACACAAGGACCTGAAAGCGCAGATAAATAAGCTTGAAAAACTGGCAAAGGAGCGTCAGAACAAGATACGCCATTCTGCAACAGAACAAAGGCTTTGTGCTTGGGGCAACGATGCGTCCGCCTATAAGCATAACCATCTCGGAAAAGATACCGATTGGTCGAATTCTGACTATTTCCGGTGTCAGTGAAGTTTCCCTGGACAGGTTGCGGATGGCACATATTGATTCGGCGGCAGATCTGCGACAGTGTGTGATTCCAGGGCGGCATCCCTTCACATGAATGGACAGCAATGCAGAATTGGCTCCGTGAACAGGAAGTGCTGGCCGCCGATGAATACCGTCGCCAAGGGATGCCCACAGTCACCGCGCCTGTGGTCGGAAATCCAGAGCAGGTGCGAGCCGAGATCGAACGGCTGGAGCGCGAGATAGCGGCGTTCGAGCAGGAACTGGCGAAACTGCGCGAGGAAGAGCAGAACTTCCCGGACGTTTCCGCCCGCGCCTATTTCCGTAAGCTGTTCTTCGTCAAGGAACCGGCGCAGCCGTGAGACTGCAAACCGTTTCGCCACAGCAAACCAGCAGCGCCGCTGCCACCACGGCAGCGAACACCGCGCGCGCCTTCTGGCCGGATGCCGTCGCCTACCGCGAAGCGATACAGAACCCCGCCGCCGCGCTGGCTGACCCGCAGCTAAGCAGGGCACAGGTCGCGGTGGGGCGGCAGGGACTGCCTATCGCCTACGCGGGCCGCTTCGCCGTGGTATTTCGCCTGCGTACCGGTAGCGGCGGCGGCGACTGGGCGCTGCGCTGCTTTACGTCGCGCGGCGCGGAGGACGAGCGCCGCGCCCACTACGCCCTGCTCGCGCCCCGCCTCGCCGCCCTGCCGGAGACCTTCGTCCCATTCCGCTATCTGGAGCAGGGCGTCCGTGTCGGCGGGAACTGGTACCCCGCGCTCGCCATGCGCTGGGCCGAGGGGGAGACCCTGGGCCGCTTTGTCGAAGACCACCGGCACGACCCGGACAGCCTGCGAAACCTCAGCCTGTCGCTCGCCGATTTGCTGGAACGGCTGGAGGCGGCGGGCATTGGGCATGGCGACTGGCAGCACGACAATATCCTGGTCGCGGACAACGGCAAACAGCTGACCCTGGTGGACTACGACGGCGTCTTCGTGCCGGAGCTTTCGGGCCAGCCCGCGCCAGAGATCGGTCACGCGAACTATCAGCACCGCCCGCACGCGCAGCGACTTCGGCCCCGGTCTTGACCGTTTTTCCCATCTCGTCATCCAGACCGCCCTGCACGCCCTGATCGCCGACCCGACCCTGTGCGACCGATTCCCGCTGGACGACGCGCTTCTCTTCCACCGCGCCGATTTCACTGCCCGCTCGGTTCGCCCATCTTCAACGCCATACAAACCCTTGCCGCCCGCGACGCCGCGCGCGCGCGGAGCGTCTAACCGCCTCAAAGTCGCCTGCGCCTCAGGCCGTGCGGGCATGGTGCTTTCCGAACCCGTCCTGCCCGTCCCGGCTGCCGTTCCCGCGCCGGACCCAAAGAAGTGGTGGCTGACCGCCGAAGCCACGACGGTAAAAACGACGAAGACTGCCAAGCGGCGTGACGCCGCAGCCGCAGGCTGTCTCGACCGGCGCAACGAATTACCTGGAGCAGATACAGACGCCGAAGACGGAGGCGGCTGAGCAACGTAATCTGTGGTCGGCGCGGCTGCTATGGCTGATTGGACTGATCGGTACCCTGGGGTGGTACGCGGCGGATGGGCGGGATTGGGTTCTTTTTAGTGGAAGCGTCCTCTTTTTATTGAGCCAGACTGCCTGTTATATGGCCTGGCCCCGCAAGTCTTTACTGGATGAGTTGGAAACAAAAAAATCGTTATCTTTAGCAACATCAGCAGTGAGAATCAGCGCAGCATCAAAGCGGCTTCGGAAGCAGCTGGACAAAATAAACACGGTTCGGGTGAATATGACTGTGGAGGAATATATCGCAGACAGGCTGAGTCAGGTATCCGTCCGTCGCGCCGGAGTGCTTTCCGGTATCGGGCGCACCACGGTCAAGCGGCTGGAAAACGCCCAAATCCATACGGCGGCGGATGTGGAAGGCCGGCTGGACGCCGTGCTTATCTCCCCCGCGCCGCCGCGAATTAGTCCAGATTTGGTACGACGACCTGAAAGAAGAAGCGATAGAGACATACGTGCGGGCGACCCACCACCGGCGCAGCATCGAAGACCCACTGCGGCGGCTGGAAGACGAAGAAGCCGTCCGCAAGGCGCAACTTAAAGACCTCCGGGCGCAGCGGCGACGGTTCCCCGATACGTCCGTGGGGAGCTACGCACGCCGCGTTTTGGGCATAGTCAGGACGTAAAACGGTTATGCCGCGCTTGCCGAGGGACAGAACGTCCCTCGCTCTGGGGCCTTCGGCCAGGCGTCTGCCGGACGCAATCCAACGGGTTTCCCGTCCGTGAGGACGGTTGGCGCGGCAGCGTCCATGAGCGAGCGAGGGATTTTTTCTGATTGACCAATCCGGCTCCATGGACGACACCTGGGGCCAGGACGGCACCAAGCGTAAGTGCGACGCCGTGGCGGACGCCATCAACCGTCTGCTGTCCACGCTCGTTCTGCGCTGCGCCAAGGGCGAGGACGTGCGCGACTATTTTCAGGTCGGTGTGGTCGGCTATGGCGGCTCCGTGCAGAGCGGCTTCAGCGGCGCGCTCGCCGGGCGGCAGTTCGTGCCCATCTCCGAGGTCGCCGATAGTCCCCTGCGGGTCGAGCAGCGCAATCGCAAAGAAGACGATGGGGCAGGGGGCCTGGTCGAGCGCACGATCCGCTTTCCCGTCTGGTTCGAGGCGCACGCCAACGGCAACACACCCATGAAGCAGGCGATTGAAACCGCGTGCAGCACCGTGCAGGCGTGGTGCGAGCTATACCCGCTCTCCTACCCGCCGGTGGTCATCAATATCTCCGACGGCGAGCCGACCGACGGCAACCCTCTGTCCGCCGCCGAGCAGCTAAAAACCGTCGGCACGAACGACGGCAAGGCGCTGTTTTTTAACATCCATATCTCCACGTCCAGCAAGCGCGCCATTGAGTTTCCGGATACCGAGATGGGGCTGCCGGACGAGTTCGCGCAGCGCCTGTTCGAGATGAGCAGCATCCTTCCGCCCCGGCTTGTCCAGGAAGCGGCCCGCGAGGGATTCGCCGTAACCGAAGCCTCGCGCGGCTTCGCCTTCAATGCTGACCTGCGCGCACTGATTCAGTTTCTGGATATCGGGACGCGAACGGCGGAACTGCGCTGATGCCTTCTGCCTTGTCTTTCACCACCCTGCAAGCGCCCAAGGACGGCAACACCGACGCCGAATACGAGGACGCCTCCGCCTGCGGCACGTTCGCCGGTAACGCCGAAGAAGGCACATCGCCCACCTTTGTCGCCGCCGTCGCCGATGGAGCGTCGTCCTCCGTCTTTGCGCGGCAATGGGCGCGGCTTCTGGTGGATGAATTCGTGTCGGCCCCGTTCGTGGACGGCGAAGCGGAGGAGCGTATCGCGCTGCTGGGGTTCCAGTGGCGCGAGCAGGTCGCCTCGGAATCGCTGCCCTGGTACGCGCAGGAAAAGCTGGCGCAGGGCGCGCACGCTGCGCTGCTGGTGGTCTGGTGGGATAGCGCCGCGCGTACCTGGTCGGCGCGGGCCATCGGCGACGCCTGTTTATTCATCCTGCGCGGAAACGAACTCCGGCACGCCTTTCCCGTCACCCGCTCCGATGCCTTCGACAATCGCCCGGTTCTCGTTTCCACGGAAGCGGCCAGCGAGAATGCCTTTCCCCTGCCGCCGTTCCACGCCGCCGAAGGCGCGTTCGAGGACGGCGACCGCTTCCTGCTGATGACCGATGCCCTCGCCGCCTGGTTCCTCGCCGAAACCGAAGCCGGAAATACCCCCTGGGAAACCCTCCCCGGCGATCAATCCGCCTTTGGAGAATGGCTCCAGAGCCTCCGCGCCGACAACCGTATGCGAAATGACGATGTGACGCTTCTCGTGGCAGCCGTGTCAGACGACTTAGGGTAATAGTACAAAGGGTAGCGGCGGAATTCAGTAACGGCCTGATGTGCGAGGGTTATGCCAAAAATCTTCGGCATGCTAAACTTTGGGCGGCTTCTGTGGTGAACCCGATTCTGTTTTACCGGAATGTGAAGAAAATGCTTTCCCTGTCCGACGCGCCAGAGCAAGACATCAAGGATTTCGTCAAGCATTGGCTCAAGTTGCTTGCCAACAACCGCCTCAATGATGCCTGTGCATTGCTGGATGAATCGAACTGTTACGGCATTGTTTGGACGCCGGATATGCTTTTGGAAGCAGTGCATAACACCTTCAGCCCGGACACGCGGTTCTACCGATTGCATCCGGAGGGGCCAATCTTCACGGACCTGGATGCATTGGAGGAGTACCCCGGTCAGGGGGAGGTCATCGCTTTTAGTGACAGGAGTGGTTATGCCTTCGACCAAGACATACCGCTTAACGGTGAGCGCAGTGATCTGACGGCAGACCAGGGGGAGGTCATCGCTGCTGATGACCGATGCCCTTCGCCGCCCGGTTCTGCCGTGATTCTGCACGACCTGCACGTAATGTGAATAACGTGAGCGGGCCAGGCTTCTCGGAAATACAGAACCGAGAAAGCCGCTCATGGACGCTCTGAACGCCTCTGTTTTGCCATGTGGACGACTTTTCAGTCGCAATCCGCCCGCCCATGCGTTCGCTATGAATGACCATTTTGATTGCTTTTTCACCAGGGCCACTACCGTGACTTCAAAACCTTTTACTGCGCCCAGCCTGCGGTGGCGAAGCGCGTTCCCGCGCCTTGTCATTACGTTGTCAGCTTGCTTGAAAAATGTAGCGGTATCACCTTTGCCGACTCCACGCCGCTTGCCGTTTGTGACAACTGCCGCATCCAGCAGTCTTTGCTTGTCCACCGGCTGGTTTTTTGGCTTCAAATTACATCTGCTTGTCAATGATCAAGGCGAACTCAATCTAACGACAGGCAGGTAGATGACCGCAAGCCACTGCTTTCTCTTGTCACGGGTTTATTCGGCAAGGTCGCCGACAAAGGCACTAGCCGATGCGCTGCGCGCCAACGGCATCGAACTTATCACCGCCAGGAAGAACATGACGCCGCGCCCTTTGTCAGCAGTTGCGCAAGCGGGCCATCATCGAAAGCGTGATTGACCAAGCAGATCGAGGAACTGGTTTTTTGTTTTCACATGAACTGTGAACAGTATCAGCAGTATCTGACATTCAAGGAGGCGGGCCGGAGAATTGAAGCGAAAGCGGCTCTGGACAAGTTCATTGCCGCGTTCGCCGCTATGAATGAAAAGCAACAATGGGTCAAAGGCTTTCTTGTAAGCGGTCATTACGGTCAATGGGGGGTGCTGTCCGTTTGACAGCCCCGCCCGCATCGCGCTATACTTTGTTTCCACAGCCATGAACAAAAAACGAGACATTTTACGCATTCTGGAGCGCGACGCGCGCACCCCGCCGGAGCAGATTGCGGCGATGACGGGACATGATGAGGACGAAGTGCGACACGCTATTGCCGCCCTGGAATCCGAAGGGACGATTCGCCGCTATAAGACCGTCATCGACTGGGAAAAGGGCGGCGAGCCGAAGGTCTTCGCCTTTATCGACGTGGACGCTACCCCGGAGCGCGGCACCGGCTACGACCGCATCGCCGAGCGCATTTACCGCTACCCCGAAGTCCACAGCGTCTATCTGGTGTCCGGCTCGCAGGATTTGCGCGTCGTGGTCGAGGGCCGGACCATGCGCGAGGTGGCTGAGTTCGTCGCCGAAAAACTCGCTCCCATTGAAGGCGTGCGCGGAACGGCGACCCACTTCCTGCTCAAAAAATACAAGGATGACGGCGACCTGTTTGTTGACCCGGAGCCGGACCGGCGGCTGGCGGTGACGCCATGAAGCCGCTGTCGGAGACCGTGCTGTCCGCCCCCGCGTCCGGCATTCGCCGCTATTTCGATCTGGTCAGTGAAATGGAGGATGCCATCTCGCTCGGCGTCGGCGAACCGGATTTCGTCACACCGTGGCGGGTGCGCGAGGCGGCCATCTATTCGCTGGAAAAGGGATACACCACCTACACGTCCAACTACGGCCTGATCGAGCTGCGCCGCGAGATAACCCGCATGCTCCACGACCGTTACGGCGTGATTTACGACCCGGCCTGCGAGGTGCTGGTGACGGTGGGCGTCTCCGAGGGACTCGACACCGCCTTTCGCGCCCTGCTCAATCCCGGCGACGAGGTGCTGGTTCCCGAACCCTGTTATGTCTCCTATATCCCCTGTATTCGCTTTGCAGGCGGCTGTCCGGTGCCGGTTCCCACATGCGCGGAAAATCAATTTCAGACATCCGTCGAAGACATCACCAGCCGGATCACGCCGCGCACCAAAGCCATTCTGCTTTCCTACCCGACCAACCCGACCGGCGCGACCATGACCCGCGAGGGACTTCAGGCGGTTATCAATGTGGCGCGCGAGCACGACCTGTATGTGGTCTCGGATGAGATTTACGACCGGCTCTCCTACGACGCGCCGCATACCTGTGTCGCGTCACTGGAAGGCGCGGCGGAGCGTACCATCCTCCTTAATGGTTTTTCCAAAGCCCACGCCATGACCGGCTGGCGCATCGGGTATGCCTGCGCGCCCGCGCCGATCATTGAGACGATGATGAAGGTACATCAATATACGATGATGTGCGCCAGCATCACCGCGCAGATGGCCGCTATCGAGGCGCTGCGTCATGGTGAGCGCGATGTGGAAGAGATGGTGACGGATTACGACCGCCGCCGCCGTCTATTCGTCAAGGGCCTCAACGACATCGGCCTGGACTGCGCGCTGCCCGGCGGCGCGTTTTATGCCTTTCCCTCCATCGCGCGCACCGGCCTTTCCGCCGATGCCTTCGCAGAGCGCCTGCTTCTGGAACAGCGTGTCCTGGTGATTCCCGGCGATGTATTCGGCCCCGGCGGTGTCGGCCATGTCCGCTGCTGCTATGCCACGGCGACGGATAAGCTGACCGAGGCGCTCCGGCGCATGGGCCGCTTCCTCGAAACTCTCTGACGCAGCCTTTTTACGGAGTTCCTGATAAATATCTCAGGAACCCCGTAATTTTGGTAGCTCAAAACCCCTGCCCGAACTTCCGATACTAATCTTGACGGCGGCTGCGTGCGGACGCAGACAGCCGATGAATATATCAAGGATAGTATCGATGTCAAAGACACAGAATCTCTCGTGGAATATCGCTCCTGCCGGCAAACGGTATATAAGCCTGAAGGGTATCAGCCTGACCCTGCTCGCGGCGGCGGCTTTGGCCGGCTGCGGCGGCGGCGGTGGCGGCTCCGCTGCGACCCTGCCCGGCACTCCGCCCCCGGTGAACGGCGGCGGCGGCGCTCCTTCCGGTGGAACGGGCCGCTTCGCTCCCAACTACATAGATGAACTGCAGGAAGTTCTGCACTGGGAAACCCAGGATATTTCCATCTATATCGCGCCGAACAACACGCCGGAAATCACGCAGATGGTGCAGCACGCAGCGAGCCTGTGGGCGACGGGAGCGGAGCAGCAGATACGCTTCCATCTGACGGATAACGCCGAGCTTGCCGATATTACGCTGCAGATGGTTCCGGCGGGTTCGCTGGGAGCCACTACCTCGGGCCGCACCAAAGTGGTTTACCACGAGAGCCTGAATCACGCGGGCTGGCAGATGCTGGAAGCGGAGGTGGCGATTGACGCCGGGCTGGAGCGCCGCCAGATGTTCGATACGGTCGTGCATGAACTGGGCCACGCGCTGGGCATCGACGGCCACAGCAGCTTTGACGGGGACGCGATGTTCGCGATCAGCGAGCCGCCGACGGAAGTGACCGTGCGTGACGCCAACACGCTGAAGACGGCTTACGCCTGGATTTTCGGCGGCGAGACAAAAGCGACGCGAAGCCGCGCTCAGGGCGCGCCGCGCACCCATACGGTTAGCTGCCCACGCCACTAATCACCGCGGGGCAGATGAGACAAAAACCAGGAAAGGCATGCCTTTCCTGGTTTTTCTTCGCAGCCTCTTCTGCGCGCCGAGATTAGCACGAATCTTGCATGCAGACTATAACGACGGACGCGGATTACCCGGCGCTATGTGATGAGCCTCTGTGCGCCGGGGAGTTGCCGCGTCCGTCGTTCTGGTAAAAGTGGGACAGCCATGCCGAATTGCGTTGATATATGCCTGGAAGTCCACGGCTCCCTGTATGCTGTCTGCGAAGAGGAAGCCCAGGCCCGGCTTGTCGCCTGGGTGCGGGAAAAGCTCTGCGGTGAAAGCGGCGCATACCACCTGGACGGCAGCGACGAGATCACCGTTCAGCAGGTAGCCGCTGTTGCCGCCCGGCCAGGATGCGGTTATCTTTTTCCCATCCCCGTGCGGGTGACGGTTACTCCGGGCAAAACCGGCTGGCCCTTCGCTCTTTTGACCGCCCTTCATCCCCCTGCCGCGCTCCTGGAAAAGCAGAAGAAAAAGGCCCGGACATGGGCGGAATCCGTTCTGAAGACCGGGGCGACGGAGGCGGGAATCGTCAGCGTCTCCGTGCTGACGGCGTAACTGCTCCGCTTCCGTCCGTTTCCCCGCCTGCGGCTAACGATAACCGCGACGGTGAGGCCGTAACCATCCGCTCCGCTGCTCGTTCTTAATAACAGTGCGCCGATGCGCCAGGGAGACAGCGGGTGCGAAAGCCTCAAAAGCGACTATAGGCTTTCGAGCGGCGGCCAGGCCAGATAGGAAAGCGTTTATGGAGTTGTTTAATTTGCAGGGTAAGACGGCGCTCGTGACCGGCGGCAACGGCGGGATCGGGCTGGGCATCGCGCGGGGACTGGCGCAGGCCGGTGCGGATGTGGCGATTGCCGGGCGCGATGAAGCCAAGAACGCCGCTGCGGTCGCTGAACTGGAGCGCCTGGGAGTACGGGCAGTCGGGCTGATTGCGGACGTGCGGGACGATGTTCAGGCGCGGGAAATGGTCCGTCAGGCGGCGGAGCGTCTGGGCGGGCTGGACATTCTTGTCGCCAATGCCGGAACCAACCTGCGCAAGCGTCCCGAAGATTACACGCCCCAGGAGTGGCACCATCTAATCGATACCAACCTGACCAGCGTCTTTGCCTGCTGCCAGGCCGCCTACCCGGCGATGAAAGAGCGCGAGAGCGGCAAGATCGTCACCATCGGCTCGATGACCAGCCTCATGGGCTTCGATATGGCCTCTATTTACGCGGCCACCAAGGGAGCCGTTGTTCAGCTTACCAAAAGCCTGGCCGCTGCCTGGGCGGCAGACAACATCCAGGTCAACTGCATTCTGCCCGGCTGGATCGATACCGACCTGACGCGGCGCGCCCGGCAGGTGTTGACCGGTCTGGAAGAGAGGGTGGCAGACCGGACACCGGCGGGGCGCTGGGGGCGTCCCGAAGACCTGGCAGGTGCAGCCGTCTTCCTGTGCAGCCCGGCCAGCGATTTCGTGACGGGCACGGCGCTGCCGGTAGATGGCGGCTTCTCCAGTTCTCTCTTTTGATTCTCGATTCATGGCGCAGGCCTGGTGCGGGAGCCTCGCTATCGCGGGGCGGGCAGCGGACGGAGCCACGTGTGAAACCCGCTCAAAGCGGGAACAAGCCAGGAGGGTAGCGCACCCTTTTGCTGCGGAGCGGATAACCGAGTGAATCCGCATCATGCCATTGGAGAAGTGCGCAAATCAAGCCCAAAGGTGAATCCTTATGAAGATTGTCAGCCGCATCGCTGCGCTTGGTATCGGCGCAGGCTTCCTCGTCACTTGTCTTGCCAGCCCTTCCCTGGCCCAGAGCGAAAGCACGACGCAAAGCGAAAGTACCACACAGCGCGAGGGCGCCACGCAGAGTGAAGGCGCCACGCAAAGTGAAACCACGACCCAGAGCAACACGGAAACCGGCACGGCTACCGGTGTCCAGCAGCAGCAGAGGCAGCGGAGCCGGACCATAGAGGAAACCATCGTCCGACGGCGAACCCGGCAGACACCCGTCCAGACGGAGATGACCGGAACGACGAGTGAGAGACGGAGTGTCCGGACGAGCACGCGCAGGTCAAGCCGCATGCAGCGCAACAGCCGGCGTCAGTACAATCGGGGCCGTACGCAGTACCGCCGCTCGCGCGCCGTTCGCGCCATGGGCTAAGTTCAGGCGGCTGTTTTCTTTAATTGAGATCAGCAGACATGGGATACCGTCGCTCAGGGCGAGGTATCCCATGCTGCATGAATGCAATAGGGTAATAATGTCTATGCCACGGTTGCTGGTGGCCCTTTTACTGATCGCCGTGCCGACAACGGGGCGAGCGGCCCCACCCGAAATCCTGCCGCTGACCGGAGAACCCGCGCAGTACCGAGTCGCCTCGGGAGATACGCTGCTGACCATTTCCCGTCGTACCGGCACCAATCCGGCAGTCCTGGCCCGTCTTAACAGCCTGGCGTCCGGCGAGGCTCTGACGCCGGGCACCCTCCTGATGCTGCCGACCGTGTATGTTCCCCCTGCCCGTTCCCGCGACGGCGTTGTGCTGAACATTCCGGAACGGGCCGTTTACGTCTTCCGCGACGGCCTCCTTCTCGGGCGCTACCCGGTTGCCGTCGGCAAGCCTACCTGGCCCACACCCACCGGACAGTTCCGGCTGCACAGCAAGATCGAGGACCCCATCTGGATCACCCCCCGTGAGATGGTCCGAAGGGAAGGAGCGCGCCAGCGCGTAATCCCTCCCGGCCCCGGCAATCCATTGGGCGGATATTGGATGGGCTGGTACCGCGACCGCCGTACCGGATCCGAAGTCGGCTTTCACGCCACTAACGCGCCGCTGAGCATCAGCACGGCAGCCTCCCACGGCTGCGTTCGTCTGTACCCGGAGCATGCCAGCCGCATGTTCTCTCAGGTATCGGTGGGTACGCCGATCCACTCGCTTTATGAGCCTGTTCGGGTCGGTCGCCGGGAGGGGCGTTACTATTTAAGCGTCTGGCCCGATCTATACGGCACCGGCAAAACGTCGCCGCAGCATATTGAAACTCTCCTGAAAGCCGTCGGGCTGTGGCCGCTGGCCGACCCCGAGGCAGTACGCCGGGCGGCAGAGCGCCGGGACGGCTACCCGGAGCCTATAGTCGGTGAGAAAGAGCGGCTGGAGGTCAATAACCGGATTGTCGCGGCCCCCATCGCTCCGATCCGCGTCTCCGGGGAATGGATGGTGCCGGTTCGGGCTGTGGCGGAGTCGCTGGGTGGGAAGGTGTATCTCCATAGTGACCTGGACGAGGTGGAGGTAACGAGCGGCAATGGGCGCTCTCTAATTCTTCGGGCAGGGCAGCCCACGGCAACGCTAAATAGTGACGCGATCCCGCTTTCTGTGTCCGCGACCTTTGTGGAAGGGGTTTTGGTCGCGCCGCTAACTCCCCTCGCCAATCTTTTTGAGGCGGACGTGACCTGGGACTCAGGGAAGGCGCTGGCCGTGCGCAGCCGCCTCCTCCCCGCGCCGGAACCGGGCGGCACGGCTGCTGCGGCCCCTGCCGCCTCCGTCTCGCCATAATAGAAGGACAAAATAATGACTGGTAATGCAGCGATACGCGGGTTGGTGGCAGGATTGGCCGGGGTTGCGGCCATGACTCTTGCGGAAAAGCTGGAGCAGGCGGTGACCAAGCGGCCCAACTCCTATGTGCCCGCGCACACGCTGGAGCGCCTGCTGGGCCTTCCGCACAAGCCCGACGAGGAGCGGCTGGTGATGAACTGGGTGATGCACTGGGGCCAGGGCATCCTGCTGGGGGCGGTGCGGGGGCTGATGGCCGAGCACGGGGTGCGCGGGCCGGTAGGGTCGCTGCTGTTCATGAACCTGCGCCTGCTGAACGACCAGACGCTGGAGAATGCCACCGGTGTCGGCACGCTTCCCTGGACCTGGCCGATTGATGAGCAGGTGATCGACCTGTCGCACAAGGCCATCTATGCCTTCGTTACCGGTGCTGCCGCCGACCGGCTGGTGGAGTAGAAGCCTTTAGCCTTTATATCGTGTCGCGCGTCTGGCTGAGAAACTCCCGCACGACTCGGACATAGTGGTCGAACCGGTCGCGGCGGATGCTGTGTCCGGCTTCGGCAATATGCGCCACGTGAAGATGGGGGACCAGCGCCTGTAATTCTCTTGCCCCTTCCTCAGTAACCATCGCACCCCGCTCCGGGTCGGCGGTGATCAGCAGGGCGGGGCAGGTAATGCGCGGCAGGAGCGCCTGCCAGTCCACGGGAGCAGCCTCGGCACGGCCAAGAATGTTGAGACTGAGGCGCAGCTTGGCGTCCGCCCACGGCTCCAGTTCCGCCTCCGACCAGTGCGGCGTTTCGGCGCGCTGAGCGGCTATCAGTTCGTCGCGTGTCTTGCGCTTCAGGCCCGTCACCCACGCGCGCATCCGTGCCCGGCGCTCCTCTCCCTCCGGCGTGCGCGTCGCGCCCGTCCCCAGGTTCGGCGCACCCGCATCTTCAATCAGTATCGCGCCGGGCACGTCCGGGTAGGTGCCCGCCAGCACCAGTGTCGTCGCCCCGCCCATGGAGTGACCGAGGATGGCGGGTCGGCGCAGCCCCAGCGCAGTGATAACGCCGTGCAGGTCTGCTGCGAGGTCGGCGATGCCATAGCCCTCCTCCGGCGCGTCCGACTTGCCATGGCCGCGCGCATCCACCATCACCACATCGTATTCGGGCGCGAGCGCCTTCGTTACCGGCGTCCAGCACAGCCCGTCATCCGAGAAGCCGTGCGCCAGTACGACCGGCGGCGCACCCATGCTGCCGGTGCGCGTGTAGTGCAGCCGCAGCCCGTTCACCGCAACATCGCCTTCCTGCCACTCCGCAGTCATCGGTATTCTTCCTTCACCCGGTGTACGGCCAGCCTGCGGCATGGATAGAGGCCCGCACAGTGCACCTTCTTCAGGCAGTCCCGACCTTCGTCCAGCGCGCTTCGGTCAGCCAGCGCGGCTCGGATGCCTCGCATGCCTGCTCCAGCACAACGGTCGTGCCATCCTGCCCCGTGAGCAGATACACCCGGTCACAGGTCTGGAGCATCATCCAGAACCCATGACCCAGCGTGCCCGCGGAACTGTACCCGCGTTCCACCGTGGCCCGGTGCAGGTTCTCCAGGGCGATTCCCGCACCCTGATCCTGTATCCACACCTGAATCGTGCCGCCTGCACCGGCGTGAACGCGCGCTTCACCGCCCCTGGCATGCACTACCGTATTCATTGCCGCCTCGCTCACCGAAGTTACCAGGTCGCACCAACGATCCTGAGCGAAGCCGTGAGTGAGCGCCACCTCCTGAATACGGCGGCGCAGCAGACGAAGTGACGAAGCCGACAGCAGGATAGGCTCGCCAATGGAAACTAACGGAGCGGGCAGATCGGCGGGCGTATTGCATAAAAAGAGGCGTCCCTCGGTGACGCTGGCAAGCACGTTGCGCAGAACGGAACGCTCCCGATCCTGGCTCTCTTTCAGCGCCTGCTCCGCTCGCTTGCGCTCGGTAATGTCGCGGACGATAGCCACAAAGCGCCCCGCCTCGCCGGGCGGAGCGATAAACTGCAGGAAGACTTCGACCGGTATCAGCGTGCCGTCCTGATGGCGGTGCTGAGTCTCGAAGATAAGTGACGGCAGCAGCCCTTCCCTCAGGGGCTGAAGCATGGCGCGGAATCCCGCTTCATCCCGATCCGATTGGATGTCCAGCGGCATCATCGAGAGCATCTCGCTCTCGGTGTAGCCCAGCCGACTGAACGCCCCATGATTCAGATAGGAAAAGCGCAGACTTTGCGCGTCAAAGATGAAGACTGCGTCGAGCGTGGCATCCAGAGTGGACTTGAATTGGCGCAGCTGCATTTCACGCTCGGCCAACTCCTGCAAGTGCCGATGCTCCTGTTCGCGCTCTCGCTCCTGGTGCTGTCGTTCCGCCTCGCGCTGCTCGCTCCGGCGCAGCTGCTCGGCCTGTTCTTTAATCTGATCGGTCTTCTGGAACAGCTCGACGAATACCCGAACCTTGGATTGGAGAATGTCCGGCTCGAACGGCTTGCGGAGGTAATCGACCGCGCCGGTTGCATAGCCATGGAAGACGTACCATTCGTCCTGCTCAATGGCGGTGATAAAGATAATAGGGATATGACGTGTCTTTTCACGTTCCTTAATAAGCGTCGCCGTCTCAAAGCCGTCCATGCCGGGCATCTGCACGTCCAGCAGAATCAGGGCGAAATCATCCGTCAGAAGACGTCTCAGAGCCTCCACGCCGGAACTGGCTCTAACCAGGTTCTGACCGAGCGGTTCCAGTATGGCCTCCAGCGCAAGAAGGTTCTCCGGTCGGTCGTCCACCAGAAGTATGTTGGCTTTTCGCTCCGTTGGGAGCATGGCGTCCTCTTCCGTCGTCATGTGTTTTGAATACCCGGCTGCTCGGTTCCACCCATTGCAGCGCCGCGTTCTTTTGCGTTATCCTGCCGACAATCCGGCAGCGCTTCCTGCCATCAAGAAGCGCTGCCATCCATCTCTATCAGGCCAGTCTGCCCAGCCACTGGCCAAGCATAACGAGCAGATGCTCGGTATCCACGGGCTTCGGGATGTAATCCGAAGCGCCGGCGGCCAGACACTTTTCCCGGTCGCCTGTCATGGCCTTGGCGGTGAGCGCAATAATGGGCAGGTTCTCGAAACGCTCCATCCGGCGTATGATCTCCATGGTTTCGTAGCCGTCCATTTCCGGCATCATCACGTCCATCAGCACCACGTCTACCGTGGGTGTCTGCATCAGTATGTCGATACCCGTCTTGCCGTTCTCGGCGAAGAGGACGTTGAAACCGTGGCTTTCCAGCATGCTGGTGAGGGCGAAGATATTGCGCATATCGTCGTCCACCACCAGAACCGTACGGCCCGTCATGTCTCCGGGAACGCCGCCTGCGCCGACAGCGCCGGTGTCACCCTTTGCCTCGTTTCCGGTTTCGGCGGCATTTTTCCTGCCGGTACGCGCAGCCGCCGGTGTGCTGCCCGCCCGCTTTTTCGAACGTGTCGCGGCATCCGTTAGGGGCGCCGCTGCTTCTGTTGCTGCGGCGCCGTTGCCACCGCCGTCACTGTCCGAAGGATGACGCTGCTCCACGATCTTTCGCTTCGCTTCCGGCATCTTCGATACCACACGATGCAGGAACAGTGCCGTGTCGTCCAGCAGGCGCTCCGAGGACGTAGCATCTTTGGTAATGATCGTCGCGGCGTATTTTTTGAGTTCGGCTTCCTCCTGTCGGGACAGATCCTTGCTGGTGTAGATGACGACCGGCAGGTCCTGGAACTTTGGCTGGGCTTTCACCTCCCTGAGCAGTTCAAAGCCTTCCCGGTCCGGCAGGGTCAGGTCCAGCACCATGCAGTCGAAGTCTTTGTTCTTAAGCGCGGCCAGAGCCTCTTCTCCCGTCCCGACCGCGGTCGTCACCACATCCCCATTGCCGACTAACTCAACGATATGAGCGCGCTGTACCTCGTTATCTTCCACAACCAGCAGCTCTTTCACGTCCCGGTCAATGAAGTTCTTGATATGGGCGAACGCACCTTCCAGCGCTTCGGGGCTGACCGGCTTTTCCAGATAGGAGATAGCGCCCAAGGTCAAGCCGCGCTCGCGGTCCATGACGGAGATGACCTGTACCGGGATATGGCGTGTGTCCGGATCGCGCTTCAAATGATCCAGAAGCGCCCAGCCGTCCATGCCGGAGAGCTTGAGGTCCAGGGTAATGGCATCCGGCTTGAACCGCCGCGCCAGTTCCAGTCCCTTTTCGCCTGAGGGGGCCACCAGGCCCTTAAAGCCCTGCTGGCGCACCATATCCAGCAGGATACCGGCGAAGTTGACATCATCTTCCACGATCAGCAGGACACGGTCCCCCGGCTCAATCGCGGCGCGGTCATCGCGCACCTCGGGGAGGGGCGATAGGCGATGCACCGTGGGTAACGGGGCTTCGGGCGCTTTGCGGGTGATCGGCGCGGGTGCCCATCCCTGAGACCTCGCCGATGCTGCGTAACCGATCTGCCCGCCGGCAGGGGACAGGCCGACCTCATGGCGACCGTTCGATGACCCGGCGGTGGCAGTGGCAGCGGAACCGGTATAGTCCAGCGGCAGATACAGGGTAAACGTGCTGCCCCGACCGGGCGTGCTGTCCACCTGAATCCTGCCGCCCAGGAGGCGCGTAATCTCGCGGCTTATCGAAAGGCCCAGGCCGGTGCCGCCGTACCGGCGATTGGTCGTACCGTCGGCCTGCTGGAACGCCTCAAAGATCAGGCTCTGCTTATCTCTGGGGATGCCGATGCCCGTGTCGGTCACGCAGAACGCGACCAGTTGCCGGGCCGGGAACAGTTGCCCGTTGTCCAGTATCACATCCCTGTCCGATCCCGCTATCGTCAGGTCCACCCGGCCTTGCTCGGTGAACTTGAAGGCGTTGCTCAGAAGGTTCCGGAGCACCTGCTGCAAACGCTGCATATCCGTCTGGATGATGACCGGAGCATCCGGCTCGATCTCAACATGGAACCCGAGGCCCTTCTGCCGGGCGACGTGATCGAAGGTGCGCTCCACATACTCCTGAACCTCGGCCACGGCGACATGGGTGATATCGATCTCCATTTTGCCGGCCTCGACCTTCGACAGGTCCAGTATCTCGTTGATCAGGTTCAGCAAATCGCCACCGGAACCGTAGATCGTGTTCGCGAACTCGGCCTGCTTGGGCGTCAGGTTGCCGCTGCTATTATCGGAAAGGAGTTTCGCCAGAATGAGCATGCTGTTCAGCGGGGTGCGCAGCTCATGGCTCATGTTGGCAAGGAATTCCGATTTATACTTTGAGCTGAGCGCCAACTGCTCGGCCTTTTTCTTCCAGCGCGGCGCGCGCCAGCTCCACCTCGCGGTTCTTGAGTTCTACCTTGTTGTTCTGCTCGGCCAGCAGCGATGCCTTGTCTTCCAGCTCCTTGGCCTGCGTCTCCAGCTCCACATTGGAGCGCTTGAGCTGTTCCTGTTGCGACTGCAGCTCCTCGGACTGGCTTTGCAGTTCCTGGGTGAGCGACTGGGACTGCTGGAGCAGTTCTTCCGTCCGCATGTTCGCGCTGATCATGTTGAGGACGACGCCGATGCTTTCCATAAGCTGGTCGAGGAACGTCCGGTGGATCGGGCTGAATGCCTGGAAGGAGGCCAGCTCGATTACCGCCATGATCTCGTCTTCGAAGAGCACGGGCAGCACGATGATGTTGAGCGGCGGCGCTTCGCCGAGGCCGGAGCTGATCTGGATGTAGTCCCCCGGCACGTTGGTAAGCAGTATGCTCTGCTTCTCCAGGGCGCACTGTCCCACCAGGCCCTCGCCCAGATAAAACTGATTGGCGACGTTCTTGCGCTCGCGATAGCGTAGCTGCTCATCAGCTTCAGAACTGTTTCGTTGCTCGCCGGGTCGTTGAGATAGAACACCCCGTGGTGCGCCGACACCAGCGGCGTCAGTTCGGACATGATCAGGCGCGAAACGGATTCCAGGTTCTTCTGGCCCTGCATCATGCCGCTGAAGCGCGCCAGGTTCGTCTTGAGCCAGTCCTGCTCCGTGTTCTTCTGAGTCGTATCCTTGAGGTTGGCGATCATCTGGTTGATGTTGTTCTTAAGCTGCCGAAACCTCGCCCTGCGCCTCGACCATGATGGAGCGGGTCAGGTCCCCCTCGGTCACGGCGGTGGCAACGTCTGAGATCGCCCGCACCTGAACCGTAAGGCTGTTTGCCATGAAGTTGACGTTATCGGTGAGGTCTTTCCAGGTGCCTGCGACACCCGGCACATTGGCCTGTCCTCCCAGCTTTCCTTCGGTACCGACTTCGCGTGCCACACGGGTGACTTCGGCGGCGAACGAGTTAAGCTGATCGACCATGACGTTGATAACGTCTTTAATTTGAGAATTTCTCCCTTGACGTCTACGGTGATCTTCTGGCCCAGGTCGCCGCTGGCAATGGCGGTCGCGACTTTGGACACGTCCCGTAGCTGAACCGTTAGATTCCCGGCGAGGCCGTTGACGTTGTCGGTGAGGTCCTTCCAGGTTCCCGACACCCCCTTGACCTCGGCCTGACCACCCAGCTTTCCTTCGGTACCGACTTCCTTGGCAACGCGCGTTACCTCGTCCGCGAAGGAGCTAAGCTGATCGACCATCTGGTTAATCGTGTTCTTGAGTTCGAGGATTTCGCCTTTGACATCAACGGTAATCTTCTGTGACAGGTCTCCATTGGCAACGGCGGTGGTAACGAGAGCGATGTTCCGCACCTGATTCGTCAGGTTGCTTGCCATGAAGTTTACATTGTCGGTGAGGTCTTTCCATGTCCCCGACACGCCTTTGACCTGCGCCTGCCCGCCCAGGATACCCTCAGTGCCGACCTCGCGTGCCACACGGGTGACTTCAGCGGCAAAGGAGTTAAGCTGATCGACCATGACGTTGATGGTATTTTTGAGTTCGAGAATCTCGCCTTTAACATCGACGGTGATCTTCTGTGACAGGTCTCCATTGGCAACGGCGGTGGTAACCAGAGCGATGTTTCGCACCTGGTTGGTCAGATTGCTCGCCAGGCCATTGACGTTGTCGGTCAAGTCTTTCCAGGTGCCCGCCACGTTCGGCACGTCCGCCTGCCCGCCCAGCTTTCCTTCGGTGCCGACTTCGCGGGCTACCGTCGTAACTGATCGGCGAAGATACCCAGCGTGTCGGTCATGCTGTTGATGGTATCGGCCAGAGCCGCAACCTCGCCTTTGGCCTCGACGACCAGCTTCTGCTTCAAGTCGCCATTGGCAACCGCTGTCACCACTTTGGCAATGCCCTGCACCTGCGTGGTCAGGTTGCCCGCCATGAAGTTGACGTTGTCGGTGAGGTCTTTCCAGGTACCGGAGACGCCGCCTACTTCGGCCTGCCCGCCCAGGATACCCTCAGTGCCTACCTCGCGTGCCACACGGGTGACTTCAGCGGCAAAGGAGTTAAGCTGATCGACCATGACGTTGATGGTGTCCTTCAGCTCCAGGATTTCACCGCGCGCGTCAACGGTGATCTTCTGTGACAGGTCTCCATTGGCAACCGCCGTTGTTACCAATGCGATGTTTCGCACCTGGTTGGTAAGGTTCCCGGCCAGGCCATTGACGTTGTCGGTGAGGTCTTTCCAGGTACCGGAGACGCCTTTGACCTGCGCCTGCCCGCCCAGCTTCCTTCGGTGCCGACTTCCTTGGCAACACGGGTGACTTCAGCGGCAAAGGAGTTAAGCTGATCGACCATGACGTTGATGGTGTCCTTCAGCTCCAGGATTTCACCGCGCGCGTCAACGGTGATCTTCTGTGACAGGTCTCCATTGGCAACGGCGGTGGTAACGAGAGCGATGTTTCGCACCTGGTTGGTCAGATTGCTCGCCAGGCCATTGACGTTGTCGGTCAAGTCTTTCCAGGTGCCCGCCACGTTCGGCACGTCCGCCTGCCCGCCCAGCTTTCCTTCGGTGCCGACTTCGCGGGCTACCGTCGTAACCTGATCGGCGAAGATACCCAGCGTGTCGGTCATGCTGTTGATGGTATCGGCCAGAGCCGCAACCTCGCCTTTGGCCTCGACGACCAGCTTCTGCTTCAAGTCGCCATTGGCAACCGCTGTCACCACTTTGGCAATGCCCTGCACCTGCGTGGTCAGGTTGCCCGCCATGAAGTTGACGTTGTCGGTGAGGTCTTTCCAGGTACCGGAGACGCCGCCTACTTCGGCCTGCCCGCCCAGTTTCCCTTCGGTGCCTACCTCACGGGCAACGCGCGTCACCTCGTCCGCGAAGGAGTTAAGCTGATCGACCATGACGTTGATGGTGTTCTTGAGTTCGAGAATCTCTCCCTTGACGTCTACGGTGATCTTCTGCGAGAGGTCGCCGTTGGCAACCGCTGTCGTAACGAGAGCGATGTTTCGCACCTGGTCGGTCAAGTTGCTTGCCATGAAGTTTACATTGTCAGTGAGGTCTTTCCAGGTACCGGAGACGCCTTTAACCTGGGCTTGGCCGCCTAACTTTCCTTCGGTACCCACCTCGCGGGCGACACGCGTTACCTCATCGGCAAAGGAGCTAAGTTGGTCGACCATGGTATTTACCGTCGTACCGATGCGAAGGAACTCACCTTTGACCGGTGTCCCCTCGATCTCCAGAGCCATCTTCTGTGAAAGATCACCCTCGGCGACGGCGGTGATAACGCGCGCTACTTCCGTCGTGGGGCGCGCCAGATCTTCAATAAGCGTGTTGATGGAATCGAGGCTGACGGCCCAGGAACCCGAAGCGCCTTTAAGCGCGGCGCGTTCCGTCATTCTTCCCTCGCGACCCACAATGCCGCCCACGCGCACGATTTCCTGGGCTTGATCTTCGTTCAGGCTGATAACGTCGTTGAACGCTCTGGCGATTTCGCTCAGGACGCCATTGCGGGGGGCCGGCAGGCGAACCGAAAAGTCACCGGATTTGGCGGCCACGAGGGCCTTGAGCAGGGGCTGAAGCTGTTCGGCGGTATAGGTCGCGTTCTCATCACGCGCAGTTGCCGATTTCACGGCCATGATCTTTTTCTCCTTGCGATATCCGAAACAACATCGACGTGTTTCGGCGGGCGAACTGATATAGTATCAACCGGACATTATCGGCACTTTTCACAGCCAGCAATAGTGCTGTGGAAAGAAATTCTTTTTTATTCCCGAATGGGAAGACAGGGCGGCTCAAACAGGAGAACCGGAGGGGCGCAGCAGATCACCCCACGGCAACAGGCGTCTCAGGCGCGTACGGCTCCGGGTTTGCCGTTCTCGACCACAAACGAGGCGCGTGTCAAGATGGAACTGCCCGGAGTGGCTACAACGGGAACCACCCGATAATCACTGCGCCACGAGTCCGGGGTGAGCGTGCAGCGGACATAGCCGCGCTGATCGTTATAATACTTGATGTGTGGGTTTTCCGTCAAAATCCGCTGTCCACGAGCCGTCATGTCGCTGCCATTGCCCCCGGAGGAGATTGACGTGCCGACAAACTCCGTTCCCAGGGTCCGGGAACCGGGTTCGTTGAAATCCGCTTTCAGGTCGGCGACCCAGTTACTGTGCACGTCCCCCGTCAGCACGACCGGATTCGCGGGCTGCCGCTGCTCGATAAAATGCAAAAGCCGCTCGCGAGAGGCCACATAGCCATCCCACGTATCTGTGCTGAACCGGCGCTCGGTGCCTTCCGCCAGGTCACGCTGCGCCAGGAACACCTGCTGAGCCAGCACGTTCCACCGCGCCGGGGAACGGTCGAGGCCGTGTATCAGCCACTCTTCCTGCCGCCGACCGAGCAGGGTGTTGGCGGCATCGAGACGACGCTCATTGGAGGGCTGCTTCGTGCGGTACTGGCGCGTGTCCAAAACGTTGAACCGGGCCAGATTGCCGAAGGTAAGCCGCCGGTACAGCAGCATACCCGCTCCGACAGGAATCGAGGAGCGGCGCAGCGGCAGGTGCTCGTAGTACGCCTGGTAGGCGGCAGCGCGCCGCAGACGGAAATCGCCGGGCGGATTCCGGTTATCCCGGATCAGGCCCGCATAGTTGTTCTCCACTTCATGGTCGTCCCAGGTGACGACCCAGGGAAACGCGGCATGCGCGGCCTGGAGATCGGGGTCGCTTTTGTACAGCGCGTACCGGTTGCGGTAGTCCGTCAGCGTGACAATCTCGGCGCTGTTGTGCTTGCGCGGCCCGCTCCCGCCGCTAATGCCGCCCTCGTAGATGTAGTCGCCCAGATGCACGACCAGATCAAGGTCTTCCCCGGCCATGTGCCGGTACGCCGTGAAGTAACCGCTCTGCCAGTTCTGGCACGAAGCGAAGGCGCAGGCGAACTTTCGTAACGACGCGCCCACCGCCGGGGCCGTCCGGGTGCGGCCAATCGGGCTGTCCACGCCGCCTGCGGTGAATTGATACCAGTACCAGCGCGCCGGTTCCAGGCCGGTAAGCTCCACATGAACCGAGTGGCCGAGCGCCGCTGTGGCAAATGCCGTTCCGCTTCGGACCACGTCGCGCATCTTCTCATCGCGGGCAAGCCGCCACTGGACGGGAATATCCTGCGCGGGCATGCCTCCCCCGTTCAGCGGGTCGAGCGCAAGGCGCGTCCAGAGCACCACGCCATCCGGAGTCGGGTCCCCTGATGCAACTCCCAGGGTGAAGGGATTAGAAGGAAATAACCGCTTCCGTGTCTGCGAATTTCCCGCAAGCTGACCGGAGGCCAGCAGGCCTGCCAGACCGCCTGCGCCGATAAAAAAGCGGCGTCGGGACAGCAGATAATCTAATTCCTGACTCATGAAATACCTCGGGAACCGGCGCAGACGTTTCTGCCCGCGCAACGGTATAACCGTCTCCTGCGCGCCCGCGCGCGCCGCTTGTTCAGCCCATGCGGAGACCATAATGCGCCATCAGCGGCCCGAGCGCGGCGAAGTCGAAGTCCATCCCGTAGCGGGCGGCAAGAGCCGTGAGGTCTGCCGGGTCCGGCGCACCGTGCGGCGGGATCAGCCCGGCAAGTTCACGGAAGTATTGGGTGAACTCCGGGGGCGAGATTATCTCCAGGAAGCGGTTTGCCTGGCCCGGTGTTCCGTAACCCAGGGCCATTCCGTTTTCTGCACCATCGGATAGAGCCGGGCGCTGCCTCAGTGACACTCACCGTTCTTCCACACCGTAAGCGCAGGCCTCACAGCACGGTGCTGCGGAAAGTTCGCTTTCCCGAGCGAATTTATTCGACGGGGCGCCCAGCAGCCCCGGTCCGCATGAAGCCTCGATAAGCGCGCAGGCTCCGCCTGTCGCGTCCGCTCAGGCCAAGACGTCCTTCGGACGAACAACGCGCCGATCTGGACACGGACGAATTCGTCACATTTGCCGATCCCGCACCCGGAAGGTGCACTCACGGATCTGCCTCCAGACGCCGGTTTTCAACCGGCGAACTCTTCATGCGATTGCCCTGGCGAAGAACTGAATGACCCTGCGCCATAGCCGTGTCCCTCTCACAAGAGCACAACCTGATTGCTCCGAATAGATTCCAGAGCGGCCAGGCTGACCCGCAGAGCGGCGAGGCCATCCGTGCCGGAAACCTCCAGGGGAGAGCCGGTTGTTACCGCGCGCACCAGATCCTCGATTCGCGCGGTTGGCCCCGCCGGGTCGGGCCGGTCCGGCTCCCAGTGTTCGACCCGGCCTGCAAAGCGGCACTCGATGCCCCCTCCCACGGTGCGCGCCGACATCTCCGGGCCGATAAAGAACTCCTCGCTGGCTACGGGAAACCCTTCCGGCATGCCCCAGTTGACCAGAACGCTCAGGATATGGCCGCCACCCAGGCGCACCTCGATAGCGGCGGCGTCTATCGCCGGGTCGTCCACCTCGGCCAACCGGGATTTGCCCCGCCCGAAGACATGGCCGGAAGCATAGACGCTTACCGGTTCCTCGCCCGTGAGAAAGCGCATCGTATCGTAGAAATGGCCGGTCATGTCGACAATAGGCCCGCCGTTCATGGATCGGCGGTGCATCGCCAGCTTGGGCCGGACCTCGCGGATATCGGTATAGCGCGCGAAGATCGGCCCGCCGAAAGCGCCCCCGGCGATGAATTCTCTGTATTTGCGGTTGCGCCCGAACGAGCGGTACTGATGGGAGACCGCCAGCAGGACGTGGTTGTCGCGCGCGGCGGCAATCATCGCCTCGGCATCGGGAAGGGAAAGGGCTATCGCTTTTTCAGACAGCACATGCCGTCCCTGGCTTGCCGCGAAGCACGCGATCTGGCTATGAAAACAGATCGGCGTGCAGACGGAGACGAACGCCACCTCCTCCTGAAGGATCGCCTCCTCGACGGAGTTGCAGGCTTTCGCCCCCGTCATGCCCGCGACGCGGTCCCGCCGGTCCTCCTGCGGGTCATAGACGGCCACCACCGTTGTATCCGGTCGGGCCTGCCACGCCCGGGCGTGCTGCGTCCCCATATCCCCGCACCCGATGACGGCCACCCCCAGGCTCATAACGCGCTTCCTTCTGCCGGATCGGCGAACAGCACCGCGAGCAGATATCGGGCGTTCTGCTGCGCGGCTTCGGCGGCGGGAACCGCCGCCCTATCCTGCTCCGCGACCACCCATATATCCGGGGCGTTATGCCGGAGCCAATCGGCCACTTGCGGGAAGGGAACGATGCCTTCGCCCAGCATCACCGTGTCTCCCCCGCTCTCCTCGGCAGCGAAATCCTTGAAGTGAACCGCGCCGATTCGTAAGCGCATGGAATCCAGGAAAGCCACCACATCGGCCCCACCTTTCACAACCCATCCCACGTCGGGGCAAATGCCAAGTGCGTCGCCGCTTTCTGCGAGCAGAGCGTCCATCACCCGCCTGTTATCCGCGAACTCCCAATCATGATTGTGGTACAACAGGCGCACGCCGCGCCCCTGACAGGCTTCGGCGGCGCGATTCAGCGCCTCCATGTCGCGGCGGAACTGCTCGGCGTCATTGTAGCGCAGGCCGGAGTACATCAGCAGGGGGCAGTCCACGGCATTGAGGTAGTCCAGAATTTCGTCCAGAACCGTGCGCTCCTGATTTGCCTGCGCCGCATCCGCCAGGTTGCCGCCGATATGCGAGGCGGCAAGCACAAGACCGTTCTCTTCAAGCCGCCGCCGCAGCATGTGCGGCGCGGTCTGGCGGATGTGCCGGAACCCGATCTCTACGCCTTCATAACCGGCCCCGGCGACCTGTGCGAACACATCCGGCAGATACTCTCTTTGCTGCTCACCCCAGGTAATAGTCTGGCATCCCAGGCGGAAACCCATCTTCTCCTCACCATCAGATTAGTCGATAGGAGGAATTTCTGGGGAGGAGCAGCCTTCTCCTGCTTGCCCGCGGGGCGAGCGTCGCCTGCGGGGCGAGCGTCCTCAACCGCCTCCTGTCGGGAGACAGCACCTGGACGGCGCTCCCGCAGGTCGAAGGCATCGCCCGCGCTCAAGACGTGCAGCTTGACATCGTAAAGCGACAGGGGACGATCCTTCTTTTCCTCGGCGATATTCGAGTGGGTAACACCGGAACCGTCCACGACATCATTAGTTCCGGGACACAGTCTTAACGAGACGTTCCACCCCCCCCGGGGGTGGCTCCTCCTCCGCTGCCGCCGCCTACGTCCGGCCCCGGACCGGTTGCCGAGCCGCTTGTGGGGCCGGTCCCCGCATTGGCGGGCACATCGCCACCGCCTGCACCGCCCGCGCCGCTGCCGCCCGCGCCGCTGCCGCCTTCAACGCCCGCCCCGGTTCCGGCACCCCCATTTGTTGTTCCGGTTCCCGCAGTCCCCCTGCGGTTCCTGCGCCATCGCCCGACGTGGCTCCTGTCGTCCCGCCTGCCCCCGCCGTGCCGGTGGTTCCGCCGCCGCCACCGCCGCTGTCGCCGCTGCCGTTTCGGTTGGCGCATCCCGTGGTCAATCCCGTCACGACTGCCATCGCTATTGTGGCAGCAATCAAACGATATGGATTCACGACAAACCTCCTCTGCGTAATCAGGTGACAGAGCATCTGGCCAGTAGCAGTGCTGACGCTGATGTTCCTTAAAAAAAGATGAACAACCTATCTGTACCCGGAGAAACCTCGGTGCAATACGCTCAGCGATAAGCAAAGACCCCAGGACATCTGTTGTCTCAGGGTCTTATGCAATTCATGTTGCTCAGGCCATTGTCTCTTTGGAGCCTGGTTCGGGTTTACGCGCCGCGGTCTCTATCCACGCTTTGCGGCTTTCTTGCGGCTGCGCATCGCGCCATAGAGCGGTAGAACGCCCACGCCCAGAAGCGCCATCGTGCCAGGCTCCGGAACAGCATTGAAGCTGCCAAGCTGCATTTGACTGAGAAGCTGCCCGACATACGCGCTGTTGGAGGCATTGGCAAAGGCGAAATCGGTGGGATTGACTCCACCAATATCGCCCGCTACCCAGTCGCTCGCGGTGGAGCCGAAAGAATCACCTATCCTGCCAACATATTCTCCAGTGAAGCTTGTGGTGATGTTATTCGCACCTGCCGGGGTAAGACCGGCACCATTCCGCAGGAAGTTGATTGCGCCGTAAGCGGTATCACTGGTGCCTCCATCCACGACGCCAACGGAGTCAAGAATCGACCAGGTGCCGAAGGCAGAACCGTCCGCTACACCGTCATTGTTCCCGTCAATGTCGGTCGTTAATGTCGGAGCGGTTGCCGTAGTGATGAGAAATATCGTATGGGCAGGGTTCTCAAAGTCCGTTCCACTGTTATCCGCATTAAAGCCAACACTGCTGCCCGCGCCGCTGCCGTAACCCGCGCCGCTGCCGGTATTGGTCAGATTTGTCGCTGACGAATTAGGGCTGTAGGTGTTCCCCTTCTGTAACAATGTCAGAAAACCATTGCTTCCGAAAGTCCTACCCGAAAGATCGAAAAAGCTGTTGACATCACCCGGCCCGCCATTGCTGTCACCTTCGACATTCACCAGATAGGTTCCCGCTGCAAACGTGCTTCCGCCGTCCCGCGAAGTTCAATGTACTCGTTGGGAGCATCTGTTCTGGTGGGTTAAAAAAGATTTCAGCTGATCCTGAATTGGGCGGATGCGCTGTCCGGCATAAGCAGGAGGGCAGCCGTGACGGCAGAAGCGATAAGGGCAGCCTTCGGGGTGTTAGGCAATGTTTTCTCCTTTTCAGCTAACGTGTGCAGTACGGCGGCACAAGGCTGTTGCGGCCTCAGTATACCGGGTTTTCTGTTAAGACAGTGTTAAGAACGGCCACAGCACCGCGATTATCTCTGGCGGGAAGGGCGGCGAACGCTGCGCGCCTTCTGCCCGTATTTACTTTTTACCTTCGGCGTATAGTGGGGCGATAGGGAAGGCGGAAGAAAGGCCGCGCCGATTACCCCGCCGACCGCAGAGGTATAATGGGGTGAACGGTCGCGCCACAGGTAATTCACGATGGACGAACATACGCTGCGAGTTCTGGAATACGAAAAGATAACGACGATGCTGGCGGAGCGGGCGGCGTGCGCGCTCGGCCAGCAGCGCGCGCGTGAACTGATGCCCACGGCCAGCCACAGCCTGGTGGCCGAGCGGCAGCAGGAGACGGCGGAGGCGCGAACGCTGATCGGGGCCTTCGGGCAGATGCCGCTGGGCGGTATCCATGACATTCGCCCGTCCCTGGTGAAGGCGGGCGTGGAGCAGCCGCTGACACCGCACGAGTTTCTGGACCTCGCCTCCACGCTCACCAGCGGGGCGCGGCTCAAAAACTGGCTTCAGCGCCACGCCGAGAAAGCGCCGCTTCTGGCCGACCGCGCCAAAGGCATCGAAGAATTCCCGCAGCTTCTCTCCGACATCGAAATGACTATCGGGCGCTCCGGCGACGTGCTGGATTCGGCTTCGTCCACCCTGGCCGCCGTGCGAAGCCGTCTGCGGACGGTGGCGAGCCGCATCACCGAGCGGCTGAACCAGATACTTACCTCCAACACCTACCGCCCGATGCTTCAGGAGGCGATGATCGTTCTCCGGGACGACCGCCGCTGCATCCCCGTGCGCGCCGAGCACCGCCGCGAGTTCAAGGGTATCGTCCACGACCAGTCCGCGAGCGGCGCGACGCTGTTCATGGAGCCGCTGGTCGTCGTCGAACTCAATAACGAACTGCGGCAGTTGGAGGTCAAGGAGCGCCAGGAGATCGAGCGCATCCTGGCGAAGCTGACCGGCGGCGTCACCCGCCTCGGGGAGCGTATCCATTCCACCACGGAGATACTGGCGGGCATGGACTTAGCCAATGCCAAGGCCCGTCTGGCCGACGATATGGACGCCACCGCGCCTGCGTTCAACCGCAACGGCTTCGTGCGGCTGCGGCAGGCCCGCCACCCGCTTATAGATCGGGAAGTGGTCGTTCCCACCGACCTGATGTTCGGCGGCACGATCAAGGCGGTGCTGATTACCGGGCCGAACACCGGCGGCAAGACCGTCAGCCTGAAAACGCTTGGCCTGCTCACCCTGATGGCCCAAGCAGGGCTTCAGATACCCGCCGACACCGGCTCCGAACTCGCCCATTTCGACCAGGTTTTCGCCGACATCGGCGACGAGCAGAGTATCGCGCAGAGCCTTTCCACCTTTTCCGCCCATGTCACCAATATCGTCCGTATCCTGCGCTCCGCCGGTATGCGCGCCCTGGTGCTCTTAGACGAGATCGGCGCGGGAACCGACCCGGCGGAGGGCGCGGCGCTGGCGAAGGCCATCCTGGGCTATCTTCTTCAGCAGAATGCCCGCGTCATCGCCACGACGCACTACGGCGAGCTGAAAGAGTTCGCCTACACCCGTAACGACATCGACAACGCCGCCGTCGAGTTTGACCCCGAAACTTTGCGCCCGACCTATCGGCTTTTGCAGGGCGTCCCTGGCTCCTCCAACGCCTTTCATATCGCGCGGCGTCTGGGCATGCCCAACCCGGTCGTGGATGAGGCGATGCGGAACCTGGGTCATGCGGAGATTGAGACGGGCGTGGTGATGCAGCGGCTGGAAGAATCGAAGCGAATCGCCGACGACGAGCGCCGCCGCGCCGAGCGGCTGTCGGGCGAACTGGAAGAGTTAAAGAAACGCTACGAGGCCCGCCTGCGCGACCTGGAGATTCTGCGCCGCGAGGCCAAGGAGCGCGCCGCCGAGGAGGCCCGCGTCCTGATCCGCCGCAACACCGAAAAGATGGAGAACATCATCGGCGAACTGCGGCGCGTCGGCAAGGAGGGGCGCAAAACGCAGTCGGCGCGCAAGAAAATGAAGGAGACGTCGGAAGACCTGCTGGGCGGCATCGGAATCGAAAACGACCCGCTGCCCATCGAGGAGGCCGACGTTCCCCAATCCCTGCGCCGGGGCGACCGGGTGCGCGTACTTTCGCTCGGCGGCGCGGAGGGCGAGGTGCTTCAGGACTCGGCGGACGGCGAAGCGGTCGTCCGGGTCGGCATGATGCGCGTTACTGTTCCGTTGACGGCGCTGCGCGTGGGGAAGGCGGCCCCCCCCGCCCCCAATAATGGGGGTGGCAGAACTGCTATCCGCTCTGGCTCCCCCTCTCCCCAAGCTGGGGGGAGGGGGCCGGGGGGAGGGGGCGGCAACCTGGCCCTCGCCAAGGCGCAGAACGTCGCCACCGAAGTCAACCTGATCGGGGGGCGCGTCGAATCGGCCCTGCCCCGGCTCGACAAATACCTGGACGATGCCTTCGCCGCCGGACTGGAAAGCGCGCGTATCGTCCACGGCAAGGGCACCGGCGCGCTCCGGCAGGCGATCTGGCAGTACCTGAAAGGCGACAGCCGCGTCGCCTCGTTCGCGATGGCCCATGAAGGTGAAGGCGGCGCAGGCGCGACTGTCGTTAAGTTCAAGGAATAGGGTTGCGTTGGAAATACTGCCGTTTCAGGGGCTTGGCCCATTGCGGCTTTCCCAACCACGCGCCGAGATTCGAGCGCTTCTGGATGTTGCTTACAAAACCATTACAAAGGGACATGAAAAAGGCAGACGCCGAGAAACAGAACTGATTGATGCCTATTATGACCTCGGCTTCCACCTCTATTACGATAATGATGATCGGCTGGAGTTTATCGAAGCCTTTTCCCCCTGTGAGCCTATCTTCAAAGGCATCCAGTTTCTGGGCCGCGATATAGATGATGCTGTCAATGAGATGGATGAAGCCGGGTACGACTATTTGGAGGTTGACACAGGGTGCGACTTTATTGAACTGGGCTTCGTACTATACGCACCCTTGGGAACCGTAGAAGGCGTCTCGGTCTACCGGAAAGGCTATTACGGAACTCGGTAGATGAACAGTGACGAACTGGTTTCAGCGGCACGGGCGGCGCGGGAAAAAGCCTACGCCCCCTATTCGCGCTATCAGGTCGGGGCGGCGGTGCAGACGGTGGAGGGACGCGTCTTCACCGGCTGCAACATCGAGAACGCTTCTTACGGTCTTTCGATATGTGCAGAGCGGACGGCCATCTTTGCGGCAGTCGCGGCAGGCGCGCGTGAAATAACCGCCGTCGCCCTCGTCACCGCTGACGGCGGAACCCCCTGCGGCGCGTGCCGCCAGGTGCTGGCCGAGTTTCTTCCTCCACCGGCGACCTGACCGTCTTCCTCGCCGATGACAGCGGCACTGTCCGCGAAACCACTCTCGCCGCCCTCTTCCCCGATGCGTTTCGGCTGGCCCCCCCCGCCCCCAATAATGGGGGTGCCGGAGCAGCAAGTAACGTCCCTGCCTCTTCCTCCCCTCTCCTTGCAGGAGAGGGGCCGGGGGAGAGGTGCTCCCCCTCTCCCAAAGCTTTGGGAGAGGGGGCTGGGGGGTGAGGGCAAATGCCCACCGTCGTCCAGTTCGGCGCGGGCAACATCGGGCGCGGCTTCATGAGCCAACTCTGGACGGAAAGCGGCTATGAAGTCGTCTTCGTAGACGTAAACGCGGAACTGGTTGACGCCCTGAACGAGCGGCGTTCCTACCCGCTTCGCCTCATTGAAAATGCCGGGCATCAGGATTTGACCATTGCTCCCGTGCGGGCGTTGAATGGACAGGAGAATATCGTTTCCGTAGCTGCCACCCTTGCTCGCTGTACCTTCGCCTGCACTGCTGTTGGGGTGAACATATTTCCGCACCTGGCTTCCGCTCTGGCAAAGGCTGTTGTCGCGCGCACGGCCATTGTCGCAAATGGGTGGAAACCGGTGCCGCGAGAACCGCTGAATGTGCTGTGCTGCGAGAATCAGGCAGGGGCGGGCGCGATGCTTCGCGCTGCCGTGGCTGATGCTTTGGCTTTGCGCTCCGGGGAAAGGGCGCGTCGCTACTTTGAAGAGAACGTGGCCTTTGTAGATGCCTCGGTCGGGCGCATGGTGCCGGTTCCAACCCCCGAACTATTGGCAGAAGACCCGTTGCTTGTCGCCGCCGAACCGTATAAGGAACTGCCCATTGATGCAGATGCCTGGCTTGGTCCCGTTCCAAAAATTGCCGCATTGCAGCCAACAAGCAACTTCGCGGGCTATGTGGCGCGCAAGCTGTTCACGCACAACGGCGGGCACGCCGTCCTTGCCTATCTCGGCTATCAAAGCGGCCATGCCTATATCTGGCAGGCGGCGGATGACCCGGCCATTGTTCCCATTCTGCAAGGCGCGTGGCAAGAAACCGGCGCGGCGCTGGCAGCCGCTTACGGCTTTGACAAAAACGAGCAGGCGCGGCATCAGGAAGACCTTCTGCATCGCTTCCGCAACCGCGCCCTGGGCGACACGGCGGAGCGCGTGGCCCGCGACCCGCTGCGGAAACTGCGCCCGGACGACCGCTTGGTGGGTGGCGCACTTTTATGTCTCCAACACGGCATCACCCCGACACATGTCTGCAAAGCCATCGCCGCCGCGCTGCGATACGATGCCCCCGGCGATCCCACAGCGGCCCAGGTGCAGGGGGAAATCCGGCGAAGCGGGGTGGCGGCGGCGCTGCACACGCTGTGCGGTCTGCCTGCGGATTCGCCATTGACTGCGCTGGTTGACAAGGCGTATGGGGCCTCTCCCCCCTTCCCCCTCTCCTAAAGGAAAGGGGGAGCCAAGCGTTCGGAAGGCTCTGCAAAGCGCGCCGTTTTACCCCATGGCTCGGCATAACTGGCACACCCCCTTTCCTTTAGGAGAGGGGGAAGGGGGGAGAGGCCGAAAGGAGTATAATAGCGCCATGTCTTCTTCAATAATGCACGACGAGATTTTTGAACAGCCCGCCGCGCTGACACGCGCTTTGACGGAAGGCCGGTCGGCGGTGACGGCGCTGGTGGCCGAGGCGAAGCGGCGCGATGTGCGCTATCTGGTGCTGGCCGCGCGCGGCACCTCCGACAACGCGGCTACCTACGCCAAGTACCTCATCCAGATTACCTGCGGCCTGCCCGCGGCGCTCGCCGCGCCGTCGGTGCATACGCTGTACCAGGCGGATGTGGATTACCGGGGCGCGCTGGTTATCGGTGTTTCGCAGTCGGGGGCGGGGGAGGACATCAACGAAGTAGTGGCCCGCGCGAAAAAGGCGGGCGCGCTCACCGCCGCCCTGACCAACACGGCGGACTCGCGGCTGGCACAAGAGGCGGAGCATACGCTGCTGTGCCATGCGGGTGTCGAAAAGGCCGTGGCGGCCACCAAGACCTACACCACGACTCTTGCCCTGTTCGCACTCCTGGCCGCCGAATGGTCAGGCCATAATGAGCTTCACCGTGGGCTGGAGCGCATCGCGGATGTCGCGGCCCAGGCGCTGACGGTCGAGGCGCAGGTGCAGGAACTGGCGCGGACGCTGATACACGCGGAGCGGATTTTGACCGTGGCGCGGGGACTGCACCTGTGCACCGCCATCGAGGCCGCGCTGAAGCTGGCGGAAACGTCCTATATCACCGCGCAGCCGTTTTCGTCAGCGGACCTACTGCACGGCCCGATTGCCTCGGTCGCCTTCAACATTCCCTGCCTGCTGTTTGCTCCGAAGGGCCAGACGGCTGCCGGTATCGCCGAAGTCGCGGGCAGCCTGCGTCAAAAGGCGGCCCGTGTTCTCCTGCTTGCAGGCGGCGACACAGAAGGGGCTGCTGCCCTGCCGCTCGCCGATCCCGGCACCGAACTGCTGTCGCCGATTGTGGACATCCTGCCCGCGCAGCTTCTGGCCTACCACCTGACCCTTGCGCGCGGCCTCGACCCGGACAACCCGCGCGGCCTGACCAAAGTCACTATCACCCGCTGAAAGGGCGTTACAGGTTCAGCAGTATTTTTAGCCTATCTGCCACAGCGTCCATTGTCTGTGCGGATACTGCCCCATACCGCTGAATAAGCCGCTCCTTCGCTACGGAGCGAATGTCCTCGCATTTCACATAGCTGGTCTGCGTTAAGTCCCCCTCCGGCGGCTCCACCGTAACATGGAAGGGGATACTTTAGGCGATAACATACCTGACACACCACGAAAAAGTAAAAACTACTCTGGTACGTTTTGGAAGATTGGGAAGCGTCAGTGGAAATTAGAAGCGCAGTTTGGCAACGGCTGTTTACGTGTCTTGTGTTTGGCTTTATCGGGTTCCTCGGCCTCGCCGCAATGCTTAAGGCATTCCTGCCAAGGCAAATCAAAGTGCTCGGAGACAACGGCGAGTCGCCTGCCTTCCTGTTCTGGAGTGGCTTTGCCGTAACCCTGTTCTGTTTGTACTGGTGGTGGCGAACGGAGAAGTACTGCCTTCGTGCTGATGAAGAAGGCATCACCCAAGAGACAGGCTTTGGCACAACGCGCGTGAGATGGCAAGATGTTGCTTGGTACCGCCTCGAACCCCTGCGCGGTACCAAAGAGCGACGGATCGAACCTGTTCTGTACGAAAGTGGCGGGCGCGTCCTTCTTCGTCCTCTTGCCCCCACGGTCGTCGGAACAAGCCAAATGGATGAGGAGCGCGCGCAGTTCTGGCAGTTCGTGGAGAGTCACCTACAAGGCAAGCGAAAAGTCGTTTAGCTTAGCCTGCTGTCCAACAATGCATTGCAGGGGACGCAGTCGCGTCCCCTGCCTTGTTTCGCGCAGAAGATTGTCTTCGCGCACTAAACTTGGGAGTCGGGCTGCCGATGGACCAGAGCAGCATCGCAGGCCGAATTGCTCAGGTGCGTTACGTATATGATTGCTATACTTTAGCCATACCTCGCCGCAAGAGGGTACGGGAGAAGGTGTCATTCGTCCGCCGCTTGGTCGTCAGCGATTGTTGCAGCATCCCATAGATGGCGTTCCGCCTGCTCTTCCTGCCAGGCAGATCTATCACTTTTCAGCGCGGCAAAGGCGGCATTGGCTTGTTCCAGAAAAATCCGTCTGCGATACTCCTCTACCGCTTTATCCAGTGTGGCCTGCATACTTTCGCCTTTTTGGTGCGCCATCTGGCGCAAAGTCTGATGCGACCGTTCACTGATTCGTACCGTCAGGCCAAGCATAATACTCTCCTATACAGATCAGTATACGATTTTGTCGTCATCGCTGCAATGGCGTAGACGCACAAAGGCAGCGAATCAGCGGGCGATGTCGGGTGGGGGGACGCCCTGCTCGCGGGCCTGTTTGCGCCAGAAGCGCGAGCAATGGGGCAGGAAATCGCAGTAGGGGCAGTGGTCGTTCACCACGGGCAGGACGGACTCCCAATCCCGATTGCGAATCTCCTCGCCGGTGTCGTGGCAGGCGGCGGCTATCTCCGCGCGCTCCGTTTCGTCCAGTTCCGCCGAGGCGCGTGCGCCGGTTCGCAGGGCGACTAACGTCGCGAAGACGCGCCGGTCGGGCATCTTTTGCTTGACCAGAATCTGGTAGATGGACAGCGCGAGCGAGTCTTTCACCTCTTCATTGTTAACCGTGTCCCGGCCTGATTTATAATCCACAATTTCTAAGCTGCCGTCGGCGTGTTCGTCCACCCGGTCGATGCGCCCGCTGAGGGCGATCTCCGGCGATAAGTCCATCCGCAGCGTCTTTTCCGTCCAGAGCGTCGTGGGCGGCGGCGGCGCTTCCGGCTCGGCGGCGGCGCTCCGGGCGGCGACGGAGGCGGCGTGGTACTCCTGAAGGATGCGGACGCCCTCCTCGCGAAAGGCCGTCTCCTGCTCGGTGTCCGTATAGCCTTTGGCCACCCAGACCGTCTCCAGCGAGGCCGTTAAATCTTCCGCCGTCACCGTTTCCGTGCCGCCTGCATTATGGAACGCATCCAGCGCGCGGTGCAGCGAGTGGCCGAAGGCATATCCTGCCCGCGCCCGATGATAAAACCGTCCCAGTTTATCGATATATTCCAGCCGATACTTTGCCGGACACAACAGATAGGTACGCAGCTTGGTCGGACTGATAACGAACTTTCGTGCCATTTTCTTGCTCCGCAGCAGGCTGCCTCGGTTGCCTGGAAGGGGGAGGGGCTGTATAATGGAAAACGGCATCACGCTCGTGTGACGCCGGGAGAACTACACGGTCCGGCGGGACTTTTTGCGCTCGCGCCGGCGAAAGGGAACCAGCGTGCGTCGCCCTACCCTGTCCATCACTCTTTCGCTTACCCTGGCGGCTGCCTGTGTTTTCGCCGGGGGATGCTTTCGATCCAAAGCGGATGTCGCCAAGAAAGCGGCTCCCGCCAAACCGGTTCCGCCTGCTATCGACTATGCCACCATACGCCCCAACGAGCTTGGTTTTATCCCGGTGGTAATGTACCACGAAATCGGGGGAAAGCCGGTGCGGCGCGATCCGAGCCTGGTGCGTCCGGTCGAAGCGTTCAAGAAAGACCTGGAGCTGCTGTATGCCGCCGGATTCCGCCCGGTAAATCTGTCGGATGTGCTGGAAGACAATATCGATGTGCCGCCGGGCACGTCGCCGGTCGTTTTGACGTTCGACGACGGGCGCGAAAGCCAGTTCCGCCTGATAGAAACCGCGACTGCGTATAAAGTAGACCCCAACTCCGCTATGGGTATTCTTCAGGCGTTCAGTAAGCAGCACCCCGACTGGAAGATGCGCGCTACCTTCTTCGTGCTGCCCAAATCCAACAGTACGCTGGAAGTGTTCGGGCAGCCGGGGCTGGGCAAGGAAAAGCTGGAATACCTGCTGACCCAGGGGATGGAGATCGGCAACCACTCGATCCATCACCGGAGCATGCGGCGCATGACGCCCGCGCAGATTCAGGCCGAAATCGGCGGGGCGCACAACCTGCTGATGGAAGCCGCGCCGAACGCCCGCATAACGGCGGTGGCGCTGCCGATGGGAGTTTACCCCGACAAGAAGAACTGGCCTTATCTGACAAAGGGAACTTTCCAGGGCAAGTCCTACGAGTACAAGGCGGCGATGCAGGCCGCGTGGCGTCCCGTCCCTTCACCGGCGGCGAAAGAGTTCGATTCGATGCAGTTGGAGCGTATCTCCCCGGCGGACGGCACCAACGGGCTGCGGTACTGGATCACCAAGATGACGCAAAGCGGCGAATATCCGCGCTATGTTTCGGACGGCGATGCGAAGGTGGTTTCTTTCCCGAAGGGCGACGAAGGACGCGCCGATATTGCGCGGCTTGAGGGACGGCAGAAGCTGGTGTACGCCTACGGGGACGGCGGCGCGGGCGGCGGCAGTAAGCCGATTGTCAGTGAGGCGGATGAAGGGAACACATCACCGGCACCGGCGGGGACGGCTGCGCCTGCTGTTTCTGCGAAGCCCATCGTTGGAGGATAGAGCGTTCCTTTTAGAAACCGCCGGGCGACGGGCTGCTCGCATTCAATTTGGTGAGGTTGTCTCCCGCCTGGATGGCAGCGGGAGAACCCGCCCCTGCCTCCATTGCCCGCGACCATAACCGGATCGCTTCAAGACGGTTGCCTTGCTTTAATGCTTCGTTACCCATCTGTAGATAACGATTCGCCTCGGCGGCTCTTTCAGCGTTTTGCTGCTGGAAGCTGAACGTCGTTGCCGGAGGGTTGGTGGACGGATTATCGCCGGGCAGGGTTGGCAGGGGCGGGGGCGCAGCAGTAGTAGTAGTAGTGGCGGCGGGCGTCATCTGGGCGGGCGCGACCGGCTGCGGCGTCAGGCTGTCGGGGGAAGCGCCCCGGCTCTTTTTTACCTGGTTCCAATGCTCTACCGCATCCCGATACGCCTGCTGGGCGTCCCGATTGCGGGGCATCCGCGCCAGAGCCATCCGGGCAGCTTCCACCGCCTTTTGCAGCATCTGCTCAGCCACAGCCAGATCGTTCTGCTGGCCGGAAGGATCGTTCTGTTTTAGCTTGCTGGCCTCGATAGCGCGATTGGCGAGTTCACGGTAGCTGTAGGATTCGTATAAAGGGGCCTTGTTCCGCACCGCCGTGTTCCCACTGTTGCGAAGCGCATGAAATCCGACCACCGCTTTGCTGAAGTCGCGCGCCTTGAACTGCCGTATCGCCGCATCCAGCCTGTCTTCTTCCGCCCCCAGACGCGATTGGCGCGTAAAGTTGTGGTACGCCGTGTTCAAAAGCCACGCCCCGCCCAGAACCACGCTGAGCACGAGCGCGATCATCAGTACGACCGTAATCAGGTTGCGGCCTGGAGACCGCGCAACAGTGGTGTCCGCAGACGGGGCGGCGGGCGGCAGCGGCGGTGGAACATAGGTGCTGGCCGAATTTCGCGTCGCCGCGTCCAGAGGCAGCCCGATCTGTGTGCGCGTTGAGTACAGAACTGTGGACTGCGCCGAGGAGGGGCTGGCCGCAGGTGAGCGGGGGAGCGAAAGCGCGCCGTCCTGCTGGGCCGCGTTCAGCAGCGCGGTACGCATCTCTGCCGCCGTGCCGAAGCGCTGCGCGGGGTCCTTCGCCGTTGCCTGGCGCAGCACGGCTTCCAGCGACGGCGGCGCGCCCGGAAGCGAGGGAAGCGTTTCGTGCAGAATGCGATAGGTAATCGTCACCACCGAATCGCCGGTGAAGGGTTTCGTGCCCGACAGCAGTTCGTACAAAAGTATACCGATGGAAAACAGGTCGGAGCGCGTATCTATCGCCCTGCCGATAACCTGCTCCGGTGACATATAGGAGGGCGTTCCGAACACCTGGCCGTCCAGCGTGAGCGAGTCTTCATGGGTGATGCGCGCGATGCCGAAGTCGGTCAGCTTGACGCGCCCGTCCGGGAGCAGGTGGACGTTGTCCGGCTTGATGTCGCGGTGGATGACGCCCCGCCCGTGCGCGTATTCCAGGGCGTTGCAAAGGTCAACGGCGACACTGACCGCCTCACCGGCAGGCAGCGACCCGTCGGCGATCAGCCGCTCGCGCAGCGTCTGGCCCTCCAGAAACTCCATCGCAATAAAGAAACGACCGTCGTCTTCGCCGACTTCGTAGATGGTGACGATGTTGGGGTGGGCCATCGCGCCTGCCGCGCGGGCCTCGCGGAAAAAACGCTCGATGCGCTCGCGCCGGGCCTGCCCGCCCAGCGTCCGGGGCAGGTTCAGTTCCTTGACGGCGACACGACGGTCCATCTGCGGATCGGTGGCTTCCCACACCACATCGTTTGAGCGCGCGATCTCCCGCAAAAGCACATAGCGCCCCAGTTTCGGCATGCCCTGGTAGGTGTTTTTCGCGGCCATAGTTTACTCTGCTGGGTCCTCCGCGTCTTCGTTTTCTTCTTCGTCCGGGGCGTTTTCCTCGACGGGCGTATCGAAGGGAACGATATCACGCACGGCCATAACCACCGCAGTGATGTTGTCGCGCCCGCCCGCGTCATTGGCGGCATCGATCAGGGCCAGCGCCGCCGCTGACGGGCTGGCTCCGGCAAACAGGCGGCTGGCGAGCGCGGGCGGGTCCAGATACCCGGTCAGCCCATCCGAGCAGATCAGGATAACGTCGCCCGGCTGAAGCGTTTCCGTAATAATGTCAACCACCACCCCGTCGCCCATGCCGATAGAGCGGGTGATGACGTTGCGATACGGGGACGCTTCCGCTTCGGCGCGGGTCAGGCCGCCCAGGCGCACCTGCTCTTCCACCCACGAGTGATCCTGCGTAAGCTGGCGCATCTGGCCGCCCCGCAGCAGATACGCGCGCGAGTCGCCGACATGAGCGAGCGTCAGTTCGTCTTCGCGGACGACGGCGACCGTGGCCGTCGTGCCCATGCCGCCCTGATCCGGGAACTGCTGCGCCGCCTGGTGAATCAGGCCATTGGCCGCTTCCAGCGCCCGGCGCAGGCCCATCGCCACCTCCTCGCCGGGGCCGGTGAAATAGGCGCGTATGGTGGATTTTAAGGTCGCTTCCGAGGCGATCTGTCCGGCATTGTGGCCGCCCATGCCATCCGCCACCGCCCACAGCCGCCCTTTGCGGGCAAGCGCGGTGGCATCATCGGGAAGAAAAAAGTCGAATTTGTCCTCGTTGTTTTCGCGCGTGCGCCCCGTATCCGAGCGCGCTCCCCAGGAGATGATTGCGTGTTTTTTCGGACGCTGCCGCGCCGCTGTCTGCCATCCGCGCGCCAGTTCCGAAGCATCGAATTCACTGGTAGGTTCGTCCTGTGTCGCCGCCGAATTGATCATCTACGCGCTCTCTTCCCAACGAAAGACCGTTGTATTGGCTGCCTTATCGTGCCAGGTATGGCTGTTTTTATCCCACAGCGCCCACCAGAACCCCAGCCCGATGGGAAGCGCGGAAATCAGCGATACGAAAAAGCGTATCGCCGACGCCCGAAGCGAAAGTACGTGCCCATTGGGCTGAAGCACGATGATTCCGGCCACCTGCTTGCCCACTGTCTGCCCGTTCATGGCGATAAGAAGAATCGTATACGCGGCCACGCCCAGGAAAAGCAGTGTCCAGTAAGCCCACGATGCCCCGGACTGCGGCGGAAACGATAGAAAGTCCACGTTCTGGCTCAGGAGCCAGAACAAAAGCGCCAGCACCATGGCGGCAGCGAAGATAAGCAGGGAGTCTATCACCAGGGCCGTCATTCGGCTGCCGAAACCCGCGTGCGTGGTGGTTGTCGCGTCTACTACGGGAACCCGTTCATAGTCTTCGGAATGCGAAACGCGGATCGCATTGGCCGGGGCATCCGTCTCGCAAAAATCCACGCCGTTGGCCGTCACGGCGCAGGCAAGGCACAATCGGGTTCCGCAGGCGGCGCAGGACGTGGTAGCCTCGCGGTTGGCATGGTTGGCGCAGGCGATCTTGCCCACCATCTCCGGGCGGTGGAGTTTGTTTTTGCAGCGAACGCAATCGTCGCGTTCGTTGGTATTCAGCGTGCCGCACTGCGGGCAGGTCACGTCCTTGTCTCCTCATGGGTTGTTCCATGACCGGAAAGCTGGGTTGCAAATACCAGCGGTGTCCGGCCCATCACTACTTTATCTCCATCGGCAAGCGGGATCAGCGCGTGCGCGCCCAGGCGGCGGCCATTAAGCGTGGTTCCGTTCGTGCTTCCCAGGTCCAAAACATGAAACTTGCTGTCCGTGAATACGATCTGCGCGTGCGCGCCGGACACATACGGATCGCCCGAAAGCACATAATGGTTCGTGGAGCGCCGCCCGAAGGTGGTAGTGGTTTCCGTCAGCGCGTATACCTGGCCGCTCGTTCCCGTCAGCTTCGCCACCGGCTCCGTGTTGCCCGGCGGCGCTTCCAGGGCCGCGACAGGCTCGGCTTTCGGCTCTCCGTTTTGCTGCGGCAGGGGGAGCGCGAGCGGGGCATCGGGCACGCTGATAGTCAGCTTTATCGCCCCGAACTGAAGCTGCGTGCCGTCGCCCAGGGCGGCACGCTGCCCCGGAGGCAGGGGATGCCCGGCGCGCTGCGTGCCGTTGGTGCTGCCCAAGTCCTCCATCCACACGTCGCCGTCGCCCTGGACGGCGATACGCGCGTGCCGCCGCGATACCGTGCGGTCAGGCAGGGTGACATCCGCACCTTCCCGGCCCACGATATTATCGCCCGCCCGGAGCGTGAACTTTTTACCAAACGCATCCACCAGAAAAGGCAGCGGACGCTGCGCGGCTTCCGGGCCGGGCGTGGAGGTTAACAGAAATCCGCACTCCGCGCAGAACCCTTCATCGGGCGGGGCCGCCGTGCTGCAAATCGGGCAGGGCGCTATCTGCATCGTCGCTTCCCCGCCCCGCGCCGTTCCCGCGCCGCCACTACTACTGCTGGTTCCCGGCATGGCCTGCGTTCGCCCGCTTGTCTGGTTCATCGCTATGGTGGCGGATGAGCCGGCGTCCGCGGCGGCGGCGGAAGCGGTCGCTCCCCGCGGCGGCGCAGTGGCAGCAGCGCCCCCCGGCTGCGATCCCCGCGCGGCATGCCACTTCAGGTCGTAGGCCGCGCGTTTTGGCGGGTCTTTGAGCGTATCGAACGCCTCGGCGAGCACGGCGAAGTGCGGCCTGTCCCACATGGCGTCCTGCGCGCGGTCACGGTAGGCTCGCCGCACCTCTTCGGGGCTGGCATCGGGGCCGATCCCCAACAGGTCATAATAGTCCTTGATTTCCACCACGCTTTGTCCCCGATTCTACTTTCTTCTGCCCTGATCCAGGTGATAGATCGTACCGATGAGCGTCTTTTCCGCGCCGCCGCCCTCACCGCGCCGCAGCGCGCCCGCCGCATCGGCGATTTCCTGGGCCTCTTCGGAGCGGCCCTGCTGCGTTAGAAGCGCCTGGGTTCTTTCCAGCGCCATTGTCACTTCGGCGGCGGACAACTGCTGTGTCCGCATTCCGTGCATCGTCTGCTCCAGGTCCCGCCCCGCCAGCGCTACGCCCAGTTCCTGCGCCACCACCGGATCGGCTCCCTGCGCGATACGCCCCCGGTCCAGAATAAAATCCACCACGGCATTGGCGCTGCGCGTCTCCATGCGTCCCGTTCCGGGGTCGTCATAAGTGACAACCGCTTTCGCCACCCGATAGGTTCCCGCTCGGTGCGGCTCCCAGTCCACTTCCCACAACTTGGTAAGGGTCGTGTCACGCTCAACATCGCCCAGACTGATCTCGGCAGTGCGCGCGCCGAAGGTTGGCGGCGACCCGTACACCTGGCGCACCGAGCAGCCCTGCGGCAGATGCAGCGTCAGGCGCACGTTGCGCGCCGTCACGCTCAGCACCGTCTGCAATTCTTTACGGAAAACGTTGGGAATCTCTTCGGGGCGCGCGATATGGTAGTAGTTGCCGTTGCAGCGGCGCGCGATGCCCGCCATTAATTCTTCATTATACTCCGGTCCGAACCCCAGCGCCGTGACCGTGATGCCGCGCGCATGCAGGTCGGCGACCTGATTGGTAATCGAGGCGAAATCGCGCAGGCCCGCCGTCGGTTCGCCATCCGTTAAAAGAAGCACGCGCGTCACATAGCCTGCCCCCCCCACGGAGGCCGCCTGCGCGCCGCCCGCGTACAGACCATCGAACAGGTTGGTGGTGTTGCCGGGGGCGATACGGGCGATGTGCTGCTTGATAAGATCACGGTCGGTGACATGGCGCGCGGGCATCAGCACGTCCACGTTTTCCTCAAAGGTGACAATGCTGAGAATGTCGGTCGGCTCCAGCAGGTCCACCACATGGGCGCAGGCGCGCTTGACATATTCGAGTGGCTCGCCCTCCATCGATCCGGAGCGGTCGATAACCAGTGAGACATTGACCGGAAGCCGCTTGCCGGTCAGGTTCGAGCCGCCGGGCGCGGTAAGCTGGGTCAGGATATGCTCGCGCGTCCGCTCTCCGGCAGCCGCCAGCCGCGCTCCGACCCGCACTTCCAGCGAAAGCGCCCCTGCCACCCCTGCCGCTGCTTGCCCTTGCGCCGGGGACGGAGCCTGCGGCGGGGGGGCCCCAGACAGGCGGTTTTCAGGACGCGGCGGGGGACTCTAGCAAAGAGGGGGGGGGGGGCCCTGGTTGGGTGTTTTTGGTGGGTGTTGGCCCGTTGGTTTTTTNATTTAGGAGAGGGGCGAGAGAGGTCAACGCGGAGAGGCCCTTAATCCGTCCTGCCCAGGGCGGCGGGCGCAGCGGAGCGACCGGCGATGCCCGCGAGCGCGATAAGCGTCAGGACGTAAGGGAGCAAGGTGAGGAAGTCCGGCGGAATGATGCGCGACATGCCCAGCGTCTGCAGCGTAATCTCGCCTGCGACCCCCAGACTGAAGAACAGCGCCGCGCCCGCCGCGCCCAGTGGGTTCCACCGCCCGAATATCACCGCCGCCAGCGCGATATAGCCCCGTCCCGCCGTCATGTTTTCCGTAAACGCGCCCAGCCCCGCCAGCGCCAGCGCCGCGCCGCCGAGTCCCGCCAGCGCGCCCGATGCCGTTACCGCGCCGTAGCGCAGGCGTTCGACCGAAATGCCCGCCGAGCGCGCCGCTTCCGGATTTTCGCCGCAGGCGCGCAGGCGCAGTCCCAGTGCCGTGCGCGCGAGCACGAACCAGACGATAGCGACCAGCAGGGCGGCTGCCGCCGCCATCGCCTCCGGCGACAGACGGACAGGCGTGGCGAGCGCCGTGCCCGACGCCTCCGCCTGGCGCAGCGCGTAGGTGGTCAGGCCGAGCGCCCCCAGGTTCAGCCCGACACCGGATAGAATATGCGGGACACGGAGCGCCTGGGTCAGCGCGGCGTGCAGCAGCCCGATCAGCCCGCCGACCAGCACCCCGGCGGCAATACCTAAGAAGACGTTGCCCGTCGCCTGCGCCCCGGAAATCGCCGCGAACGCGCCGCCGAGCATCATCGCCTCCAGGCCGATATTGATGACACCCGCACGCTCGGACAGGACGCCGCCCATCGCCGCCAGCACAAGAGGCGTCCAGTAGCGCAGCGCGGCCAGCACAACGGCGGCGAAAAGATGGTCCATCAGGAGGGCGCGGCCTCAGACGAAGCGAAGCTTCGTTCCTCGCCGGTCGCAGCGGTGGTGGCGGTGGGCGCCGTACTGGATGCCTGCGCCTCGGCGGGCAGCGGTGTCGCAGCGGGCGGCGTGGCTGTGTTCCCGCTCCGGGCGCGTCGGCGGACGACGATACGCGCGGCCACGGTGATAATCAAAATGGCCTGCACGACAGCGACGATCTGCTTCGGGGTGCCGACCTGGAAACTCATCGCCTCTGCGCCCGCGCCCAGCACCCCGAAAAGCAGCGCGGACGGCAACACGGCCCAGGGCGAGCCGCCCGCCAGCAGCGCCACCGCCAGCCCTTCAAAGCCGTAACCTGCGCCGTAGAAGTCGGCGGGAAAGCGCCGGAAAGGGGCCGCCCCGACAATCACGACCGCGCCCGCCAATCCCGCCAGCGCGCCCGAAAGCAGAAAAGCGTTTATCTGGACGCGAGCGACGCGGATACCCGCCGCCTCGGCGGCTCCCATGCCTTCACCGACCGCGCGCGTCTCATAGCCCCATACCGTGCGCCGCAGCGCCAGCGCGACGCAAACCGTGGCAAGAACGGCGATAATCAATCCCCAGTGAACGTCGTATGTGGGGGAAAGGCGCGGCAGCACGGCCAGAACCTCCGGTGTCTGCGGCACGGCCCCGCCGCCGGATGGGTCTTTCAGCGGAACCGTCGCCAGATAGCGGGTCGTGTTCTGCGCCACATAGTTGAGCAGGATCGCCGTAATAACCTCGTGCGCGCCGCGTGTCACTTTCAGCAGAACCGGCAGAAACGCCCAGGCCGCGCCCGCCGCCATCGCCGCCGACAGCGACAGCATAAGAAGCAGCGGCGCGGGCAGCAGCCCGCCGAGCGCGAACCCGACCCAGGCTGCCGCCAATCCGCCGACCGCTAACTGCCCTTCCGCACCTATATTGAACAGCCCGGCGGCCAGCGCGACCGCCACGGCCAGTCCCGTCAGCAAAATCGGCATCGTCCGCGCCAGCGTTCCCGCCCAGGCGAAAGAGTCGCCAACCGCGCCGGTGAAAAGCGCGCCATAAGCGGTAAACGGCGCGGTCATATCTCGCTGCGCCAGCCCGATAACCAGCCCTCCCAGAAACAAAGCAATCAGAAGCGCGGCAAGCGGCTGCCCGAGCATGTCCGCCAGGCGCAGCAGGCGGCGTTTCATGTACCCGCACCCGTCATCAGCGCGCCGATTTTCGCTTCCGTCGCCTCCGCGCGCTTCAGGACAGCTACCACCTTGCCGCGCAGCATCACCGCAACCCGGTCGGAAAGGGCCAGCACCTCCGCTAAATCGAGCGACTGCACCAGCACCGCCGCGCCCCGGTCGCGCTCGGCCCGAAGCGCATCGTGGACGAACGCCGAAGCGGCAAAGTCCAGCCCACGTGTCGGCTGCGACGCCAGCAGTACGGCAGGCTTTCGCGACAGCTCGCGGGCGAGCACAAGCTTCTGCTGGTTCCCCCCGGAAAGCGCGCGGGCGGGCGTCCCCGGTGTGGCTCCGCGTACATCAAAGGCGGCGGCGCGCTCCTGAAGGAAACCTGTAATCGTGCCGCGCTTCAGCAGGCCGGCCTTACTGGAATACAGACGCTCCCGGTGCCTTCCCAGCACGACGTTTTCTTCCACGGAAAAGGGAAGCACCAGCGCCCGGTGATGCCGGTCCTCCGGCACATAGCCGATGCCCGCCGCTCGTCGCTGGGCCACGGAAAACGCGTCGATGTCCTGCCCCATCAGCGTTATCTTGCCTTTATCCGCCGTTCTCAGTCCTGCCAGCGTCTCGATCAACTCGCCCTGCCCCGATCCATCCACACCGGCGATGCCCAGGATTTCGCCGCCGCGCAAATCCAGAGACACATTATCCACCACCACCTCGCCGCGCCGCTCCCGCACCGTCAGCCCCCGCACCGACAGAACCCCGGCGGAGGAGCCTTTGCCCTCGGTGGCGGCAGAAGAAGAGGGCGGGGTGGGAATCGGACGCGAAGCCGTGGCTGCTGCGGTGGCGCTTTCGCCGATCATGGCTGCCGCTAATTTCGCCGGGCTGGTTTCCACAATCGGGGAGGAAAGCACGCGCCGCCCCCGTCGCAGAACCGTCACCGTGTCGGCATGGGCGATCACCTCATCCAGCTTATGGGTAATGAAGACCACCGTGCTGCCCGCCTCACTCAGCCGAGCCGTCGCCGCCCACAAATCGCGCGCTTCCGAAGGGGCAAGCACCGCCGTCGGCTCATCCAGAATCAGCACGCGCGCGCGGCGGTACAATGCTTTTAAAATCTCCACCCGCTGCTGCGCGGCCACCGATAGGTCTTCCACCCGCGCCGCCGGGTCGATAGGCAGACCGCTTTCCTGGGCAAGGGCCGCCACCGCCGCTTCGGCAGCCTTTCGGTCGAGAACGCCGCCGATGGCTCCCGGCTCAGCGCCCAGAACGACGTTTTCGGCGACGGTGAAAGGAGGAATAAGCTCGAAATGCTGGTGAACCATGCCGATGCCCAGCGCAATCGCCGCGCGGGGCGAGGCGAAGCGGAGCGGCTGGCCGCCTATGATTACCTGGCCCGAATCCGGGCGCAGCAGGCCGAACAGCACCTTCATCAGCGTGGATTTACCCGCGCCGTTTTCGCCCACTACGGCGTGACGTGTGCCGGGCGCGAGGTCGAGATCGACGTTATCGAGGGCGGCGACCGGCCCGAAGGCGACGCTGATGCCGCGCAAGGAAACCGAGGGAGTAGCTCCACGGCTGTCCGGTCTCATCGCGGGGATTATACCGGCCACCCTGCGGCCTGTCAACAAGGGTGGGTGCGCCGGGGAACTTCGGTACGCCTTTTTGCGTCTTTTTGCTAAAGTCCGAAACGTTTCGTAGATTGTGAGGTCGTAGGCAATTATGAAGCCATTGCTCCCTTTATTGCTTATAGTTACCGTTCTGCTGGCTGTTCCCGTTCGGGCCGCTGCCCAGACGCCGGATGAACAGATTGCCGCCGCTTCTGCGCTTTTCGACGCCAAACGCTTTGCCGAGGCGGCGCAAAAGCTGAGCAAGTTTCTGGCTGCAAACCCCAGGAGCGCCCGTGCGGGCGCGGCGGCGCTCGCACTGGGACGGTGCCGCACCGAGCTGGGTCAATGGACGCAGGCCGTTCCCGCGTATGAAAAAGCCATCGGAAGTCGCGACCCCGACGTGGTGACGCTGGCCCGGCTCGGTCTGGGCGAAGCCGCGCTGCGAACCGGCCAGTACGACAAGTCCGCCGCCGCGCTGAACGCCGCGGTGCAGGCCGATCTGACACCCGAGCAGGCTGCCCTCGCTTATTTCTGGCTGGCGCAGGCGAATTTTTCCCTCAAGCGTTTTCCCGCCGCCGAGGAAGCGTACCTCACGGTGGTAGAGGATTACCCGCAGAGCCGTTTCGCGGCCAATGCCCAGTTTGGCGCGGCCCTTGCCGCCCTGCGCCAGGAAAAGACCGATGCGGCGCGGGAGCGTTTGCAGGCAATGACGGATCGCTATCCCGGCAGCGCCGACCGGCCCCAGGCGCTGCTGCTGCTCGCACAGATGGACCTGGACGCAAAGCGCTACGCCGAAGCGCGCCGGGGCTTTGAAACGCTTTTACAGGCGAAACCGGATGCGGCCACGTGGCGCGCGGCGGACGAGGGACTGGTGCGCGCGCTTCTGGAACTGGAAGACTACGCCGCCGCCTCTGCCCGCCTTCAGGCTGCGCTTGCCCGTATGCCCGCCGCCGACCCCCAGCGCCGCGCCGCATATCTGACATTGGGACACACGCATTACCGGCAAAAGCAGTACGTACCCGCGCTTGCCGCCTATCGCGAAGCGGCGAAATCGTCCGAAGGCGCCGTGGCGGGGGAAAGCCTGTACTGGGCCGCCAATGCCCTGCTGGCGCTGGGGCGGCCCGCCGAGGCGGGTGCGCAGTTCGCCCAGGTCGTATCGCGCTACCCGAAGCATGCGCTGACTTCCCGCGCCGCCCTGCGCGCCGGGGATGCGTTCTTAGCCGCTAAAAAGCGCCCCGCAGCGGCAAGCGCCTATAAAACCGTGGTGCAGAAATACGCAAAGACGCCCGAAGCCGACACCGCGCGCCGCGCGCTTGCGGAACTGGCGGAGACGGCAAGCAGTCCGGCGGAGATCGCGAGCGCGCTGGAAACCGCTCCCGCCGCCGAGCGAGCGCGGGCGACCCTGCGGCTGGCGCGGCTGCATCTGGCGGCGAAAAAATACGCGGCGGCAGCCACGCCGTTGATGGGCCTGTTGAAAGGAACGCTGGAGCCGGAAACGGCGTCGGAAGCGCAGTATCTGTTAGGCCTGGCTTATGAAGGTCAGGGCAAGGCCGCGCTTGCGGCGGCGGCTTTTTCACAGTCCCTGCGTCTGAACCCGGCTTCGGAGTGGGCGGCGGATGCCGGAAGCCGCCTGTCCTGGCTGTATCTGGAGTTAAAGCAGCCGGCGAATGCGGAAAAGACCGCGCAGGCATTGCTGGCGCGCACGCCGGAGGGCGGCAGCGGCGGCGAGGCTGAGCAGCAGGCGCGGCTGGCGCTGCTTCAGGCGCAGCTTGATCAGAGGAGATGGGATGCCGCCCTGGAGACTGCGCAGGCGCTGCTGGAAGGCAGTCCCTCACCGGAGACCGTGGCGACGGTGCGCTTTACTCAGGCATGGGTAAGCGAAAAACAGAATAAGCCGGAAGAGGCGCTGCCGCTCTGGGAGCAGTTAGTGACGGAGCACCCACGCAGCCGTTACGCCGCCGAGGCCCTGTTGCATATCGGGGATGCCCATGCCAAAGCGGAGCGCTACGATGCGGCGCGGGAAAGATACGCCGCACTGCTGGCGGGCTTCCCCCAGAGTCCGCTGGAACCGGAGGCGCGGTTCAAGCTGGGCACCGTGCTGTATAACCGGGGGCGTCACGCCGCATCCGCTGAGGAGTGGGACCGAGTGACTGCGAACCGGCAGGCGGGAGCGTACGCACCCGAGGCGCTGTACTGGGCAGGTGTCGCCTGGGACAAGGCCGGGAAAAAGGCCGCTGCCATTCAACGTCTGAGCCGCCTGGTAACGCAGTATCCCAAACACACCCGTGCTGCCAACGCCAGAACCCGTCTTGCCGCCCTCAAGGCGGTCGCTCGTTAGTAATCTTCGTGCATCAGGAGAGATAATCATATGCTTCAGCTTTTTCAGCAGGCGGGCTGGGTAGCTTACCCGCTGGGACTGTGTTCCGTTCTGGCTTTGGGAATCATCCTGGAGCGTTTGTTCACGCTGACGCGCCTTCGGCAGTTGGAAGACCGCGCCTTTGCCGCCCTGCAAGCCTCCGGCGGCGACGCTGAGGAGGCGGCGCGGCGCGAGCCGGAGATCGCGACCGCGCCCAGCACCCGCATCCTGGATTCGCTTCGGCCCCTGAGCGGCGCGAGTCCCGAAATGATCCAGCAGGCGGCGGAGATCGCCCTTTCTCTCCAGCGGCTGCGGCTGCGCCGGTATCTGGGGACGCTGGCGACTATCGGCAGCACGGCTCCGTTTATCGGCCTGTTCGGCACGGTACTCGGGGTCATGGTGGCGTTTCAGGGGATGAGCCGCAGCGGCCTGAGCGGCGAAATGATGGCGGCGGGAATCTCCGAGGCGCTCAGCGCCACCGCCCTGGGGCTTCTGGTGGCGGTTCCGAGTGTTATCGCCTACAACTACTTTCTGGGACGGGTGCAGGCGCTGCTTCTTCATGTTCAAGGACATGTGGCGCGGCTGGCCCCGCTGCTGACGCGGCCCGCCGCCGCGCGGGAAAAACAGGAGGTCTGAGATGCACGGATCAGGCGGCGGCGAAGACGAGCCGATGGCGGAGATGAACATGATCCCGCTGATAGATATCGCGCTTACGCTGGTAATCATCCTGATGGTGACCAGCGCCTTTATTCAGCAGCCGGGAGTTTCACTGCGCTTGCCGGAAACGGCGACGCGTGAAGGTGCGCCCGAAACGAACAAAGACCTGATAGTCGTGGTGACGGCGGATGGCAGTCTGTACCTGGACGGGCAAAAGACCGACGCGGCGAGCCTGCAAAATCGTCTGCGGGGCGTGGCCGCGCGAAACAAGCAAGCGCGCATTCTGGTGAAGGGCGACCGCGCGGTGGCGTATGCGCGGGTCATGGCGGTGATGGATATGGTGCGGCAGGCCGGATTGACCCGTATCGTCCTGCCCACGGACCCGAAAGACGCCGGAACAGGTGGTTAAAATGCGAAATGAGCGTGGCTGGTGGCTCCTTGTCTTCTGTTTTTTATCGCTCTGCATCCATATCGGCATCGGCTTGAAAAGCCCGGCGTTCACTCTGCCGACATCGCTGCCCGGCGCGCCAAGGAGATCGAGGTGGCGCTGGAGCCGCTGAAAGAGCCGACTCCAACGCCAAAGCCCGCTTCGAAGCCTCAGGAGAAGCCTGCGCCCAAGCCCGAACGTTCCCCTGCGCCTAAACCGGAACGCCGTTCGCAGCCATCGGCCCCGGCCCGCCGGGACGCCGCGCCTGCCGTGCAGGTAGCGGAGCGCGGCGTGCCGTTTGCGCCGCAGCCGCGCGTGCGAACCGACGAACCGCGCCCGACCGCACCGCGTGCGGAACCCGGCGGCGCAATACCGAACGCCGAGGAAAAGCCCCTTCCGCTGGGGCTGCCTACCGGCAGGCCGGAGCAGGAAGCGCCCCGGCTTCAGCGTCTTGCCAAAGCGGACGCTATTCCCGGCGGCGGCGGCTCGCCCGCACCGGGGCCGGTCTTAGGGGGGCGCGGCGGCGCGCCGGGACCGGAAGCGCCGCCGGAGGACATTATCTTCCATAACGGCGGTGGTGCGGGCGGCATGAAACTGCCCCAGGCGGCCCCGCGCATCGGCGGCGGCGGGGGACGCTCCGAGCTTTCTGTGCAGAATCCGCTGGCAAAGACAGCGATACCGGAGAGGATAGAAACCGGGACTCGGGCCGGGATTGGGCGGCGGGGCAGGCGCGGGCGGCGGCGGCGGGGTCGGCTATGGGCGCGGGCAGGGCATCGGGACGCGCCTGGACGGTGTCAATGCGCTGGCCTCTTTGCGCCGCAAGCCGGGGTCAGGAATCGGGGCCGGGAAGGGGCGCGGAATCGGCCCGCGGCCGCCGGGCGGGGGGCGCGGCACGGGGGCGCCTCTGCCCGGAAGGGGGGGCTCGGGTGTTGGGTTGGTCGGGGGATGGGGCATGGGGTTGGGCGGGGGGGGGGGGGGGGGCTCGGGCGACGGCGGCGGATCGGGCGGCAGTGGGCTGAGTCGCGGTATACCCTTCGGCGACATCACCGGTTTGCTGCGCGGCGATCCGAAGGGCGGCGGTGGCCGGGGCGGCGGTCCCGGCGGGCCGGGGCGGGGTTCCGTCTTCGGGCGCGCGCCCGCGGGCGGCGGACGGCAAAGCAGTGCTGCCGTCCACATGGTCTATGTGCTCGACATCTCTTTGAGCATGCGCGAAGGCAACAAGATGCGCAAAGCACAGGAGGCTCTGAAAAAGGCCATTTCCGAATTAAAACGCCGCGATACCTTCAATATCGTTACCTTTTGCGGCGACATAGATACGTTCTCCCCCGAGATGCTGGCCGCGACGCCGGAAAACGTGCGGGAAGCCACGGAGTTCGTCGATTCTATCCGAATGGGGTATCGCACCAATATATCGGCGGCGCTGGAGATGGCGCTTTCCCAGGAAAAGGCAACCCATGTCTTCCTGCTGTCGGATGGCGAACCGACGACCGGCATTGTGAACTCAGACGACATGCGGGCGGCGGTGCGCGAATGGAATCGCCCGAAGGCGCGCATTATCACCCTCGCTTTGGGCCTGGGAGAGGAGTTTCGGGGCATGCCTCTGCTGAAGGCGCTCGCGGAAGATAACAACGGCAAGTTCGATTACATCAACCTGGCGAAATAGGACGGCTGGCCGGTTCGGGGTATCATGGAAACGAAGTAAACGCCCATGAAAACCCTGGAAACCGAACGGCTGCTGCTGCGCCCGTTCACGAAGGAAGACGAGCAGATCCACCGCGTCGTCTTCTCCGACCCCGAAGTATGCCACTACTACTGCGGGAACACCCGCTCACTGGAAGAGGTGCGGGAATGGCTGATTCATCGCTCCTGGCAGGCCAAAAACGATGACCTGGGCTTCCTGGCGGTCGTCCGTAAGCAGGACAGCGCGCTTTTAGGGCTTATCGCGCTCCAATATTACGTGGATTGGTATATCGTCTGGGAGGACGACCCCAAAGCGCGCTACAACCGTATCGAGGTAGAGCTTTCCTACGCGCTGGGCCGCCGGTATTGGGGCAGCGGGTATATCACCGAAGCGGGTAAAGCTGTCGTTCACTACGCGTTTCATCACCTCAAGCTGCCCCGCATCGCCTACGGTGTCGACCCGGCCAACACGCGCTCGATTAATGTGATGAAGCGTCTGGGCTTCCGGCTGGGAAAGAACCTGCATCCCGAATGGCCCGGCGTGACGGGCGTTCTGGTCAACGACATAACGATAGGAGTCTGACGTATGGATTTGCGGGGAAAGCTGCGCAAAGCGGCGGGACTTTTCGTGGAGCTGCCGCCGGAGGAAGAGACGCCTCGTGAAGAACCCGCCGCGCCAGAAAGCGCCGCCGAAACGGACATCGACCGTCGCCTGGCCGCAATGAATCAAGCGATGTAGACCATGGGCGCAGGCGCAGGCGCAGCGCCCGCAGCGGCAACCGGGGGCGGAACCGCTAAAACCGTGGAGCAGATTGTGCGCGAAACCGAAGGGCCGAACCTGGATGCCATCACGGTCGCCGCGTCCGCTTCGCCGCCGGTCATGACAGCAGACGGCGCGACGGATTTCAGCGCGATCTACAGGCAGGCGAACCTGCCCGCCGCTCCCTTCACCGCCGAGCAGATGCTGGAGATGCTGGCGTCGCTGCCGCAGGAACTGCCGCTGGACACCAAGCGCCAGACCGTAAAAGTGACCCTGGGCGCGATGGGTAAAGCCATTGGCGCGACGCCGGAAACTATTGTGGCGGATGCTTCCCGCAAGCTGGCCGCTCTGCCGCCTGCGCGGAAAATGTTTCCAAGCAGACAGCGGATTTCGTCGCCGCCGCGGAGTTCGAGATCAAAGCTTTGGAGGCGCAGATCGAGGAGAAGCGCCGGGGGATCGAGGCCAGCAGGGAGGTAGAGGCGCGGACAATGCAAAGCTGCAGCCTGGATATCGCCTCGTCAAAATATGCTCCCGGCGGCGCGCAGCCGCCGCCCCTGCCGCCGACCTGAGGCTTTATCGCACCGATGATAAAAAAAGCCCCCGCAGTCCGTGTGGGGGCTTTCTCTTATCCGTTATTTTGGTTCCGGGGCAGAGATTCGAACTCCGATAAACAGATCCAAATTCTGTTGTCCTGCCTTTGAACGACCCCGGAGCACGGTCGAATGACCTTCTCATTATAGCCGCGTACCGGTTCATCGTCAAGGAAAAGTGCGGCGCGGCGGCAACTCAAAAGCGCTGTCAAGCGTCTTAAGAACCGAAGAGGTGAATTTGTGGCGCATCTACTGAACGGCGCGCGCGCGCTGGTGACCGGCGCCGGACGCGGGATCGGGGTTCATATCGCCGAGCAGCTTGCCGCCGAGGGCGCGGCGGTGGCTCTGGCGTATCGCCACTCGCGCGAAGGGGCGGAGCGAACCGCCGCCGCTATCCGGGAAGCCGGGGGAACGGCGGTTACGCTCCCGGCTGATCTGACCGATGAGGCACAGGCGCATCGCCTGGTGGACGAAACCATCGTGGTGCTGGGCGGACTGGACATTCTTATCAACAATGCCGCAGGCTTCGGGCCGCTGAAGCGGTTCGAAGAGGCGACCTGGCGGGAGATAGACGACGAATGGAACGCCGTCGTGCGGCCCGTGGTTCTGGCGACGCGCGCGGCGCTGCCGCATTTGACGGCGCAGAAGCGCGGGCGCATCGTCAATCTGGCGGCGACGCTTTTGCAGCGGCCCCAGCCCGGTTACGGCGCGCACGCGATGGCAAAGGCGGCGGTACTTGCCTATACACGGACGCTGGCCCGCGAGGTGGGGCCTCAGGGGATTACCGTCAATGCCGTTTCGCCCGGCATGGCGCTGACCGAGTTTTCCCAGAGCCTGCCCGAGGCACTGAGGCAAGCCGTGGCGGCGCGCACGCCTTTGCGGCGGGTCGCCACCGCCGACGATGTGGCGCGGGCCGTGGTTCTTTTCTGCACGCCGCTGGCCGATTTTATCACCGGCGCGAATCTGGCCGCTGACGGCGGCCTGGCTGTATTGTGAGCCGAAACTTACGAAAAATAATGAACTTTTTTTCGTGAAATCTGTCTTTAAAGATGATATATAAAGGTTCCTGAAAGGGGCACGCGATAAGGGCGTGTAGGTTGTACCCGGAAAAGGGAACCATAACAACAATTCGGCGCGTATTACGTGAAAGGAGGGCGGACGCAGATGGCGGAAGTAAATACCGTCGGCATGGTTGCCGAGAACCCATTGGCGCGGCCCAAAAAGAGTTCGATAATCTCGTAACGAGATACCATAAGCAGGCCTATAATATCGCTTATCGCTTGACCGGAAATCATGCCGATGCGGAAGATTTGACCCAGGAAGCGTTCCTGCGGGCGTTCCGCTTCTTCGGACACTACCGGCGTGATCTGCCGTTTGAAAACTGGCTGTTCCGAATCATGTCCAACCTGTTCGTGGACGATCTTCGGCGGCGTCCCAAGGCGAAAATCCACTCGCTGGATACGCCGGTGGGCGGCGGCGATATGAGCGGCGACAGCAACGCCTACCTGGAGATTCCCGACAGCCGGGACAACCCGGAGCGCGTGGTCCTGCACGAAGAATTGGACGAGCAGATTCAAAAGGCGCTGGCGACGTTGCCACCGGACTTTCGAATGACGGTTATCCTGGCGGATATCGAGGGGATGAGCTACGAGGAGATCAGCGAGACCATGCGCTGCTCTCTGGGTACGGTTCGCTCCCGCCTGCATCGCGGCAGGAAGATGCTGCGTGGCCGTCTTGCCGGGTTCAATATTAAGTAAGCCGTTTCTTAAGAAAGAATAACGTTCCCGTCCGTTTTAGGCCGGGAGCGAAAATGAGGTGACGGAACGTGAATTGCCGACGGGTTAGCAACCTCCTGTCCGCATATATGGATGCGGAGCTTGCAGGCGCGGAGATGCTGGAGATACGTGCCCACCTCGACCGATGCCCGACCTGTCAAAGGGAATACGAATCGCTGCTGCAAACGAAGCGCCTTCTGGGATCGCTGGCGCTTCGAATGCCGCGTGTAGAGTTTGAGGCGGCGCTGGTCGGCGGCGTGGAACGGGCTTCGCACCCCGTGCTGCGCTGGATGCCTTCCTGGCTGACGGCATGGCGTGAGGGTGTTTCACTGCCTCTGCTGCGCCCCCGGCCCGCTGTCACCGCCCTGGCTCTTTCCGTAGCCGGGCTGCTTCTGGCGACCGCCCGCCTGGAAACCAGCCGCGAAGCACGGATGGCAGCGGCGGCTCCTGCCGTATCGGCGGGCTACCAGGTCTACCCCACCTATGTCGGTCCGCTTTCCGTCCGCCAGTACGCGCCGCCGCTTACCGATCCTTCGCCACTACGTTGGGACAGCAATCGCCCGCGAACCGCAGGCAGCAGCGCCGCAAATGCGCCGTATCTTTTGACCGTCAGCGTCAAGTAAGCGCCCCCGCGAGCGCAGCAGGGGCAGGCCGACCGGCTTTTTTCAGGCCGGTCGGCCTTTTGTTTTGGGCGCATCGGGAAACATAGCTGCCGCCTTTGGCGTATAAATACACGAACGCAGCGCCCGCTGAGCGTTGGCGGCGCTTGTTCTTTCACCGGATGGGTTACGCGGCGGCAGCGGCAGGGAATGCCGCGCTTATCTATAAAATAACTTTCAACTTCGCAGACGGAGACGAAGCATAACCATGAACTATGAACGACGTATGCTGGGGGCGCTGCCGGTGGCGGCGCTGGCGGGCGCGTTAGGCGCGACCCTGTGGCTGGGAGGCTCCAGCCCCAAAGTAACCGCGCAGGACAATATCAGCATGACGCAGGAGCAGCGCGTCGCTGTTGCGTCGCTGGAAGGCGCGTTTATGCGTATTGCCGATACGGTGCAGCCCGCGACCGTATCGATCAAGGCGCAGATCGCCGCCCCGACGCGCAGAGAATCCCCTCTGCCTGATATGGAGGGCTTTCCTTTCGAGGAGTTTTTCCGGCGCGGGCCGGGCGGCGGCGGTCCCCGATCCCGCCCCGGAGAGGCAAGCGGCTCGGGCGTCATCGTGCGCCAGGACGGCTATATTTTGACCAACGACCATGTAGTTGCGGGCGCTCGTGACAACATGGTAAGGGTCACCCTCAACGATGGCACTACCCTTCCTGGCAAAGTTTTCCGGGATCAGCAATCCGATCTGGCAGTCGTCAAGGTGGATGCGGCCAAACCGCTTCCCTACGTGCGCCTGGCTGATTCCAACCGGGTGCGGGTCGGGCAATGGGCCGTCGCCATCGGCTCTCCGTTCGGTCAGCAGAACACAATGACGGCGGGTATCGTTTCCGCGCTGCATCGTAAGTCGGAGATCGGCTCCGGCACGGATGGGCGTTACTACCCCAGCCTGATTCAAACCGATGCGTCCATCAACCCCGGCAACTCCGGCGGCCCGCTGCTCAATATCAACGGCGAACTGGTCGGCGTCAACGTTGCCATCTACTCGCCCACCGGCACGAGCGCCGGTATCGGGTACGCCATCCCGTCGAATACGGCCAAAACCGTCATGGAGCAGCTCATCACCCGGGGCAAGGTGGTGCGTGGTTCGCTCGGCGTCGTTCCCACCGATATCCTGCCCGGCCTGCGCCAGCGGCTTGGTACCGACAAGGGCGCGTATGTGAAGGAAGTTGCGCCCCGCACCCCGGCGGAGACCGCCGGTATCCGTGAGGACGACGTGATAACCCGCTTTAACGGCCAGGAAATCACGGACGAAAACAGCCTGCGCGAAGCTATCGGCGCGACGGCTCCCGGCACCCGCGTCTCGATCACGCTGCTTCGCGGCGGCAGGACGCAGACGGTTGCGGCGACGCTGGGATCGAAGGAAGATTCCCCTGAGGAAGCGGCTCCGGCTGCCCCCACGCGGCGACCGGCTAACGTACTGGGCTTTGAACCCCGCGTTCTGAATTCCGAGATAGCGCAGGACCTGAAGCTTCCTGCCGCAACGCGCGGTGTTGTCGTGGGCAGTGTCCAGCCGGGCAGCCCGGCGTCCGAGGCGGGCCTTAGTCAGGGTAATGTCATCATTGGCGTCGACGGCGTTCCCGTTACGAGCGCCGAGGCGCTGAACCGTGCTATCAGCGCGGCCAAGTCCGGCGACTACGTGACGCTGAACGTGCTGCGCTTCCGTGAGGCCGGCAACCCCAGCCGGGCCGCCATCAACATCCAGGTTCCGTAACATGGAGTGCCAAGGGCGGAATTGGATTCCGCCCTTGACGCCTGCGGGAACCCGTGGTACACTGATTTTGTTGACGCGGGGTGGAGCAGCCGGTAGCTCGTCGGGCTCATAACCCGAAGGTCGTTGGTTCGAGTCCAACCCCCGCTCCCATGTGCGAGTTTGTTAAGAACTCGGAGAGGGGCGTCTGTGTGATTGGGAACAATCGCATGGACGCCCTTCTTTTTTCGTGGATGTCCACCCGCTCGACAATGCCGCTGAGCAACTCGGCCCGCTGCACTTCCTCGACCCTGTCCCAGACCTCCAGAAGCGAGCCCAGGCTGCTTGCACCTGCGCGGCCGTCGGCCGCTGGACGGTCGCTGCGGCGATGGCCTGATCTGCTGATGCGATGCGCTCCGTCACTGCTTTCAATTCCGCCTCCACCTTCGCCAGGGCGTTAAGGATCATGTCGCTGCCCCGGCCGTCTCCAAGCGCCTTCAGGTAGTTCTGGGCGCGCATCTCCAGCGCTTGTTTCTGCTTGCCCAGTTGCCCCCGCAGCGCCTGCTCGGCCGCATCCGCCCGCCCCCAGCCCCCGGATCCCCGCGATCAGGTTGTGCATCACTGTCCGGTGCTCGACCGCCCGGCGGATCTCGCGCAGGACGGACTCGTGCAGAGCGTCCGCGTTCACCGTCGCCACCGGGCACTTGGTCTTGCGCTTCGTATGATGCAGGCACTGATAGTAGAAGACCTTACCGGACTTAGCGGAGGCGTTCGTGTAGACACAGCCGCAGTGAGGGCAGTGAACCTTCCCGCGTAGCAGATAGGTGAACCGGTCGGTAATCGGATCCCGGCTGACCCCCGGCCGCGTGTGCCTCCAGAATCTCCTGCACTGCCTCCCAGGTTTCCTGATCCACAATTCGCAGTTCCGGAGCCGCCCGCTGCCACTCTCCAAAGGTATAAATGCCCCGGTAAATCGCGTTCTGGAGGAAGCCCTTTGTCCGGGTGGTGTCCCGGTGCTTGCCGGTCGCCGCTTTCAGGTACTCGCGAGACGCGCAGAATGGTGTCTGCAAGAGCTTCGCGCTGCGCCAGGTATTCGAAACGCAGCCGCCCGGCCGCCAGCGCCATGAGTTCCTCGTCCGAGAGGCGGCAGCGTTCCCGGTCAATCTCGCCCCCGGCAATCTGCTTTTTTGTCTCGGCTTCCTTATTATAGAGTTTGAAGGAGGCTCCGCGGCCGGACACCGTCCATGCGTCTCCGCCGAAAGGGTGCTTGATACGTTGGGCGCTGCGCCGGGTATGTCCCGGCAGGACAGGCCACGTGTCGTCGACCACCGCGTTCGGGTCAGGCACAATCCAGTCATAGCTGAACTCGCACCGACTCACGCTCCAAGTGTCCACCGGTGGTGGCGGCCCCGGCAGGTTGGGCATTACCTCCGCCACGTACCGCTCCAGCTCCCGGAACGCCTTCCGGCACTCTGCAAGCGTAAGCGTTCGTACATTATGCCCGTAGAGCACGGCTCCCAGGCAACACTCAGCGTACAAACAGCACCGGCCGGGCTGGTAGGGGGCGCTGCCCGCGGTGAGCCGCACTGTACCAATCGCCTTGCCCCGGCCCCTTTTGCGCCCAGGGCCATTGTAGGTGTAGCGCATGCTTTGCCCACCCTCATCGTCACCCCTGCCCCAATAATGCACCGTCCACTCCGGCCCCGGCAGCCCCTGCGGGCAGCCAAATACTACTGTCACTCCGTCCAACATTGCCGACACTCCTTTCGAGGTCGGCGCGCCCCGGCTGCAAATCCCCCTGTCACCAAGCCCGCAAATGCCCTGGCCCAGTGCTCAAATTTGAGCGCAAACCGTTCCTGATTCTCCTGCGGGTTTGGCTTCCTGGAGTCCCATGAGCTATCCAATGTCCGGGGGCGGGGCGCACCGCCGGGGCTGATAGTTGCGCGACACAGTGGCGCAAGAAGAAAATGCAGGGCTTTTCTGTAGGCCGGGATCAGGAGAAGGCAGGCGGGCCAGCTTGCTCCTGCCGTCAGCCCGTTTCTTCTCGCGCCAGCAAGTGTTGCAGCTATGTCCTGGGCCGGGCACTTCCGACCGGGGAGGTAGCCGGATGGCGCAGGTAACAATTACCGAGGAGGGGCAGGTGGTGTATCGAACAAAGCTCGTGCACGACGAGGCGCGGGCCCGGCGCTTCGCGGGGTGCCTGGCTGCGAATGCGCGTTTCGCCGGGGTCGAAGTCGTCAGGAGCCGTCGGCCGGGGAAGAAGGGCGTAGGGTGGTTTGTTCGGTTCCGCCCGGCCGACGCTGCGCGGGTGGCTGCGCTTCGCAAGGAGCAGAGCAGGGCACGGGAAGCACGAGCGGATGCCGAGGGGCCGGGTTACAGGTTTGTGTGGGACGAAGGGACAGGGCGATACTGGTGCTGGTCACCTTCGGGCGAGGTGTACGAGACGTGTGAGGAAGAGTGTACTTGTCCGGATTTCGTGTATCGGTGTCGGGCGGCTGGGATCTCCTGCAAGCACCAGATCGCTCTGCGCCAGCACCAGCAGGAGAGCTTGGTGGCATAGGGGCCGTTCTGCGGGGCCGATGGAAAACCACCAGCCGCCGCGGGGGGCTATGGGCTCCCATTCACACTTTAATAAAACTTTTGTTTGTTTGGGGCTTTCGCTACAACCATCCCGGCAGCATTGCCCCCGGATTTTAAATCGCCCCCCTGGGTATAATTAAACCCCTTTTTTTTGGCCTACCCCCCTGCCAGTGGGGATACTTTGCCAAATCCTTTGGGGAAAAGTAGCCACAGTAGGGCCCTCCACGGCGCTGTGCGCGCGGGAGAGAACAAGCCATTTTTGTCCCAAAACCTTGTATAATCTTTATAAGATGCAAGGTTTTGGGACAGACGATCGGGTGACACGTGATCAGGTTCTGCAGATGGTACGGGATTCCGGGCCGATCCGCCCCCGAGACCTGGAGAAGCAAGGCATCTCCCGGAAGCACCTGCTCCGCCTCTATGAGGAAGGGCTCCTCCACCGGCCCGGCCGGGGGATTTATGTCCTTGCCGAACAGGATGACTTCACCGAGCACCAGACTCTGCTGGAGACTGCCAAGCAAGTGCCCGATGGAGTAGTCTGCCTTCTCTCCGCGCTGCGATTTCATAATATAGGCACGCAAAACCCCTTTGAGGTGTGGATCACGCTTCCGCCTCGCGCGTGGCGTCCTCAGGTTGACTATCCCCCGCTTCGAGTCATGAGAATGTCCGGCGCGGTGCTTACCGAGGGTGTTGAAGAGCACCGCGTGAAGGGCGTTCTCCTGCGCGTGTACAGTCCCGGTAAAACCGTGGCGGACTGCTTCAAGTTCCGCAACAAGGTTGGCTTGGACGTGGCCTTGGAGGCGCTGCGCGAGGCCCGGCGCACGCGGAAGGTGACCATGGACGACCTGTGGCATTACGCTAAGATCGACCGGGTGGCGAACGTCATGCGGCCCTATCTGGAATCACTCCCATGAACAAGCCCGTGCGGAACCTGGCTGCTTCCGTCCACAACCGGCTGGTCGCCCGTGCTCGCGAGCGACGGGAAGACGCGGGCTTTCTCCTGACCCGCTACGCTAACGAACGCTTCCTCTATCGGCTGAGTCTTTCCCCTCACCGCGACCAGTTTGTCCTCAAGGGCGCTACCCTGTTTACGATCTGGCAGGACGCGCCCCACCGCCCGACGCGGGACATGGATTTTCTCGGATGCGGCGACGCCTCTGTCCAGCACGCTCTGTCTGTGTTCCGGGACATCTGCCAGGTGCCGGTGGAAGACGACGGCCTTGTCTTCCCCCCGGAGCGGGTGGCAGCGGCGGAGAGGCGCGAGGACGAGGTGTACGGCGGCCTTCACGTGGACGTGGTGGCGCTGATGGGAAGCGCAGTCATCCCACTCCAGATCGACATCGGTTTCGGAGACGCGATCACCCCGGCCCCGGAGGAGAGTGAGCTGCCCGTTCTTCTGGACTTCCCCCGGCCGCGGATCTGGGTCTACCCGCGGGAGACGGTAGTGGCCGAGAAGCTGGAAGCCGCCGTCAGCCTGGGGCTGACCAACAGCCGCATGAAAGATTTCTACGACCTCTGGTATTTGGCGACCAATTTCACGTTTGAAGGGCCGCCGGTCGCGGCGGCGATCACCGCGACCTTTGCGCGCCGCGGCACTTCTTTACCCGCTGGGTTGCCGTTGGCTCTGTCTGAGGAGTTTGCGGCCGACACGGGTAAGCAAGCACAGTGGAACGCGTTCCTGCGCAGGGGCAAGCTGGGAGATTCGGTGGGGCTGCCCCTGTCGAATGTGGTGATGATGCTCCGGGGATTCCTCCTGCCCCCGATGGAGGCGGTGCGGGCGCGCAACGAGTTCTCCTCCCTGTGGTCACCGGCCGGGCCTTGGATCAGATCTGGTGAGGCCGCGGAGTAGCTGGTATGCCGTTGATAGATGACCTGAATGTGGTTCGCCAGGGAATACACCACGCCCCCAATAGCTCCTTACACATCCTCAGCCCCGTGCTGTCGGCTTGGCACGGCCTCCTCCAACGATACGCCGAGGTCTGGGGATGGCGAGACGTGCCCTACTGGTACAATGAGCGCGCTACCCTGAGCACGCTCGCAGCCGCAGTATGGGCAAGTGGAGGGATCGCATTAGAGGAGTACCGGACGGACAGGGGCGAGGACGGGGAGGGCGTGCGAAAGGGCCGTGGCGACCTTTACCTTTCAGTAGGAGGAGAGCATTTCATCGCCGAGGCCAAACAGCACTGGTCGTACCCGACGCGCTCCGCCGAACGAATCGCCGGGGATCCCACAAATCTGCTGAGGCGGGCCTGCGCCGATGCGCGGGCTAAGCGCGCTAACGGCTGCCCCGGTTGTCCCGACGTTCTTCAGAGGCGGCTGGGCGTGGTTTTTGCGGTGCCCTGCCTGCCCCCGAAGGCCCGAGGTGCTATGGAGGCTCATGTGGAAGCCTGGCTCGTGCAAATGCTGGTCGTCCCCGCGGACTGCGCCTCCTGGTTCCTTGTACCACCAGGCCAGGAAGGAGTGGGCAATGATTGCTGGCTCTATCCCGGCGTGTGCCTACTGCTGCGCGAAGTCAGGGCGAACATCGAGCCGTAACCGAGCACCATGGCAACTGGAGAAAGGGCGGGAGCCAAGTCAGGTGTTTTGTCAAGTCCAGCGGCTAAGATTAGCAGGGGAAGCAGGGCAGGCTCGCCGCTCCCCTCTGCTTCCTGCTGCTGTTCTTGGCCCGTCTGTTGTCCGACTCCGCAGCAGCCATGTCAGACAACAATTGACACTGGTACCGATAGTTGCACAGCGACGGGCTGACGTCTCTCCTGCGACGCGGTCACATCAATCCTGTCCGAGTTTACCTGCTCTGGATCACACTATTTATCCCTTATCCCGGGCGGAAGTTCCGCTACCCGCCTTGCCCTTGCTATGAACGATGGCGCGGAACCGGGCATTATCTCGAATTGGATCAAAATCCTTGTCTTTTTGAGCTTCTTGTCGCAAGCTCTCCTGCATCTGGATCGCGAGTGCGAGGTTAACTACAGCTTCCGTGGCTTTCCTTTGCAGACTAAAGGCACACGCGAGATTATAACGTAGCGGTGCGTTTCTCGGAGCCATACGGATCGCCTTTCTGTGGTTTAGGTAGGCGTCTTTGAACTGGCGCTTCTTCGCATACGCCACACCCAGTAGACCATAGGCCCTTGCATTCTTGGGATCCCTGTGTATCGTCTCTTTCGCCAGTGTAATTGCCTCGTCTGCGCCTCGCGGCTCGTTCACCAGCAGAAATCCCAGGTTGAGCCGTGCACGCGGGTGGTTCGGCGCGGCCCGTACCAGGTGCCGGAATGCCTGTCGTGCACCTGTGGGATTATTAAGCTTGAGACGTACAACCCCCAGATTGTTGAGTGCGTCGGGATAATGGGGTAACACCCGGAGCGCCCGCACATAGTGGGGCCTGCGCCCCTTTATAGTCTCCTTTATCGAAGAGCATAACTCCATAGTCGTTATGGGCGAGTGCGTGATTGGGGTTGCACTCTATGGCTTTTCTATACTCGGCTGCAGCACGGTCATTCTGTCCCTTAACTCGTAAGGCAAATGCCAGATTGTAATGCGCATTGGCGAATTTCGGGTTAACCCGGATCGCGTCCTGGTAGGCCCGTATGGCCTCCTCATTTCTGCCGAGCTTCGCGAGCGCCACTCCCAAGTTCGTATGGGTGAATGCCTCGTTTGGAGCGAGCTGCACGGCACGACGGTGATATGGCAGCGCCTCCTTTATTCGCCCGCTTTTCTCCAGTTCATCTCCAAGATTACTCGTGGCAGAAGCATGGTTCGGATCAGCGCAATTACCCTTTTATGCTGGGCAATAGCGCCATGAATATTGCCCAGCTTCAAAAGCGTATTGCCCATGCTGTTGAGGGCCGATAAATGGTTTGGGTTGATGTGAAGCGCCTGTTGATATTTTTTCAACGCCGGATGGTACTGGCCCTTTTCATAAAGGGCATTACCCCAGTTGGTGATAGCTTCGACGTATTTGGGTCTGGCCTTTGTTGCCCGCTGGAAGCAACCAATCGCCTCACCAAACTTACGCTGCTCCATGAGCGCGCATCCGAGGCCGTTATGGGCCACCGCATAGCCAGACTTGATGCCGATGGCCCGCTTGTAGTGACTGATTGCTTCCGGTATTTGCCCTTTCAACCGGAGTTCATTACCCAGGTTATTGTGGGCTGCGTGATAGTCCGGGTTAATGACGAGCGCCTGCCGGTACGCGGCGATAGCCTCTTCCGGCCTCTCAAGCTCCGCGAGGCTTACACCCAGATTCAGGTAGGCATTCGCATATTTCGGTTGAATCTCAATCGCCTTCTTCAGGACTTCAACCGACTTAAGGTGTGTTCTCAATCAGCGTCTTCTCTTGTAGAATGGTTTTCATGGAGAAACGCTATGCTTTACGTGATGACCAGTGGGAACGCCTGGAGCAGTTGGGCCTTCCTGGCGGGCGTAGTCACGTTGGTGTCACCGCTAAGGACAACCGTCTATTCGTAGAAGCGGTTCTGTACCGGTTCCGGGCAGGCATCCCGTGGCGCGATTTGCCGCCGCGCTTCGGCAAGCGTCACGGCAAAAAAAGCCGTGACAGAACTGGCATCGCGTGTACGTGCGTTTTAACCGCTGGAGCCAGCAGGGCATCTGGCAGAAGGTGTTCGCACAACTGGCCAAGGAAGCCGACAACGAGTACGCGATGATCGATTCCACCATCGTTCGGGCACACCGCAGCGCGGCAGGCGCACGTAAAAAGGGGCAGGCGAGCCAGTCATCTCGTCTAAAAACGCCAGTGTCTCGGCAGAAACAGAGGCGGACTGACCAGCAAGATTCATGCTGTCTGCGACGCACAAGGCAGACCGACCGCACTGATGCTCACGCCGGGGCAGGTCAGCGACCTGATCGGCTTTGAGGCTCTGGCAGAAACGATTGCCGCCGACGTACTGATCGGTGACAAAGGCTATGATGCCGACAGGAGAGTGCGGGCAGTACTCGCCAAAGCGGGCAAGACGGCAGTTATTCCGCCGCGCCGGAACCGAAAGAATCCGGCGACCTACGATAAGGAATTGTACAAGAAGCGCCATCATATCGAGAACTTCTTCAGCAGGCTCAAGGACTATCGTGGCATCGCCACCCGCTTTGAGAAGACAGCCCGCAACTTTCTCTCCGGCATCTATTTGGCTGCTGCTATAATCTGGCTTAATTGAGAACACACCTTAGTGACCTTCAAAATTGGGAGGGCCTGGAGAGCCACAAGGTAGGCACCGGACAACTAAAAAGTACATAAACGAAGGGATTAGGTGCCCACAGCAGCACAGCCTCTTTTGATCACCGGAGGCAACTAACAGTTTCACAGAATGGTGTAATTTTATTGGATGAGCCAAGAGCAGAGGTGGTCGTCAATTAGGCCCTAAAGTTTTCTATGTAAGGGCGGCAATACACGTAATCGCCTGCGGAACTTGACCTGTGAGGACTCGCAGGTCAACCTTTCATACTCTGTTTCGTGGCACTATCACCGGGATCCCAGGTCTTCCGGGAACGGGGCGGAACAGCGAAGTCCTGCACATGCAGGAGCGGATAGTTCTTAACAAGCATACGACCCGCTCCCAAATGGTTAGTTAGTTCTAACACTGAATCGGGAACCTGTGGCAGAAATGCCAAGTCGCAGGTTCCCGTTTCTTTTTCGTCCATCTCCACCCGCCCTACCATTGCCTGTAAGATGGCTTCGCGCTCCTCATCGGTGCCTGCCTCGTACAGTTCCACGATGCGCACCCACAGTCTGCAAACCTCGTCCACCGCAGGGCGGCGAATCTTCTGCGCCTTGGCCTGCGTTTCCATATCCTGCGGCTGCGCCGTCAGTGTCAGCCAATCCTGCAATGGACTCGAACCAATCGGGTTCAGCCTGCGCATGCTTACCTTGATGGAGTACGTTTTTTATGGAGATGCGTCCGCGAGCCTCCCGGAGCACGCGGGGCAGACACAGTGGAAGCCGAAGTTGGTCGGGATTTTGGTAGTTCGGCCTGCGAAGGCACCTGCATGATCTCGCCCCGCTCCTTGTCAGTAGCTGCTTCCACATGTCTCCCGCTTTTTTCAGGGGTCTAACCGAAGCAAAACACCCGTGCCTCCGTGCACCCGCAGATAGGCTCTTCCCCCGCTCATCTTCAGTGGGCCGGGGTACCGTCCAGCCAGTTAACCGCCGTTACGGAGCGTACGGCGGGGGCAAACGTCAGCGCCATGCTGTCCGCCGTTTCTTCGGCGCTTTTGCCCATCCCGTGCCGCTTATTTACGAGCAGCGCATACTGAGTTCCGTTGCCGTCCTGGAAAAAGCCGATCAGGGCGTCCGTGGCCCGGATACCGATGATCCAGTGTTTGTTCGGCATGAAGGGGCGCTGTCCGGGCGGAGGCGACGTATGGACTACATCGCGGCTGGTGAGGCCCAGCAAAACATCGCCCATGTTCAACACGGCGCGGTTGAGCGTCTTCACGTACTCATACAGTTCGGTTTTTGCCCCGTTCCTGGGATCGACAATAGCAACGGTGTCCCAGTTTTCCCAGCCGGTCGGTCCCCAGTAGGTGAAGTACCAGAGACCCTTCGCGCCGTAGGCCAGATTCGTGTAGTGGTTCCAGCGCAAATCGCTTTCGCTTGGCCGACGGTAGCTGAAGTGCTTGATAGAAAGCGCGAATGCCCAGAAAGGTGTATTGTACCGGAGGGACGCCTGGCGGAACTGGTCTAAATAACGGAAATGGGCCTCCGCGTTGTCGCGGCCATTGGCATGGATGACGTAGGCGTCGTAGCTCAAAAGAGGCATCCCGTTTCGGACTGCGGCTTCGATGATAGGTTCGGTGGACGGATTGTTCTGCGCGCCGGGCGGCAGCAGGTTAAACAATGCCCAGCGTGTCGGATCTTCGCGCAGGGCATTTACAGCCGTGATCGACGCAACGACCGCTGGCATACCGGAGGGTTCATCGTTGGTGAGCCAGCCGACGATCTGTTCCCGGTTCTTGGTAAAGTCGGCTGCCTTTGCGGGCAGGTCAAATCCCTGCGGCTGCCGGTACGCCATCACCGGGAGTCCAAGCGGCGAGGGCGAGAGAGCGCTCATAGCCCGTGTCCGGGTTAGCCGCATAGAGTGTGAATGCAGCCTCTTTATAATTTTGGAAATCTTCCACGCGCGCCGTTCCCGGCGGCCCCCACCAGGCGAGTATCGGAAACCGCTGGAAGCGCCAGGGCTGCCGGGACACCGGGGGAAGCTTAAGCTCTTGAAGTGGATCACCGCTTGCCGGGGCGGTTATTAGCGCGTGCGTCAGCAGGAGGAAGCCGGATAGCGCGAGAAGTCGCAGAATAGCCATTTTTTACCTTATGTTTCGAAATCATTAGCCAGAGCCGACCCTGGTGGGGCTATCGCCGCAGCCTATCATGCGTGAATTGTCACGGCGGTAATGCTCTCAGTCAGTAAACACTTTTCAGAATACCTTTTGCAGAGTACAGTTGCACCTAAGATGGGTAATGTCTTTCGTGCACCCGCCCGCCGGGACGGCTGGCCGCAAAAGGATTCCAACAACGTCTGGGACAATAGTTGAAACAGCGTCAGCGGCTTTGCGAAAAGTAAGAAGTGATGGTGTCCATGGAACCCCTTGAGCAAGTCGAATGGAATGTGCGCGACCACCTCCCGCTCGCGGCGGTGATTATACAGAGCCATCGCGGAGCGGGAGTGCTGCTGCCGGAAAACACGTGGGACGCCTTTGAATGTGCCTGGGAAATGGGAACCCTCCCCGAAGCGGACCTGCGGACGACACGTGACGGAGTCATCGTCGCCTTTCACGATAAGACACTTGCCCGCCTGTTCCCGGACGCCCCCGAGGATCTGCGCCGACTGGGAGTCCATGACCTGGATTGGGAGACTGTACGCGCCCTTGCCGGGGCGCGGGGACCACGCGTACCCTCTCTGGACAGCATCCTGGAGATGCTGGCTGCTCATCCCGAGCGCCGGATGTACATAGACATCAAGAACGTGGACCTGGAGATGCTTGCCCGCGAAATGGCCGCTGCCGGTGCCGCCCGGCAAATGATCCTCGCCAGCACGGACTACGGTCTCCTGCGGCGCTGGAAGGCGCTCGCGCCCGACACTGGCGTGGAGGCGCTACTGTGGATGGGCGGTGATGAGGAAAGCCTCGCCCGGCGTCTGGACGAGGTTCGCGCGAGGGACTTTGATGCCATCACGCAGCTACAGATCCATGTTCGCCTAAATCCCGAACGGGAGGAGGATACCGTAAGCGATTGGTTTCTGCCCTCTTCTCGATTTCTGGTACAGACTGGCCGATTGCTGCGCGCACAGGGGATTGTGTTTCAGGTTCTGCCCTACGATGTGCAGGATGCGCCGACGCTGTGGAAACTCCTGGATCTTGGGGTGGCAAGTTTCGCCACGGATTACCCCGACATCGTGCGCCAGTCCCTGCGCCAATACTATGAGCAGCCCCGCAGGCTGGCTGGTGAAGCCACGGCATGAACGAAGCGGGTGTGCCGGATAAAAGTCCGGATGAACGCCTCGCGGAGCGCGCGCTGCGCGCCGCCCGCGATACGCGGCTGCTGCGCGTAGGCAGCGGGGCGCGCCGCGACACTGCTGCCGCGTTTACTGCGCTGTTCGGCGCCGCGCGTGCCGTGGTGGTCGCCGACCCCCGCACCTTCGCCGCCGCCGGAAGCGATATTGCCGACAGCCTGCGCGCCGGGGCCATCCGGAGCGACCCGCCGATCCTGCTGGGCGGCGACGGCACCCCGGCGGATGTCCACGCCCATTATGAGTTCGTCGAGGAACTGGCGGAGCGCCTTTCCCGAACCGATGCGATCCCGGTGGCGGTCGGTTCGGGGACAATCAATGACCTGGTTAAGCTGGCGGCGCACCAGCAGGACCGGCCCTATCTTGTGGTCGCCACAGCCGCCTCAATGGACGGCTACACGGCCTACGGGGCTTCGATCACCTACCAGGGTTCGAAGCAGACCTTCGCCTGCCCGGCTCCGCGGGGCGTTGTGGCGGACCTGGAGGTCATCGCCGCCGCGCCGCGCGGCATGAATGCCTCAGGCTACGCAGACCTCTTTGCTAAGGTCGCCGCTGGGGGAGATTGGATGGTGGCCGATGCCCTCGGAGACGAACCCATCGTTCCGGACATTTGGCAGACGGTCCAGAGCCGCCTGCGCACCTGGCTGGGGACCCCGGAGCAGATAGAGCGCGGCGAACCAGAAGCCCTGCGGCGGCTCGTCCATGGGTTGATGCTCAGCGGCTTTGCCATGCAGGCGGCGCAATCGAGCCGTCCCGCCTCCGGAGCGGAGCACCAGTTCAGCCATCTTTGGGACATGCAGCGCCACCCCACGCACCACGGGCACCATAGGGACGGCGGCGGTGCGGCTGCCTCGCACGGATTCCAGGTCGGCATCGGAACACTGGCATCACTCGCCCTCTACAAATACCTCCTGGCACAGGAGGTATTGCTTCCAGGCAGGGACGATGTGGAGCGCGCTGTCCGGGACTGGCCGACATGGGAAGCCGTTCTGGAGGAGATCGACGAACGCTTTGAGGAAGAGGCTCTGCGCACCGTGGCACGCCGGGAGATGGAGGCCAAGTACGTGCCGCCAGCCGCCCTTCGAGCGCAGCTCCTGCGCCTGCGGGAGATGTGGCCGGATCTGCGTGCCCGACTCGCGCGGCACCTGTACGATCTCGCCGACGCCCGTGAGGCACTGCGCGCGGCTGGTTGTCCCGACGAACCGGAGCAGATCGGCCTGTCGCGTTCCCATCTGCGCGCCAGTTACCATCAGGCTTACTACATTCGGCGTCGCTTCACCGTGCTCGACCTGGCGGTGCGTACCGGCCACATGGAGCCGGCTCTGGATCACCTGTTCGGCCCTGACGGGCCATGGCCGCCGATGTGACCTGATGGAGGAAAAGGCAATGGATCACTTACAGCAGCTCCAAAATCTGAGCAACACGTATTATGTGTTGCGTCATGGCAATAGTCTGGCCAACGATGAGGAACTGATCATAAGTCATCCCGCTCATGGAGTGGCGCAGTATGGTCTATCGGAGGAGGGGCGGCGGCAAGTTGCGAGCACAATAACCGCGGCTCTGCGAAATCACGTCCTGGATCGGACAACACTGATCGTGGCTTCTGATTTTGCCAGAACGCGCGAATCTGCCGAAATAGCCGGGACGCTTCTCGGCACGCAGGACATCATCCTGACGCCAAAGCTCCGCGAGCGGTTTTTCGGCACGTGGGAGAAGCAGCACCACCGTAATTATCAGCACGTCTGGGATGCGGACGTGCTCGATGGAGCGCACAAGCAGAATGAGGTTGAGAGCACGCGCGAAGTGGCGGCACGAACAATATCGCTCATCAGGGATTTGGAAAAGGCGTATTCAGGCAGGAACATTTTGTTAGTTTCTCACGGCGACGCCCTGCAAATCCTGCAGACGGCGTTTGAGCGCGTCGATCCAGCACGTCACCGGCTTCTGCCGCATTTAGAAACCGGTCAGATCAGGAAACTAGAATTGAAGGCACCTGCGCCTGTCGTATAAGATCCGTGTCGTTCGCGGGCATAAAAGTGAGGGTGCGACCTCGTTCGTGATCCGGATAAAATTGAAAGTTTATATAAAAGATGTTCGAGCGCGGTGGATATAAAATTTTTCTTCCCGAGCTTGGATCATATGTAATAACGCTCCTACTTCTCAGTCTATAAAGATAAGCAGCTCGTGAACTGTCGGCCACTTCAGTCAGACAGGCGAGCGGACAGAAGAAGGAGGTTCATATGGCATAGATTATAGAGAGCACTTTAGCAGCGTATGAGGCTCCCGCTTCATGTTAGTGCTGACGCTGAGATGATATAACTACCTGCTACGGCGCTCTGGCTATTCCGTTTCGTTGGCGTCGCTGGAAAGGCTCCTCTTGAGGGAGCCAAGACCACGATGTAAGGTGACCGTTACAGCCATCGGAACAGAAGGACGCTCTTAATGATCTTGCTCAGGGATATGTGCAGTTTCCGCAGAGTGTAGGGCTGCACGCAAGCACCTAAGATTCCCGGTGGCGTCACCTCGATTGGCTCCGCTCCGGTGGCACCCGAGAAATTATGTGGAGCAGGTCAACCAAAACGTACCTTTTGTGAGGCAATGTCTTAAAGGAGATTGATTATGCCTGATCTGGGAGATTTGCTTTTTGGCACGTTGGTAAACGAGCTAAAGAATTTGAACTGGGAGGGTGTTCGCGGCGATACCCAATTGCAGAACATTGAAGCGGGCACCGGCTTAGAACTCCGAGGACCATGGATTCGCTTTCGGTTCGACGAAGATGGGCAAAGACGCGAAGTGCGGGGCTGGTTCCACGCTTCCGGCAGGGAAACGGTCAAGCTCGACGGTCATAATGTAGAACAGGATGACGTCCGGTTGCAGCTTCGAGACCCTGGGGTCATTGTTTCATTTTCCGGAATACGCGAGGTCGGCGGCAGGCTTTTCTCCTTCAACTATGTATTTACCGGAAAAACGTAAATATTCGAAGGACTGCAACGGCGTCGTTGCTGCCAAAGTAACGATGCCGTTGCTTTTAATGCCAGCTAAAACCTGCTATAAGACCGCGGCGTGACCAGGACAACATTTGGCGCTAAGATCGAGCCTGCAAGAATTAATGCGATTGCCCGCTTTGTACCCGGCAAGGCATAAGCAATCGACACAAAAAGGAGAAAAACATGCCCCGGAAGCCACGTTCTGCTTTGCTGAAGTTTGCTCCCAACGACCATCGTGTTGGGGAAATAGACAAGGATGGTCTGCCGGAAAAAGATATTCGTGATGGACTATCCGCTGTCGTAGTAATTGACTCGACGCTGTGGTGTGCCTGCGATGAAGCCACCCGCTTGGAGCGGCTTACAAGCAGCAACAGCCATGAGCTTATTTACGATGACCACACGCCGTTTCCCCTAAGGGATTACCTTACTCTCCATGCGCCAGAGGACAAGGAGGCCGACATCGAGGGCTTAGATGTAAATGGAGAGTATTTGTGGCTGGTGGGGTCGCACAGCCTGAAACGCAGCAATCCCAAACGCGGCAGGGACGACAACTTCAAGCGCTTATCTAAAGTCAGCAGCGACGGAAATCGCTTTCTGCTGGCCCGAATTCCTTTGACGAACCTGAAGCAACCCGGTGGTTCAAAGACCGGCGCGGCTCAATTACACGGAAGCGCCAAAGGAAACGATCTTATTAAGGCGTTAATTCAGGACCGGCACCTTGGCCGATTCCTGAAGAGCCTCGGTAAGGACGACAGTGAGCTTGATGAGGATACGGGAATTCCTGGTAAAGACAACGGCTTTGACATTGAGGGGCTGGCCGTGTCAGGTGGCCGCATTTTCATGGGGCTGCGTGGTCCTGTCCTGCGCGGCTGGACGGCAGTATTGGAGTTAATGGTCGCCGAAGATAACGAGGAGCCTGCCGTCCTTCGGCTTCAGCCATTTGAGTCCAAAGGTCAACTGTACCGGAAGCACTTTCTTGACTTAGGTGGTCTCGGTGTTCGTGACTTGTGCATCGACGGCCATGACTTACTGATTCTGGCGGGGCCAACGATGGACTTGGACGGCCCGGTGAGAATCTTTCGCTGGCCGGGCGGTGCCGAGCCGGAGGAGGAGAGCGTGGTCTTTGCCGGTACGCCGGAGGACAAGTTGCAAAAGATCCTTGATGTTCCTTTCGGGGAAGGCAATGATCATGCTGAAGGAATGGCGCTATTACCATCCAGTAGTAATAACGGGGGGGCTTCCAGGTCGGTTCTCCTGCTATATGATGCTCCCTCAGATCAACGCAAAGCAGGCAGAAGTGGGGAAGTAGTGCTGCGGGCGGACGTTATATCCCTTACCTGACACAGTGGCCGGTGACCTACTCATCACGTCACGAATTACTACGTTTCGTCTTCTTGTCTGCCCATTCGCACTGCGCGTTAGTACTCGATTTTGATGGGAGATCAAAATGTTGAAGTCCGCAGAGCAGGTACTTGAACTGGGCGAGGAGAGCGTGCCGCCCGGTGAGATCGAAGACATCGCGCGCATCGAGGCAAAGATCCGGCGCCAGTTTGATAAGGAGAACCCAGCGGGTGGACCTGAACCCGCCCGGCGCGATCAACACCCCAAAGCGCATGGGTGCGTGGCAGCCGAGTTCGTCGTCGAGGACGGCCTGCCCCCGGAACTCCGGCGCGGCCTTTTCCGCGAGCCGCGTTCTTACCCCGCCTGGGTCCGGTTTTCGTCCAGCTCTCCGCAGATGCGTCCCGACACGGTGCGTGACGCGCACGGAATGTCCATTAAACTCATGGATGTGCCGGGAGAAAAGCTCCTAGAGGCGGAGAAGGACGTCGCAACCCAGGACTTCGTGCTGGCCAACAGCAAGGTCTTCTTCGTGCGGAGCACTGCAGACTACGTAAAGTTCGTGGAGGCGTTCACGAGTGGGCGGTTGCTGCGCTTCTTCTTTCCGTCCGGGAACCCGGGTCGATGGCGGCTGCGCGTGAGGGTCAACCTGCTGGTGGGGGCCCGTGAGGCGGTTGGCCGGCCAACCCCCTCCAGATCAGTATTGGAGTCAGACGCCCCTCGCTCTTTGGGCCAGGCGCGGCGGCCAATTCTCCGCGCGCCCCGCCGAGGCGCGCGCCGACCAATGCCGCCTTCACCCGGTCCGGACTTCCTGCGGGAGGCCATGGCGCGAACGCTGGCGACGGGTGGGGTGCAATTCGATTTCCTGGTTCAGCTACAGACCGACCCTGTGGCCATGCCTGTTGAAGATGCGACTATCCTCTGGGATGAAAGGCACTCTCCGTACCGCAAGGTGGCTGCCCTGTGGATACCAATGCAGGAGTTTGACACGCCGGGCGGGACGCGCTGGCCGAGAACCTTTCGTTTACGCCGTGGCACGGTGCCGGACCACCGGCCTCTGGGCAGCACCAATCGCGTGCGGCGGCGCGCCTATGACCTGATTTCCGAACTGCGGCATGGCCGGAATGGCAAACCGCGCGCAGAGCCTGTCCCGGATGCCGGTTTTCCTCGGGAATTATTTTCGGCCCAACGTTCCAAGGACAAGCCGGGCAAATCGAACGCGCTTAGCGAGCTACGAGAAAAGGAGCAAGAGGACATGGCTGGGGAGCCGGAACAGAGCAGTATGACGGTGCTGCACCGGGTGCTGCCGGGACGAGAGGAAGACCTCAAGGCGCTGCTGCGTATCATCGGTAACGACATCCTGGAGCAGAGATAAAAACACCTACCTCCGCTTTAAGAGTTCCAAAACATCCACTTCGCGCGCTGGGTCATGCTGCCGCCGCCTGAAGACAGCCCGGAGGCGGGCTGGCAACTCGCTCTGGGAACCGACCATGATGGGAGGACACTGACCTGCTGCGCGAGATGGTAACAAGAGCCGGAGAAGGACTCGACGCGATCTACTCTCACTGCGAAAACTGGCCGGGGGCGCGCAACTCTGAGCAGGCAGTCCGGTACCTGCTGGCGGGGCGTCTGCCCTACGCCGCCCGACACGTGGCCTGCCGCCGCCGGAGCGTCGCTGCCCTGCGGCAGGCGCTGGAGAACCGCGAGGCAATGCAGCAGTTTGTGGATAATACCCTCCAGCCCAAACTGGTCGGGGCGGAGCAACCCCCGCCGGAGGCGCCCGTGGCGCGCGAGATCGTGAATCGCATTGCCACAGGAACCGGCAGTACCCTGCCTCCGCGCCGCGCGCCTCTGAATTGGCAGCTTCCCGGCCTGGCGTTGCTCGTGCTGGGCGGTGGGGGATGGGGTCTCTCGCGGCTGTCACCGCCGGGGCGGGCTGGTGTCCTGGCGGGTGTGGCAGGCGTGGTCGGCGCGTTCCTGCTGGCCCTGCGCGCTAACGAGAAGCGGGACGAGGCGCAATGGGTGCCCGCCGATCCGCCGGAGCAGGCACACCTGGCCGAACTGCGCGAGTGGGAGGACCGTATTGTCCAGAACCAGATGACCCACTTGGTCGCGGTCAGGCCAGGCGCGTTCCGCCAGGCGACATTGCGGGGCGTATGCAAAGCCATCGACTTCATGGCCCGTTTCTGGTGGAACCGGGGAGATTTAGGGGGAATACCGACTATCCACTTCGCCCGCTGGGTGCTGATTGACGGTGGACGACGCCTGTTGTGTTTCTCCAACTATGACGGGAGCTGGGAGAATTACCTGGGCGACTTTATCGACCGGGCGTCCGCCGGTCTGACAGGGGTCTGGAGCAACACAAAGGACTTCCCGCCCACCGAAGGCCTGATTGATGACGGGTCGCGGCGGGCCGAGGCGTTTAAAAACTGGACGCGGAAGAACCAGATTGAGACACAGGTCTGGTACAGCGCCTACCCGGAGGTCACCGTGGTGAACCTGCTGGACGCCCTGGCGCTATGCGAAGGGCGTGAGGTGGCGGAAGCCCCGCAGGGGCGTGCCTCCGTAACATGGCTGCAGCGGTTGTAATCGAGCCTCCGGCGAGGGGGCGCGTAGCAAAGGAGACATGGCAATGACGGAAAAAACCAAAGGAAAGTGTCCGGGTGAGACGAAAGAATTCGAGTTGGAGAAAGGCGATATACAGGGCGTTGTGCTGGCGGGATTCGGTGATCTGGGGCACGCCGCGTACCTGCCCCTGCGTATTTCGCCGGAGGGCATAGCGGACCGGGGGCGGCTCGGCGGCGCTGGAGGCCACCATCGGTGAGGTGACGCCTGCCTCTGCCCGGCCCCGCGACCAGGCTCTGAACCTGGCCCTGACGATGCCGGGCCTGGCGGCAATTGGCCTGCCCAATACAGTGGGGCCGTTCCCGCCGGAATTTCGGGGGGGCATGGCCCAGCCGTTCCGTGCCAATGCGCCGGGCGATGTGGGGCCGAATGACCCTGCACAGTGGGAATGGGGCGGTCGAGAGGAGGCGACACCCCATCTGCTGCTGCTGTGCTACGCCGACTCAGAGGAGCGGCTGAACGCGCTGGTTGGACAACAGCGAGAGCGCTGGGAGGCGTCGGGCCTGGCGTCGGTACTGGCCGAGGAGCGGTCGACGCCGGGGCTGATGTACGAGCACTTCGGCTTCCGGGACGACGTGACGGTGGTGCCCATCGAGGGGGGGCATCTTTCCTCCAAGCGGGTGGGACGTCCGCCGGTGAAGGCAGGCGAGTTTGTGCTTGGCTATGAGAACGAGTTCTGCCAGCACCCTCCCACGCCTTTGGTAACGGTTGCCGGACGTGTCCAGGACCTGGGGCGCAACGGCACCTACCTGGTTTTTCGCAAGCTCCGGCAGGACGCGCCGGGCTTCTGGCGCTACTGCCAGGAACAGGCGGCTTTATTTGTTGACGCCGCGCCCGGCGAGGCTGGCCCTGCCCCGGGTGTCTCCGGGGCGGAGTATATCGCTGCGAAAATGATGGGGCGATGGCGAGAAGGTGCCCCACTCGTGGACTATCCGTTCGCACCGCCGGAGATGCCGTGCGCCCGTGACCGATTCGACGACTTCCAGTACGCGGCAGCGGACCTTAATGGGCTGCGTTGCCCGGTGGGGGCGCACATCCGGCGGTCTAACCCACGCGATGCGCTTCAGGACCTGAGCGCGGCGTCGGCAGAGAAGACGATCAACCGACACCGGATCGCCCGGCGTGGCCGTCCCTACGGTGAGGATCGCCCCGACCGGACATCCGGGGCCGACGACGGGCAGGACCGGGGCATCCTGTTTATGTGTGTCAATGCCGACATCGCCCGGCAGTTCGAGTTCGTGCAGCAGACGTGGCTGAACGACCCGAAGTTCGGTCGTCTCTGGAACGAGCCGGACCCGGTCACCGGCAACATTGACAATATCAGAACCAAGGGTCATCCGCCCGCGCCGCCGGAATTCACCATTCCGCAGATGCCGCTCCGGGTTCGTCTGAGGAATGTGCCGAGGTTCGTGCAGGTGCGTGCGGGGGCCTACTTCTTCCTTCCCGGTCTTTCTGCCCTGAGGTGCCTGGTTACGCTGACACGGACTTGATCGCGCCGGAGACGGCGCTCCTGAGATGCTGGCTCCGACAGCGGCGGCTGGAACAGACTCTGCCGGAAGAGCGACGCCTGTTTTCCCGCGAATACTAAAGGTCATCTCTAAAATCGGTATAGAATGGAGGCATGGCTGCTACCGACCT
>JAUJOK010000012.1:0-37203 GCA_030447685.1 Armatimonadaceae bacterium
TACACGATCTTCGGGCAGGTGTTTCAAGGGCAGGCGGTTGCCGAGAAGATTGCCGTAGGTGACCGGATGAAGAAAGTGACTGTCACCCCAGCGTCGGCCAAGAAGTAGCCTCGGGAATGGCCGTCTCGCTGTGCGTGACACGTCTGCGCGCCCTGGTGCGGGGCCGCCACGTGCGTGCAGGGGGTCGGCTTCCGGGCGTGGACAATCCGGAGGGCTTGCTCCGGATGCTGTATCAGGGGCCTGCCGCCGCGCATGTGGACACGGTGGAGACAGTCCGGGAAGAAAATGCTGCGCCGCGCTTTACAAGCTTTCGCATTGCAGGCTCGTGAAACGCGGCGTGGAGGAGAAACGTGGGCCCAGCAGGATTCGAACCTGCAACCAACCAGTTATGAGCCGGGCGCTCTGCCGTTGAGCTATGGGCCCGCACGAAAACGATTGTAACACACGCCCAGGGCCGGAGCAAGTATCCGGCCTGTGTGCCGTATTGGGAGCGCGAAACAATGAACACGAAGGTAAAAGTGCTTTTCGGATGCGCGGCGGCACTGGCATGGTCAGGAACAGCGTCAAGCCGCGCGCAAGAGAGTGCGGCCCGTCCGCCTGCGCCCGCTGCGCCGCTGCGTGTCAAGGCGGGCGAATGGATAACCAACGGCCCGGTTCGGCTGCGCGTGGTGCGGGTGATGGACCCCTATTTCGACCCGAGTGACTATGAAAGCGAGCCGCGAAAGGACGCGGCGGGCCGGACTCTTCAAAGCCGTTACTGCGCCCTGATGCTCGAATACCAGAATCTTACGAAAGAGCAGATTAACGTTTATTTCGATAACTGCCAGCTTATTGACGATAAGGGCGCGGGGACCCCTTTAACCGGAGGGCTTGGGGAAATCAGTCCCGCTCCCGGCAGGCAAAGGTTTCAAAACCTGAAGTTCAATCCCCTGAAGGCGTTCGGCCAGCCGAAGGAGTTGGTGTTCCAGCTAAATACCTACCCAAGTTTAGGCGCACCCCCCTCCCTGCCCAGAGAACAGCAGGCGCAGGCGCAAAAATTGAGGGAAGAGAAGCAGGAGCAGTTCCGCCATGCCTACCCGACGTCCGACCGGCTGTTCCAGGTCGTTCTGAACACGGTCCCGGCAAAAGAGGCGCAGACGCGGACCTCCCACGCTACAAAGAAAACCAAGTAAAGGAAGCAATATGAATCCCGATGGAAAAGGCCGCCTGATTCTGATACGGCACACGGAATCGGCGTGGAACAAATTGAACGTCTTCACCGGATGGGTGGATATACCGCTTTCCGAGAACGGGCGTGAGCACGCGCTCGAGGTGGGGGGCGCCCTCAAGAACAAGTTTGCGGTGGACAAGGCGTACACGTCGTCGCTGGTGCGGGCGCAGGAGACGCTGGACCTCGTCATGGAGGGGGCCAAAATCTCCGGTATCCCGGTGGTGCAGGACTGGCAGCTTAACGAACGTTTCTACGGCGGCTGGCAGGGCAAGAACAAAGCGCAGACCGCCGATAAGTATGGGGCAGATGCCGTCCACGCCGTTCGGCGCGGTTATGCGGCCCGCCCGCCCGGCGGCGAGAGCCTGGAAGACACCTGTGACCGCGTCCTTCCCTACTTCGAGGAGACGATTGAGCCGGAACTGGCGCAGGGCATGACCATTCTCATCGCCGCGCATGGCAACTCGCTCCGGGCGCTCGCTAAAAAGCTGCTGAGCCTGTCGGACGAAGCGGTTCCCGGTTTCGAGATCGGTAACGGCGAGGTGCTGGTGTTCCGGCGCGAAACGGACGGCTCCTATGTCCGCGAAACGGACGCCGTCGAGGCTCCCAAAGGCCCCAAAAACGTTTAGGTTCAAGCGATGTCTTATGACGTAGACCGTGATTTCGCGGCTTTCAACGAGACGCTTCGGCAGGACGCCCCGGATTTCTTTGCGGGGGATGCGCCGGTTTTCGTGGCGCGCGCGCCGGGCCGCCTGGATGTGATGGGCGGCATCGGAGACTACTCGGGCTGTTTGGTCGCCGAGATGCCGATTGCCCCGGCGGCGCTGGTCGGCGCGCAGCGGGATAATGGCGACTCCGTCCGCGTCCGCTCCGCAAACGCCGCCGCAGAGAGCCTGACGCCGGAGGTGGCGCTGCCGGTTGAAGCGTTCGTCAACCCGGTGTCGCTGCACAAGCGGCTGCTGGACGGCCCGGCCCAAGAACGCTGGGCCGGTTACGCCGCCGGGTGTCTCGCCCTGCTGCGCGCCGAGGGGCTAATTCCCCGGAACGCCTCCGCACGGCTGTTCGTCCACTCGACCGTGCCACTCGGCGCGGGCGTGTCGTCCAGCGCCGCCGTCGAGGTCGCCTCCATGCGGGCGCTCTGCGCGGCGTTCGGTATCACGCTGGACGGGCTGATGCTCGCGCGGCTGTGCCAGCGTGTCGAGAACGAGGTCATGGACGCTCCGTGCGGCATTATGGATCAGGTGACGAGCGCGCTGGGCGAAGAAGGCCGTCTGCTCGCCCTGCTGTGTCAGCCCTATCAGGTGCAGGACACGGTAGAACTGCCTTCCGGCTGGTCGGTCTTCGGAATCGACTCCGCGGTCAAGCACGCGGTCGGCGGCTCGGCCTACACAAAGGTTCGGGTTGCGGCCTTTATGGGCTATAAGATGCTGGCGGACCGGGCGGGCAGTGGCTTCGGCGGCTACCTGTGCAATGTTTCGCCCGACGAGTACCGGGGCCTGATGCCCGACGGCCTGCCCGAGACGATGAGCGGGGCCGTATTTCTGGGCGCGCACGGCGGCATCTTCGACACGGTGACGACAGTCAGCCCGGCGGAGACGTATAGCGTTCGCGCCGCGACTGAGCACGCCATATATGAGCATGTGCGCGTGCAGCGATTTCTGGAAAGCGTCAAAGACGGCATCGGTGAGGCGATGGAAATTACCGGGGAGCAGATGTATGCCGCCCACGCCTCGTACTCCGCCTGCGGCCTGGGTGCGGAAGAGACCGACCTGCTGGTGGAACTGGCGCGCGCGCAGAGCGGTTCCGTCGCGGGCGCGAAGATAAGCGGCGGCGGCTCCGGCGGGACGGTCGTCTTTCTGGTGCGCGCCGAAGACGAGGAGCGCGTCGCGCAAACGGTGGCGGATGAATACGCGCGCCGCACCGGAAACACGCCCCGCATCATCCGGGGAACGTCGCCGGGGGCATTCGCCACCGAGGTACGGCAGGTGTAAAAGACTTCCCGGAATGTCCACACTCCGGGCCGTCGCCAACGAAAGGACGATATTCTACGTGCTGCCCCGATCCGGCGAATACTATATCGAAAAGGTGCGCGGGCTGCATGTCGCCATGCGCGACCTGCTGCTGCGTCACCTGCGCGAACAGGAGCAGGATACGCAGGGAACGGCGTTGTCCGGTGTCGCCGATGTGCGCGGCGGCGATACCATCTACACCATTGATGAGCACGGCGAGGCGGAACTGATCGCCTTCTGCGAAGAATGGGCGCGGGAATCGCCCTTCGTGCTCATCTCCGAGGGTATCGAGGGTGCAGGCTGGCGCGTATTCCCCGAAGGCGCGCAGGAGGAAGATGCCGCTTTTTTGATGATCGTGGACCCGATAGACGGGACGCGCAACATTATGTACAACAAGCGCTCCGCCTGGATTTTGACCGGAATCGCGCCGAACCGGGGGCCGGACACGAACCTTTCAGACATTGAGGCGGCGGTGATGACCGAGGTCCCGACCACGCGCCACCTGCTTGCCGACCAGTTATGGGCCACAACCGGTGGCGGCGCGCACCGCGAAGCCCATAATCTTGTCACCGGTGAGCGGCACGTTCTGCCCCTGCGCCCTTCGCGGGCGGACAGCCTGGCGCACGGGTTCGCGTCCATCGCCAAGTTTTTCCCCGCCGCCAAGGCGGCCACGGCGGCATTTGAGGAGAAATTGTTCGAGCGCGTTCTGCCTGACGGCGGCGAGAACCCGCTTATCTTCGATGACGAGTATATCTCGACGGGGGGGCAGCTTTACGAGATTCTGGTGGGGCATGATCGCTTTCTGGCCGATCTGCGCCCGCTCTTTTTCGAGGCGCTGGGACTGCCGCCCAAACTTACCTGCCATCCCTACGACATCTGTACCGAGCTTATCGCGCGCGAGGCGGGCGTTATCGTCACCGGCGCGGACGGCGCGCCGCTTTCGGCCCCGCTCGATATTCGCGCCCATGTCGCCTGGGTCGGCTACGCCAACGAAACGCTGCGCGCCCGAATCGAGCCGCATCTTCAGGAACTACTTGCGGACCTCTCCCCCCTGCCCCCTCTCCTAAAGGAAAGGGGGAGCTAACTGCGAGTAGCTCATCCTATTGCTTCACCTTTAGGTGGCATACGTTACAATACGTTAACTTTTCCGTGACGCAGAAGCGGCACGAACTGGTAGCTCCCCCTTTCCTTTAGGAGAGGGGGCAGGGGGGAGAGGTCCATGGAAGTCGTTCGTAAAGCGGTGATAACGGCGGCGGGTCGAGGGACGCGGCAGTTCCCGGCGACGCGCTCGGTGCAGAAAGAGATGCTTCCCCTGGTGGACTGCGACGGCATCGCCAAGCCGACCATCCAGATCATTGTCGAGGAGTGTCTGCAAAGCGGCATCGAAGACATCTGTATCGTCGTCAACAAAGGCGGGGCGGAGCCATTCCAGCGCCACTTTTCGCGCCTGGACGAAGACGAGCGGCGCGTGTTCCGCGGCAAGGAGTGGGCGCTTTCGCAGGCGGACGCCCTGCGCCGCATGCAGGAGCGCATCACCTATGTGGAGCAGGAAACCCCGGAAGGCTATGGGCACGCCGTTTACCAGACCCGCGACTGGGTGCACGACGAGCCGTTCCTGCTGCTGCTGGGCGACCACATCTATATCTCCGGCAAGAAGAAGCGCTGCGCGCAGCAGGTAATCGAAACCTACAATGTCGCCCAGTGCGCCGTTTCCGCCGTACAGCAGACGCCGGACGACAAGCTCCACCTGTTCGGAACCGTCACCGGCAACCCGCTCGGTTCCGATCCGCCGACCTACGAAGTGACGGAGATCAAGGAAAAACCCTCCATCGATTACGCCGCCGAGCATTTGCAGACGCCGGGGGTCAAGCGCGGCTACTACCTCTGCTTCTTCGGGATGCACGTCTTCCCGCCCAGCCTCTTTGACTGTCTGGAACACCATATCAAGAACGACATCCGCGAAAAAGGCGAGATACAGCTAACGTCGTCGCAGGAGATGCTGCGCTCGCAGGAGCGATATGTCGCCGTCGAAACGGTGGGAGAGCGTTACGATATGGGCGTTCCGTTCGGTTATGTCGAAACGCAGGCCGCGCTGGCGCTGAACGGCGTGGAGCGTACCGAAATGCTTTCCGCCCTGCTGCGAATCGTCGCCAAGTCCGCCGCGAACGAGCCGTTCGGCCAGGTCTAAACGCGTTTTGAGTGCTATCCAGCGCACCGAGGGGGCAGTCGTGACAGAACCGGTCAGGAAAGGAATCAAGACCGCATCTCTGACCAGTCTGCTTAAGCGAGCAAGGGAAAGCCAATCGGACGCGCTTGTCCTTTTGAAGGACGGTAAACTCGTCGGCGCGTGGAACTTCGGAAACAAAACGGGGCCGATTGAGGCGATGTCGGCAACGAAGTCTGTCGTCAGCCTTGCCATCGGGGCCTTAATAGATGACGGCAGAATAAAGTCGCTGGACCAGCCGGTTCACGAATGGTATCCCGAATGGAAACAGGGCGCTAAAAGGCGGATAACCCTCCGGCATCTGCTCAGCCATACCTCCGGGCTGAAGGCCGACGCCGTCACTGCCGAGATCTACAACAGCCGTGATTTCGTCAAGCTGGCGCTGACTGCCCCGCTCATGTCACCTCCCGGCAGCCGGTTCTTTTACAACAACAAAGCGGTAAATCTTATATCCGGTATTGTGCAGCGAGCCGCCGGTGAACGGATGGACTGGTATATCCGGGAGCGGCTGTTCAAGCCCCTCAGCATCACGGGTTTTTCGTGGACCCTGGACAGGGCAGGCAATCCCCATGCTATGGCCGGTTTGCAGATTCGCGCCGTTGACCTGGCAAAGATCGGCCAGCTTGTACTGGACAGGGGTGTCTGGCAGGGGAGGCGCGTTGTCAGCGCGCGGTGGATTCAGGAATCTACCGGTATGCCGGGGCAAAAGCTTGATCCGTCCTGTGGCCTGCTGTGGTGGCTCGTTCGTGATGAGGAGCGGCTCATTATCGATGACAGAACCATTGACGCCTGGCGACGGGGCGGTGTGGATGTGGCCTTTATCAACAAGATCAAGCCGCTCAAGGACAGACCTTTCGCTATGACCGGGGCGGACGGGCTGGCACAGCTTAGAACGGAAGTGGCAAAGACACTTGGCGGCGGCGAACCCGGCTTGAAAACATGGGACGCAAATACCTGGCAGCGGGGCCTGCCGCAGGCGCACTTCGCGCCGGGGCCGGTAACAGGCTGCCTTGCCGAGGGCTTTCTGGGTCAGTACCTGGTTGCTCTGCCCAGGGAACGGCTTGTCGCCGTTCGCCAGATACGGGCTGCCGAAAGGCACTATGACGGCAGCAAAGCCGATTACTTCGAGGATTTCCTGGAGCGGGTGCGCGCACTTACCCATTGACGCGCCGCCAGGGCGCAGGGACCGCCGCAACCAGACCGTTTATATTCGCGTCTAATACAGTGGAAACGACAAAATCACCACTGGAGGCTCGCTCAAAGAAGATGGACGAAGCGACGAAAAAGAAGATCGATGATTGGATCAAAAAAGAGGGGCGCAATACCTATGGCGATCCCAAAGACACCGTCTACGCGGGCGGCAATCCCCTCTTCGATGAACGCTCCGCTCAGATGAAGGACCGCTACGAGTACATCCTTTCGAAGCATCCCGAGCTAAAACAGGACAAATAGTTAAAGAGGCTGTATTATGCGTTCCGCAAATAACCGCTCCCGCATCGTCCTCATAACGCTCGGCGTGCTGGCAGTCGCCGCTTCGGGAGCGCCGATGCTGCCCGTCTGGCTGGCCGCTGCCGATCCCGCCCCGCGCCCCGCCGCGTCCGTTCCCGGCTCCCGTGCCGTTGTGGTGGACATTCGCGACGACCTGAGCGACGAGCAGATTCAGGACATGGAGGTACGCTACGGCGTTGATTTTCAGTTCAACTCCGAGCATGCGGACGATGACAACCTGATGCGCGCCACCGTCGGAAATGAGCGGGACACGGCGCGTCTCGTGGAGGAGCTACGGCGGGACGAGCGCGTCGAGGCGGCGGAACCGGAAGTGCAGTTGACGCTGCCGCCCGCCCCGCCGACGATGTACCGGCGTGACCTCAACAAGAGGGAGGGAACATCGCTTCCCCAGCGGCGCTTTGTCCCTAACGATCCGCGCTACCCGGAGCAGTGGAACCTGCGGATGGTCGGCGCGGAGGCGGCCTGGGAGCGCACGCGGGGCAAGGGCATCGTCGTCGCTGTCCTTGATACGGGTGTCGCTGCTAAAGACTCGGAGCGCGGCAAGCGGGCCAAAGACTTCGCCCGGACCCGGTTCGCGCGCGGCTACGATTTCGTCCATGACGACGACGACCCCTACGACGACCACGGGCATGGGACACATGTCGCCGGAACGGTGGCCGAATCGACGGATAACAAAGAGGGGGTGGCCGGGCTTGCCTTCGAGGCGACGGTGATGCCGGTCAAAGTGCTTTCGGCGGAAGGCTCCGGCAGCAGCGCGGACATCGCCGATGCCATTCGCTTCGCCGCCGACAAGGGCGCGAACGTCATCAACATGAGCCTGGGCAGCCCGTATCCCTCTGAGATTATCGGCAATGCCATCCGGTACGCCCATAAAAAGGACGTCGTGATCGTCTGCTCCGCCGGGAACGGCTTTCAGGAGGGTGTGGGCTATCCGGCGGCGTTCCCGGAGTGTATCGCCGTTTCGTCCGTCGGGCCGTCCAAAGAGCTTGCCTTTTATTCGTCCTGGGGCAAAGAGGTGGCGCTGGCCGCGCCCGGCGGCGACATGACCAACGGCGCGCAGGACGGCATTTTGCAGAACACCATCTGGCCAGAAAGCCAGGGCGGGCGCGGCGATGACTATTACCCGTTCCAGGGCACCAGCATGGCCGCGCCCCATGTCACGGCGGCGGCGGCCCTGGTGATGGCGCAGGGAGTGCGCGACCCGGCCCGCGTGCGCGATTTGCTTGCCCGCTCCGCCACTCCAAAGCAGCCGAAGGTAAAGTACGGCGCGGGTATTTTATCGGTGGACAGGGCGACGAACGCTACCGCCGTTCAGGGACGGCGCTCCTCCGATAAGCGCCTGCTCTTTGCCGTTCTGGCCGCGCTGATTTTGATCGTCCCGCGCCGCATTCCGTTCGGCCTGCGGCTGGCCCTTATCGCCGCGCTGTGGACGGGCTACTTCGGGCCGGATAGAATAGCGGCGTTGGTGGGAGCTAACTCCGCCTGGAATCTCGTCGGCTTCTCGGCGCTGGTTCCCTTCCTGCTTTTCTGGGAACTGGAGAAGGGGTTCGGCAGCCGCATTGTCGCCTTTGTTGCCCTTGGGGTTGCCGCCTGCCTGGCGTGGAATCTGGTGACGGGCCTGCTGCCGTTTACCGCAACCGTGTTCGGCGACCGCCCGCTGCCCTGGGTCGTGGCGAACCTCGCTGCCTCGCTTCTCATCGCCGCCGCTGCCTGGCGGCGTGGCGGCGTGTCCTGAATCGGGTTTAATCCCTGGCCTGAACGCCCGTGGGAATCTCCACGGTCATGCCGGACTGGATGCCCAGGCGTCCGAACGTGTTTTGCTTGACCTCCAGGGCGTACTGGGCGGGGCCGTCGCTGGGGACGCTGGTTTCGTCGCGGGGCTGTAGCTGCCGGATGTTGAGAATGCGCCGGTCCGCGCCAATATAGGCGATGTCGAGCGGAATCAGCGTGTTCCGCATGAAGAAGCTGCGCGTGCGAGCGTCCGGGAAGACGAACAGCATGCCTTCATCGGCCTGCACCTCGGCGTCGGTCAGGTGCATCATACCCTCGCGGCGCTTGGCATCCGTGTCCATCACCCACACCCGGAACGTCTGACCGTTGATACGTATGTCGGCGCGCTGGAGGTCGCGCAGTTGGAACGTACGGTTCGGATTGGTGCCCGGCGGGATAGAGCCAGAGCCGCCGCCACAGCCGATTAATGTCAAGCAGAGTGAGAGAAAAAGCAGAAATCGCAAAAGATACTCCTCATAGCGTGTGCGCCGAGGGACAGAACGTCCCTCGCTCGTGGGCTTTCGGCCAGGCGTCCTGCCGGACGCATCATATAGCTCCGTCTGCGAGGACGGTCGGCGCGGCAGCGCCCACGAGCGAGGGACGTTCTGTCCCTCGAAAACCCGGAGCGGTTTCAAGCCAGCCCGTACAGCGTCCGGAACTTGGTGTTCAGATATTTCAGGTACGAGTGAGACTGGGCGGGTTCGCCGCAGACGCGCTGCACCAGATCGGCAGGCAGGTAGCGCCGCCCCGGCTTATGGACGTTTTCCCGGAGCCACGAAAGCAGGCCGCCGAACTCGCCGCGCGCCAGTTCCTCGGCAATGGCCGGGTTGTCGGCGAGCGCCTTATCGTATAGCTGCGCGGAAAGCAGCGTGCCCAGTGAGTAGGTGGGGAAGTAGCCGAAGCTGGCTCCCGACCAGTGGACATCCTGCAAAATCCCCTGCGCGTCGTCCGGCGGCGTGATTCCCAGGTACTCCTGCATCTTCGCGTTCCAGGCATCGGGCGCGTCGGCGACGGAAAGTGAGCCGTCCAACAGCGCCTTTTCCATCTCAAAGCGCAGCATGATGTGCAGGTTGTACGTCACCTCGTCGGCCTCGACGCGAATCAGCGACGGCTCCACTTTGTTGATGGCGCGGTAGAAGGTATTCAGATTCACGTTTTCAAGCGCATCCGGGAACTGTCTCTGAAGGCCGGGATAGAAGACGTTCCAGAAGGTGCGTGAACGCCCGATGATGTTTTCCCACAGGCGCGACTGCGATTCATGGACTCCCAGCGAGGCAGCGTCCGAAAGCGGCGTGCCGACGTCCTTCGGATCGAAACCCTGCTCGTAGAGGGCGTGACCTGTCTCATGAATCGTGCCCATCAGGGCCATAGGAAGCCAGTTCCGGTCGAAGCGCGTGGTAATGCGCACATCGTCGCGCCCAAACGATGTGCAGAAGGGATGCACCGCGCGGTCCTGACGCCCACGCGTAAAATCGAATCCCATCTTCTTGATTACGTACTCACCGAAGGCAAGCTGTGCGGCCTCGTCATAATCGCGGCGAAGCACGCTGTCATCAATGGGCGGCTGCGCGGCGATCTCCTGAACCAACTGCACCAGGCCGGACTTCAGGTCGGCGAACACGCGCTCGACCTCGCGCGTCTTCATTCCCGGCTCGTACTGGTCCAGCAGAGCGTCATAGCGCTGGTCGTCGTAGCCCAGATGCTCGGCCACCTGGCGGCTCAAATCCAGCAGTTTTTCCAGCGTCGGCGCGAACTGTTTATAATCGCTTTCGGCGCGTGCCTTGACCCAGATCTCATGGCCCAGCGTGGTCGCCTTTGCCATCTCAGTGACGAGTTCCGTGGGAATCTTCACGGCTTTATCGAAGTCACGGCGCGCGACACGCACCAGCGCGGCCTCGTCGGAGCCGGGATCACTGCCTGCCACTTCCGCTTCCGCGCCCTCCAGCAGCCGCCGCGTTTCGTCACCCACGGAAAGCTCATGAGCGATCTTTCCCAGCGTGGCGAACTGCTCGGCGCGCTCCGCCGCTCCGCCGGGCGGCATGTAGCACTGCTGGTCCCAGCCCAGCACGGCCATCGACGTGCCGATGTGCCCGATCTCCGCCAGCCGCGCCTTCAGCTTTTCGTACTGTTCCAAATGTTGCTCCTCATTGTTGGATACCGGTCCTAACCCCCCTGCCGTGGCAGCTTCGTCGTGTTCTCGCGCCAGGCGGTTATCAGCCGGTCTTCAAAATCATCGCTGTCGCTGTCGGCGATCTTGCCGTTTGCCTCCATCCACTCCACCGTGCGGCGGACGCCTTCGCGCCAGGAGATAGTCTGGCCGGGATAACCCGCATCACGCACGATCTTGCTGTTGTCGAAAATGGAGGGCCATTCAAATATCTCATGCGTGCCGCCCGACCATTTGGGCGCGGCTTCCCGCAGGACATCGGTGGGAATGTGCACCGGCGTGAACGTGCCGCCGACCACCTGGGCGACCTGCTCATGGTACATGTTCCAGCTCATCCACTCGTCACCGGTTATATTGTACGCCTCGCCGAAGCACTTTTCGCTGCCCATCGCGCCGATAAAGCCGCGCGCCACATCGTCCACATGGCAGGAGGCCCACAAACCGTTGCCGTCACCCTGGACAATGATCGGCTTGTTTTTGCGAAGCCGGTCCACAAATGTATCAGCGGGGCCGAAGGGCCGGATAATCGAACCACCTTCGCCATAGGAGTGCGACGGGCGCATGATGGTGACGGGAAACCGATTCCTTTCCCATTCGCGCAAAAGCAGCTCTTCGCAGGCGATCTTGTTTTTGCCGTAGTTTCCGATGGAGTGGTACGGCTCGGTTTCGGTGGTCGGAATCTGGGTCACCGGGCCGGAATAGACGCAGACGGTCGAGCAGTGGATAAACTGGCCGACACGGCCCGCAAAGGCGCGCACGGCGGAGGCGGATTCATCGGGATGGAAGGCGACCATATCCACGACGACATCGTAGCGTTTGTCCGCGAATGTCTGCTCGAACGTCGCGAAATCTTTGCGGTCGCCGGTGATGCTTTCGGCCCCGTCAGGCAGCCGGTTTTCCCGCTTGCCCCGGTTGAACAGCGTCACCTGGTGCCCCTGCTCCAGAAGCTGCCGCGCAATCGCCGTGGAGATCAGCCCCGTACCGCCAATAAAAAGAACCTGCATTGCCGCCTCTTTTCCTGGCCGCACCGGTGTTCCCTGCGGCCCCGGAGAATAGTGTTAGGCAGCGCGCTTCTACGTTCCTGCTAATCCTCTTGGGCGTCCAGGGTCATTCAGTTATCGGGCACCCCATCAACTTGAGAGCTTCGGCGGGTCGCGCGGCATAGAAGCGACGAGCCGCCGCCATGTTCCGGTGCCCTGCCAAGCGCATCAAGCTGATACAGACGTTGCGGATGGCGGCCAGCACCTGCGGCAGATTGCCCGCGCGAACCTGACTTTATCTTCGCCGAAGGTCACGTCACGAACATAGTGGCTCTTGTTCTCAATGCTCCAATGACCGCGCAACAAAGAAAGCAGGCGGGCAGCATTAGCCTTCTGCCCCCAGGCTGGTCATGCCCAGCACACGCTCCTGCTGCACAACACCACTTTTCTTGAAGCGCCGCTCCCGCTGCAAAACAAAGACCTGTCGCACACCGCAAAAACCGGTGAAGCATTCCGGCTCGGCTAAACTGCTGCTGACAACGAGGCGGCGTGTTTCACACGCCCCCGACTTACCTCCACCGTTTGGGCGCGCGAAAACTTGCCCCAAACAGGTCAGGCGCGGCAAAAAAGCAGGTTAATTTGCGCCGCAGGGTCAGGTGGTTGTCCTTGATCAGCATCAGGAAGTGCCCCCTAAAGCCACCACCTGCGCGGCAATCTGCTTTTGCGTCAGCAGCGCATCCATCGTGACAATGCGTCCCTGAAGTACCAGAGCCGACAGAACACTCTGGGCGGCACCAATCTCGTTGGTCTTGTCGGGCACCCCCTGCTGAAGAAGTGTCAACCCCAGGCCGTGACTGACCGCCGACAGCAGATGGGTTTCCACAGCTCCCTGTCCCTTGCTGCCACAGAGCGTTTTGCCGTCTAAGCTGAAGGCTTGCTCCTGAGGTAACTGCCGGAGCACACGCTGCGCCCAATCGGCCAGCACGGCTTCCAGCGCGGCTTTGTCCACCCGGCGAAACACGCTGTGCAACGTGCCGACCGAGGGCGTTTTGCCGCTCTGGAAGCCAAGCCCTGTGCCAACTCGCCGCCGTAGTTCCTGCCCCACTCGGCCATCGCGCCATAAGAACTATAGCCGCACAGCGTGGCCGCGCAGGCCAGACAAAGAATCGCCGCCAGCGAGTAACGCCTGCCATGGCGACTGCGAAAGTCCGGTACCTGTGCCAGTGCCTCAACCAGAGGCGCAATAGAAGAAGATGCTTTGCTCATGCTTCTATTCTAAACCCGCTGTCAAATAACTGAATGACCCTGCTTCGGCGTCCAGGGGCATTGCGTTCTGCGTCGCCCTCCTTCGTGCCGGAAGTCCGCTAAGGGTTAAAAGCCGAGTTTGACGGACGGGCCGGGCGGACGGTAGAAGTTTTCGGCGTACTGCTCGCAGAACCGTTCGATGCTGCCCGCGCTGCGCACGGCGGCCAGGTGGCCTGGCAGTTCGGCGACGCCATGCGCGACTTCGTGGATCAGAACGCGGCGCAGCACGAAAATTTTATACTTTTCGAGCGGCCAGCGGGCGTACAGCTTCGTTCCCTCCCATTCCAGTTTGCCGCCGAAGCGCTCCACGTCCTGCGTCCCCTCCGTGCGGCCAACGAGGCGGCGTCCGTCGTCGGGGATCAGGCAGTGCAGTCGAATCTCCCCGTCCAGCCAATCGCCATCGGTACCGGTGCGCTTCTGGTTGGACAGGCGTATCTCGCGGACGGTGGCGGCGTGTTCGGGGGGCAGTTCGGCAAGTGTTGCTTTAATATCACCGAAGGTGACGGGGAAGTGATGGCCGGGCGGAACCGTATCAGCGACGAATCGGATAGTGTTTTCCGGCCCCGGCGGGGAAGACGGTTCCTCCACGAACGGCTTTTCCGAGGGCAGCAGCGCGCCCTCGTCCGGCACGCCCAGTTTTTCGCGCAGGGAGAGGATCTTTCCGCGCAGCGCCACCAGACGGCGCGTCTGGTCGTCGCGGCTGGTTTCCACCTCATGGGCGAAGAAGGCAATCTCTTCTTCTTGCCCGCCAGCCAGCGCGCCGAGGAAATCCAGAAAAGGCGAATAGGCCGACCGGGCGCGGTTTCGCGCCCGGTCGTCACTGCGACGCTGCCGCTGATGCTGATGCTGCTCGTCGGTCAGCCGTTCCGCATATTCGGCTTCAAACGCATCCAACTGCGCCCAATCCCGCTCGCCCTTGCGCGCCAACAGTGCCTACTTCCCCAGGGTGACAGGCTGACCGGTGCGGGCCGATTGGTAGACGCTTTTGATAATCTCGATGGGCTTGCGGCCCCCGCGCCCGTCGATCAGCGGCTTGCCGTTGGTGCGGACGGCGCGCATGAAGTCCTCGATCTGCGCGCGGTGGGCGTCGCCCCAGACCGCGCCCGCTTCGGCGGTGGCGGCGCGCGTGGCGGCCTCATCCTTCACCGAGGCGGTTCCGCCCATCGCGACGGACAAAGCGTGCGCGGCGGCCTGCTCGCTGGCGTACTCCTCGCCGTTTTTCAGCTTGAGCATCTTGAGGCGGTCGCCTTCGATAATGGCGCTGCCCTCGGTGCCGAAGATGTCGATGCGGACGGGCAGGCCGTCGTAGGCCGCCGTGGTCGCGGTCATGGTGCCGACCGCGCCGTTCTCGAAGGTAAGCGCGGCCACGGCCACATCCTCAACCTCGATGCGCTCATGGGCGGCAGTGCGGGTATGGGCGTACAGCGACGAAACGCCGCCCGTCAGCCACTGGAGCAGGTCCACCGTATGGACACCCTGGTTCATCAGCGCGCCGCCGCCGTCCCACTGCCAGGTTCCGCGCCACTCGCCAGAGTCGTAATACTGCTGCGTGCGCCACCACTTCACCGTAGCGTCGGCAAGCACGATGCGCCCCAGCCTGCCCGCGTCAATCGCCTCTTTCACCAGCAGGGTCGCGGCATCGAAGCGGTGCTGGCTGATGATGGTCAGCTTTTTGCCGGTTTCGTCCTCGGCGGCGATCAGGCGGTCACAGGCTTCCAGGGAGACATCCATCGGCTTTTCGACAATGACATGCTTGCCCGCGCGCAGCGCCTCGACCGCGTTGTCGGCGTGCATCCCGGACGGCGTGCAGACGCAGACAATATCTATGTCCGGGTCGGCCAGAAGCGCCCGGTGGCTGTCGTGGACGCGCGCTACGCCATATTTCTGCGCGACCTTCTCGGCCCGCTCCGCGATCACGTCCGATACGGCAACCAGTTCCGCGTCCGCTATCTGGTTGATCGCCCCCGCGTGCGTCGGCCCGATAGAGCCGCACCCGATAATTCCAAAGCGCAACTTTCCCTCGCCTGTTTCTGCCACGTCGCTTGCCTCCTAAGCTCGTTTAAGTATTTCGAGAAATGGCGTATCTTCGCCATAGTATTCGCACAAAGACTTCCATAGCTGAGGGTGAGGGCGCGCGTCCGGATGGACTGCCTTCACCTGCCGGTATGCATCAATCAGACACAGATTTTCCTCTTCCCGCAGCACGGCTGTCGCGAAGGAAGCGGATCGGCTGATGCCCGCGCCGCAGGCAATCAAGACTTTATGACCATCGGCCTTAGAAGCGCGCACGAACCGAATACCTTCCACCAGTTTATCCTTGGGGAGCGGTTCACCATCTTCCACTTCCAGGAAAAGCGTCTCGACGCTTGGATGCGTCACCCTGCGGCAAAGCTGTAACATTGCATCAATACCCTGATCTTGCAAAAAGTCTCTTGAAAGGGTTTCGCGCAGTTTGCCGATATAAAGCCAGGGCCGAATCTCGTTCATAGTCTTTAGAGCCTCATTGTAGCACGCGGCGAAGAACCATGTCAAAGCAGTAAGTGTTTATGACACACTTATTACATGGACACACAAAACAGCGCTTCCAGTTGCCTGTTTGGCCTGCCGCCTGGCAGGGTCATTCAGTTTTCCGTATACCCAGCAGTGCGAGCGCGGCGTGTGGCTGTGCCGCGTGGTAGCGGCAGGCGGCGGCAATGTTCTTGTAGCCGCTGTTTCGCATCAGGCCGATGCAGGTGTTCCTGATGGCTGCCAGCACCTGAGGAATGCTGCCGCAGCGCACCTGGGAGCGGTCTTCATCAAAGGTGACATCGCGTACATAGTGCTCTTGTTCTCGATGTGCCAGTGGCCGCGCAGCAGCGACAGGAGACGCTTGGCACTGGCCTCTTGCGGCGACAAACTGGTAAGGCCATAGATCGTCTCTTCCTGCCGCTTGCCGCCGCTCTTCTTATGCTGCACGCGCCGCCTCAGGCAGAACACCTGAGCGACGTGGGGAAGTCCAGATACCCGGCAGGCACATCGGCGCTTGCCACAAGACGCCGCACCGTGACTCTTCCGTGGCTCAGGTCACTGCTGCTGGCTCGGTGCAGCACGGGTTCAAACAAGTTCGGGCTGGCAAAGAAGCATCTCAGCTTACGGTGCAGGATAGGGTGATTGTTCTTGACGAGCATCACGAAGTGCCCCCTTTGTCCACTATGGTCTCGGCGACTTTGCGCTGCGTGAGCAGTGCGTCCATCGTCACCACGCGCCCCTCCAACACTAAAGCCTTGAGTACCTCCTCCACGGCCCCAATCTCATTGGTCTTGTCGGAAACCGCTTCTTGCAATAGTGTCAGTCCCAGGCCATGACTGACCGCCGACAACAGATGCACGTCGCAGGCTCCCTGGCACTGGCTGCCGCGCAGCGTTTTGCCATCCAGGGCAACCACTGCCGCTTTCGTCGGCTGTGAATGCTTCAGAACGCACTGTGCCCAGGCAGAAAGCTTTGCCTCCAAGTCCTTCTTGTCCAGGTGGCGAAAGATCGTGTGCAGCGTGCCCACCGAAGGTGTCTTACCACCGGGGAAGCCCAGTGCCTGTGCCAGTTCCTTGCCGTAGTTTTTGCCCCAGTCGGCCATAGCGCCGTAGCTCTTGTAACCGCACAGCGTTGCGGCACAGGCAAGAGCAAGCACCGCTCCTAAAGGATGGCGTCTGCCCTGACTCTTGCGAAAATCCTTCACTTCCGAGAGCACGTCCACTAAAGGACGACAACCCGATTCCGTCACCAGCAAACCTCATCAAGATAGCGTTGCCGCAAGTATAACAGAACCAGAAAGAAAACTGAATGACCCTGGCCGCCTGGTTCCTATCAAAGGAATCCTTATATCCTATGGTGAATTAAGTGGTTCGCGTTCAATAGATCGGTAGACCCAACAATTGGCATTACCAGCGAAAAGGAGATACAAATGCGCCACTTTATACCGTTGTTCGCCGCCCTTTTTTACCTGCCCCGTTTCCTTTTTGTCCGGCAATGGCTCAGAGCAAAGCCCTGGCCGCAAGCCTCTTCGTAAAATCAAAACCTCTGTACCCCGATACTCAACCGTCTACGTCGCCCGGATGGGTGAGAAGTAGCATCAGGACGGTTGCTGCCACCAATGCCGTTTCCTGGTTGCCATATCTCAAAGACGCCCAGACGCAGCGATTCCAGCCCTGTCACTAACGACCGAGCAGCGGAGAAAGATATGCAGGAGCAATATCATAAAACCTGTCCCCAGTGTGGCAAGGAGACAGCCCTTCAAACCAAAGTCTGCACGAATTGCGGCTATCATTATGCGCCGGTCGTTGCCCCCGTGAATACGAATCTCAATCCGACACTGGTCATCACAGTGGCTTTGGTCGGCGTCGTCCTGTTTCTGATTGGTCTTCTCACGAGCACCCGTTTATCCACCGGGAAGCAAGCCTCTTTTCTGTCACAAAATGCTCCCGAGCCGGACACGGCAGTCTCTATTGCGGAGAAGGAGCCACAGGCTGCCGCCTCACCAAAGGATGACCTGGATATAGCTATACCGGATGTCATCGGTGTCAAAGAAAGTCAAGCCCGAGAAGTCACCACCGCCAAGGGATTGGACATCGATGTGACAGTAAGCAGCAGTTCGACAGTCCTCCGGGGCGTGTTATCAGTCAGTCTCCCAAGCAGGGCACGGTAGCACGTAAAGGAACGACCGTACGCGCGCGTCAGCACCGGGCCGGAGGGAGTGCGCGTTGTTGCGTCCTCTGCCCCTTCCTCGTCCGATGCTCCCAAAGAACGCCGATACCGCCGCCGCTCTGACTCGGCCTCATTGTCTCTTTACAGCCAGCGGCGTCTGACGGAAGACGACCTGTTCGGCAAGAGCGCGTGGGAGTTGGATGTGATGCGAAACGAGCCTTTCGCCCGTCACGGCTACCGATTCAAGAGAGCCGATCTTCGAAACCACTTCAGCCAGTTCTCCTGGTACGAGCCGGACACCAGCAGCCAATCGCGTGTTGCGCAGCGGCTATCGCCCACGGAGCAGTACAATGCGGAGGTTATCCGTAAGTACCAGCAGCAGAGTGGGACTGTATCGCGACATTTGGAGGAGTAGAAGAAATTACCGTTATGGGTGCAACACGATACCTTGCTCTTGGCCTGGTCTTTACGGCGGCTCTTCTCGGCTGCCGCTCCAGGGAAGAAGCCGCACGCTCGGAACTTGCCCCCCGTCCGCAGCCACCATGGCTCGGACTTATACGACGGTGCCTCCTCTGGCAGGGAAGACAGAGAGTCAGGCTCGTGACCTGCTGACCCAAATGGGCCTCAAATCGACATTCACACGAGGAATCACCCAACCGTACCTGCAGGTCAGATTATTGGTGAGGAGCCGTTAACTAACCGCCTCGCCCCCACGGGTTCAAAAATCGTTGTCTACATGAGCACTGGGCCTGATACTGCGGGCAGGCACTCTTCATTTTCGAGGTCTCCTATCGATTCTCCCGGCATTAGCGTTACCGAAAACGAAGAGATGCCTGCAGAGCCTCCCCCTCCTCCCACAGGCGGTTCTGGTCTTGGCCCAAGGCCACCCGAATTCGAGAATCCGGTAAGGGCCGCTCGTTATCGCATTTGTATCGACCCCGGCCATCCTTCCGAAGTGGGAAGGGGTACCCGTGGCAAGAGAATCACCGAGATAGAAGCTGTCTGGCAAGTGGCTCAGAAACTGAAAGACCGCCTTGAACAAGACGGAATGCAGGTGGAATTGACCAAGACGCGCCAGGAAGAATTTGTTCCGAAACCGGGACAGGGCAGCAATTGCCAACCGTATGCAGGCCCATCTGCTCGTGCGGTTACACTGCGACGCAACTACCGGTTCCGGTGTGGCGACTTTCGCCCCAGATCGCCAGGGTGTCAACAGCGGCGAACGTGGCCCGAGCCAGACAGTGATTGCAGCCAGTCAACAGTTGGGACGGCAGTTCCACGGGGCGATGGCTCAGGCTCTGGCTGGCGCGCTGCCGGATAAGGGTTTTAAGCGGATAGGAGACCTATGTCGGTGGCAAGCAGGGAGCATTGACCGGTTCCATTTTCTCTCAGGTGCCGGTCGTCCTGGTGGAGATGTGTGTTCTCACCAATCCCAGCGACGAGCGGTTTATTGCATCGAAGGCGGGGCAATCGCAGATGGCAGATGCCCTGGCTGCCGGGGTGAGGGCGGCTCTCACGGTGCAGGGGCAGCGGTGATTAACACCTTTGATTACAGATGAACACGGCTCTTACCAAAACCTGATGAGCCAATGCTCGGATAACAGAGTGAAAAGATGCAGGAGCAGTATTACAAAGCATGTCCACAGTGTGGTAAGGAGACCACTATTGGGGCGTCGGCCTGCACCAATTGCGGGTACCGATATGCTCCGTTTGTGGCTGCCAATAACACCGGCGGAATCCGGCTCTTATCAACGCGGTGGCTCTGATCCTGGCCGCTGTTTGCCTCTTTTTCTAATTGGTCTTCTTGTTAGCCGGCGCCAAGGCCCGGAGAAGCAGACACCGGGACCGCCCCCCTCTGCTTCGGAAGGGGACTCAGCGCTATCCGTTGCCGAGAAAGAGCCACAGACGGCTGGCCCCGCTGAAGCCGCGCAGGTTACGGTTCCCGATGTCGTCGGGGTGAAGGAGAGCCAGGCCCGCGAGGTTATCAAGGAAAAGGAACTGGGCATTGATGTGACCGGAGGCAGCAGTGATAGCGTGCTTCCGGGCCGGGTAATCAGCCAGTCGCCTGAAGAAGGCATCACCGCCCGCAAAGGCACCCTTATCCGTGTTCAAATAAGTACCGGCCCTGCAAGACCCGCGAAACTGCCCAATGCTTCCCCATCCGCCCAGGCCACGGTATCCCCGACTGTTCCTGAGCCTGCCCCGTCTCCTTTGGAAATAACGCGATCCGATGTCACTGGTTTCTTAGAGCGTTGGCTTGTCGCGCAGAACGCCCGCAGATTCCCAGAATATTCCCGCCTATACTCGAATGACTTCGTGGGCATCAAGCGCACCGCCAGTGGCGGGAAACGGCAGTATCGACGTTCCGGCTGGCTTTCCGACCGGCGCAAGATGATGTCTCGCAACTCCGACTTATCTGTCAGCATAGACAACGTGCAAATGAATACCGAGGGCAACTGGGCAGAAGTATCCTTTATCCAGTATTTTCGAGCAGGCAACTACAGCGACTGGGGGCCGAAAGTCTTGAGGATACGGACAACGCCATCAGGCGAAAGGATTTTCTTTGAGGAACTGTCGGCTTCATACCGCCTTGAGTGATCCTAATTGAGTACAAGGAGAGGACGGCCCTGGCTAATCGTGCCCTTTCCCCGCCGCCGCGCCACCATTACCCACAGTGAATCTGATTCCATCACATGCCTTGCCAGGGCGGTCAAAGCAGTAAGTGTTTGTGATACACTTACGGCATGAATACACAAAATCGCGCTTCCGGCTGCCTGTTCGGCCTTGCTCTCGGCGATGCGCTTGCCGCGCCGACCGAGTTTATGCGAACTATCTATGAGATAACCGACCGCTTTGGGCCGCAGGGGCCGACGGAGCCACTCGGCAGCCCCGCCCGCGTTACCGACGACACGCAGATGACGCTGGCGGTCGGCGAGGCGCTGGTGGCCGCGCCGCGCCCGTATGCGCCGGAAACGCTGGAAGAGCCGCTGCGCCAGGCGTTTATCGCCTGGATGGTCAGCCCCGAAAACACCCGCGCGCCCGGCATGACCTGCATGAGCGCCTGCGCGAATCTGCGGCGCGGCCAGCCCTGGCACGAGGCGACCGTCGCCGGGTCGAAAGGCTGCGGCGCGAACATGCGCGTCGCACCCGCCGGTCTTCTGCCCGACGTGGACGCTGCGACGCGCGCAGCTATCGCGCAGTTTCAGGCGGCGCTGACGCACGGGCATCCGACCGGGCTTGCCGCCTCCGACCTCACGGCCTGCGCTATTGCCGATCTGAAGGCAGGCGGCGATGTGGCGGGCCTCCCCCGGCGGCTGCGGGAATATGCTTTGTCGCAGCGGCGCGTCTACCACGACGATTGGCTGGGGCCGCTGTGGCAGCGGTCCGGCATGGCATCGCCGGAAGCGTTTATCGCGCGGGGCTGGGACGAGTGCCTGGTGGTTCTGGCGCAGTTGGAGTCGGCCCTCAAGAACGGCGACCGCGGCTCCGACCCGTGCCTGGCGACCGGGGACGGCTGGATCGCGGAGGAAGCCTTTGCCACCGGCCTGCTGTGCTTCCTGCTTTTTCCCGATGACCCGGTCGCCGCTATCCGCCGCGCCGCCGTCACCCAGGGCGATTCCGACTCCATAGCCTGCCTCGCGGGAGCGTTCGCCGGGGCGTATCATGGCCTGGCGGCGTGGCCGGATGCCTGGGTGCAGCGTATCGAGTACCGGGAGCGGCTGGCGGCACTGGGCCGCGCCTGGGATTAAAACAGCGCTTCTTCGGCGAACGGCTCCTCCTCGTCTTCCTGCTCCGTCCCGAAGGTTTCCGGCAGGGTAATGGTAACGGTCGTTCCCTGGCCCACTTCCGTTTCCACGGCGATGGTGCCGCCGTGCATTTCAACAAAGGCTTTGACGACGCTCAGGCCCAGGCCGATGCCCTTGCTCTGGTATTCGAATTTACCCGATGCATGATGGGCGATATCGAATCCGGCGAAGAACGGCTCGAAGATATGCGGCAGGATGGCCGGGTCGATGCCGGTGCCGGTATCGCTTACACGGATTTCGGCCCCGCCGCTGGGCGTGCGCCGCGCCGACACCATGATCGTTCCCTCGTCCGGCGTGAACTTGATCGCGTTCAGCAGCAGATGGTTCAGGCAGTCCCGAATCTTTTCCGGGTCGAGCACAATATTGCCCAGGTCTTCGGGCCAGTGCGGATAGTCCTCCACCAGCGTCTGCTTGCGCTTTTGCAGGAAGGGACGAATGTCGTGGATAGCCGTCGCCAGCAGGCTGGACAGGTTGGTGTATTCGGCTTTGCGCTGGTGCTGGAACTGGCCCGCTTGAAGCATGGTAATGATCTGCTCCATCAGCTCCTGCAAACGCTGACTGGAATGATACATGCTGTCGATCCCCTCGAACAGCGAGGGGGGCAGGTCCGGAGTCTCGTGGAGGAACTGGGCCATGCCCGCCAGAATCGTTACCGGCGTTCGCAGCTCGTGGCTGGCGACCTCGATAAAGGCAAGCCGCAGCTTGTTGGCCCTCTCCAGTTCTTCGTTCTTTTTTGTCAGGTCGGCAAGCAATTGCCGCCGGTCCCCCGCCAGGTCGTAGCGCTCCACCGCATCCCGAATGACGCTTCGAAATTCGTCGGTGTCCCAGGGCTTGGTGATGTAGCGGTAGACATGCCCCTCATTGATGGCCTCGATAATGGTTTTCGTGTCCGTATAGCCCGTGAACAGAAGGCGGACGGCGTCCGGGTACTCCTCATGGACACGGTGAAGAAATTCGATGCCGCTCATCTCCGGCATCCGCTGGTCGCTCATCACCACATGGACTTCCTCGTAGCTCATCAGCTTCAGCGCTTCCGTGGCGCGCGTCGCTCCCAGCACCCGGTAATCAAAGCGCAGCAGGTCCTGGACGCTCTTGATGACATCCGGTTCGTCGTCAACCACCAGCAATGTGTGCCGCTCAGGCATGATCTTGCTCCTAAGTAGAACGGTCGGTATTTCCTGTTGACGGTGGCAGCAAAGGAAAAGTCAGCGCCGCCGCCTCACCCTTTTTGTTACCCCATTTTTACGGGGATGCATGAGTTGTCTATAAATCCATTCCTCAAGTGACCAAATACCTCCTGCCCTGTGTCATCATTCAAAAAAGCGAAGGAGAGGGGAGGTCAGACATGGATACCGAGAATGATGATGTCCTATCTTTTTCGGCGGCGGCGCGCTTTGGACGTAGACAGGCAAACGCTGCGCCTCCTGGTCCGGCAGGGCGAGATAGACGGGCGCAGAACGCGGTGGCGCTGGCGGTTCCGTGTGTACGCCGGACCTGCGCGCTTACGCCCAGCGTATTGCGGCGCAAGCCCCGCCCACAAGCATAATGGGCGACATTGGCAAGATGATCGCGGAGATGTGAAGAAGCCGCCGCCAAAAGGGACTCGGAAGGGATGATGCCTGCCGAGACATCTCCCCATCGTCCGCATCGCGAACGCCATCATCGTGCAGGCCGTCAGCAGCGGCGCGTCGGATATCCATATCGAGCCGGATCGGCGCGGCGTGCGCGTGCGCTATCGCATCGACGGCGCGTTCTCGGACGAGGCGATGACGATTCCCAAGCATATCCAGACTCCGCTTACCTCCCGCTTCAAGGTCATAGCGAACATTCCGATGACCGGAGGGCGTATCGGGCAGGAGGGCGCATTCCCATCCGCTATCAGGGCAAGGATTTTACCCTGCGCGTGTCGTCCGTCTCCGCGCTCTACGGTGAATCCATCGTGGCGCATATTCTGGACAAGTCTTCGGCGCTTGTGGGCCTGAACCGTCTTGGGTTCACGCCTGAGGTTCAGGCACAGCTTGAAGAACTGGCTCTGCGTCCCGGCGGTCTGGTGCTGGTGGCAGAGCCATTAAATTCCGGCAAGACGACCACGCTGTGCTCACTGATGAATCGGATCAGTTCCATCGAGAAGAAGGCTTTTACCGTTGAGGAATTTATCGAGTATCCCCTGGACGGCATAATGCAGATCGAAACCGCGCGCAAAGCCGGGCGTGATGTCGGCGATGCGGTGCGCGCGGTGATGCGCCAGGACCCCGACGTGCTGATGATCGGGGACCTGCGCGACGGGGCGGCGGCACGCGCGGCCTGCGAAGCGGCGGTGGCCGGACAGCCGCTGGTGCTTGCTTCGCTGCACGCTCCGGATGCTGTGTCCGCCATCAGCCGCCTCACCAATTTGGGCGTCGAGCCGCCCCTTATCGCTGAAAGTGTCATGGGAATCCTGGCCCAGCGGCTGGTACGCAGAATCTGCACGAATTGCAAGGAGCCGTACCGGGTAAATGCGACGGAACTGCGCCGATTTGGTTTTGTGCCGGAGGACGCCGATCAGCAGGTGACGTTGTTTCGAGGCAAGGGCTGTGAAACGTGCCGGAACACGGGATACCGCTTTCGCATGAGTATCAATGAACTGATGTGGGTCAACGAAGAGATCGTGGAGCTTATTGCGCGCCGCGCGCTGCCTGCGGATATTGCGGACGCTGCCAAAGCGAATGGTATGAAGACAATGCGCGAGGACGGGCTTGTGAAGGTTCTGGAAGGAATCACGACGCCGGAGGAACTGGTGCGCGTTCTGAACCTGCGGGAAACGTAATGGCATTGTATACTTCCTTGGGGAATGTACGAACCGCTGCGCAAAGAAGATGAAAGAAATGAAGCGTTCCGAACCAGGCATAAAAAGTATTGAGCAGTTGGAAGATTTGCTCAGTGAGCCGACCGAGGCGGTTATTGAAACTATGGGCCGCCTGGAGGGGGATATCGTCTTCCTCGGCATCGGCGGCAAGATGGGGCCGACCCTCGCGCGCATGGCGAAGCGCGCCTCCGACGCTGCGGGCGTTGATCGCCGCATTATCGGGGTTTCGCGCTTTTCCGGCGGCGACCAGGAAGCGCAGCTTCAGGCGCACGGCATCGAAACGATCCGCTGCGATTTGCTCGACCCGGTTGCGCTTCACGCGCTGCCCGATACGCCCAATGTGGTCTACATGGCGGGCATGAAGTTCGGCGCGACCGGCCAGGAGGCGCTGACCTGGGCGATGAACAGTTACCTGCCCGGTATCGTCAGCCGCAAGTTTCGCAGCAGCCGCATCGTCGCCTTTTCCACCGGCAATATCTACGGCCTGACCCCTATCTCTTACGGCGGCTCGGTCGAATCGGATATTCCCAACCCACTCGGCGACTATGCCATGAGCTGCCTGGGCCGCGAGCGCATCTTCGAGCATTTCAGCCGGACGCTGGACATCCCGATGGCGCTGATCCGGCTTAACTACGCGGTGGAGATGCGCTACGGGGTTCTGGCCGATCTGGCGCAGCGCGTCCTGATGGGCGAAGCCATCGATCTGGCGATGGGCGCGGTTAATGTCATCTGGCAGGCCGATGCCAATGCGATGGCCCTGCGCGCCTTCGAACATCTATACAGTCCGCCGTTCCTTTTAAATGTGGCCGGACCGGAGATGCTGAGCATCCGGCGGGTCGGCGAGCAGTTGGGCGAACTCATGAATAAACCGGTGGCCTTTGAGGGCGAAGAAGCATCGCAGGCGCTGCTGAGCAACGGGCAGTTAGGCCACCACTTGTACGGCTACCCGCGTGTCGGCGTGCGGCAGGTTATCGAATGGACGGCGGATTGGACGCTGCGGGGCAGGCCGAGCCTGGGCAAGCCAACCCACTTCGAAACCCGTGACGGCAAGTTTTGATGCGCCCTCACCTGATGGCCCTCGGGGAATAAAAATGACCATAAACCCGCAGATTCAACAAATTCTTCAGCGTGGTGTGGCGATACCGGCTAACCCGCTCGCGCTCACCGCGCGCCGCACCCTGGACGAACGGCGGCAGCGGGCGCTGTGCCGGTACTACAGCGCCGCCGGGGTGGGCGGTCTGGCGGTCGGCGTGCATACCACTCAGTTCGCAATCCGCAACCCCGAAATAGGGCTGTTCGAGCCGGTGCTGGCGCTGGCCGCCGAGGAGATGAATCGCGCCGATTCCAGCCGAGCCGAGCCGCTGGTGCGGATCGCGGGTGTATGCGGCCCCACCGATCAGGCAGTGGCGGAAGCTGCCCTGGCCCGTGACCTGGGGTATCATGCGGGCCTGCTGAGCCTGGCGGCGCTGCGGGAGGCTTCCGAAGACGCGCTGATTGCCCACTGCCGCGCGGTGGCCGAAGTCATTCCCCTGGTCGGGTTCTATTTGCAGCCTGCCGTCGGTGGCCGTGTCCTGCCCTACCGGTTCTGGCGGCGCTTCGCGGAGATTGAAAATGTGGCGGCGATAAAAATCGCGCCGTTCAACCGCTACCAGACTATCGAGGTGATGCGCGCCGTGGCCGAATCCGGGCGGAACGACATCGCTCTGTACACCGGCAACGACGACAATATCGTCCTCGACCTGCTCACGCCGTACCGTTTTTCTGTGGAAGGCCGGGAGGTGGAACGACGTATTACCGGCGGCCTGCTGGGGCACTGGTCGGTGTGGACGCAGAAGGCGGTCGAACTGCTGCGCGAATGCCAGGACACGGCGCGGCGCGGCAGCGGGGACGTGCCGATGGAACTGCTGCGCCGCAACGTCGAAGTGACCGATGCGAACGCGGCGTTCTTCGACGCGGCGAACGGCTTTTGCGGCTGTATCGCGGGGCTGCACGAGGTTCTGCGCCGTCAGGGACTGCTGGAGGGTATCTGGTGCCTGGACGCCGAGGAGACACTCAGCCCCGGCCAGGCCGAAGAGATAGACCGGGTCTACCGGGCATACCCGCACCTCAGCGACGATGATTTCGTCGCCGCGCACCGTGACGCCTGGCTGAGCGGGTAATGCCCGGTAACGTTACTTCACCCGGTACGGGTCGTCCCGCCAGTCCATCAGCGCGCCGACAATGATCTGGTTCAGCGACAGCCCCCGGCTTCGGGCAATACTGACCAGATGGGCATGGAGTCCCGGCGGCAGGCGCAGGGTCATGCGCCGGGGCGTTTTGGCCCATTCTTCCAGCGTTTGGTAGGATACCGTTTCCACGCCGCCCTTCTCGTACGTTTCCCGAATGGCCCATTTCCGACTGGTATCGTCCCAGCGGGATTCCGGAACCAGCGAATGGTTCCCCCAGGGCGTACTGCCGGCTCCAAAAAATAGACCGGCGTCAGGATTGCTCCCCGTAGCTGCTCCTGACTGCGTTTCAGGAACTCCCGTGATATAGAACCGTGGAAACCAGACCACGGGTCGTTCCTCGTCGCCGGGCTTTCCTTCGCCTACCATGACAATGGCATACGTTATCGCCTGCTCGTCATCCGCCATGACAACCTCCCTGTGCCTATTATAGAACAATATCGGAGTGACACCATGGTGTCAAGCATTGATTAAAGAAGATAATGGCCCAATATTTCTCGATGAGGCATTGACAATCAGTTTATCATAATGATATGATGAACTATGGAGGTGCGACAATGCCGAAAAAGAAACGACGAAACGATTCTGCCCCGGTGATAGTGGCGGCGAAGAGATGCTGTCGCTGGACGAGGCGGCGCAGTTCCTGAATATCAGCAAGCCGACCCTGTACCGGCTGCTGGGGCAGGGAGCGGTCAAGGGGCTGAAGGCCGGAAAGCAGTGGCGGTTCCGACGGGCCGACCTGCGGGCCTACATGGAGCGGGGAGCATGACCGTCGCGGCCCTGCCCGCCGATCTGATGGATGCGGAGATTGCCTTTTTTGCGGAGGAGCTGCGCCGCATGGGCGCGGCGGCAGCAGCCCTGCCGGAAGACGACACCGAGCCGGGCAGCCGTAAAGATAGACCTGCTGGCCCGGCAAATCTACCACCTTGCCATTGGCGCGGGGGCCAGCGACATACACCTGGAGCCGGAAGGGCAGCATCTGCGGCTGCGAATCCGTATCGACGGCCTGCTGCACGAAGTGCGCCGGATGCCCAGGCGTCTGCACGAGGCGCTGATGGCGCGCTACAAGGAGATGGCCGCGCTGAACACCGCCGAGCGCCGCAGCGTTCAGGAGGGGCGTATCCTGGTTCCGGTGGGGGCAAAGAGTTCGACCTGCGGGTGTCGTGTGTCGCCGCGCTGCACGGGGAGACTATCGTCATGCGCGTCCTCGACCGCTCCAGCGTTCTTATCGGCCTGGACAAACTCGGCCTCACCCCGCAGGATCGCGAGCAGATCGAATCGTGGACAACCCAGCCGAATGGGCTTATCGTCGCCACAGGGCCGACGGGAACCGGCAAAACGACGCTGCTATACTCCCTGCTGCACCAGATAAACGATGTGGGCAGGAAGATCGTCACTGTCGAAGACCCGGTCGAGTACCAGTTAAGCGGCACGGTGCAGATCGCCGTCAACAAAGTGGGCCTGACTTTTCCGGTCGCTTTGCGCGCCGTGCTGCGCCAGACGCCGATGTTTTGATGGTTGCGGAAACACCCGATGTGGAAGCCGCCCGCACGGTGTACGAGGCCGCACTTACGGGACATCTGGTACTGACGACGCTGAACGCCGGCAGCGCGGGCAGCGCGGCGCGCTGGCTGGTGGATATGGGCATCGAGCCGCTGCTGGTTTCCCGCAGCCTGGTCGGAATCGTCGCGCAGCGTCTGGCGCGGAGGATTTGCCCCGAATGCAGGATACCGGCGGAAATCTCGCTGTCCGACCCGATCCCGGCGCGGCTCAGCCGCCTTGCCGCCATCGGTGGGTACGATCTGCCGGAAGAGACGGTTTTCCAGCGGGGCGCGGGCTGCGAAAAGTGCCGGGGCCGGGGCTACCGGGGCCGTGTCGGCATCTTCGAGGCGATGCCATTCAGCCGGAGCTGCGCGACGCCCTGCTGCGGGGCGCGTCCGCCGAGGAGATGGAAAGCATCGCTGTCGAGCAGGGAATGCGGACACTCGTCGCCGACGGCGTCCGCAAGGCCGCCGAAGGCGTCACCACGCTGGAGGAGGCGATGCGCGTGACGCTGTGAGCGTGCGTCAAGTAAGACGATGCCCCCCAAGTTTGGGCAATAATGTCCCTGACACACTACGGGAAGCTGGAAACTAACCAGAGGCAGAGGAAACTGCGGTCAGTGCCCCAAATGCACTTGTTATAATCAAATCAAATCGGCGGAGAACAACGAGTCATACCCGATAAAATCGACGCGGGGCAAATCACCCCCCAGTATGTGGCTTACGTGCCCAGGAGGACGTCAGGACAGGTACAGAAGCACCTGGCGATTCCCAGCAGATCATTCTTAGAAAAGCCAGCGCAAGACGCTGTCGGGGCCCGCGCTTCTACCGCGCGGCTTTTAGCCGCTATCGAGGCCCGTCCCGAGGCGCAAAAGCCGTTTCGGGATAGCCTTTCTGGGTAGGAATTCTGGATACCCAGACGGCGCACAGCGCCCCTTACCTGCCCCGCCCAGAGCCACCGTTTCCGTCGTGCAGCAGATACCCAACGGCCTAATGGCTGCAGGGGAAGCATGAACCAGAGAGACGCCTTGCTTCGCGTGTTCGCCTCCCTGGTTCATGACTAGCAGCGCGAAGCCCGCATCGCTTGTGTGACCGAAAGCGCCCGCGCGATGCCCCAGTACGAGGACGTCCGTTCTGGTGGATGGGGCGGCACGGCGCTGCGCGCATTGGCAGCGCAGGGCACCGCGTATTTGTCCTGCGCGGGCGCGATGAGACAGCAGTGATGACTCAGGCAGTCTTGAAAGGACCGAAGTTCTCGTGGATACATCGCTCTTTGGCGCGATACACTGGCTTTTTCTGACCCGCCGGTGAGTGCGGCCCAGGTAGCGCATACTGGGTGTAGTCGGCAGCTATGACGCTCTGCGCCAAGTTTCGGAATGCGCGGTAGAACAGACCCCGCACGAGAGCCTCTCGCCCGTCTCGCCGCCCAAAACGTAACCACGCTCCCGGAAGGATGGGTCCAGAGCACCGGATGCGGAAAGTGTCCCGGCTATCCCTCCCCACGACTTTCTGTTGTCGAGGCCGTCTATATTGACTCGGAGTTGGCGCAGTTCTGCGCTTCCCAGCCCGGCATTGACCCGTTGCGCCGTGCAGTAGCGTGGTTTCACCACCTACTTCGAGACTTGAACTTGCTCGGCAAGGGCAGACGACACTACGCTCTTCGGGTCGGGCTGGCTCGACGGGCTGACCCTAGCCCTGTACGGGTGCATAATCCGACCAGAGCAACATAACCCTGGCTTGCACGGGACGGACAGCCGGTTCCCTACTTCGCTCCGACTTGTCTTCTTCGCGCCGGTGACCGTGCCTCTTCATGTCCGTAGTGTGTCAGGTAAATTATTGCCCAAGTTTGGGGGCAGGGGGGCCTCCTCAGGAACCGTCGCCGTGGGGCTGCTCCACCCCGGCGCTGTGGTATAATTTGGGCGTAAAGGACGCGAAACGGACTCTGCCGAACGCCACCGGGCGCCTGCTGCGGGCGGGGGTGGCTTTATTATCGAAGAGTTTGTGACAGCGTTCACAATGTCAGCGGAAAGGGCGGCGCGGCATTACCGATGGCCGTGGAAATTCGCGAACAAGATCGAGGGGCAGCGTTACCCGCGCCGGACGAAAAGGCGGGCTATGTCCGCGCGATGTTCGACGCCATCGCCCCGCGCTACGACCTGCTCAACTCCCTGATGTCCGCGCGGCTGCACCACCGATGGCGTCGCCGTGCCGCCGCCCAAACCGGCCTGATGCCCGGATGGGTCGCCCTGGACATCTGCACCGGCACGGGCGATCTGGCGCTGGAACTGGCAAAGCGGGTGGAACCGGCGGGCCGCGTCATCGGCTCGGACTTTTCCGCCGGGATGCTGCGCCGGGGCGAGCGCAAGGTGCAGGAGCGCGGGCGCGGCGTCGTCCGTCTGATGCTCGCCGACGCGCAGGCGCTCCCCTACCCGGATAACGCTTTTGACGCCGTGACCGCCGCCTTCGGCATCCGCAACCTCGCCGACGTTCCGGGCGGACTGCGGGAGATGGCGCGGGTGACACGATCCGGAGGACGTGTGGTCATCCTGGAATGCAGCCTGCCCCGGAACCCGCTGCTTGCCCGGCTGTTCCGCCTGTATTCGTTCACCGTCATGCCCTGGCTCGGCGGCCTGATTTCGGGGCGGCGCTCGGCCTATGAGTACCTGCCCTCGTCGGTCGAAGCCTTTTATTCGCGTGAGGCGCTTGCCGAAATCATGCGTGACGCCGGACTTACCGATATTCGTGTCACCGACCTTACGTTCGGCACCGTCGTCCTGCACAGCGGGGTAAAACAATGACCGTGACCACCACTGTCCGCACTGCCGCTGCCCTGTCCCGCCCCCCTGCCGCCGCGCCGCAGTTCCTGGACTGCATCGCGGGCGATCTGGCGCGTGTCGAGGAGCGGCTTGCGGAAACCACCCGCTCCGACATCGGGGCCGTGCGCGATATTTCCGGACACACCCTGCTGGCGGGCGGCAAGCGCCTGCGCCCGGCCCTGGCCCTGCTCGCCGCGCGCCTGGTCGGACGCCATTGGGACGAGCCGCGCGCCGTTTCCGCCGGAGCCGCCGCCGAGATGATCCATCTGGCGACGCTGATGCACGACGATGTGGTGGACGAGTCCCGCGAGCGGCGCGGCAAGCCGACCGCGAACGCCGTGTTCGGCAACGGCATTACGGTGCTGACCGGCGATTTCCTGCTTGCCCGCGCGATCTCGCTTCTTGCCCACAACGATGAGAACCTGCATGTCGTGCGCGTCTTTTCCGATGTCACCGTCGCGATGGCCGAGGGCGAGGTGCTTCAGGCCCATGTCGCGCACGATCTGGAGATAACCGAGGCCACCTACGAGGAGATTATCGGGCGCAAAACGGCGCAGTTCCTGGCGGGCTGCTGCGAAACCGGCGCGATGCTCGGCAGCGCGACCGACGAGGAGCGAGCCGACCTGCGCGCCTACGGCTGCGATCTGGGTATCGCCTTTCAAATCACGGACGATCTTCTGGATTTGACCGGCGACCCGCGCAAAACCGGCAAGCCGCTGGGAACCGACCTGCGCGACGGGCGGGTGACGCTGCCGCTGATTCACACGCTCAAAACCGCCGACGCCGAAGATCGGACGCTGCTGCGCGACCTGCTTTCCGACAGTGAGATCAGCGACGAGCATATCGCCGCCATCACCGCGATCATCGCCCGCCACGGCGGCTTCGAGGCCGCGCGCCGCGCCGCCGAAGCGCGCGCCCAGTGCGCCGGGGCGCACCTGCACCGCTTCAGCGCCGGTGTGTACCGCGACGCTCTGGAGCGGCTCGCCCGCTACGTCGTCGCCCGCGACCGTTAAAAGCCCGCCGGTTGCAAACCGGCGTCTGTGTGGCATTCTGCCAAACGTCCTTCGGACGCAATTCCGATCCCGCACCCGGAGGGTGCTTGGCCGAAGGTCGCTCAGACGTGGGTTTGCAACCCGCGGGCCTTCATGCGATTGCCCTGCGAAACTATTCGTTGACAGCCCCTTCCGGGTGCTGTATAACGAATCATGAGCACCTATCGCCCTTTTCTCCTCATCGTCGCCATCCTGCTGGCGGGCTTACTGACGACGCCGGTTCCGGCTGCGCCGCCCAAAAAGCCGACGCCTTCCTCCGCTCGGCCTCAGCCGGGGGTTCTGCGCCCGCAGTCGCTCGCCGCTAACGAATACCTGCCCACCTCGAAGCTGAAGGCGGGAATGAAGGGCTACGGCCTGACCGTTTTCAAGGGCGCGAAGATCGAGCGATTCGAGGTGACGGTCCTGGGCGTGCTGAAAAAGGCGAACAACGGCAAAGACCTGATCCTGGTTCGCATGAAGGGCGGCCCGCTCACCAAGCGCTACGCCACCGTGGTTTCCGGCATGAGCGGCTCACCCGTCTATGTGAACGGGCGCATTATCGGGGCCTACGCCTATGCGCCGGAGTTTCTGCGCGAGCCGCTGGGCCTGCCTCACCCCCATCGAGGATATGCTGGAGGTGTGGGACCCCGACCTGCCGCAGTCCCCGATGACCACGCTGCAAACGGCTTCTTCTGCCGCGCCCGCCTACGGGGAGCAGATTCTGCCGACGGCCATCACCATCGGCGGAAGCAGGTGCGGCGCGTGCGCTTGCCGCGCCGGGCGAGTGGACATCGCGCCCCGGCGATTCCGTGCGCGAAAACGGCGTGCTGACGCTGGTGCCGCTGGCGACGCCCATCGCCATCTCCGGCATGCCTGCCTCGAAGATGCCCGCGCTCGCCAAGGTGCTCGCGCCGTTCGGTCTGCGCCCGATGCAGATGCCTGGCGGGGCGTCGCTGCCTGCCCGCGCGAAAGCCTCGCCGCTTCAGCCGGGGCGGGGCCAGCGCGGTTTCGCTGGCGACCGGCGATTTCGACTACACCGCTTTCGGCACGCTGACGTATCGGCGCGGGAACAAGATTGTCGCCTTCGGACACCCGTTCATGGGTATCGGCCCCATCGACGCCCCGATGTATTCGGCCTATATCCACGACATTCTGCCCTCGTACTCGTCGTCGTTCAAGCTGGGGTCGTCAGTCAATCTGGTCGGGCGCGTTTTCCAGGACCGTCCCTTCTCCATCGGCGGGCAGATCGGCGTCAACCCGGTGATGATTCCGGTGTCGGTTCGCATCGACGACCATTCCACCCGCCGCCGCCGCAACTTCAACGCCAAAATCATCCGCCACCCGCTGCTCACCCCGGCGCTCGCCTCGATTGCCACGCAAAGCGCGATAACCGAAGTCCACGGCCAGCCCGGCGATTCGATGGCGAAGGTGTCGCTGGAGGTGGAGGCGGAAGAGGTCGGCAAGATCACCCGCAGCAACACGTTCTTCGACGCGATGTCCATCGGCGAGACGGCCACCGCCGACCTGGTATCGCTGCTCGGGACGCTGACGAGCAACCCGTTCTATCCGGTCGGGGTGCGCTCGATCAAGATGAACGTGGTTATCGAGCCGCGACGGGACACCGCGCAGATCGAACGCATCTTTTTGAAGCAGACGCGCTTCGAGCCGGGCGAGACGGTGGATGTGGGCGTGGTTATCAAGCCGTACAAGCGCGAGCGCGTCGTTCGAAATATCTCCGTGCGAATACCCGCCACCACGACGCCGGGAACGCTCGCTCTGCTGGTGCAGGGGGGAGGCTTCGCGGGCCTCAGCCTGGTTCCCGGCCCCGGCGGCGGTCTTACCCTGCGGCCCGGCTCCGATGCCGGTTCCGCCGCCAACATCAAGCAGTTGGTGCGCCGCTTCCAGGAGCGCGAGAAGAACAACGATCTGGTGGCCCGCCTGCTGCTGCCCACCGCCGCCGTCAGTGTCGGCGGGGAAAAGCTGACCGGCCTGCCGCCCGCTATCGCGGACGTGATGCGCTCCACGCGCTCCACCGGCCTGCGCCTGGAGCGTGACGAAGTCAAGGTGGTCGAGGGCACGCAGTACGTGCTTTCCGGCCTGCAGGCGCTTACCGTGCGCGTCGCCAAAAAGGGCAGCCCGGAGCGTCCCACGCTCACCGCGCCCCCGCCCGGCAGTGAAGGCGGCTCTCCGTCCGGCGCAGCCCCCGGCGTTACGTCCATAACTTCGCTTTCCACGGAGGACGATGACATGGCCGCGCTGGCGGCTCGGGCAGCCCAGGCGACGATTGCCGTGGAAGCGGGCGACGACCCCGACGACGAGGACGAGCCGGAGATAGTGGCCCCAGTGACGCGCCAACCAGCGGCGGCGGGCACGGCCAAGACAACGCCCGCTGCCGTGCAACCGGGTGGCAGCAGCGCCGCCGCCGACACCGGCAAGGCTGCCGATGCCAAGACAACGTCCGCCGACGCGGATAAGCCGGTTGGCCGTCTGCCCGGCATGTGGCAGCAAAGCACCGCCGCCGACTTTCGCGCCGGAACCCTGGACGGCGTCACGGTTACGTCGCTGGGAGATGTACGCCTTGCGCCGACGCTTCGCAAAGTCGCGGAGTCCAACGAAGCCTACTTCTGGTCGCTCGCTCCAGCGGGTGATGGCGGGGTATATGCGGGCACCGGCGACAACGGGCTGATCTACAGGATAGACGCGAACGGCAGGCGCACCGAGTTCGCCCGAACCGGCGAACTGATGGTACACGCGCTTGTGCGCACCGCCGACGGCACCCTGTACGCGGGCACCTCCCCGAATGGCCGGGTGCTCAAGATCGGTGCGGACGGTAAGGTGACACCGGTATTCAAAGCCGAGGAGAAGTACGTTCTCGCTCTGGCCGCCGCGCCGGATGGCACGCTGTACGCAGCCACGGGCGGCGGCAAGGGCCGTATCTACCGCCTGCCACGCGGCGGCAGCAGGGGGCAGATGATTTACGAGGGAGCCGAGGCGCATGTCACCACGCTCGCGCTGGGCGCGGACGGCGCGCTGTATGCGGGAACCGCCTCCGGCGGTCTGGTTATCAAGATCGACGGCCAGAATAAAGCGCGTCCCACCGTTCTGTTCGATGCGCCGGAAAGCTCGATTACCGGTCTGGCCGTGGATAAAAACGGCAATGTCTACGCCGGAACTGCTCCGCGCGGCCTGCTTTATAAAATAACGCCCAGCGCCACCGCGCGCGTGCTGTACGACAACGCTCCCGGCGCGCTGGCGGGCCTTCAAACGGACAGCAGCGGCGCGGTCTGGTTCGCCTCCGGGGCCGCCGTTTACAATGTGCTCCCGGATGAAACCGTTCGCTCCTACGATGCCCCTTCGGACATTCAGATACTCTCGCTCCTGCTTACGCCGGAAGGAAAGCTCTGGGCATCCACCGGCAACATCGGGGCAGTGTATGCGCTGAGCGGAGCCGGAGGCGCGGGCGCTCCGCTGAAGGGCACTCTTATCTCCTCCGTATTCGACGCCAAATCGCCCGCGCAATGGGGAACAATCCGGTGGACGGCAAGCCTTCCCAAAGACGCCCAGCTTCTGCTGGAAACACGGTCGGGGGATGTTGCCGAGCCGGATAGCTCCTGGAGTCCCTGGGCAACAGCCGCCGGTTCTACGCCGAATCGTAAGGTCGCCAGTCCTGCCGGACGCTACCTGCAATACCGCGTGACGCTTACGGGCAACGGCGAGGCGGCGGCCACTTCGCAGGCGGCCACCACTTCGCAGGCGGCGAACGTCCCGCAGGCGGCGTTTGCCCTGCGCGCGGTCGAAGTCTTTTACCTCACCCGCAACCAGCCGCCGACGGTAGCGATCAGCGCGCCGCGCCCCGGCGAGGTGTGGCGCGGCACAAAGACCCTGCGCTGGAGCGGCACCGACCCCGACAAGGACACACTCAGCTTTGTCGTCGAGCTATCCCCTGATGGTGGCAAGACCTGGACTCCGGCGCGCACCGGCGGTGGCGCGATCCGCACCCTCGCGCCGATTGCGCCCCCGGCAGCTACGGCAGCATCGCGGGAGCAAAATATGCTGGCCTCCATGCGCGCGGAACTGGACAAGCATCCGGAGATTTCCGCGGAAGCCAGGGAGCGCCTGCTGCGGGACGCCCCGGACGCCATCCGCGCCGCTATCGCCGCCTCAAGCCAGGCTGCCGCCGCGAAAACGGGGACACCTGCCGGAACCCGCGACACCAGCCTTTCGCTGGACACGACCCGCTGGCCCGACGGCATCTACCTGCTGCGTGTCGTCGCCTCGGACGCCGCCGCGAATCCGCAGGAGCCGCTGACCGCCGAGCGCGTCTCCGCCGAGTTCCGTATCGTCAACCGTTCACCGGAGATTGCCTTCTCTTCCCCGGTTCCCACGGTGACGGCGAATCGCTCCGCACTGCTGGAAGGCACGGCCTCGCATCCGCTGGTCGGCGTGCGCGCCGTGCAGTACCGCGTCGATGGCGGCGAATGGATGGCCGCCGTCGCCACGGACGGCCTGTTCGACTCTCCCACGGAACGGTTCACCCTGACCACGCTCCCGCTCACACCCGGCCCGCACACCCTTGAAGTGCAGGCCCAGGACGAAGCGGGCAACAGCGCCACCCAGAAGACCACCGTCACCGTCCGCTGAGTTCACCGTCACAGGCTATGTAATGCAAACCGCACGCGCGCAACAGGTTAAAGGCTTCAATACCATGAAGCTGATACCGCTGAAGTTCGATAAATCAATTCCCGTGGCGGAGCGCATAGCGCAAGGCATCAACTACCTGAAGGAGGAGATGGCAAACCCAAGCCCTGAAGGCTGGGGGATGGGAGGCGGGCCGATAAACAGCGGCTACATCCAGCAATCCATCACCGGAACGCTTGGTCACGCTGCGGCTGATGCGCCGAACCTGCTGCGGAGGCATCGCGATAAAGCGCAAAATCCGCGTCTGCGAGACCGGCTCACTGTTGCGCTTGGAATGACCGGAGCGCAGGACACCATTCCTGACCTTTTACGCATAGCACGGCGGGACCCCGAAGGTTCCATACGCTTAGAGGCCGTCATTACGCTTGGGCGTTTTGCCCGTCCCCCCGCACC
>JAUJOK010000012.1:37303-57271 GCA_030447685.1 Armatimonadaceae bacterium
GCGCGTGCTATCCTGAAAACCGCCGCGCTCGCTGCCCACAGTGGCGAAAACCAGCGGCAGGATAGATTTTCCCATGACCAATGACGCCACGGTGCGCTGGGGCATTCTGGGGCCGGGCAGCATCGCCAAGCGGTTCGCGGAAGGGGTGAAAGCCCTTCCCGACGCGACGCTGACGGCGGTAGGCTCCCGCGACCAGAGCAAGGCCGATGCCTTCGCCGACACCTACGATATTCCCCACCGGCACGCGAGCTACGATGCGCTTGTCGCCGACCCGGATGTGGATGTTATCTATGTCGCCACCCCCCACACCTTCCACAAGGATCACTCGCTCCTCGCGCTTCAGGCGGGCAAGCCGGTTCTCTGCGAAAAGCCCTTTACCATTAACGCCGGGGAACTGGAGCAGCTTGTCCGCGTCGCCCGTGAAAAGAACCTCTTTTTGATGGAGGGCATGTGGTCGCGCTTTTTTCCGCTGATGTACCGGGTGCGCGAATCGATCCGCGACGGTGCTATCGGCGAGCCGCGCCTGGTGGAGTGCGACTTCGGCTTCCGCGCGGGGGTCAACCCCGAAAGCCGCCTGTTCAACCCCGCGCTTGGCGGCGGCGGCCTGATGGATGTGGGCGTCTATACCGTCTCCCTGGCCTCCATGGTGCTGGGTACGCCCGACCGCATTACCGGCATGGCGACACTGGGCGAGACGGGCGTGGACGAGGTGGCGGGCATGCTGCTCGGTTATCCCAACGGCAGCATCGCCGTTCTTTCCACGGGTATCCGCGTGAACACGCCGCACCGGGCGACGATTAACGGCACGGACGGACGCATCACCCTGCACAGCAGTTGGTGGAAGCCGACGAAGATGACGATCACCCGAGGCGGCCAGGACGAGGTTTTTGAGGAGTCTATCGAAAGCAGCGGTTTCAACTATGAAGCCGCCGAGGTAGGCCAGTGTCTGCGTGCAGGCAAAACCGAAAGTGACATCATGCCGCTGGACGAGTCGCTGGCGGTCATGCGGACGCTGGACACCCTGCGCGCCCAATGGGGCCTGAAATATCCGATGGAATAAGGCGACCTCTCCCCCCTTCCCCCTCTCCTAAAGGAAAGGGGGTGTGCCAGGGGTACCACCCCTTCTGCAAAGCCTTTCGCAGAACCTCCCGAAGTTCTGGCTCCCCCTTTCCTTTAGGAGAGGGGGAAGGGGGGAGAGGCCCAGCGGAAGAAGCCGAAAGGACAAGTAGAAATCATGCAATATGGAAACGTACCCGGTGTCGATAAGCCTATTTCGCGTATCGTTCAGGGAACCGTTCAGGTAAATACGAAGGACGAAGCGGAGGGTTTCGCCCTTCTGGACGCCGTGTGGGAGCAGGGCTGCACCGCCTTCGACACCGCACGTGTCTACGGCGACAAGGACGCTTTTTTGGGCAGGTGGCTGTCTTCGCGCGGCGTGCGCGACAAAGCCGTGGTACTGGCGAAAGGGGCGCACCACAGCTTCCGCAAGCGTGTGACCCCCTTCGACATCGGCTCTGACCTCCATGACACGCTGGGGCTGATGAAGACTGATTACGTTGACCTGTACGTCCTGCACCGCGACGACCCCGACCATCCGGTCGGCCCGATTGTCGAGACGCTGAACCAGTACGTCCAGGAAGGCAAGATCAAGGCGTTCGGCGGCTCGAACTGGACCACCCGGCGGCTGGCGGAAGCGAACGAGTACGCGCGGGCGAACAATCTGATTCCGTTCGCGTGCAGCAGCCCCAACTTTTCGCTGGCCGAACAGAAGCAGGAGCCGTGGGCGGGCTGCATCACCATCAGCGGGCCGCAGAACGAGGCGGAGCGGGCGTGGTATTCGGAGCAGAAGATGCCGCTGTTCACCTGGTCCAGCATGGCGGGCGGGTTCTGGTCGGACCGCTTCCACCGCGATAATCTCGGCCAGTTCACCGGTGGTCTGGAGAAGAACTGCGTCGATACCTACTGCTTCGAGCCGAATTTCCAGCGCCTCGACCGCGCGCACGAACTGGCGAGCGAAAAGGGCGTCAGCGTCCCGCAGATCGCGCTCGCCTATATCCTGAACCAGTCGGAGCTGAACGTCTTCGCGCTGGTGGGAAGTACGACCGGCGACGAGTTCCGCGCGAACGCCGCCGCCTTCGACATCGCGCTGACGCAGCAGGAGCGCGCCTACCTGGACCTGCGCGCGGACTCGCGGCAATAGGGCGTACAGGCAATGCGCAAAGTACCGACTCCAACGGGCCGGATCGCCTACCTGAAGGGGAACGCGGCCTTTGTGGCCGAAGCGGGGGCGGCGGGCGGAGCGCCCCGCCGCCTGCCCCAATCGGACGTCGCGGCAGGCGTCTTTCTATCGCCGGTGGATGGCGCGGCGCTCTATTTCGCCGCGCGGGCAGCCGGAAACCTTCGTGGTTTTATCAGCCGTCCGCCGTACCGCGAGGCGCGCCCCCTGCCGACCGGCCTTGTCACGCAGTTGATGCCGAGCGTCGTCTGGTCGGGGAACGGGAAAACGGTGTTTTTGACCGGCGAGAAAGACCATGCCGCCTTTGAACCGACGACCGGACGGCTCCAGAGGCTGCGTTTCCCCGTCCACAGCGCCTCCCAGGATGGCCGCGTCGTCGCCTTTGTCACGGAAAAAGAGATCAAGGTCGGCTGGCCCGGCACCGGCCAGGAACGAACGCTCTTTTCGGTGGGCAGGCCGCAGCCGCTGTTCGCGGCGCTCAAAAACGCCCGACGACCGGATAAGCTGAGTGACGTGACGAACACCGATCCTGAACTGTGGCGTTCGAGCCGCAACTGGCAGATCGGCGCACCCGCACTTTCGCCGGACGGCGCGACGGTCTTCTTCGCCACCAACCTGGGTGGAGGCATGGGGGCGTCGGCAAACACCAGCTTCTGCTTTTTCGCCGCAAACGTAAAGACGGGCAGCCTTTCCGTGCTTTCCCGGCTGGGCGTCTTTTTCGGGCGGGTTCCAGTGGAGTGCCAGGTTTCGCCGGACGGGAAGCGGCTGCTATTTCTGCTGTCCCAGCACAGCAGTGCCGTCGAGAACCCCGTGTTCGCGCATGTGGCGGACCTGCTGACGCAGCAATCGCGGGAGATTCTTCGCGCGGAACCCGAACGAAAAAGGCAGGCGAACCTGACGGACGGCGCTGCCTGGTCGCCGGAGGGGCGTTACGTCGCCGTCTCCAATCTTTACTACGATGTGGCGACGGTGCTGCGGACGGAAAACTGGGAGCCGCGCGACGATGACTTCACCCTGCTGATTAAGGACGCGGCGACTGGGCGCACAGTACGGCGTATTCCCGGCGCACGCCAGCCGTCATGGTCCGAGTAAGGCCGCTATGGCGCTTTGGCGTCATGACGGCGGCGGCGCTGCTTTTTGCCGGAGGCTGCACCGAAGAGCCGACGCGCCGAACGTCGCCACCGCCGCTGCCCGGCGGCGCGCCCTCCTATAAGAACTACCCGGTGCCGCCGCAGCACGACACCATCAAGCCGTCACCGGCCACACCCGAGCAGTGGCGCGCTTTGACGGATTCAGCGGCGCGCAGCGTTCAGAAGAAGGACGCCGCCGCGCCGCCGAAGCCCGCCAGGCCCCTTATTCCGCGTCGCCCATAGCCCACTGAATTCCGCCGAGCAGATGCTGGTGGAAACGCTCGTCGCTCCAGGTCGGCATCCCGTGCCCCAGCGCCGTGTAAAACACGCGACCGGAGCCGAACGGGTGGCACCAGGCCATCGCAAAGTCGTTGTCGGCCCGTTTGCCCGCCGCCTTTTCCAGATCGACGCTGCTGTTATCCAGGCGCATCAGGACATGGGTATTTTCGCGCGACCAGTCGCGGTGGGTGTAAATCTCGTCATGGATGCGGAAACTCTCCTCCAGGTGCCGGGTGGACGGGTGGTTTCGGTCTTCCACGATAATACCGACCTCCTGATGCCAGGGATGACCGTTGAAATACCCGCCGACCATCTGGCCGTAGGGGGCGAAGTTGTACATCGTGTCCGTAGCGTTGTGGATACCGACGAACGCTTTGCCGCCCCGGACGAAATCGATGAGATGGTTCCGGGCCGTATCATCCATCGGCAGATCGCCGGTGGTGCAAAAGGCGATGACATCGTAACGCTCCAGCGCGTTCCAGTCCACCGTGCCGACATCGTCCGTGCAGTCCGCCGCGAACGCGCCGGAATCCGCCCCCAGTTTCCGGACGACCTCCTGAGAATACGGCAGGACTTCGTGCTTATAACCTGCCGAATGGGTGACATACAAAAGCTGCTTCATTGCGACCTGGGCCTCTTTTCTTAACAGGAGCGGGGCATTTTTCCGCCTGCGCCTACATTGGCGAATCACGGCGAACAATCCTCTTGACAACGGACAGGAAAAGCCGTACGATTGACCGGAATTCGGCAGCGGACTCTTGCCGAAGAAAGGAACACACGTCATGCAGGAGGAGAATCGCACCGCCAAAACGGCGCTGATTGCGGGACTCAGTATCGCCTTCATCGGGGCGCTTGTCGCCATCTTCTTTTTGAAGGCTTCCAAGCCGGAGAGTGTCCCGGCGCCCAGCGCCTATGCCCCCTTCACCGCTCCGGATAAGTCCTTTGCCTGTCTCGCGCCCAAAGATTGGGAGACGCAGAGCGCCTCTGCCCACGCGGTTATGGGCGGCGCGCTGTTCAAAAGCGGACCCGCCAAGATAGACATCACCTCCGACCTGATGGGTTCACTCATGGGCGACATCGTAACCGCGAGCAACGCCCAGGCGGAGAGCCTGGCAGGAATGATGCCCGGCGGCCAGTTGCCTGCCGGGATGAAGACGCGCCCGCCCGTGGAGCAGTTGCACACGGCGGGGAAACAGGCGCTGGCGTCGCGGTACGGGAACTATACGGAGCAGACGGCCCGGCCCCTGCGCTGCTCGCTCGGAGACGCCCGCTATTCGGAATGGACGGCGGACGGCGGCTTTATGGCCGGAAAGCAGCATGGCTACCGGGTGACGATCCTGGGCGGCGAGCGCCGTATCACCGTGGTCAGTTACTGCCCGGAATCGAACTGGCCCACGCTCAAGCCCGCTTTTGAGAAGGTCATCGCCAGCCTGCAATCCGGCGGCGGCTAAGCAGACGCCCTCCCTGCCCCCACGCGCGAAGCGCGGCTCAAGAGCGACTGCGCCGCTGGGGGCAGGGCGGCGGCATCCGTCAGTCCCAGATGGGCCGCCAGTTGCGCGGGTAGCTCGTCAATTCGTTCAGGCGCTTCATCTCCTCGTCGGAAAGCCGGTAGCCGACCGCGCCCAGCAGATCGCTTAGCTGCTCCGGCGTATTCGCCCCGATAATCGGCGCGGTCATCACTGGGTTGGTCAACTGCCAGGCGAGAGCCGTCTGTGCTACCGTCTTATCGTGCGCTCTGGCGATCTCGTCCAGCGCGTCGATGACCGCCCAGCCCCGGTCGTTGCCATATTTTTCCAGAATGCCCCCGGCGCGCACGCTTTCCGGGCGGGGGCTGTCGCGGCGGTACTTGCCGGTCAGGAACCCGCCCGCCAGCGGCGAATAGGGAATGACACCGATCTGGTAGTGCCGGCACAGCAGCATCGCCTCATACTCGAATAGCTGGCGCTCCATGAGTGAGTATTCGGGCTGGTAGCAGTCGAAGCGGGCCAGACCGCGCTTATCGGAGGCGGCCAGAGCCTCCATCAGCCGCCACGCCGGGTAGTTGGACGCGCCGATGTAGCGCACCTTGCCCGCGCGCACCAGGTCATCGAGTGCGGACAGCGTCTCATCAATGGGCGTGTTCAGATCCGCCCAGTGGCACTGGTACAGGTCGATATAATCCGTTTGAAGCCTTCGCAGCGAATCCTCGCAGGCGTAGATAATGTGGTGGCGGGACAGTCCCTCGCCGGTCGGCCCTTCCCCCATCTTGCCGCGCACCTTGGTCGCCAGGATGCAGTCGCGGCGGTTTCCCCGGTCCTTTATCCAGCGCCCGATTATCTCCTCGGTCTTGCCGCCGTAGCTGGCGTCGCCCGCCCAGTTCGTATAGATGTCCGCCGTGTCGATGAAGTTGCCGCCTGCTTCCCAGAACGTATCCATCACCTGCCGGGACGCTTCCTCCTCCGCCGTCCAGCCAAACTGCATCGTCCCCAGACAGATTTCCGACACCCTGAGGCCCGTGCGGCCCATTTTGCGATAGTCCATGATCATATCCTTACTTCAAGTGAGTGAACACAGCTTGAACCGAAGAGACTGAGATTGAAGCGTCTCAGTCTCTCGGGTCTGGCAGCATGTCGAGCATTTTGCCCAGAGCGGCAATCCCGTCCTGAATAGAGACAGGCGGCACGGGAACGCGCCGGGAATGGGCGATAGAGTTACGGTAATCCCTCGCCCTATCGAGGCGGACCCGCAGCCTGGGATTGATGGTAAGTCCTTCCGCCTGCACGACACGCGTGATTACCTCATCAATACGTGGACGTTCCTCTGGGGCGAACGCGCGGGCGGGATGATTACTAACCAGATGATCCTTGAGGATACCTTCGAATTCGGCATACAGGCGGATGAAATACGTCCGCTCCACATGGCGTGCCGTCTCTTCCAGCGTGCTCAGAGTGACGGTATCAATCCGATCACCGATCCCGGGTTGGTACCAATTTTTCAGCACAAAGGCCACAGCTTCGCGTGCGGCGTCGTATTCTTTTCGAACCTGACGCAGGCGGTAAAGGTATTTGTCACTCACAGGTCGGCAGCGAGCATATCAGACACGACCTGCACGAAAGTTTCCCGACTCCACGGCTGCCGCAGCGAGATTCCAGAATCCGTCAAAATTTGCCACTCCACTCCGGCGATGTTATGCAGCATCTTGACACGGCGCAGCGTCGGGAGGACATACATCTCGACCACACCCTTTCCCCCCAGGTTCCGCGCGGCTGGCTCAACAATTACTCTGCCCTCGGGTGTCTTGAAGGTGAGAATTGGAACTGAGTAGACGCCAAACGGGTATTCGAAGATTTCCGCTTGATGCAGGTCGGTTATTTTCCAACCCTCCTCCAGTTCAACCCACGATCGTATTTGGTCAACCAGTTGGTGCAGGACGCGCTGCCACTCAGTTCGGATTGCGACCGCTTCTTCTGCGGTTACATCCTGCGGCAAATCCAGCGAAAAAGCCCCCGAAGCACTCATGGTAGTATCCCCTGCCACCATCTTACCCTAAGTTGCGTGAGATAGGCTGATCTGTCGGCTGGGCGGCCTTCCGAACTGCATTGTCCCCAGACAGATTTCCGACACCTTCAGGCCCGTGCGGCCCATTTTGCGATAGTCCATGATTTCGCTGAGTTACCTTTCGTCATCGTATCCGCCGTCAGGATACCCGGAATGCGCCCGTATCGGTCGCAGGAGGGGCGGCAGGGTGTGGTGAAGATAGATTCGGGAGGTCTGCCATGACCACTGCTGCTGCCACGCTGTACACGCTGCCGCGCACGATGCGCGCCGTTCGCTGCGTCGGGCCGGAAGATTACCGTCTGGAGGAATCGCCGGTGCCCACGCCCGGCCCCGGCGAGGTCCTGATAAAGCTGGATGCCTGCGGCGTCTGCGCCTCCGATGTGAAGTGCTTTGTCGGTGCGCCGATGTTCTGGGGCGATGCCACGCGAACGGGCTACGTGCAGGCTCCGGTGACGCCGGGCCATGAGCTAATCGGGACGGTGGTGGCGCTGGGCGACGGGGCGGGCGAACGATACGGCCTGGCGCTGGGCGACCGGGCTATCTCCGAGCAGATCGTCCCTTGCGATGCCTGCCGCTACTGCCGCCGGGGGCAGTACCACCTGTGCGCCGTGCATGACATCTACGGCTTTCACCAGTACACCCAGGGCGGCATGGCCGATTATATGCTGTTTCCGGCCCGCGCGATCAACTACAAAGTGCCCGACGATCTGGCTATCGAAAAGGCCGCGCTGATCGAGCCGCTGGCCTGCTCGATGCACGCCGTCGAACGCGCTCAGATAGCGTTCGGCGATGTGGCCGTTATCGCGGGAGCAGGGACGCTGGGCCTGGGCATGGTCGCCTGCGCGCGGCTGAAGAATCCGGGGACGCTGGTGGTGATCGACCGCTACGACAGCCGCCTGGAGGTGGCGCAGGGACTCGGCGCGGACGTGACGCTGAACCCGGACAGTGAGGATGTGGTGGAAGCCGTTCGCGCGCTCACCGAGGGCTACGGCTGCGATGTATATATCGAGGCGACGGGCCACCCGGACGCCGTGAACCAGGGCCTGGCAATGATCCGCAAGGGCGGGAACTTCGTGGAGTTCTCGGTCATGGCGCGTGAAACGACGACGGACTGGACGATAATCGGCGACAGCAAGGAACTGAATATCTACGGCGCGCATCTTGGCCCCGGCTGCTACCCAAAAGTCATCGACTACCTGCATCGCGGACTGCTGAATGTCGAGGGCATCGTCACCCATCAGTTACCGCTGGAAAGCTATCTGGAGGGTATACACCTGGTTCACAGCGGCAAAGAGTCTATCAAGGTTCTGCTCCGACCGTAGAATGAGCCAGATAGCCATAGACTTCGGCACCACGAACACGGTCGTGGCGGTGGCGGAAGCAGGGGGCGTCCGGGTAGTGCGCCTGCCGGGAGTGGGCCGGGAGCAGCCCGCCGAGCAGACTCCGCTCGTCCCCACCGCCGTTTATGTTCGCGAGATGATGCGGCGCTGGCTTTTTTTCCGGCGCTACGCCCCGCAGGTTTTTATCGGGCAGGCGGCTCTTAACCGCAACTTCGACGGCAGTTCGCCTGCTTTCGCACAGAGTTTCAAGCGGCATCTGGGCAGCCAGCCCCACCGCCCCGTGATTCGCAAAGAGGCGCGTGAGCTATCGGTGCGGGAAGTGAGTGAGCTTTTCCTCCGCGAACTGCTCCGGGCCGTGCGGCGCGAAACCGGCGTCCGCCCCGATGATTTGACGATCCCGACACCCGTCGGCTTTTACGAAACCTACCGCGCCGAGCTTCAGGCTATCGCACGGCGTCTGGGCGTGCGCCGCTTCCGCACGCTGGATGAGCCGGTTGCTGCTGCGCTGGGATATGGCGTGAATGTGGCCCGCGACGAAACCCTGCTGGTGGTGGACTTCGGCGGCGGCACGCTGAATCTGGCGGTTGTGCGTCTCGGCCCGCAGACGATGGCATCCGGCGCGGCCCCCATTCTTGCCAAGCACATGGTACTGCTGGGCGGAGATGATGTAGACAGGTGGCTCATCGAGCACTTTCTGATGGATTTGTCCGATCTGCCCGAATGGCAGCACGACGCCGGGTGGGAAGTGAGACGTGTCAAAGAGTGTGTCAGCCGGGACGGGACGGCGGAGTTCCGCTGGAACGGCATCACCAGACCGATGCGCCGCGACGATCTGGTGCGCCTGCTGACGGAGCGGAATCTGTATGACGAGCTTCGCACGGCGCTCGCCGAGATTCAGCGGCAGCTTGCCGAATCGCAATCGGCAGGAGTGGTAGATGAGGTGCTTCTGGTGGGCGGCTCCACCCTGCTGCCGGAGGTGGCGGCGGTGGTGGATGCGGTTTTCCCGCAGGCCGTCGTGCGTCACGATCCGGCGTTTGTCTTCACGGCGGTCGCTTCCGGCGCGGCGCGCTTTGCGGGCGGCCTGGCGGTGGATGATTTCGTCTACCATGATTACGCCATTGCCGTTCAAAATCCGCAGACGCAGACCGTCGAATACGAACTGCTGATACCCCGGCGCACGCGCTACCCGACCACGCCGGATTTCGCCGTTCGCTACTACGCGGACTACGCGGGCATGACCGAGATGCGCTTCAGCGTCTGCGAAGTGGGACGGCTGGGGCAGGCACCGGCTCCGTGGCAGCCGCGCCCGAACGGCAACGGCTATTGGACACCACAGGCCGAAGAACAGCGGGCGATGGTTCTGGAGCTAAACCCTGCCGACGCGCCCGTGCCGCTCCGGCCTGTCGGGCAGGGAACCTCGCCGCGCCTGCGCGTCACCTATTCCATCAACGCCGACCGCTGGCTCTGCACCACCGTGGACGATCTGGTTCGCAAACAGCCCCTGCGCGTCAACGAACCCGTCGTTCGTCTCCGGTAAAATGAAGGCGAGAAAGATATGTACTTCTGGCCTAATGAATTCCGCCTGCGGGTGGAGGAAGACCTTGCTCGATTTCTGCGCGCGCCAACGGTTGAATCGCTCACCGAGGCGCTGAAGGACGACCACCCGTATGTTCGTATGAAGGCGGCAGAGATGCTGGGACAAACGGGTGATCCTGGCGCGGTGCCGCCTTTGATTCAGGCGCTCGAAGACAGCGCGCATGTGGTACGGTGGGAAGCGGCACAGGCTTTAGGAAAGCTGGGCGATGCGCGCGCCATCCCGCCCCTCATCGCGGCGCTGCAGGATGGGGAGCGAAGCTTATGTCGGGTAACGGCGGAAGCACTGGGTACGATTGCGGCGACGGGTCTATATCCCGAATTACAGGATGCCGTGCCGCATCTGTACGAATTAGCGCAGGCATCACCGAACCGGGCACTGCGATACGCTTGTCGGCAGGCAATCCGCCAGATTAAACAATCTACGGCCCCTATCAGAAACCTGCCTCTGCCCGCTGCGGTATCTGCGCCCCCGGCGGAAAACCTGCCTGTCCCTGCGGAAGCGCCTTTCCTCACACCGGACAGTCTCCCGGTTCCGGCAGAGCCACCGGAAAAGGAGGAGAACGGAGCGGAAGCATCGGAGTCAGAACCGGAAAAGTCAGCAAAATCGGGGTGGCGAAAGTATCTTCGCCAGGCACTAAGGCAGGGATGATCATGGACGACGTGACACGCCTCATCGAAGAACTAAAACATGAGGATTTGCGTGTACGCACGGCGGCGGCGGAAGCACTGGGCCACAGTGGTGATGCCCACGCCGTGACTCTGTTGATTCATGTGCTTGAAGACAGTGCGCATCCTGGCCGCTGGCAAGCCATTGAGGTGCTGGGAACATTGTGCGATGCTCGTGCTGTGGTGCCCCTGATTGCCGCACTACAGGACGAGGAGCGCAGAATCCGCCGATTAGCGGCGACGGTTCTGGAAATTATTACGACAAGCGAACCCAGGGCGGAGATATGGGGCGCTCTGCCTCTCCTGCGCTTCGTTGCGCAATCGTCGGAAAGCACAGTTATCAAGGAAACTTGTCGGCAGGCGATCCGTCACATTGAAAAGTCCGCTGCCACTGTCAGGAACCTGCCGCTGCCCGCCGCGCCGCCGCTGCCCTCGGCGGAAAGCCTTCCACGTCCTGCCGCCGCGCCTTTGCCCCCAGCGGATGATTTGCCTGTTCCGGCTGCGGCCCCGGATGACGGAGTGAAAGAGGCGGAAGCAGCCGATGATTTACGGAAGCCGGGGTGGTGGGAACGGCTTTGGCGGGCGCTGCGGCCACGGTAACTATGGACGCTATCGGTCAGCTTATCGAAAACCTGAGGCCCGGAAGTAAGCAGATTCGCAGGGCGGTATCCGCGCTGGTTCAGTTCGGCCCACTGGCGGTGCAGCCGCTGATTCTGGCACTGAAGGCAGGGCCGTGGCAGGTGCAGCAGCAGGCGGCCAAGGCACTGGGCCGAATTGGGGACGTGCGCGCCGTGGAGCCGTTAATCGCTGCGCTGGGGCACGGGCGGCTTCAGGTACGGCAGCAGGCCGCGCGGGCACTGGGGAGGCTTAGTGATCCACGCGCTGTCGTTCCCCTTATCGGCAGGCTCAACGACCGTTCGGCGGACGTGCGCGGCGAAGTTTCGGCGGCGCTGGTTGCCATTGGGGCACCCTCCGTTCTGCCGCTCGTCGCCGTGCTGGAGCAGAAGTCGGCGCGGCGCGTGCGCGTGGAAGCGGCGCGAACCCTGGGTGAGATGGCTCTGGCAAAGCCGGTGCCGGAGCTGCGGGCGGCGCTGCCGCTCCTGAACCGATTGGCCCGCTCGCTGTGGACGACCCGGCAGACACGGGACGTTTACCTGACGGCGCTGGATCAGATCGAGAAAAGAACAGCCTTTCTGAAGGACGTACCCCTGCCTTCCACATCGCCGCAGCCCTCCCCGGTCAGCCTGCCCCTGCCCGCCGACGCGCCACCCGCCCCCGTGCCGGATTCGCTGCCCATACCGGCGGTGAGCGTCGTCAGTATGAGCGCCGCCACGCAAGCGGGTCTTTTCCGCTCGGTGGTTCACTGGTGGCGCAGCCGCACCGGGCGGCGGCGATAAATTGGTTTTTCCTTCGCTCCGCGTTTTCCTGCCTTTCCGCTTGCTCCTAAATTTTTTCAGTAGCCCCTGCACAACGAGCCGCTGCCGCGCGATATAGGACGTTGGAACGCGATGTTGTGTCACGGAGGAATTATGAACGCCCTGTTAGGCAAGATTACCGAAATAAAGAAGCTGGAAGGCTCCGGCGCGCTGGATGTCCGCTTTAAGGCGGCGTGCGTACTGCCGAATCGGACGAAAGTTCCCGAATGGCTGAACGATCAGGTGCTGACCATTGCGCGCGATGTGCCGGATGCGCGCGAAGTGGGCTATCCGGGAGACAGCATTGTTTTGACCACGGAAGAGTCGGCGCGCTGGCTGTACCCGCTAACCGTCACCCCCGATGTCAGCCACGGTGAGATACCGGAAGCGCTCCAGCTTCGGCTGCGCTGGTGGAAAGAAGACAAAGGGCCGGAGTTCACGGTGCGTGCGAACGGGCAGACGCAGTCCGGCCATTTTGTGAAAGAGGGTGAGGATTTTGTCGCCACTATTGCGACGGCCTCGTTTTTCCCCTTTGCCCCGACCCTGCCCGTCACCTTCGAGATAAGCTGCGACAAGCTGAAGGCGGCGGCCACGGTGCTTCCGCAGGGGCAGCCGGGCGCGCATCGGGTCCCCCTGCTGCGCGGCGAGCGGCATCGTATCGAGAACGATTGGTACGCGGTCGATATTACGGCGCAGGTGCAGTCGGGGGGCATCGCGGCGCTGCGCGAAAAGGGGCGCGGGGTGGATCATTTCTATTCCCCCACCGACCTTGTTCAGCAGCCGCTGGAATACGGTGGGCACAGCGACCGCCTGCGGACCGGCTGGAACTGGTCGGAAAAGCTGCGTGACGCCGCCCTGACCGTGGCCGGGGCGCGGCGCGAAGGCGCGGCGACGCGGCTGAGCCTGGAAGGGGTGGTGGACGACGGCATGGGCCTGCGAACGACCGTCGCCTACACCCTGTACGATGAACTTCCCCTGCTTCTTCTTCAGCGCGATTACCATTTCGGCAAGAAGAAGGAGGAGAGCGGCGACAAGAACAAGGACGAGAAGCCAAAAGAACCGATTGACGATATGCAGGCGGTCGGTTTGGGCTTTCGCGCAGCCTGGAAGGTGGAGCGGGACGGTCTTTCGGGCAGCCGCCTGCTGTGCGCCGAAGGTGATCGTCTGGCGGTAATTCGCGGCGCGGAGACCGGCGAGTTTTACCGGGGCAGCCACTGGCGGATGCAGGACGGCTGGGCTGTCGCCGAGCACGGGGGACGCCGCGAATACACGCTGTACCTGTTCGATGCGCAGACGCCGCCGCACCTGGCGATGTGGCTCGGCCCACACGAGATAACGCTGGAGCCGTACTGGCCGCAGGTTCCCGTCCGCCCCAGCGATTCCATCGGCTACGGCCTGGGCCTGATGGCGGGCGAGCTTTGCGGGGCGAGCGCGGAGGGTGCGTGGGTAGCCTGCCGCACGCATCGGCCCGGAGGCGGCGTTATTTGCGCGGCTGTCGGTCGGATGAAGAATGCACAGGCTGCGGACGAAGCGGCGGCCTTTGCGCTGTCCGGGGAAACCCGCGTGGCAGCGCTGCAAAGATTCCTTCTGCCGGGCGTCGGGCCGGTTCTCTTCGCCACGGCAGAATTTGTCGAGGGGCAAATGGACGCCCCGTTTGACGTGACGTTCGCGCGTATCGGCGCGCGGCGGTAAGGATGATTTTTGCCGGGCCGATAAACGACCCGTCTGAAAAAAGCGAGCGTCCTCTGGACGCAGGAGATTAGGTATGAATCTATTTGATCCACGAACCTTCAGCACCGACTGGGAGGTCATGGTCATCGATAAGCTGAACCGCTGCGTCGGCAACGACAAGCTCAACGGGTTCGCGGGCGTGCTGCGGGCGGAGTTCGATATTCCCGTCAACACCGACTGGAACACGCTGGAGTTCGCGCTGGGCATCAACAAGTCGTTCGCGCAGATGTGGGAGCGCATCCTGAAGGTAACGAATCGGGCGTCGCAGTTAGTGCGGGAGTTCGACTTGGATATGTTTCCCGCCGGGGCGCACCCGACCGAGGGGATGTTCAACTCATCGCATATCCATGTCGGCACGCTCCATGATGAGAGCCGAGGCATTCTGGTGGAGAACCAGATGGTCAAATACGCCCCGGCGTTCGCGGCGCTGGCGGCGAACTCCCCGGCGACCCACAACCTGCGCGGCGAGTACAAGAGCTATCGCGTGAGGCGGCAGGCGCATGGCTGCACGACGCCCAGCTCGTTCCGTGACCCGCAGACGGCGCAAGCGACCTGGGGAACGGACGCCGGTCCCAAGCTGTACGGCGGGCCGACGCTGGAGGTGCGTATCACCGACTGCGCGTCGTCACGGCGTCTGCTGGCCGAGTTCGCCACCTTTATCGCCGCCTTTGTCCATTATCAAGGCACGCAGGACGGCGAGGCCCGCCTTTCACCGCAGGAGTACAAGGACTGCATGATCAACCGCTGGGCGGCGGCACGGCACGGGCTTCAGGCGACCTTTTCCTGGAACGGCGGGGCAAAGCCGGTGGTCGAGGTGCTGGATGAGATGCTGGATGCCTGCGGGGCGGAACTGGCGGCGCTGGGGGTGAAGCGCTCCGACCTGGGCTTGATCGAGACGATGCTCCAGAAGCGCACCTGCCAGGCGGACTATGTGCTCAAGCTGGCAGAACGCTACCCTGACCCGTACGGTCTTGTTTCCGTCTATTCTAAAATGATGCGGCACTGGGATGTTTTTGATGGCTATGTGGAATCGGCACCGGTTCTGGAGCCGCGCCCGCTGCTGGATGAAGAAGCCATCCTGGCCGAGCACCTTGCGGTTATCGGCGAGGGGACGCACTTTTACCGGTCGCGGGAGGCTATGTACTTCCCACCGCCCGTCGCCGATGAGATCGTCAGCCGCCTTATTGAGCAGGGAGCGGTTCAGCGGGAAGTGACGGAAAGGCGTGGTACACTGTTACACCGGGTTAGATAGGCATTTCGGAAAGGACAGGGAATGCGAAAGCCGCTCATTATCATCACTGCGGGCAAGCGAAACGAGGCGACGGCGCGCGGCGAGCAGCAGACGGTCGTCTCCGGGTGTAACGTGGACTACGTCAATGCGGTGGTCGGGGCGGGGGGCGCTCCCCTGCTCCTGCCTTCCATTGCCGATACGGATGCCCTGCGCGCCGCGATGGAGGTCGCCGATGGCGTCCTGCTGTCCGGGGGGGGCGATGTCAACGCGCTGACCTACGGCGAGGAGCCGCACCTGACAAGTTGCTACCAGGACCCCATTCGGGACGACATGGAGTTCGAGGTGACGCGCCTGGCGCTGGAGGCGAATGTGCCGATTCTGGGTGTCTGCCGGGGTATCCAGGTGCTGAATGTGGTTATGGGCGGCACGCTGATACAGGATATTCCCAGCCAGGTTCCCGGCGCGGTGAAGCACTACGCCCAGCCGCTGGACGTGACGCTTCTGCATACTATCGAGATCGAGCCGGATTCGCTGATGGCGCGCGTCACCGGAGCAACGTCGATGGCTGTCAATAGCTGGCATCATCAGACGGTGAAGGACCTGGGGCACGGCCTGCGGGTCAACAGCCGGGCGCGCGACGGCGTGATCGAGGGCGTGGAGTCTTCCGACGGAAAGCCGATTCTGGGCGTGCAGTTCCACCCGGAAGAGTGCGTCTCTCTTTATCCTCGCTTCCGGGTGTTCTTCGACTGGCTGGTTCAGGAAGCGAGCGCCTACGCGCGCCGCAGCAGCGATGAGGAAGCAGAACCTCTGCCCTCCCAGCCTATGGAGCCTCTCCATCGCGCGTTTGCTTTACGGGAAAGCGCATAAAGTCCCCCCGCCCCGGCCCCCTCTCCCACAGGGCGATTCTAATGCCGCTGCGCGGCTGGGGGCGGAGGGGGCTTTCTTACTCCGGCACGAACCATCGGCCATTTTCCAAACAGCCATGGCGGCGCAGGCGGCGGGCGCACCGCTCCAGAAGCGCGCGGGCAAACAGCGCCTGGGGTGCGATAACCGGCAGTTCGTCGGCGGCAGGACTGATCGTCCAGTCACGGGCTTCCAGCAGGCCGTCGCGCCGCCGCGCCGCCCCTTGCGCCGCGCCTAACCGGAGAAGGATCAGGCGGGAAGCCTCCGGGTCAACGATCAGCAACCCGGAGGAGGCGTCACGCTTTTTCACCAACGGCGCATCCTTATCCGTGGCGGACCGCAGTCCCCATTGCGTCGCCGCGTCATCCGCTGCCAATCGCTGCATCAGCGGGCGCGATGTTCGCCGGAAGCGCAGGTCATCCCGGTTTCTGCCGGTAAGCGGCATCATCAGCAGTCCGCCCGGTGTCCGCCGCGCCAGAAACCGAAGCATCGCCTGGATCTCCGGCTCCACGGCGGAAAAACGAATTATTATCCCCACGGTTATGATTATACAGCAAGCAAGCGAAGCCGCTCCTACCTGACCGGCGGTCTATAAACGCGAATCGCCCGTATCGGCACGCCACTGCCTTTGTCGCCAATGATTTCCAGCGTATGCCGGGCGTTGCTCAGTACCCTCAGCCAGCGTCACGGCGTTATCACGGGCAGGATCGGTCATCTTACAGGCTCTGGAACACGCTAAATATCAAGCATCAAGCGCGCCAGAATGCTTTCCGCCATGCTGGAGTTTCCTTTTCTGGTAGGTTCGACAATTCCGCCATCAGGCTTTCGTTCTCAAACCAATCTTCGCCGTATTCCGCCGCCATCAGCACATCGCGCCAATCAGACTGTGCCATTGTAATGAAGCGGCGAAGCCTGTCCCTGTTACCGTGGCTCAGATGTAAGACCGCTAACCGCACCTGCTCCAATTGGCGAGCATCGGCGTTTTCGTAGAACGGGAGATTGCGCCCGCACTGGTTGATAAGTGCAGCGGTAACTTCGGCCCGCTGTTCGACAGCGAAAACCTCGCTGACTTTTTGCGCAACTGCTTTGCTCAGGCCGACCGCCATGATTCGTTTCCCTTGCCCGCTATTCCCGCATGGCCTCCGGGTCGAGGCCGACTTCGCGGCAAAAGTCGCGGTAGGCGATAGGCGAGATTTCCGACGGCTTGATCTCGCTGCGCCCGCCCCAGAAGACATTGGTGTAGCTGACGGGGATTCCGATGGATTCCAGATGCGCGTCTATGGCCGCCTTGTGCGCCAGAACGACGGCTTTATCCAGCCCATGCGCGACGCCCATGATATTGACGTTGCGGAACTCCGGCCCGCCTTCGCGCCAGTAGGCGTGGGTCATAATATGGAACCGCCCGACCTCTCGACCCGCCTCGATCTCGCGGCCCGGCGGAACTGCCCAGTGGAACAGCGCGTTGTAGCGCGTCACCCGCTGGTCCCCCGCCGTCGGCTTGACATGCTCCAGAAACGTCGAGAACCGCCCGATCACTTTGCGCTCGCTGAGCAACGTGCCGACCCGCAGGAACGTCTCCGTGTCCACGTCCGCCTCCGCCGCCCGCGCCTTCCACAGGTCGCGGCATAGCTCCTCCGCCTCGAACTCGCGTTTCAGCGCCATCAGCACCTGCCATTCCAGCGGGCTTAGCGCAACGATCTCGGTATCCTGAACCTCGGCCAGTTCGTCCGCCTTGCTGCCGATAGTCATGTCCCGCCGCCGGATATGACCGACGCCGAGCGCGAACAGGCGCTTGGCGGACATAAGACGTAGTGCTGCGCCCCGATCTGTTCGCGCAGATAGTCGGCGTGCTTTTGTAGAGAAAATCCCTGAGGGACCTTCAGCGTCGTCCACAGACGATAGTTCGATCCAGGAGTTGCGGAATCGGTGGAGCGGATAACGACATGGCCGGAAAAAGGATCTGTTGAAACAGATAATCAAAGGCCGCATCCAGACGCTCCGGCGGCACCTGCCAGGCGACAAGCGCGCCCTGGGCCAGATTGGTCGCCATCAGCGTCTGCCGGACACGGCGGATCGTGCCCGCCCGCAACATCGCCTGAATACGCTCGATCACCGTCTCCACGGGAACGCCGGACTGGGACGCTATCTCACCGAGCGGGTCGGGCAGGAAGCCGCGAATACGGTCTTCGGAAACGCGGAGAATGGCGGCGTTGACGCGGTCATCCACGTGGGCGGGAACGGTGACGGTGCTCATACCTTTATGGTACCATGCCCCGTCGGCAGCGAGGCGGCCTGCGCGCCCGAATCTACGGTTGCGGGTATAACACCGGACGGACACCGGAGATTCCGAGGTAAGACGAATGTACGATGTGATCGTTATCGGCGGGGGCCTGCCGGGGTGACGGCGGCGCTGCGGGCGCGCGAACTGGGCGCGACGGTCGCCCTGGTCGAGCGGGGCGCATGGGCGGCACCTGCACGAACGACGGCTGTGTGCCGACGCGCGTGCTCGCGAAAGCCGCGCGGCTGGCGCGCGATGCGGAGCAGTTCGCCGATTATGGTCTCACCCCTGGCGAGCGTCCCGTCGTGGATATGGCCCGGCTTTGGCCGCACGCGGCAGGTGATCGACCGTATCCACGAAAAAAAGCAGTTGCTGGATCACTTGGATGAGGCGGGGGTCCACGTTCTGGCAAACGCGGGAGAGGCCCATTTCCTTGACCCGCACACCGTCACGTCGCCCGGCGCGGGGCGAGTTGCGTGGCGATAAGTTCCTGCTCTGCGTGGGCGGCCATGCGCGCAGGCTGCCCTTTCCGGCTGCGAGCTTACCCTCACCCACAGCGACATCTGGGACTTGACCGCGCTGCCGCGCTCACTGGTGATTGTCGGCGGGGCGGCGACCGGCTGCCAGCTTGCCTCGATCTTCCGCACCTTCGGCTCCGAGGTGTTCCTGCTGGAATGGCCCCGCGCCTGCTGCCCGGCGAGGACGTTTCGGTATCGCAGGCGCTTACCGAGTCGTTCGAGCGGCACGGCATCCAGATATGCACCGGTATCGGCGGCATCGAGCGTATTGAAGAAACGGATGGCGCGCGGGCGGTTCATTACCGTCACGACGAGCAGGCTCGAACCATTCACGCCGAGATAGTGGTGATGGCGGTCGGGTGGCCGGGAAATATCGAGGCGCTGAACCTTTCCGTCGCCGGTGTCTACGCGGAAAAAGGCTACATTCCGGTGAACGATGCGCTGCAGACGTCCGCGCCGCATATCTTCGCGGCGGGCGATATAACCGGACGCATGATGCTGGTGCAGAGCGCGGGGGACGAGGCGCGTATCGCGGCGGAAAACGCCGTGCTGGGCACCGGGCGATGCGGACACCCACAAGATCGTTCCCGGCAGCTTACTGATCCCGAATACGGCAGTGTCGGCCTGACGGAAGAAGAGGCGCGAAAGCAGGAAGAGTGCGCCGTGGCGGTGGTCCCCACGCCGACCTCGACCGCGCCGTTATCGACGGGCGCGTGGACGGTTTCTGCAAGTTGATCGCCTCGCGAACCTCGCATCAGGTTCTGGGTGCGCATGTGGTCGGGGAGCAGGCTCTGGGTGATTCAGATTATCGCGGCGGGCATGGCGGCAGGCATGCGTATCGACAGATGGCCGACCTGGAGCTTGCCCTATCCGACGTTCGCAGGCATTGTCGGTCTTGCCGCCCGCCACAGGCGAGATGGGCCTGGTTTCTCAGTCACCGCAATGGCGGGCGCACCGGCATCCGCGCGCCGCCGAGCGGGAGCGCAACGAGAATGGATGATGCCCTCTCCCGCAGGCGACGCTCGCCCCGCAGGCGACCTCGCCCCGCAGTGTGGGAGAGGGGAGAAAGAAAGGAAAAGCGGTGACGTGGGTATACATATAAGAGACC
>JAUJOK010000012.1:57371-117805 GCA_030447685.1 Armatimonadaceae bacterium
GGGAGAGGGGAGAAAGAAAGGAAAAGCGGTGACGTGGGTATACATATAAGAGACCTATAAACAAACGCATTGCCGCCTATCGAAAATGGCGATGCGACTGAGGGGAAAGAGATGCTCAGTTACCAAAAAGGGATTATGATAGGGGCGGCGGGGCTGCTGCTGGCGGGTGCGGCGGCATCCCCGGTTCCGGCGGCGGAACCCGCGCCTTCCACGGACTTCAGCAAGGGTGCGCTTTACGGAAAGGTGATTGACGCCGCGAGCGGCAAGCCTATCGCCGATGCAACCGTAGCCATCCAGAACAAAGACGGCAAAGTAATCGCCTGGACGAAAACGGATGCTCAGGGCAGCTACGCCATCGCCGCCGATAGCCTGAACGTCCTTCAGCTTCGCCCGTCGCGGCGGCGCGGTCTGCTGGCCGGGCTGGCGCGCGGCGTCACCAAAGTGGTCACGGCCCCGGTGAAGATCGCCGCCGATGCCATTAAAGAAGTGGACCCGGTCAAGACGGCCAAAAGCGCCGTAGTTTCCGCCGCCATCGGCAGCCCCACCGGCGATTGCCCAGGTCGCGACCAGCGCCGTAAAGGACAAGACGGGCAGACGTTGCGCAACGCAAGACGATAAAGTCCGTAATGGGTGAACGACAGGCGGCGGCACAGGAGAAGCGGGATACGCCCGTACCGGGGGAACTGCTTCTTGCCGTCAGCGCCTCAAACTACCAGGAGATAAAAGGCAAGGCGGGCGCGTACTGGCTGGAGCCACCCGCCGCCACCCCGGATAACAAGCCGGTGGGCACGCGCGCCTGGCTGGAAACCGTGAAGCTGGCCCCGCAGGCGCGACAAGAAGTCGCAAACAGAAAATATTGCCCTGCTCCTTGCCGAGCCGCGCATGGACCCGACGATGGCCCCGCCGGCGGCAGCGTAAAGGTACAGGTGAAGGCTCAGGTTCCGCCGGGCCAGGCGCTGAACGCTCGTGTCTTCGCCCGTGAAGACAAAAAGAAGAAGGTCGTGGAGCTGAAGCCGCAGGGGAACAATGTCTTCTCCGGCGACCTGCCGCTCGACCCGAAAACTCCCGCCGGGGAGACGACAGTGACGGTAGTGGCGCTGCGCGCCGAGCCGGTGAGTGAATCTGCGCGAAAGCGCGCTGACCCGCTGCTTGACTTGCCGACGCCTGGACGATATGGACGCCGACAAGCCCTATGAGTTCGACCCGCGCATCATGGCGAGCGAGAACCGTTTGGGACCCGAAGCTCATCCTTGACCCAACAGGCGACGCCGCCGCCACACCTGCCGCCACTACTCCGCCCGCCGCCACTACTCCACCGACATCGCCTGCGCCGCCCGCCCCTGCCGCCCCCAATCCGGGAGGGGACCGGGAAGGTTAGGAAACGATGCGGTGTTTGTCATCAGCGATATGGAAGGCGTTTCGGGAATCGTGCGGTGGAAGCGGAGGTCAGCGGCGGCGAAAGCCTGTACGAAGAGGGACGGCGTCTTTATACCGAGGAGATAAACACCGCCGTGCGCGGGCGCGGGCGGGCGGCGCGACCGAGATCGTCGTCATGGACCGCCACGGCGCGGGCGGCGAATACAGCTTCAACTCGCTTATTCCCGACCTTCTCGATCACACGGCTGTGAATGGTCGTCCAGAACGAGGACGGAATACACGACGTTCGCCGGAAGAGGGCAGTGACGCCGCCCTGTTTATTGGGATGCACGCAATGGCGGGGACACTCGACGGCGTTCTTCCCATACCGTGTCCGGTCAATCGTGGACGAACCTGCGCTTCAACGGAAGGCTTGTCGGAGAGACGGGAATCAACGCCGCGCTTTGCGGACACTGGGGTCTGTTCGGTGCTGCTTGTTACCGGCGATGAGGCTGTTCGCTGGGAAGCGAAGCGCCTGCTGGGGCCGGGGCTGACGACGGTGGCGGTGAAGCAGGGCTTCTGGGCCGCTACAGCGCGCGGCAGATTCCCCGGCCCGCGCCCGGCAGATGATCGAAGCAGGAGCGCGGCAGGTGCTTGCGGACAGCAAAGCCGTCGCCCCCTACGACCCCGGTCATCCCTGCGCCATCCAGGTCGAGTTCCACGACGCCGGACGCGCAGGTCCTGTTCGCGCGCAAGCAGGGTGGATCGACCGGCCCGCGCTCCGTCCTGTCCGCCGCCGACGATTCGTGGACAGCGTGGAAGCGTTCGCTTTAGCCGGACGCCGGAGAGCTCTGCGCTGCTCCATCGCCCCGGCGCGCAGCAGTCGATACGGCTGGGACTCTGACTGCCCGCTTCGGCGACGAACTCTTCCGGCGGGTCATCGGCTGAAGGCGAACATCTCATAATGGCAGGGGATGACCAGCCCCGCCTTCATTTCTTGGCCCAGCCGCGCCGCCTTCCGGGCCATCCAGATTTCCGGCTACCCGGCGTTCGGGCGCGCGTCCATTGATGGGCAGCAGCGCCACGTCCACGTTCCAGGCGGGCGCACGCTCCGCCATTCCCTCGTAACACACGGTATCGCCGCTGCGGGAACAGCGTCCATGGCCCGAATCGGATGACATAGCCCAGGAATCGGTGCCCGCCCTGTTCGTCCTGCCTCCATCTTCTTCATGCGCGGCGGGAACCCGGTAATCTCGAAGTCCGCCACGCGCACGGTGAGGCCATCATCCACGCCCAGGGGCCAGGACGGGTCGGTATTCAGCCGCTCGGCCACAAAAGCGCGATTGGCCTCGGGAATCACCAGGGTCAGGTTCGGATTAGCCTGCACGAGCGAAGCGGGAGCGTTTCCGCATCCAGATGGTCGGTATGGTTATGGCTGAAGTAACCACATCGATAAAGCCCAGACGTTCCGGGGCGATGACGCGCACGGTCATGCGGTCATGCGGCTTGTCCGTAGCGGCGTACTTCGTCGTCAGCGAGTCGGAAAGATACGCTGGTCCAACAGCAGGTGCTGCCCCTGCCACTGCACCAGAAAGCCGCTCTGCCCGAGCCACCAGAGATGAAACCCTCGGCGTCGTGCCGCAGCCGCAACGTCTTGGCGAAAGCGTCGTCCGCCAGAATGGGTTGCATCACAGCAGCCCCATCTCCTTCCGCACCTGATGCACGCCCGCAACCATGTTTTTCAGCTTGAGCTTGCCGCCCAGCGCGCTGTCTGGCTCAAACCGCAGTCCGGCGCGAACGACAGGCGCTCCGGCGCGCGTATTCCAGACACGCCGGATCCGCGCGGCCAGCATCGTGCCATCGTCTCGATATAATAACTTTTCACATCGATAATGCCGACGCCACATCCGATGCCGCATTGTCGCGGATGATCTTCGGGAGTTCGGCGAACTCCCAGCTCGCCATTTCCAGGTGGACTTCCGCCGCCTTCAGGTTCAGGAAAGCGGGGAACAGCGGCGCGTACTGGCGCGGCCCGACCGCGCGCGCCTTGTAGTTGCCGAAGCACAGGTGTGTCGAATACGGCACCGGTCGGCGACAGTGGCGACGGTGCGGTTGAAGATATCCACGAAGCGGTGCGGGTCTTCGCGGTAGGCGTAGCAGCTCGCGGACGGCTCATCCACAGTGATCCGCGGCAGCCCGCCGCCACCAGGTTTTCCAGTTCCGTCCGGCAACGGCAGCAGCGCCTCGGTGATAGCGTAACGGTCAGAATAGATAGTGCCGGGAAGAAGCCGCCCGCTCAGCGTATACGGGCCGGGAACGCTTGCCTTCAGCGCCGGTCCGGCGGGGTGATCCGGCAGACGCTCCCACTCTTCCACCAGCCCACGCGGCGCGCGAAGCTCTCCCACCACGGTACATGCTTGCCGCGCTGGTCATGCGCGCAGCGGGCCGAAATGGCGCGGCGGCGTGGCTTCGAGTTCGATGCCTTCCAGAAAGCCGTAGAAGGAGAGATTGAAATCCAGGCGCGTCTGCTCGCCGTCGGTAATCACGTCCAGGCCCGCCGCTACCTGGTCATGCACGGCGGCGATAACGGCGTCCTCCTGCAGTTCGGCCCGGTCGGCGTCGCCGAACTTATCCAGATGCTCGACGGCGAACTCCAGCCAGCCGGGAAACGGATAGCTGCCGATAACGGTGGTTCGTAAGGGTTGTTCGTTCATAAGGGCTTCTTCTCCGCTGGTGCCGAGGGACAGAACGTCCCTCGCTCTTGGGCTGCGCCAACCGTCCTCGCGGACGGCTTGTGGCATGGTGCTATCTCTTCCGTCCGAAGGACGGGCACTACCTGAAGCGAGGTACTTCAGTGCCTCGAAGAAACGGTTACGGCATCAAGGCGCTCAACTCATCCATTTCGGCCTCCGTCGCAAGTGGCGTATCATCGGGGATGCTGTACTTGGTACGCATCTTCCGGTCAAAATCCTCCAGCGAGATAACACGCCTGGCCTTGCTGTCCTCTATGCTTTGCCGGATGACCTCAATCGTTTCTGCATCCAGGGCGGCGATAAGCAGCGCCTCGGCAACGGCATCTGGGTCTCGACCTTCCCGCGCCGCTTTCTCTTTCAAGCGCGCTTCTAAATCGGCGCTAAGGGTAATGGTCATCGTTATTCCTTTTTACGGTGGGTCGTAAGGGCCTCTCCCCCCTGCCCCCTCTCCTAAAGGAAAGGGGGAGCCTGACTGACGGGATGCTTTTCTAATACCTGCGGCTTTCGGAAACTTCAAACGCGCGGCCTGTTGTTACTCAGGCTTATCCTCTAAATGGTGCTGGGCCTTCTGGTCGTACTCTGCCCAGACACGCCAAATGAGGATGGCTCCGGCTACAGCCACAACGGCACCGCCCAATAGCCCCACCTGACCAATCTTTGCTCCAGGGCCTTTATCCAGTACCACCGCAACCGTGACAAAGAAATAAGCTGCTGCGGCTGACCACGCCATGAAAGCCAGACGAAGGAGAAGGGGCGGCACCGGATTCGGTTTGCCTCCGCGCTTCTTCTGAACGACCTGACAACACGCACAAGCCGCTGTCAATAAGAAAAAGCCAGGCAGTAAGAATCGGAAAAATTCAAGCGACGGAGACTGAAAAAAGCCAATCACAGCCCACATAACAGCAAAGAGAGTGTTGCTGATTGCCTCAAATGTCAGAAGACCAACTGACTTCTCCTCCTGCTCTGCACTCTCAGCTTCCATCTGCGCGACCTCCTTAAATCTTTCACTCCTGTATTACCGGCTCCCCCTTTCCTTTAGGAGAAGGGGCAGGGGGGAGAGGCCAGCTACTCCCCAATCTTTTCGTACAGCTTGGCGAGGCGACGGGCGTGTTCATCGTATGCCCCCTGGAACAGCACCTCCGACTGCTCCGGGCCGACGATGACACTGCCTGCTAAGACTTTGGGCGGCTGGCCCGCTTCGGTCAGGCGCAGGGCGACCTCGGCCTTGATGGCATTGACCAGTAAACAGCCGCCGACGGTAGAACCGGGGGCGACGGGTGTTGCCAGGTTCGGGATAGTCACCATCGCATCGCCGGGGGGCGCGCCGGTGTCCAGAACCAGGTCGGCGAAGTCCTGAAGCTTGACGCCGCGCGGGTCTTTGCTCGTGCTGGCCTCGGAATGGCGCTTGCTGATGATCGCCACGACCTTGATGCCGCGCTGGCGGAACTCTTCGGCCATTTCGATAGGAACGATGTTGCAGCCGCTGGACGAGACGACGAGCGCGGAGTCCTGCGCGGACAGGTCGAAGTTCCGCAGTATCTGCACGGCCAGGCCGGAGACGTTCTCCAGAAACATCGCCTGCCGCTGGCCGTTCGCGCCGACGACGAGGTTATGAAAGCTCAGCGAAAGCTCGACCAGCGGATTGAAGCCGGGAAACGAGCCGTAGCGCGGCCACATCTCTTCGACCATGATGCGGCTGTGCCCGGAGCCGAACAGATGCACCATGCGCCCGGCAAGGATCGTTTCCGCGAACCAGTCGGCGGCCTGCTGTATTTCACCCTGCTGCGCCGCGACGATCTCGATCAGTTCGCGGCACCTGTCCAGGTATTGAAGCGACGGGGTATCAGTCACGCGGCGCGGCCCTTCTTCTTGTGCCAGATCAGCGGGTTGATCGTGTCGTCGTTCAGCACATCGCCGACCGTGAGCGACTGGAAATACTCCTCGGGCAGGATGTTCTTCGTGCCGTTGAAGGTTGCGCCGTCGGGCATGTAGGCGCAGGTCATGGCCCGGCGGAAGCCTTTGGTCATGTTGGCTCCCGCGCCGTGAGCGGTCAGGCCATTATGGAAGACGGCGGAACCGGCGGGGCACGGGCAGGCGACGGTTTCTATCTCGCGCCACTCCGGATAGGCTTTGAACAGGTCGCTCAGGTTCTGCCCAATGCCGACGTTGTCGTAGCGCGCGGTCTTATGGCTGCCGGGGACATACCACATACAGCCGTTGCCCAGAGTCGCATCATCCAGCGCCACCCAGATAGAGATAGACTGCCGCGAGGAAAACGACCAGTACGGATTGTCCAGATGCCAGGCGGTCGGGTTGCCGAACGGCGGCTTGATAAGGGCCTGGTCGTGCCAGATACGCACACCGTCCACCCCGGCGAGCGTCGCCGCCATCTTGCCCAGGCGCGGGTCGTACATGATCTCGTGCATTCCCGCGTGCGTATCGGCGAGCTTGATGCACTGCGTGAAGACGCGGGCATAGTAATTGTCGGGGTCGCCCTGATTGTTCAGGTTGCCGAAGCCGCCGCCCTTTCCCAGACGCTGTTCTACCGCCTCGTCCGTCGCCGCGCGCCATTGCGCCAGTTCGTCCACATCGAGCCAGTTCTCGATAACCAGAAAGCCGTTTTCGTTGTAGCTGTCTATCTGTTCCTGCGTGAGTTGATCTTTCATTCTCTAATACCTCGCTGATTTTGTTGCTGCTGCCGTCGCTTCTTCTTCGCCCGTGCGATGCCCCATCCGCCGCCGACCACGGCAAGGACGGGCAGTTCCAGAGGAACGCCCTCGCGCTCGTCGCGCTCGATAATAATAGGCTGTGGCAGAACGGGGTCTTGTGTTGGGGAGCGGGAAAAGTACACGTCCTGCGTGCCCGGGCGCGGCGTGGAGTAATCCTCGAACGCCGTCATCCACAGATTCCCCGGCAGTTGATCGTCGCCCATCGCCAGCAGCTTCGACAGCGGGGCGCGCTCGCCCGCGTTCAGCGCGTTCGACCATGCCACACGCCCCGGCCAGGGGCCGGGATTCGTGGACGCCGCCGCAGTACCCATCCCGCCGTCCATGCGCTCGGTGCCGAGTACCAGGACACGCAGGCTGCGGGGCGAATCGCCTGCCTTTGCCGGGTCGCGCTGGTCCGCCGGTTCGCTAGAGGGAAAGAAAGGACCTCGGTGTGAAACGACATGCGAACGGCAGACGATACTACACAAGGTTGTCGCGCGGGTACAGCGTCTTGAAGGCGGTGATACGCCACTGCGCGCAGCGTAGGGGCGCAGCCATCACGTGAGCGTCAGGCGCGCGGTGTAGCCGTGGGATCGCAGCCATCGGACAAAGCGCCGCCGCATCGTCAGCGCCCAGCGCCACGGCGTCATAGCTGACCCGCTGCGCGCTCCGCGACTTCTACAGCTCCCGTTTTCTACCAGACGCATTAGTATTTCCTCTTTCTCAAACAGGCCGGGAAACAGCCGGACGTCAATAGTAACCTGCCTCGACATGGTCGCGCACCTCCGGCTTCATCAGCGCACTCCAGTGCAGCGAAGGGCAGATCTTTGCCTCGGCCAGCGCATCGGCGTCATTACGTCGGCACCCAAGCGTCGCGTGTCTTCGTGTCAAAGACCGCCGGATAAAGTGCTACGTTTGCAGCGCCGCGTCCCAGACAATGATAGCGTTCTCCACCGTCTGCTGCATGCTCGCCTCCCCTGGCGCCGGGCGCTCAGGCCCGACAGGGCACGCCTGGCGGAACGAGGTCATGTCGCCAGAGCAATGCAAAAACACCTCATCCGCTCCTCAACCTGCGTCCACGTTAATATGTCGGCGGTAATGACGCAGGAATCATCGCCAGGCAGGAAAAGGGCGGCGCGAGGCGACGTATGCGCTGATTAAATCTACCGATGGCTGCGCCAGTTATTGCCAGCTCAAGATATACAGGTTTTCCTGCGCGCGGTTGCTCCATAGGCGTGGATAAGGAATAGGCGATAGGCGTTGACCCGAATCTTGTGCGCGGCATGGTAGGCAGCCATCGACGCTCCTGCCGGATCGCGCGCCCTTGCTGGCTGCGGCATACATGCGTGGCGAAGAACCAGCGCTCCAGCAGGAAAATCGCCGACATGCCGCGTATCATTCAGACAGTTTCCCCACCAGGCCGTTAAGACGACCGGCTGCGTCAGCATCGCAGGCGACCACTCCATGAACAAACATCGATTTGACATTCGTATCCAGCGTCGTGTCTGACCCTCCTCCGTGCATTCGTGAATCGGGCCGTCCCCGAAGCGGCGTCATGATACCAGCGGCCCATTAAACAGGGCGTCAATCAGTTGCGAACTGCGGCGAGACCACTGCGCCGCTGTTTTCACCAGCACCGACCGGGGTCGGAGTCAGCAAGCCTGTGATGGGCGCGGAACGCCGCCGCCTCCTCGTCTGGGCCAGCGCATGATGCTCCTCGGTTCGGCTGACAATGAAAGCCACGCGCCATCGCGGGCGGCCAGCCGCCGTCGCCGCCCACGATTCCGGTCAGGCGGTGATAAGGCCGAACTTTGCGCCAGCCGGGCCCTCCCCCTGCCTCCCCACGCTGGCGGAGAGAAAGAACGTGGTACGGCGGGGCCATTTTCCGGCTGCGTGTAGGGGGCGGGGGGGCCTCCTCTTGCTGTTCACTGGGCGAGGTGCTCCTCGATCCGCCTGCGGTTCTGGACGGCGGAGTCGAGCGGGTGCGGTCTTCCAGTTCCATCTTCCCCAGGAGTACAGCCTTCGCCGCCCCTGCGCATCGCGCAGCGCCTGAACGGCCCCATCCCGCAATGCCGGAACCGAGCAGACAGGTCTCGTGGCCGCCGTGCGCCTTGTCTAACGATATGGACATGCCGGACAGGAGATGAGGTGCGGATAAGCGTCAAACGCGGAAATGGCTGTGTCCCCAGCCAGCCCGTGTCATTCGACGCCCGGAAGTACGCTGCCGCCGTCTATCTTCGCCAAAATCTCCTCGGCGCTCTTTTCGTCTCTGGTTCTCGATGGAAGCTGCCGCAGATGACCTTTGCAGCGTGTCCGCATCGGCAAGCTCAGGCTGCCCAGGCCACCGTTGATACAGAGGCCACCCAGCCATAGCGGCGAATCCTGTACGGTTCGGAACGGATTCCGCGTAGCCGACAAAGGGTCAGTCTAACCTCGTCCGGATTCGTTCCGGGCGGCGACACTTCTTCGTTTAACGCTTCCGGGAACGGCGTGCGCTTCCACACCTCCACGGCCAATACCACGGCCCCGGCAGGTAATGTGGCAGATAGCGCGCCAGGCGGCCTCGTCCGTTTCCCGCACGATGTACGCCTTGATCTCTCTGCCCAGTGCTTAACTCAAAGTGGTAGCCTTGTGCACCACGGGTTAGCGGTGTTGAACAGATCTTCGCCGCAGCGCCGCAGCCAGTTGTACGTGGGCGCCAGGCCTTTGAGCAGTTGGCGCACCTCGCCAGGGTTTCGGCGCGCCAGTAAAACAGCGCTGGCGATAACGGCGAAACTTTCGCCGCAGGCTGCAGTTTTCACGCGCTGTTGATCGGCTGCCCCAGGTCTTTTTCGATGATAGCGCACAGCAATTCAGCCATCAATGCCTTCATAAACAAATCAGGAACTGGTCTTCCAGCACGCCGGGCTGCCGTAGCCATCGCCAGCCATACCAGCATGATACCTGCTCCGGTCAGACCGGAACCTTCTGCTGGTAATGGTGCCGTCGATCCCGGCGATATAGGTCGATCCTGCCAGGGCCGTACGGTATAAGGCATCGAACAGGCAAGGCCTGCGCCATCGAACTCGATCAGCCTACCTGAGCCAGCATCTGGCGCGGGCGCGCCGTCTGGTCTACGGCGCGGGTGCGAGAGGCGTAGACACGCCGCGCCGCGCAGCCATCGACGAATTGTGCGGCAAGGTCGAACCAGTGGACGCCGAAGTCGTACAACACCAGATCGTGAATGTCTTCAGCAGCGTACCGACTGTCCGGGTAGTCCCAGTGGACGGAAGATGCGCACTCATCAGCTTCCCCAGCAGACCCGCGCAGACGCGCCGCTGGATATAGCTGAAATGGAATTTGCCAGCGCCGTCTGGTTTACCGCCAGCTTCACCCGTTTTCTTCACGACGGGCGCGATAAACCGCTCGCCGATATCAAATCAAGCACGACGACTGGCTTCAGGAATATGCCCGTACTGGCAAGCGCCTGATTGGCCAGGACACGCTCCGGCGGATGTGTTGCGGTGTCCACGACCTCGATGTCGTCGGCGCAGCAGGTCGCGGTAATCCGTGTAGATGTCGGCGTCGGGGAACAGGTCGCCTGCTGCTCGCGCGCGTTCCTCGATCAGGTCGTACAGAGCGACAACGTTGAGTAGCCCGCCTTCCGGCGGCTGCCGTCGTGCTGCGCCGAGATACCGCCGCAGCCGATCAAGCCGATGAAGCCGGGCGCGGGATAGGCATTAGGGTCGCGGCTTGTATGGCAGATCGGGCGCATCAATGCGTGTTGTGGGAGTAGCCTTGCTCAGGCCATAATCAAGCCACGATTGCTCTGCGGCATCTTTTCTTCCACAGACTGGCGTATCTTCGATCACCTTTCTTAGTTCTGGGCCTATCCTTGTATCTCTAAAACTGAATTTCTAAAGCCAATGATCGAATAATAGGACTCAAAATGGTTGTTATGTTGATTTTTCCTTTTATAAACGAGGCCCTCTTTTCGTTCCTGTTGAGTAATGCTTCAACGTCATCAAGTGTGAAGCCCGCAATTGAGGTCACCAAGCATCAAATTCAAGTATTTAGTACCAATGTACCAGGTTCCAGTCACACCAACGAATCAACCAATAGTCTACGTTTAATTCTTGGCTTAAAGTGCCTCCCTAACCGTTTGATTGCCTTTGATCTTTTCTTTGTAGTCTTCGTTCATACCCATTATCAAATTGATCATCACTGTCTCCAAATAAACCGGAATAAAGAATTCGAGTATTCTTCCTTGTCATGATTGGAACCGCCGTTTTTTCTTGTTTATAAACCAAATGATGATCTACAATTGCCCAAGACATCCTGTAAAACCGTCCACCGCCTTTACGAACCAGTCACTTAGATCATCATTGAAGCCTTCTTGAAGACTTACGCCCAATGTAATGAGGTAACCGGCTTCTAGCCGAATCGGTCAGTTTCTTGATTTCTTCGACCTTATCACTCGCTCAACCGCTTCAATTCCATTTCTATGATTTTTTCTATAGCTGCACGATTGCTCTTGTAAAGATAAAAACAACCCGAACACCTGCAAAGTCAATGATATCAGTGGTGGTTTTCGTAAGATTGCCGTATTCGTTTTCTGGCTTCCCCAAAGACTTTGGCACGTTTGGTAACAATAACGAATACTCTATAGGCTTCATTTAGGCGCTTCGTAAGATCTTTCTATTTGCTATGGCTACTCATATTCGAGGACAACGCTCTTATTTGGCCCCGGATTATGATGGTTTTCAAACCACGCCCACCTGGCGTTAATCCCGACTCGTCCCGATACAGTGCTTCATTATCAAGGAGGTGAACCTTTCTCTGCCAATGTGTATCTCCCTTTTCAGATCAGCCCGGCAGTGGTTTGTTGCTACCGAGAAAGCCAAGCTTAGTAGGTTGGGAATACCTAACGCAGCGGGCTGTATTTGCGGTTCATCTCTACGTGGGAACTCATCCGCCAGGTTTACGGCCCGCCACGCTGTCGGCGAAGGCCACTTCGACACCTGCCTGTATTGCCGCCTTTTCTTTCTCGGTAAGACCAGCGTCGGGTCTTCATCGCGCTCCGGAAACTGGTGAACAATGCGGTGGCATGGCAGTTTGGGGTCTTCGCCGCGTGCTGGCCAGAGCCACCTGTACTTCGAGGTTCCGGGTCAAGAGTGACGACCTGTTTCGTACTCCTGCCTCTGGTTTACCTGACGGCGGGACGGTGCAGCACCTACCTTGCTGACGACAGCGGTCTCCACGATCTGCTGGCCGATGCGCAGCTGCGACCAGCGGGCCGGTGACGGCTTCGCCGGTCGCCGGGCAGTGAATCGAGTCTCGATGGGATTGCGGCCAGGACGCTGGGCGACATCACCGGAATATCGCGCCCTTCGGGCGGTCGCTTTGGTCTGGAGGCGAATGGTCTGCTCGCCAATCAGCAGGGCGATGCGGTGCCTGCCGTGCCGACGACGACGAAGCCACGCCAGGCTACGCTTCGAGAAGGCGTCCGCAGGTCGCTAAAGAAGCAGTACCCCCAGCGCGTCTCGTATTTTGAAAGACCGAAGCTTCAGGCATGAGCGATGGTGATGCTGTGTTCGTCCACCTCCAGGCCGCTGCCCATCGACGACGCAGGTGACTTCGATAGGCGCGCGCCCGTTGTGGAAACCAGGTGCCCAGAGCGACGCCGTAGCCCAGGTAGTCGAGCAGCGAGCCGCCGCCACTCTCTTCTGATACCACCAGCTTGTGGATTTTTGCCGCGCCGCCTCTTGCGCTGTAACTGACCTTGTCGGCGATATGGCGCAGGGGGCCGCGATTGCCGTCATAATAATGCACTTCGAGAACGTCGCCGATGACGCACTTCGTCAATCAGGCGCTTGCGGTGATATGGCGGATAACAGGCTGCTGCGCCAGTTGACGACCATCGTTTTTCCGTCGCTTCGACGGCGCGAATCATCGCGTCGGCATCGGTGAGCGAGGCAGCGAAGGGCTTTTCAACAAGGATATGGACGCCAAACGGGGCAACTTTTTCGACATACTCGCCGTGCCGTCCCGTGGCCGGGCAAAAGGAGCACGATGTGTCAGGCTGCGTCCGCTCCAGACACTCTCGGTAATCGGTGAACTGCCGCTCCTCGCCGATGCCGAAGCTGCGGCCGCCCCTTATGCGGGCGAGGTCGTCGTCGCAGATACATACCGACGATTCTGCTTTTGGGGTGCTCGTGCGCCAGGCGAAGCAGATCGCCCATGTGCATGTGGTCGAAATTGATTCCAGCTATTTTCCAGGTTTCCATAATCGTGGAGGTACAGCCATCCAGGCGGCGCGCGGCTTCCTGCTAACCCCACTCCGCCGACATGGAGCGCGGGCCGCCGCTCCGAATTCGGCTCGGCCTTACGCACTACCTCGTGTGTCACCGGGGGTGGGCGTGTGCCTTCGCCGAAGAGAAGGAAGCGCAGGATATAGGCAATCGGCTTGCCCTCCGCCCAGGTGAAAGTAGCAGGGTGGCTTGCCTGTCACGTCGCGGATGTGGAGCAGAACCGCCGCGATGGCGTTGGGCACGGCGGCGCTGCGGACGCGCAGGATACGGTACGTATAACCTCTCTCCGCCCCCTTGATCTGGCTTACCACACGCTCCTCAGATTCACGCCCCGAACCTCCAGCACTTCCGCGAACTCCGAAGTATCACCAAGCTCGACCTCCAGAAACAGCACCGCTGCGCGGAATGTGATTGTCGTCCCGCTGCGCCTTCTCTCTCAGACGATATTCCTGCTCGTCCCCGGCGTGCCGTCGGTTGGCGATAATACGCATCCTCCCTGTTGGCCGCCTCTTCAATAAACCGCTGCGCCGTTTTGTCCAGCTCCACCCGACCACGCAATTCAGTCGAGCGGAAAATTCGAGATACTAATGAGGTGACAACGATAGCTCCGATAAAGAAACCGGCTATCTGGAGACCCTCTGGCCGTTCCACGACATTGACGATGGTGTAGATGAAGATCAAGGACACCAGGCCGATGCCGAAGGCGGCGCGTCTTTCCCCGCGACGCCAGGCAGAAAGGGTGACGGCAATCGTGGCCGAGGTCATCAGCGCCAGAACCCCCGTCGCATACGCCCCTGCCTGCGCTTCCACACCGGCCCGGAAAGCCAGCGTAACGGCGAAACAGATGCCGGTGAAGATCAGCACCAGGGGCCGCGTCGCCCGTGTCCACTCCGAGCCATGCCGTAGCGCGGCAGATAGCGCGGCACGATGCACCAGGAGACCTGCCATCGCCGAAGAACCGGCAAACCACAGGATCAGGATCGTGCTGATGTCATAAACCGTGCCGAATCGAGGGCCGAGGTACTTGTGGGCCAGATACGCCAGGGCATCGTCCGTTCGCCTCGCCCGCCTTGGCTTCCTCGCCCTGGATCCACCCCGGCAGCAGTCGCCAGCGCCGGTAGTTGCCCCAGCACCTGCGCCGCCGTCACATCATTTTTGGTGATCACGCGGCCTGCCGGGAAAAGGGCCAGGTCGTTGGCGATAACGACGGCTCCTTTGGTCCGCTTTCCCCACCAGGAGCTTCTGAAGCTGTTCCGGTGTTGGGCGTGGGTGGCGGGGCGAAACTCTTGCTGTGGAATGAGTACAGTGGTGACGAGGCTGCAATCATCAGCAGCACGCTCATGATCAAAGCCGCCGTGGTCAGCAGCTTGCGCGTGTTCCTGATGCGCCCCAACGGCTTTTCCTGCGTCATCGGCGTCGCCTTTTACCAGAGGCATCACCACCACACCGGTCTCAAAGCCCGATAAACCCAGCGCGAGCCGGGGAACACCAGTGATCGCCGCCCCGATCATCAGGAACGGGTTGCTGTAGCTGCTCAGCAGGGCGCTCTTCCAGTTCGTCAGGACCGAGGGTTCTGGACAATCTGCGTAAAGCCGGTGCCGACAACCACCAGGTTCAGCCCGATATAGACGGCCACCAGCGCAACGGCGATACCGATATTCGCCAAAGCCCTTCAGGAAGACCGCGCCCAGCAGGGCGATCAGCACAAAGGTGATGGCGATCTCCTGGCCGCGCAGAAAGTGCGCGTAGGGGTTCTCGACGATGTGCGCGGTGGCATCGGCTGCATGGTGATGGTGATGATGAAGCCGGTGGCGACGAAGCCGATCAGACACAGCACGAACAGCTTGCCCTGCCACCACAGAAGCAGGTGCTCCAGCATCGAGATGGAGCCGTCGCCGTGCGGGCTTTCCTCTGCGACCCTCTTGTACATCGGCAGCGCGCAAACAGCGTCGACACCAGGATCAGGTGGCGATGGGCGAGAGCGCGCCTGCAGGCAAGCGCGGCGATACCGGGCTGGTAGCCAAGGGTGGAGAAGTAATCGACACTGGTCAGGCACATCACCTGCCACCACGAGTGCTGCGGGTGCTGCCTCTTCCGGCTCGTGCGGCCCTTCCATCTCTTTGAGGTGACCCCGGAAGAAGCCAACGCTTAAAGGACTGACGGAGCGGAGGGGGCGCGGGTCTTGCCGGGGCGTTCGCTCGGCTATATTGGATTGCGGCATGTTATTAGATTTCGGTTGTTATTGGAGAAGCGGTGATGTTACAGCGCGCCGACGGTGTCCCATCCGGTCATATCCGCATCGGCCAGTTCGGCAAGCACAACAACCGCGAAGGTCAGAATGCGGCAGCCGCGCTCCAGATGCCCGCCCATCGCCTTTTCCGTGTTGGAGAAGGTGATATGGGCATGGACACGGCTACCGAGAATCGCGCCGCACAGAGAAAGAATGTCGAACGGGCCTTCACCTTCAAAAAACACGTCCCTGGGGGCAAATTCGTGGTTTTGACGACGTGGACATGGTAGCGGCTGAGCGACCGATGCCGCTCATGACCAGGCCGTGGCGGATATTTTCCGCTGCGCGGCTTCCGCGAGCGAATCGAGCACGTCATCGCCCGGATTCAGGCGCACCAGAACCACGCGGCGAAACTGGGGTGTTTTGAATCAGCATAAGGGGTTTCTTCAATGAGCGATAGCAGGGCAGTCGTCTGCATCGAAGGCCAGCGGTTCCGCCGCGCCCAGCACTTCGACATTGTCTTTGCCCTGAACTTCGTCCAGCAGCGTTTCGGAAACGCGCACATGCTCCAGTTCCAGGGTGTTGGGAACGTGGACGACACGGGCCTGCTCCGGATCGACGCCCCAGCAGGCCCGAAGCGCCTCTTCGAGCGCTTCCCGGTCGTTTTCCACGACGATGGGAATGGCCCCGCGCGCCAGGAAGGTGCTGGTGGCGACATTCTGCCGGGTCGCATACAGGTCGATCTGATGGAACATACGCCGCGTTATCACATCCACCAATCCGATTCCCGCCGCGTTGCCGTGCGAGCCTTCGGTCAGCGAGCGGACAAAGATATACTTGACGCGCGGTGATTCCGGCTCGGCTTCGCCGGGCATCCGCATCCGCCCGATGATGTTCGTGTCGATTCCCGTACCGCTGTAATCCTTGCCCATGGCGTCTATAATGAGCAGATCGATCTCCTCGACCGGCAGGCTGGGCATCATTGCTTTGGACTGGAGGAGCAGTTCCGGTTCGCGCGTCGGAATCTCCGCCGTCAGAAGGCCCTCGATATGTGCGGTTTCATCGTAGGCGTTCTCCAGGATGGCGAGGCCGCCGAGGATTTTGCCGGTCGCCAGCGAGACGGTGGCTACCTCTTTCATGATATCGCGTATGCCGAAAACGCCGCGCCGGTGCAGCACGAGCGCCTGCGCCTGCTTGCCCAGGCCGATAGCCGTCATCTTCATCAGGCCGCTTTCCACATCGCCTTTGAAATCGGTGTGCGTCTTGATGCGGTTAACGAGAATGACGCCGTCCGCGCCCCAGGCGTTGCGATCCATGACCACGGGAATGCCGCTCTCCGTTTCGCCGATCTCGCAGACCTCCATCGACGAGTGGATGGGCGCGGCGCAGTAGCTTTCCGTTACCCCCAGGCTTTCCAGCACCGCGATCTGTCCTTCCGCCGTCGCGCCGCCGTGGCTGCCCATCGCGGGGACGATGAATGGCTCGCCGCCCGCGTCGCGCACCGCCGCGACAACGGATTGGATGATTAGCGCGATGTTGCGAATACCCCGGCTTCCCGCCGTCACGGCGATACGCTTGCCGGGAATATCGGCGGGCAGGAGGCGCTTCATCTGTTCGCGCACGGCGGCGGGAATGTCGGGAACGGTCGGGCGCTCGAACCGCTGGCGAACGGCGGCCATGCGGGGAAATTCACTGCTCATCAGTCTTTGCCTTTCACCAGACGGGCGGCAAGCAAAATCGCTTCCACCATACTTTTCTCGGACGCAATACCCTTATAGGCGATGTCGAACGCGGTACCGTGATCGACGGACGTGCGGATAAAGGGCATTCCTACCGAGACGTTGACGCCGGTATCGAAACCGGCCAGCTTCACGGGGATATGCCCCTGATCGTGGTACATGGCGATAACTATATCGAACTCGCCACGGCTGGCGCGGTAAAAGATCGTGTCGGGCGGGTACGGCCCGCTGGCTGCGTATCCCGCCTTTTGCGCCTGTTCCACCGCCGGAGCTATCTCTTCCGCTTCCTCCTGACCGAACAGACCGCCCTCGCCCGCGTGCGGGTTCAGCCCCGCCACGGCAATACGCGGATTAGTGATACCCATCGGGCGCAGTGTCCGGTCGGCAATCCCGATAACCGTGTATATCCGCTCCGCTTTTACCCGCTCGATTGCTTTTCGCAGGCTGACATGGGTGGAGACATGGATAACGCGCAGGGTGGGCGTCACCAGCATCATCGCGTAGTCGGCGGTACGGGTCAGGTCGGCCAGAATCTCTGTGTGGCCTGCGTAGTTGAAGCCTGCCAGGTGCATCGCGGCCTTGTTCAGCGGCGCGGTCGCAATGGCCTGCACCTGCCCGGCAATCGCCAGTTCCACCGCCGTCCGCACCGCTTCCACGGCGACGCGTCCCGATTCCACCCCCTCCACGCCGATCTGCACCTGTTCCCGGTCGAGTGGAACATCCCAAACGTCGATGACGCCCAGCTCGGCCCGGGTGTCGGCAGTATTCGCCACCGGATGCAGCGACGCCTGCCTGTTCAGCGTCTCGGCGGCAAATTGCAGCATAGCTGCGCTCCCGATGACAACCGGAACACAGACATCGTAGACCGCCGGTTCCGCCAGCGCCTTTAAAATAATCTCCGGCCCGATGCCCGATGGGTCGCCCATCGTTACCGCAATAACGGGTTTACTGCTGCTCATGCGTCGTTTATACCCCCGGTCAGGGCACGAAACGCATTATAAAGAGACGCTTCCCCGCCGAAGCCGCCCGCCTTCGTCACTGCCAGCGCGCCGTCCGCAGGCCCGCCGGATACTTGCAGAAGCGGCATCGCCTCCTCCACCGTGCCGATTATCTCCAGAAACGACACGTCCAGATGGCGGAAGGTTGCCGCCGCCGTATCGCCGCCGGTCAGAAAAATCCGTTTACTGCTCGTCCCTCGTATAACTTCGGCGGTTACTTTGCCCAGAACGGATGCCTCGGCCAGCCGCATCTCGTGGCGAACGTCAGCCAGGCTCGCTTCCGGCAGGGTAAGAAGATGATGCTGCCGGGAATCCATCTCAAGCGTTGGTATATCCGGCAAAATCCAATGCCGAACTGACACCCGCTCCTTGAGAAATGCCACCTGCCGATGCGTTGCCGGGTTCTGGCTCCCGGCAGAGATGACAACCGGGCCGGGTTCAAGTGTTGGCAGAGTTTCCGGGATGCGGCTTGACGGCTGTAGCTGCCGTGCAATCGCCCCTGCCAGCCCTGCCGACCCGACCCAGAGAATCGGCGTATCCGTATGTCTGCCCGCCTCAACAACAGAATGAATCTGCTCGTCCGTGGCCGCATCGAATAGAACGGCGCGCACACCGCTCTCCCGCCGCGCGCGATGCACCGTAGCGATTATCGCTTTCGCCCCATGAAGAACTGTGTCAGTGCCGATAAAGCAGACGCGCTCACCTATCTGACGCTCCAGCAGGGGCGGAATCAGCGAATCCACGATTCCTCCCACCACATCGCTGATGAACTCTGTCTCGTGCAGCGGCCTGCCATGAACCGTGTAGATGCCCTGTTCCATCCGTCGCCCCTGCTTCGGGTACGCCGGGACGATCCAGGCGACAGAGGACGGCAATGCATCCAGCATCACCTTGATTTCTGCGCCGATCCAGCCGCGCAGTGTGGAATCTATTTTCTTGTACAGCAGCGGCGCGGGGTGCGGCATTCGGGAAAGGGATGCAGCCATCGGGCGCAGCGCAGTCTGAGCGTCGCTCCACGATAGATTGCGGCTTTCCGTCGAGATTACCTGAACGTCGCTCCCCGTCCCACCTTCCAGAAATCCGTCCGTCAGCGATAGGCGAACCGAAAAGTCGTGGTTTCGGAATTGTAGCCCGGTATCCGCCGCCCCGGTGAGGTCGTCCGCGATGATAAGCGCCTTGGCGGGCAATGATTCTTCCTTGCTCAGTCCAGATGCTCGTAGCCGGGCAGGGTCAGGAACTCTACGAAATCATCGTCCGTGGTCATTTTGGCGAATAGCTCACTTGCCAGGATGTATTTGCCTGCCGCGTAGCGTTCCGGGCCGACCGCCGCCTTTATTTTATCTAACTCCTCCTCCAGAATCTGATGAAACAGTTCTGCCGTGAACTTGCGGCCATCCTGGAGGATGCCCTGGGGATGCCGAATCCACTGCCAGAGCTGCGCCCGCGAAATCTCCGCCGTCGCGGCGTCCTCCATCAGATTGAAGATAGGCACCGCGCCGGAGCCGCGCAGCCACGCCTCCAGATATTGGACACCGACACTGACATTGGTTCGTACGCCCGCTTCGGTGATGGGACCTTCGGGGACCGCCAACAGGTCGGCGGCGGTCACGTTTACGTCGTCACGCTGGCGGCTAACCTGGTTCGGCTGGGGCATATGCTCGTTGAAGACCTCCAGAGCGATGGGCACCAGGCCGGGATGCGCTACCCAGGTGCCGTCATGGCCGTCGCGCGCTTCGCGTTCCTTGTCCGCGCGCACCTTGTTCATCGCCTCGTCGTTAGCGGCAGGGTCGTTCTTGATCGGTATCTGCGCGGCCATGCCGCCCATCGCGTGCGCGCCCCGACGGTGGCAGGTCTTGATCGTCAGCAGCGAATAGGCGCGCATGAATGGCGAGGTCATCGTTACCAGACCCCGGTCGGGCAGGATAACGTGGGACTGGTTCCGCAGCTTCTTGATATAGCTGAAGATATAGTCCCAGCGCCCGCAATTCAGGCCCGCCGAGTGGTCGCGCAGTTCATAGAGTATCTCGTCCATCTCAAAGGAGGCCAGAATCGTCTCGATAAGCACCGTCGCCTTGATGGAACCCCGCGGAACGCCCAATTCGTTCTGCGCATGGACGAACACATCGTTCCACAGGCGCGCCTCCTGATGCCCTTCCAGCTTCGGCAGATAAAAGTAGGGGCCGGAACCTTTTTCTAACAGAGTCCGCGCATTGTGGAAAAAGTAAAGGCCGAAATCGAGCAGGCTGCCGGACACCGGTACGCCATCCACGAGAATGTGCTTTTCCACGAGGTGCCAGCCGCGCGGGCGGGCGATAATCACGGCCACCGCCTCATTCAGCGCGTAGTTTCTGCCGTCGGGATTGGCAAAGGTGATGGTGCGGTTGTTGGCGTCGCGCAGGTTGATCTGCCCCTGCAACTGGTTGAAGGCAGTCGGCGAGTTGGCGTCCTCGAAGTCGGCCATGAACACCTTCGCGCCGGAGTTGAGCGCGTTAATGACCATCTTCCGGTCGCCGGACGGGCCGGTAATCTCGATGCGGCGGTCCTGAAGATCGGCGGGGACGGGCGCAATGCTCCACGCGCCGGTACGAACGTGCTCGGTTTCGGGCGGGAAGTCGGGCAGTTTTCCGGCGTCGATCTCCGCCTGCCGCTCTTCCCGCCGCCGAAGCAGCGCGGTACGCCGCTCCCGAAATGTACGCTCCAGCCCGGCGACGAAACGCAGCGCATCCGGCGTCAATATCTCCGCGAACTGCGAGGCGGCGTCGCCGGTGACTTCCACCCCTTCCACCAAACTTCCAGCCTGATTTGTCATGGTGACAACTTATCCTTTATGATAACGATGGCAGATGCAAGTCAGCATCCTGCTATACCCAGTTCGCGGGAACCCGGCTTAACCCCTGCCTGTGAGCGCCCTTGCCACCTATGGGGATTTCGTCACCCGGCTTTGGGGTCGAAGCGCTGCCTCTACCCGCTCGGGATGATGAAACTGGGCCGCGTATGTTTCGGCAGGCAAGAACTGCTCTCCCATCTGCCAGCGTATATAACGCGCCGCGCTCAGCGACCCGTCGTAGAAGCCTTCCGGGGTATAGGTGATCCAGTCGTTCCCGGACGGGAGCACCGCTAATGTCGCAAGATGTTCTCCCGTCGCCACATTCCAGACGGTCATGCCCGGCCCCGTGCGCAGTGTCCAGTTCTTCAACGTGATGCCCGAACTGACGAGGGTGCGGCCATCGGGGGAAAAGGCGATATGTCCCACGGTCGCCCCGCCTGCCGTCATCGTCCGCAGCAGCTTTCCCGCCCTGGCGTCCCACAGGTTTATCTCTCCCTCATGCCACTGCCCGCCCCAGTCGCCCCCGCTTCGCGAGCCTCCGGTGGCGACGGTCTTTCCATCCGGCGACCATGCCACGCCATTGATGCTGTCGGCGTGCGCCGGGATACTAAGCAGCAATCTCCCACTCCGCGCCTCCCAGATGTCCAGCCGACCTCTCACGGCATCACGCTGCCACGGGCCTTTGCGCGTTCCCACTCCGGCCAGAAGGAGACCGTTTGGAGAAAAGGCTATCGCCTTTATGTCCTGCGTGTTTCCTTCCAAAGTTCGCAGCAGTGTCCCCTTCTGAAGGTCCCACAGCTTCACTTCCCGCTGGGCGGTCGCCAAAACCCTGCTGTCCGGCGAGAAGGTAACGGCATAGGTCCAGTTGGGATGCGCTTTCAGCGTGTGTGTCATCGTTTTCGTCGCCACGTCCCAGAGGCGAACCGTAGCCCCGACACCTCCCGCCGCAATCATTCGGTTGTCGGGCGAGAAGGCGACCGTGGCGACTCCGGGAGACGACCAATCAGGGTTATCGGAGTCAAGACGTGATGATCCTGACACCAGCGTGTCGCGAAGCTCGCCGGTGCGGATATCCCATAAAAGCAGTGTCTTTTCGGTCGTTGCCCCCACGAGAGTTTTACCATCCGCAGAAAATGTCACCGCTCGCAGATCGCCACGATTCCTGTTGTCACGGGGGCTGGTGAAGGTTCGCTGGAGTTTCCCCGTCCGCATATCCCAGAGACGCACCGGCTCTCCCGGAGTCGCCAGCATCGTTCCATCGGGCGAAAAGGCGAAGGTGGAAGCAAAGGAAATATGATGCTCCTGTTTTTGCTTCAAAGCTCCCGTTTCGGCGTCCCAAAGCTGCACCATTTCAAAGTAGCTTCCGCTTGCCAGCGTCTTTCCATCCGGCGAGAAAGCGACCGAAGTAACGGTGTTGAGGCGGCCCTGTGATTTCGCGATTGGCTGCCCTGTCCGTGTGTCCCATACCTGAAACAGCGCCGTGCCGTTGCTGTTGGTCGGGCTTTGGGCGTCTCCCGTCCCCGCGACCACGCGCCCGCCGTCGGGGGAGAAGGTCACGGAAATCACCTTACCGCTCGGTGCGGTCAGTACATGCCGAGCTTCCCCCGAGCGCGCGTCCCAGAGCGTCACCTGACTGCCGCTCGCTGAGGCAAGGAGGGTGCCATTCGGAGAATAGGCGACAGCGACCACGGGGGTGAAGAGTCCCGCCGCGCCACTTTCCTTACTTTCCTCGACTCTTGCCAGCGTCCGCTTCAGCTCTCGCTGCGAGATGTCCCATATCTTTATCTCCGTTGCTGCGGGATTGTTTTTTCCGCTCGGAAGAGGCAGAACCGACTTTTCACTGGCGATTGCCAGAAACGCGCCGTCCGGCGAGAAGGCCAGGGAACGCAGCATTTGCTGGGGAAAGCTGAGGGCAAGCTGAAGCACGCCTGTCTGTACGTCCCAGAACTTGACCGCCCCATCCCGTCCTGCGCTGACCACCACGCGCGAATCAGGTGAGAAGGCGACCGCCTGGAGGGCGCGCTGATGCCCCGTCAGTGTCCGCAGCAACAGCCCCGTTTTGGCGTTCCACAGTTTTACGGTCTGGTCTTTGCTGACACTGGCAAGAAGATTCCCTTTTGGGTCGAAGGCAACGGCAGCCACTGTATCGGTGTGTCCCGTCAGGGTTTGTTTCCATTCAAGCGTCCGCGCGTCCCATAAGATGACGGTGTTGTCCCTGTTTCCTCCACTTGCCAGCGTTGAGCCGTCGGGCGAAAAGGCAAGGCACTCCACCGCGAGTACATGACCGACCTCGTGGATAACACTAATTTCCGGTTTCATGGCAGTTCCTTTATCTGCGGCGAGCGCGCAAGAAAGGACGAGGTGCAGAGCGAAAAGCGCCACGAGTATTTTCAAACCGTGGCGGTACAGACTTGCCGGAATCTTTATATGCATGTGTTTTCCTTGTTACTTTCTCGTGTAGCGATGTTTGACGCCGACGGGGAAGTATTCCGGGTCGCCGTTGGGAGTGAGACGAACGTGGGGCGTGCGGTATTCCGCCGGGACATAATGGGCGAACTCGCTATTCAGGCGCAACAGGTGGCTTTCGAGGGACGCGGCGATGGCCTGGCGTTTCTCCTCGCTGTCTTCCACGCCGGGCGCAAGCTCTACCACCACGGACAGAACCCGGTTACGGTCGGCGTCTTCCGTTGTCTGAAGCACGAACTTTCCCGTCACCCACTCCTGGATGACCGGCTGCTCCAGCCCCACGGTGACGTTTTCCGGGTAGATGTTCGCGCCGAAGAAGGAGACGGTAAAGTGGGAGCGACCGAAGACATAAACGAAGGGCAGCGGACGGATACCGTGCTCGCCGCCGTGACGCTTTAGCTCCGCCGCAGGGTCGAAGCCCTGTTCGCTGAGAAAAGCGAGCATCCGGTCATAGGAAATCACGCCGCCGGTATCGGAAATGTGATAACGGACGAGGGGAATGCCGTTATCGCCGGAAAAAAGCAGGGTTCCCGCGTGTGTCTCGAAAAAGCGGCTGTGCGGGTCGTACTGCACCAGGGTGGGCAGGCGGGATTCGCCAAACAGTTCGTAGGCAACCTGGGGATGCTGCGCCAAAAAACGCCGGATGCAGATGCTGAGCGGTGTTTCATTGCCCAGAACGCCCGCGTCCGCCGTGCCGTAGAGCGAGGCGGAGTCATAGCAGGGATTGACTGCGCCGACGCGCTCACCGACGAAGCTGCGCCACTCCTCGCTAAACACCTCACCGGCCAGGACGAGTTTTATGCGGTACCGGTCCCACGCTACGCCGCGCGCCCTGCCGGTGTCGATCACATCCTTCAGGAAGGGGGGGTAGCCCAGAAGCACAGTCTGCTCGAAGGCCGGGCCGAGCGCCTGAACGACCCGCAAAATCTCCTCTTTGTTGTTGCCGGGAGTGACGACGGTAATCGGATACCCTTTGACGGCAAGGTGGCGGCAGCAGTTGGCCGTATATATCCCACCCACCCAGGTGCCCAGAGGAAAGCAGACGACAGCCAGAGTGCGGTGCGTATCGGCGTGGAAACTATCGTGAAAGACCTGCTCGAAACGCGTGGCAATCGGCAGTTCATCCGTAACGAAGCGCGGCCATAGGGTCGGCTCCCCCGTCGAGCCGGACGACACGGCGATGAGGTCACAGGAGTCCAGCCGCCCCTCCCGGCAAAGCGCGGGGAGCGGGTGGCGCTTCAGGTAGTTTTCTTTGGTCAGGAGCGGCAGGCGCTGGAAATCAGCGAAGGTGCGAACGGTATCGGGAGGTATACCCTGCTCGGCCAGAAACGCCCGGTACGCGGGAACCGTGGCGACGACGGCGCGAAACAGGGCAAGAACGGTTTCCTCCGGGGGCACGTCAGCGGCGTGCCCGAGCCGCTCGTCCAGCGGCGTGCTCAGGAACTGCTGCATCGCCGCCAGCGTCCGCTGTGGTTTCTGCTCCTCCATGCTGTTCTACTCCCGGCGCGGGCGTACTACCGTCACGCCATCGTCTTCGATAAGGGGACGGTTATAGATATAGGGCGGCTCCAATACCGCGCGCTGCGCCTCGGTCAACTCCTCCACCCATTCCGGGAACGTGGTCTGGTGATAGCCGCCCGCAAAGTGCAGGTACTTGGGTGAGTAACGGTACAAAAGCGAGCGGCGCTGGTGGGACGCTTTCCAGGGCATCGTTCCGTGCGTCGTCGCTTCGTTGAAGATGAGAAGGTCGCCCGCTTTGCAGGGAACATTATAAACGATGTCCTGATCGGACTCCCACTCGATGATCTCGCGCGGGCACCGGTAGTTCGCCTTGTGACTTCCGGGAATGCAGCAGAACCCGCCGTCGCCCTCGTTCACATCCGCTAACTGGTACTGGAAGACAACCATCCCGCACCGCATCTGCCCGTTCTTGTAGATGTAGTATTGCGAGCCATCGAAGCCATGCCCCGGCCCATGCAGGATCAGCCCTTCCGCGCCCGCATCGGCAAACAAGGCGAACGGCGCATGATCCATCCGCCACCCGCGCCCGTGCATCTCATTCAGATAGGGAATAGCCCTGGGGTGGGCAAGCAGTTCCCGAAAAGGCTCGCACCAGGGATGCTCCCAGGTCAGCATCCCGCTGAACATGCCACGCTTCGCGCCGGTGAGAGTGCTGGACTTTCCCGTATTGGAGTTGCCGTCCTGGCCCATTTTATCTTCGTTGGCATCGAAGGCTGCATTCAGCCGCGCGACCTCTTCGCTGTCCAGGAAGTTACGGACAACAAGGTAGCCTTGAACATCGAATAGATACTTTTCACGCTCGGTCATAGTTTTGTCTCCTGCCATTGTTGGCGGTCAAGAAAGCGTCAGAATAAGTTCCCCGGAGGGAAGGTCAGCGCACCAGACGATGCTTCCCGGTTCCTCACGCCAGGTGCTCGATTCCAGCGAACTATTAATGCCTGTCAGACGACGCAAGGACACATTGCCCGCCCGCACTTCACGGATTGGGCGCTCGGTTCGCAGGCGGATGGTGAAGTCGGGGCAGGCGATGGTGGAGGTCAGGCGCACCTCAAGCGCGTCTCCTCGCTCCGTCACCTGCACCTGCGCCACAGCCTGCGCGGCCACCACGCGCGCCAGTTCACTGCACTTCACCCACTGGACGCCCGCGCCCAGATGCTCCCGAATGCGGCCCAGCGTGATGCGAAGGTCTGCCAGACCCGTTCCGCGCCCCTCGGAAAAAAGCGACTGCCAGTGCGTATGGAAGCCCAGAACGCTGCCGTTGCGATACAACTCCACCAGACGCCCCGCCTGCCCGTCTTCAGTAATCAGAATGTCGAATTGCGACGGCTCGCCGAACTGCGTGCGCCACGAAGGGTCATCGGTGGCGCTGACGACGGTCACGCACGCTTCGCCGCGCTCTTTGTCAAGCGACATGATGCGCGGCAGCACGACCGGCGAGCGGTCATCCACATGCAGAAAGTACCAGGCGATAGGCAGACCGCATACCTCTTTAACGGCGTCGCGTATCGCCGCCTGATACGTCCACTCAATATCGCGGCAGGACGCTCCCGGCGAGGTCGCGCCCGTCGGCTGCAAGCCCAGGTCATGGAGGATACGCAGGCCATAGGCGAAGTATTCGGTCAGATGGTTCCGATTCGTGTGCGGCCCCATCTCTTTTTCCGTGTAGTCGCCGGGCCGCTCGCACTGGATGTCCCAGGCCAGGAAGTGCGTCAGGAACTCGATGCAGATGTCCATCTGCGGCGACACGCGCTCGCGGACGATACGCAGAAATTCCTCCTGGTCAGCGGGCTTCACGTCCGGCAGGGTGCGATCTATCCGTCCGATGCCCGCCGGAACGGGCAGCACGCTGAACTTGCCGCGCACGCCGAATTCCTCGATCAGGTCCGCCCACGCCGCTGTAAAGGTGTTGGGAACATCGCGCACATGCGGCTCCCAATACTGCTCGAAGTGCGCCAGGTTCAGACAGGGCGCGGGGTCATCCACGATAAAGAAGATCGGCAGGCGCAAACGCGGCCATTCAAAGCGAATATCGGTTGTCGATATAGATTGGTTCATTGCAGACACCTTGTTTAATACAGAAAACGATTAAGTTGCTCAACGTCACCTGCTGTCGTCTAACTCGTGTTCGCGCTTGGTGAACCAGGCAATGGCGTCCTCATTGAACGGTTTGTCCACACGCAGCCGTGCCCTTTCCCGCTTAATACGCCGCCGTTTCGGCCCATAGTAAAACAGGCCATAGCATTTGTTCCCAAGAAACAACCCGCATACATGATTGGGTAAGTCCCAGAGTACCTGCACCTGCTCCGCAGGCGTAGCGAAGCCGAAGGGGAACATATAGAACTCGCGCCCCTCTTCTCCTCGGAAGTCGGCGTAGAAGTGAGGAGCAATAGCCGTTGGCCCCTCAATCGTCAGAGTCCATTTTCCATTGGGTGCGACTTCCTGTAGAACTCTCTCACGCTCGGGAAGCATCTTCTCCGTCTTCATAGCGCAACTACGCTTGGTGACACACACGGCCCAACTTGAAATATGCCGCACGTTTAGCCGGTTTTAACGCATGTTATGCCGTAGATTTCATGGGCAATAACGGCATGGTTACGTGCCAAGAGCAAAGGCTCTGGCGGGATTCTCCACCGTCAGTTTGCGGATAGTCTTTTCTGAGACGCCGGATTTGCGGAGCGCGGGCAGGAAGTGGTCAGTGAAAAAAATATAGTCGCGGATGGTGCCGCCGTTCGGTTCACCGGCGTTGTACCAGCCGCGATCCATTGACAGCAGCAGGCGGTCGGCGTATTTGGGCAGCATGGCTCGAACGAGGGCGACATGCTGCTCCACGGGACGCCCACCGATGGCGTCGAACTCCACCCAGGCGCGTTTTTCGGCCACCTGTTCATGTTTCTTTGCGTCCGGTTCGCCGTCCGCGTGGACATAGATAAGCCGTGATGGGTCCACGCCCTCCTCCTGAAAAATACGTATCTCTTCCAGAGCCGCCGCGCCCTGAACCGTGTGACAGGCGACGGCAAGCCCGGTGCGTTTGGCGGCGCGCGCGGCGGCGCGGACTATCTTGGCGTCCACCTCGGAAAGCCGGGGCGGGTCGCCCGCAGAGGGATCGACGCCAATCTTGATAAAGCCGGGCTTGATGCCGGTGCCGTCGATGCCGCGCTCCCATTCCCGTATCCAGCGCGCGGCAAGCTGATCGGCGCTTTCGGTGAAGGCGTGTTTCGGCAGATATTTGTCGCTGGCCGCGCCGTAGTAGCCGGTGTTGGTGACGATGTGCAGGCCGGTTATCTCCGCAAGCCGACGGAGCACCAGCACATCGCGCCCGATGTAGGCGGGGGTGCAGTCCACGAACCCGACGACGCCGCGCTCCTTTATCTGCCGCAGGTACGGCAGCATGGTTCGCACGACCTCATCGGCGCTCCAGCGATGCTTTCCCGTCTTCTCCGCCCCGATGAAGTCGCACAGGATGTGCTCGTGCGGCAGGGCGAACCCAAACTCTTTCGCGGGAATCGAACCGACAACGGTCTGTATATGGGGCATATTCGATGTTTCCCTGCGCCGCGAGAAATCTCCTTTATGGCTGCGGGCAGGAGACACGTGCCTGCCTGCCGAACTACTTTCCACGGCTCCGCGCTGCTGCTGAGCGAACGCTTTTGGAGGATACGCTACTATGTCCAGGTTAACGCGACGACGGTTCCTGGAAGACTCCCTTCTTGTCGCAAGCACGGCGCTCGCGGCAGTCAACCTTCCCGGCATCGCCGCTGCGGAAGAACCTGCCCGATCCACGCGCACCTTCGGCCCCAACGATAAGATACGCATCGGTGTTATCGGGGTTAAATCGCGCGGCATGGCCCATGTTCACGGCTATATGGATCAGCCGGACGCTGTTGTCGCCGCCATTTGCGATGTGGACTTGACGATGGCGGCGCGGGCGGCGAAAGAGGTGGAGGCCAGGACCGGCAAAGCGCCCAAAGTCTACCAGGACCTGCGTAAGCTGTTCGAGGATAAAGAGATCGATGCTGTCTCGATGGCGCTGCCGATCCACTGGCACGCGCTGGCTTCGATCTGGGCGATGCAGGCCGGTAAGGATGTGTATGTGGAAAAGCCGATCAGCCATAACGTGAACGAGGGACGACGCATGGTGGAGGCGGCGCGCAAATACGGGCGCATCTGCCAGTCCGGGACGCAAAGCCGCTCCCATAAGGCGACACGGGATGCTGTCGCGTATATCCACGGCGGCAAGATCGGCAAAGTCACTCTGGCGCGGGGGCTGTGCTACAAAACCCGCAACAGCATCGGCGTGAAGCCGGACGCGCCGGTGCCGCCGGAAGGCGTCGATTACGACATCTGGCTTGGCCCCGCGCCTCGGCGCGCCTTTAACCCTAACCGCTTTCACTACAACTGGCACTGGATGTGGGACTACGGCAGCGGCGATCTGGGCAACCAGGGTATCCATCAGATGGATATCGCGCGATGGGCGCTGAACAAGGACCGTCTGCCCGACCGCGTGCTTGGCCTGGGCGGGCGCTTCGGCTACGAGGATCAGGGCGAAACACCCAATACCGCCGTGGCGCTGTATGACTACGGCGACGCACAGCTTATCTTCGAGGTGCGCGGCCTGAAGACCGAGGGCGTCAAAGGCGCAAAGATTGGCGACATAATTTATGGCTCCGAAGGCTATGTCGTTTTCACCGAAAAGTACAATGTTGCCGTTGCGTTCGATAACGACGGCAGGGAAGTAATGAAGTTCTCCGGCGGCGGCAACCACTTCCGTAACTTCTTAGATGCCGTTCGCAGCCGAAAGATGTCCGACCTGAACGCGCCGGTCGAGGCGGGCCATCTTTCCAGCGCGCTCTGCCACCTGGGTAATGTGTCTTACCGCCTGGGAGAGAAGACCCCGTTCCGCCCGCAGGCCAAGCGATTCGGCGAGAACAGGGAAGCCGACGAGACGTTTGCGCGCTTTGAAAGCCACCTGGCCGAAAATGGCGTCAAGCTGGAAGAGACGACCTATCGCCTGGGGCGCGCGCTGAAACTTGATGCGAAGCGGGAACGCTTCCAGGGCGACAAGCAGGCCGACTTTCTGCTGACCCGCCCGTACCGCGCGCCCTTTGTGGTGCCGGAGCGGGTGTAGGGACTGCTGCCATGACTACTCTCCGGCAATTCCTCTTGCTGCTGGCGATGGTGTGGAGCATAGGCGATGCTGCAAGCGCCCAGACCATACCAGTGACGGTGAGCGCGCCGAACCATGACTACCACGAGGTTCCCGTCTCAGTGGTCCTGCCCGCCGCGAAGGTGCCCGCTGCCGCGCCGCGCGTCCCGCCGCCCCCTGGCGCGACCCTTTGCCAGGCGGAACCTGCCGGGCCGGGCCTGGTGCGCCTGACCTGGATAGTGCGGGATTTGGCGCGCGGCCAGTCGCGTGCTTATCGCCTGGTTCCAGGGGAAAGGACCGCCGGGGCGGGGGTGGAACTGAAAAAGCTGGGGCCGAATGTCAACTTTCTCGTGGAGGGTAAGCTTTTCACCCGCTACGATACCACTACCGGACCGAACAAACCTTACTTTTATCCGGTAAACGGCCCGACCGGAAAGCAGATCGTCCGGCGCTGGCCGCTGGAAGACGCGCCCGGCGAAACGCGCGATCATCCGCACCACCGGGGAATGTTCTTCACGCACGGCCAAATGAACGGCGCGGACTTCTGGCTGGAAGGTAAGGACGCAAGCAAGACCGTCCACGCGGGATATGAGGCGCTGGTGAGCGGCCCGGTCTTCGGGCAGATGCGCGCCCGGACGGACTGGATAACGCGGGATAACAAAAAGATCGCCGAAGACCGACGTGACGTTCGCGTGTACACCCTGCGCAGCGGCTATCTGATGGACTTTGAAATTGCCGTAAAGGCGGTGGGCGGGCCGCTGCGCTGGGGGGACACCAAAGAAGGAACTTTCGCGGTGCGTGTCGCCGATTCGCTGCGGCCCAGTCTGGGGAAGGGCAAGGCCGGTGAAGGGCATATCGTCAATTCCGCCGGGAACAAAGACGCCGACGCCTGGGGCAAGGCCGCTGCCTGGTGCGACTATTACGGCCCGGTGGACGGTGAAACGGTCGGAGTCGCTATCTTCGACCATCCCCAAAACCTGCGCCATCCGACCACCTGGCATGTCCGCAACTATGGTCTGTTCGCGGTCAATCCGTTCGGTCTGCATGATTTCGATAAGTCCAAAGGTCCCGGCGCGGGCGATCATACCACGCCGGAAGGGGAAACGACGACCTTTCGCTACCGTCTCTTTTTCCATCGGGGAACGACGGACGAGGCCAGAATCCCCGCCGTCTGGAACGCTTATGCCGAGCCGCCCGTGGTGGAGCTGACACAAACAAAACCGGCAGGGCGATGGCAGTCATTGTTCGACGGTAAATCGCTGGCGGGGTGGGAGCGCAAGGCCGTCCACGGCGGCAATGGCGGCCTGTGGGAAACGCAGCGCGGCATGCTTGTCGGCAATCAGGAACCGGACAACAAAGGCGGCCTCTTAGGAACCTTGAAAAACTACGGTGACTGTGAGATAGAGCTGGAGTTCCAGGCTGATTTTCCCGCCGATAGCGGCCTGTTTCTGCGGACGATCGGCACCGGCGATGCCTACCAGATCACGATTGACAATAAGCCCGATGGCTCGATGGGCAGCATCTACGTGCCGAGCAGCGGCTTTGTGGCGCGGGACACGGAATGGCGGAAAAAGTATCGCGCGGGGAAATGGAACCGGCTTCGCGCAACCATTGTGGGACAGCCGCCGCGTATCCGGGTCTGGCTGAACGGGCAACAGACGGTAGATTTCACGGACAGCCGCGAGCGCCTGCCGCGCGAAGGATACATCGGGCTTCAGGTGCATGGCGGGGCTGGTTCCTGGGGCAAAAACAGCCGTATTCGCTTTCGTAATATTCGCATCCGTTCGTTATGACCTGCATCGGAGCAGGTGAAGGAGAAGAGAATAAAGTATGGCCGATACAGTCGCGTCGGATGACACTCGCCTGCGGTGGTACCAGGGCGTTCCCCGTTATGCGTGGACGGTGCTGATTATCTCCGCGCTGGGCTGGATGTTCGACACGTTCGACCAGCATCTGTTCAACCTGCTGCGGGCGCAGTCGGTCACTGAACTGCTGAACCAGCAGTACGCGGAGGAGCTGGCAAGCGGCAGGATGACTGCGGCAGAGGTCGGCAATATCGCCAAGGCCACCGGCGGTAACCTGACGGCGGTGTTCCTGCTGGGCTGGGCGGCGGGCGGCTTCCTGTTCGGCATGATCGGCGACAAATTGGGCCGGACGAGGACGATGATGATTACCATCCTCATCTACGCCCTTTTCACCGGCTTGAATGGCCTCGTCCAGAACATCCCACAATATTATGTCGTCCGGTTTATGATTGCGCTCGGCGTCGGCGGGGAGTTCGCAGCGGGCGCGGCGCTGGTGGCGGAGGTGTGGCCGCAGCGCTCGCGCGCCATGGCGCTGGGCACGCTGCAATCGCTTTCCGCCGTCGGGAACATAGCGGCGGCGCTGGTGACACTCATTCTCAGCGCTGTAAGCTGGCGCTGGGTCTTTGCCGTCGGCGCGCTGCCCGCGCTGCTGATCGTCTGGATACGCCGTTCGGTAAAGGAGCCGGAAGCCTGGCACGATGCCAGGGCGGAAGCAGCGGCGGGCGGCAAAGAGATGGGCAATATCCTGGGCCTTTTCCGCGACCCCGTCCTGAGGCGTAACACCATCGCGGGCGTTCTGCTTGCCGTGGCGGGGGTCGGCGGTGTGTGGGGTGTCGGCTTTTTCTCCGTAGACCTGATCGGCGCGGCCCTGAAACCGGCGGTCGAAGGGGCACCGGCCATCACCGCCATCACAGACCCCGCGCAGCGGGAAGCGGCGGTTAAATCCGGGCTTCAGCACTGGCGCAGCCTGATCTTTTTGGTGCAGATGGTTGGGGCGGGACTGGGTATGTTCACCTTCGCCGCTATGAGTGAGCGCACGGGCCGCAAACCGGCCATGGCGCTCTTTTTCGGGCTTGCCTTTATTGCGGTGCAGGCCTTTTTCCGATTCGTGTCGGATGTGCAGTCGGCGTTCCTGCTCGCCTTTCCGCTCGGCTTCTGCACGCTCGCCCCGTTCGCGGCTTACGCGGTGTACTTCCCGGAGCTTTTCCCCACGCGCCTGCGCTCCACCGGGGTCGGCTTCTGCTACAACGCCGCGCGTGTCGTGGCGGCGGCGGCTCCCTTCGCGCTGGGCAGCCTTACCAAGATATATGGAAGTGCGACGGATGAGACGGCGGGACTGCGTATCGCGGCCAGTATCGTCGCCTTCATCTATGTTGCCGGATACATCGGTCTGTTCTTCGCCCCGGAAACCAAAGGCAAACCGCTACCCACGTAGCCAGAAGGAACACCATACATGCGTACCGTTTTTTCTCTCGTCTTAGCCGTCGGCGTTGTGCTGCTGACGGGACAAATGCCGGTCGCCTCTGCGCCAGAGGCATGGAAGGTCGCGAAGCCGGAAACGCTGAACGCCCTGCCCGGCCCCGGCAAGACGCTCAAAACCTTCGCCGCCCCCAATGGCCGCTATTCCCTTCTGTACCGGGACGAGAACGAGCAGGGCGACTTCGTCTGGAGGCGGGTCTACCTGAAGCAGGGAAACTCGCACACGCTCATCGGCAGCTACAATGAAATTAAGAATGTTCGCTGGATAAAGGGAGGGCGGACCGTGCAGTTCCGCGCGGTCAAGGCCATCGATTTCAAACAAGATCAGGCACATGGATGTCGAATATACACCGGCCACCCGCCGTCTGCGCTGGCGCTCGGTGCGCGTAGAGACTGTCGCTTCCTGATAGGGGAACGGGTATGAAACTGGGAATCGTCACCTATAACGTCGCCAGGGATTGGGACCTGCCGACGCTGCTGAAGAACTGCCAGGCGGCGGGTATCGAAGGGGTGGAGCCGCGCACGACGCACGCCCACGGCATCGAGCCGAGCCTTTCGCCTTCCGAGCGCCGCGACGTGCGTGAGCGATTCACCGACGCGGGCGTCGCGCTCTGGGGGCTGGGTTCCATCTGCGAGTTTCACGCCGCCGATCCGGCCATTGTCCGCAAAAACATCGACGACTGCCGGGAGTGGGTTTCGCTGGCGCGTGACCTGGGAGCGCGGGGCGTGAAGGTGCGGCCTAACGGTCTGCGTAAGGATGTGCCCGCCGAGCAGACACTGGCGCAGATAGCGGACGCGCTGAAAGAGTGTGGGCGGTTCGGCGCGGAAAACGGTGTCGAGATATGGGTGGAGGTGCACGGAGCGGAGACGCAGAGACCCTCGAACATGCGCCGCATCATGGATTTGTGCGGGCACGAGAATGTCGGCGTCGTCTGGAACTGCAACCCCGGCGAGGTCGAGAACGGCAGCATTCGGGGGGCGTTCGATCTGCTGCGCCCGTTTATCCGCTCCTGCCATATCACCGAGTTATGGGGCGACTATCCGTTCCGCGAGCTTTTCGGCCTTTTCCGGGAAACCGGCTATGATCGTTTCACGCTTTGTGAGGTCGGCTCCGCAATCGGTCCCGACTCCGGCACCCCTTTCCTGAAGTGCTATCGCGGGCTGTGGAAGGAACTGCATCGGGCCGAATAACGCCGCGCTTCCCGCCTTGACGCTCCGCCGCGTCCGGCGATATGATGAAGAAGCAGCCATAGGTAACGAGACAAATAGTAATGAAATATCGAAATTTTCCCGGCACGGACATCTCCGCCAGCGAGGTCGGCTTCGGCGTCTGGACCGTGGCGACGACATGGTGGGGCATCACGGACCGGCAGGAAGGTATCGCCCTGCTGCGCCGCGCGCTGGAACTCGGCATTACATTTTACGACACCGCCGATACCTACAGCGACGGCGGCGCGGAGACGATCCTGCCCGAAGCGTTCCCCGGACGGCGCGACGAGATAACGATTGCCACCAAGTTCGGCTACGACATCTACAGCCATCAGCCCAACGCGAACCAGCGCGAGCGCCCCCATAACTGGGAGCCGGGCTATGTCCGCTTCGCTGTCGAAAAGAGCCTGGAACGGCTCGGAACCGACCATATCGACTTTTATCAGATGCACAACCCGCGCCTGCCCGATTTGCAGCGCGACGACCTGCTGGCGGAACTGGAGGCGCTGAAATCCGAGGGCAAGATTCGAGCTTACGGCGCGACGCTCGGCCCGGCTATCGATGAGCGGCAGGCGGACGAATCGCTGTATATCATTGAGCAAACGAAAATGGACGCCGTGCAGATCATTTATAATCTGCTGGAGCAGCAGGTGGGCGCGCCGATCTTCGAAAAGGCGCGGCGGCACAATAAGGGCATCCTCACCCGCGTCCCCCATGCTTCCGACCTGCTGCTGGGCACGGTGAACGCGCAGACGGAATTCGCGCCGGGCGACCACCGTAACTGGCGCATGATTACCGATGAGCGCAAACGTCTGTGGCGCGACCGCGGCCTGAAAAAGATAGAAAAACTGGGCTTTATCGCCGAGGGCGCGGGGCGGACGCTGGGGCAGGCCGCGCTCCAGTTTATCCTTGCCGAGCCGAGCATTGTCACCGTATTGCCCAATATCTACGATGCGCCGCAGTTGGAGGAGCTTGCCGCCGCGCCCGAAACCGCGCCGATGTCCGACGAAGAAATGGACCGCCTGAGTGATCTGTATCTCAACGACTTCTATCTGGACGACATCCGCCAGCCGGTGGTCGTGTAACCGGAATGGACTACGCGGCGCTGCTGGGCGCGGAACCGGGCGAGGCAGTTCAGCCCACGACCGTCGAAGAGATTACCGCTGTTATCGCGCGGGCGGACGCCGAAGGTAAATCAGTCATTCCCTGGGGCGGCGGCACGGCGCAGGACTACGGGTATCTTCCGCGCCGCTGTGACATTCTACTGGATTTGTCCCGCCTCAGCCGCATTATTGCCCATGAGCCGGGCGATATGACGGTGACGGTGGAAGCGGGGGCGACGCTGGCGCAGGTGCAGCAGACGCTCGCACAGCACGGGCAGTTCCTGCCCCTCGACCCGCCGGACGCGGACAAAGCCACTATCGGGGGCATTCTGGCGACCAACGCCTTCGGCCCCTCGCGCCCCGGCTACGGCACCGCCCGCGACTGGCTTATCGGCCTGAAGGTAGTGGATGCGAAGGGGCGCGTGGTCAAAGGCGGCGGCAAGGTGGTCAAAAACGTCACCGGCTACGATCTGCCCAAGCTGCATGTGGGGGCGCTGGGCACGCTCGGCGTTATCGTGGAAGCCACATTCAAGCTCGCGCCGCTGCCCGAAGCATCGGAGACTCTCAGCTATCAATTTGCCGCTCCGGCAGACAGCACGGGGTTTCTGTCGTCGGTTCATGCGACGTTATCGCCCACCCGGATGATTCTTCTTGACGCAGCAGCAACGCCGGAGCAGGCGGTCTCGGCGGAAAATATCGTGTTTGTTACTTTTGAAGGCCAGCGGGAGGTTGTGGGAAGCGCGGCAGCGCGCGCCAGGGACAGGTTAGATGCCGGCAGTTCTGCATCCGCGCCGCTCCCGCCTGAATTTGCCAGTGGCCTCACGGATTTCCCAACCGATGCTTCGCCGCCGGTCATGCTTCGTCTTTCCGGCTGCGCCAGCGGTGTCTACGAGCGGCACGAAGGGATGCGTCAATCGGGTTGTAAGTCGGTGCGGAGCCTCCCGAGCGCAGGGGTCACTGATGTGGCCGTGCGCGCGGACGAGGACGCCGAATCGGTGACGGCACGGGTGATACAATGGGCGAAGGAGCATGAGACGCCGATTGCGCTGCTGAAAGCACCGGCATCGCTGCGCCGGAACAACGAGGTCTGGTGGCCGCTGCCGCCGGGCTTTGCGCTGATGCGCCGCATGAAGGAGACGCTCGACCCGAACGGCACCCTGAATCCGGGCCGCTTTATCGGTAAGCTTTAGAAATATGAATGACCAAGATATTGAAAAGGGCCTGATGGCCTGTGTGCACTGCGGGTTCTGCCTTCAGGCCTGCCCGACCTACCGCGAAACCGGAGATGAGTCCGACAGCCCGCGCGGGCGGCTGGTGCTCATGCGCCGTGTGCAGGAAGGCAGCCTGCCGATGGCCGAAGCGAGCGGCGAGGAGGGCAGCGCGGGCTATCATCTGGATCGCTGCCTGGGCTGCCGCGCCTGCGAAACCGCCTGTCCGTCCGGTGTCCCCTACGGTCAACTGCTGGAGCATTTCCGCGACCGCCAGGAGCGCGAGATGAAGCGCACCACCGGTTCGAAGATTCTGCGCGAAGGCTTGCTCGGCACGCTGACGAACCCGACCCGCATGGCAATCGCACTGCGCGGCGGCAAGCTCACCGGCGGGCGTATTCCCGCCCCCATCGCCCGCTTTCTGGGTCTGCCGACCGATACCGCCATGCCCCTTCCCACCGACCTGAAGGCGGCGGGACGCCCGCTGCCGGAAGTGACGCCTGCCCAGGGGGAGAAGCGGGGCCGTGTCGCCCTCCTCGCCGGGTGCGTCATGCGGGTGATGTTCGCGCCCGTCCACCATGCCACCGCCCGCGTGCTTGCCGCGAACGGGGTGGAGGTTGTCTGCCCCCGGCGGCAGGGCTGCTGCGGCGCACTGCACGGCCATCAGGGGCATGGGGAGGACGCCCGGCAGCTTGCACGTGAAACCATCGACGCCTTTGAAAAGGATGATTTCGACGCCATTATCGTGAACTCCGCGGGCTGCGGCTCGATGATGAAGGAGTACGGGCACGTTTTGAAAGACGATCCGGCCTGGGCCGAGCGCGCTGCCGCGTTTTCCGCGCGTGTCAAGGACGTCAGCGAGTATCTGCACGCCCTCGGCCCGCGCCCGATGACCAGGCCGCTGAATGTGCGCGTCACCTACCACGACGCCTGTCACCTGGCGCACGGGCAAAAGGTGACAAGCGCCCCGCGCGCCCTGATCAAGGCTATTCCCGGCATCACCTTTGTGGAGCTTACCGATTCGGAAATCTGCTGCGGCTCGGCGGGGATCTATAACTTCCTTCAGCCGGATATGGCGCGCTCGCTACAGCAGAAAAAGGTCGCCAATATTCTTGCCACCGGCGCGGACATTGTGGCTACCGGCAACCCCGGCTGCCTGGCCTGGATTCAGTCCGGTCTGCCCGAAGGCGGGAAAGCGCCGGAGATTCTCCATCCTATCGAGCTTCTGGACCGTGCTTACTGATTTGCCGTTTTCGCTCTGTTCCCGGAGAGACGCACCTATGGTTCCCACCCGTCCCTTGCTGCTGATTCTGGCGTTTTTTCTCGCTCTGTCCGCCCCCGCGCCCCCTGGCTATTCCGCACAATTCCGGCAGCCTCCCTGGGATGAGGCGCTGCGTGTCGCCAGCGGCCAGGGCGACACGGCAGGGATCAAGATTCTGCTGAAAAAAGGCGGCAATATTAACGCCGGGAACAAGCAGGGATGGACGGCGCTGATGCTGGCGGCGTATGGCGGGCACACGGAAATTGTGTCCCTGCTACTGGCGGCGCAGGCAAATGTCCAGGCAAAACAGGCGGAGGGGCTGACGGCGTTGGCGGCGGCGGCCATATCCGGCAAGCCCGATACCGTTCAGGTTCTGCTGAAAGCGGGCGCGGACGTCAACGCGAAAAGCAATAACCGCACGACGGCACTGATGGTCGCCGCGATCACCGGCAGCCCCGAAGTCGTCTCCTTGCTGCTGAACGCGGGTGCGGACGTCAACGCGAAAAACACGGAGGGAATGACCGCGCTCATGGTGGCGGCCTCGGAAGGCTACGCGGAGATCGTGTCTCTGCTGGTCAAAAGCCGCGCCGATACGAATGCCAAAGACCGCACGGGAATGACCGCCCTGGCGCATGCGGAAAGAAAACGCCAGACCGTGGTGGCGCAGTTCCTGAAAACCGGCGTGATGCCTGCCGCCGGGGTCGGTAAAGGCGCGGACAGCGCGGCGGCGCTGGGCGGCGATCTTATTTTGGCGGCGGCCCGGGGTGATGCGGCGGCGGTGACGGCATTACTGGATAAAGGCGCGCCGGTGGATGCGGTTGACAGCAATGGGACAACGCCCCTGCTGCTGGCCGTAACGTATAACCGGATCGCCGTCGTGCCGCCTCTCCTGAAAGCGGGCGCAAGCCTGAGAATCGTCAATCAGGAGGGCCTGACGCCGCTGGAATTGGCAGAGAAACTGGGCCGCAGCGCTATTGTCGAAATGCTGAAAAACGCGGAGCCGAAAAAGCAGCCGGATTGAGCGCTGTGGCGCGCCGCGCCGCAACGGTTGCGCCTCGTTTTGCCGCCGTGCTATAATTTGTACAGCCCACTGCTTCGCTTTTAGGAGACGCCCTCATCATGGCGCTGACCCGTGAGGAGGTCCGGGGCGTGGCCACCCTGGCCCGCCTCGACCTCAAGGACAATGAAACCGACCGTCTGACCCACCATCTGAACGACCTTCTGGCCCAATTCGCCCGTTTGCAGGAACTGAACACGGAAGACGTACCGCCGACCGCGCACGCCGTTCCGGTCGCGGCGGCGCTGCGTGAAGATGTTGCGCGCCCGTCCCTGCCCCGCGAGGCGGTTATGGCGAACGGGCCGCAGGTGGACAGGGAACTGGGCGGGTTTATCGTGCCGCAGGTTATCGGGGAGTAACGCCGTGGAACTGTACACGCTTTCCGCCCGCGAACTGGCGGATAAGATTCAGGCACGCGAAGTGTCCGCGCGCGAGGTAACGGATGCGTTTCTGGCGTGCATAGAGCGCGTGGACAGCGACGTCCGCGCTTTTGTGACGGTCACGGCGCAGCAGGCGCGGGCAGCCGCAGACGCTGTGGACGCGCGGCTGGCGGCAAAGGAAGAGGTCAGCTCTCTGGCGGGCGTCCCCATCGCGCTCAAGGACAACCTGTGTACGACGGGCGTCGAGACCACCTGCTCCTCAAAGATTCTTCGCGGTTTCGTGCCGCCGTATAATGCCACGGTGGTTGAAAAACTGTCGGCGGCGGGCGCAGTATCGCTGGGCAAGGCGACTATGGATGAGTTCGCGATGGGGTCTTCCACCGAGAACTCCGGCCTGTTCACCACGCGCAATCCGTGGGATCTTACGAAGGTTCCCGGCGGCTCGTCGGGCGGCTCGGCGGCGGCGGTGGCGGCGGGTGAAGCCCCCTTCGCGCTCGGCTCGGACACCGGCGGCTCTATCCGGCAGCCTGCCGCCTTCTGCGGCCTGGTCGGTGTCAAGCCTACGTACGGGCGTGTCAGCCGCTACGGCCTGGTCGCCTTCGCCTCATCGCTGGATCAGATCGGGCCGCTCGCGCGCACCGTCGAGGACGCCGCCCTGCTGCTGTCCGTGATTGCCGGGCACGACCCCGGCGACTCCACCTCCGTCCCGCGCTCCGTTCCCGACTATCGCGCGGCGCTCACCGGCGACATCAAGGGCCTGCGCGTCGGTATCCCGAAGGAGTACTTCGCCGAGGGAATCGCCACGGACGTGCGCGAAGCCGTGACAAGAGCCATCTCCGTGCTGGAAGGACTCGGCGCAAGTGTCGGGGAAACGTCCCTGCCCTACACCGAGTACGCGCTGCCTGCCTACTATATCGTCGCCCCCGCCGAGGCGTCCTCCAACCTGGCCCGCTACGACGGCGTCCGCTACGGCCACCGCACCCGGAACGCGCAGGGACACATCGACCTGTTCGAGAAGACCCGTGACGAGGGCTTCGGCGATGAAGTCAAGCAACGCATCATGATCGGCACGTATGCCCTTTCGGCGGGCTACTACGACGCTTTCTATCTGAAGGCGCAGCAGGTGCGCACGCTCATCAAGCAGGACTTCGACCGCTGCTGGGAAAACTTCGACGCACTTATCACCCCGACTGCGCCCAGCGCCGCCTTCGGCATCGGGGAGAAAACGGACGACCCGCTTGCGATGAAGCTTTCCGACATCTGCACGATTCCCGCGAACATGGCGGGTATTCCGGCGCTGTCACAGTGCTGCGGTTTCACCGAATCGGGCCTGCCCATCGGCGTGCAGTTGATGGGACCGCCCTTTTCCGAGGAGACCCTGCTCCGCCTCGCCCACGCCTACGAACAGGCGACCGACTGGCACACACGGCGACCTTCGCTGGATAAGAAATAACTATGCCATTATACGAAACCCATGTGGGGATGGAGTGCCATGCGGAACTCCTGACCGAGAGCAAGATGTTCTGCGGGTGCCGCAACGAGTTCGGCGGGGAGCCGAATACACGCACCTGCCCGGTCTGTCTGGGCCTGCCGGGAAGTTTGCCGGTCTTCAACAAAAAGGCCATCGAGCATGTGGTGCGAACGGCGCTCGCGCTTAACTGCACGATCTCGCTGCACTCCGTCTTCCACCGCAAGAACTACTTTTATCCCGACCTGCCCAAGGGCTATCAGATTTCGCAGTACGGCAACACGCCTATCGGCGTGAACGGCTGGCTGGAGATCGAGAAGCCGGACGGAACGACCAAGAAGATACATATCACGCGCGTCCATCTGGAGGAGGACACCGGCAAGCTGATCCACTCGGATGGCGCAGGCTACTCGGTAGTGGACTACAACCGCTCCAGTGTCCCGCTGATGGAGATCGTCACTGCGTTCCCGCCGGACATCGAATCGGCGGAGGAGGCGCGGCTGTACGCCGAAACGCTGCGCTCCATCCTCATCTATCTGGGCGTCTCCGACGGCAAGATGGAGCAGGGCAGCCTGCGCGCCGAGCCGAACCCGTCCGTGCGTCCGGTCGGCTCCGATACGTTCGGCACGAAGACGGAACTGAAAAACCTGAACTCGTTCCGCTCTGTGCAGCGCGGCATCGAGTACGAGGCGCAGCGGCAGATTGAAGTCATTGAAAGCGGCGGGCGGGTGACACAGGAGACGCGCGGCTGGGATGACGAAAAGGGCATCTCGTTTTCGCAGCGCTCGAAAGAGGTCGAGCAGGAGTACCGTTACTTCCCGGAACCGGACCTGATCCCGCTGGAGTTCGACCCGGAATGGCTGGAATCGCTGCGGGCGGAACTGCCGGAGCTTCCCAATGCCAAGAAGCGGCGGCTGATGGAGCAGTACGGCCTGCCCGCTACCGATGCGGCGCAGCTTGTTCTTGAGCGGGAAACGGCGGACTATTTCGAGCAGGCCGCGCGCGGGGTCAAGGATACGAAGGCCGTCGCGAACTGGATGCTCGGCGATCTGGCCCGGCTTGCCAATGCGTCAGGTCTCGCTATCCATGCCGCGCCTATCCCCCCCGCCGCGCTTGCCGAAATGGTGGGCCTGATCGAAAGCGGCGCGATGACGGGGAAAATCGCCAAGACGGTTATCGAGGAGATGTTCGCGACCGGCAAGAGTGCGCCGCAGGTGGTTCAGGAGAAGGGTCTGACGGTATCCGGCGCGGACGAGGTGGCGGGCATCGTGGCTAAAGTTGTCGCCGCGAACCCCGACGTGGTCGCCAAGATCAAGGCGGGCAACGATAAGAGCATCGGCTTCCTGGTCGGGCAGGTGATGAAGGAATCAAAAGGCCGCGCCAAGCCCGATGATGTGAACCGACTGCTGCGCGAGGAGATGGACAAATTATAGGCGCGGTTCGGGCGCGTTCGCTGCTGCTTGGAAAGTGAAAGAAAATGAGAGATTACGCAGTTCGCTTATTATTTTTCCTGCTGGGGTTTACGGCAATCCTTAGCAGCGGATGCACGCAGGTTTCGGTAGTGCGCCAGGCCGCCAAGGCGCGTGCGGCGCAGGAGGCTGCCAAAGAGGAAGTCTGGGAGTTCGCGAAGCGGACGGTGGCGGAACGACGACCAGAGGTAACCGGTCTCAGTTTTTTTCCTTCGGAACTGGGCAGTGTCGTCAGTACCGGGATGGATAATTTCTCCGTCCGTGGCTATGGTTCTGGTTTTGATAAGCAGAATAAAACGCCGGTTTTTATTAAATGGACACTCAGCGTAAAACGCTCACCCGATAACCGGTGGCAGAGCCTCAGCAGTTCGACAAGTGCGCGTTCAGGGCCGAATACGCCATACATTACCTATGTCGGGCTTGTTCCCCTGGGCAGGGAATCCGAAGCTCCCGCGCGTGAGATGGCGGCTTACTTTGATCAGAAGCTTTCTTTGAAGATGAAACTGCTGCCTGCGCTGGAAGTGCCGGCGGCGGCGGTTCATCCCCAGAGAAATCAGGCCGCCGCCGATGCCCTGGTAACGCTGATGAAGCGCCGCTACCTGAAATCCATTCCCACAGGCGCGCTCCTGATCGGTGTGACGGGGCAGGACATCTACAGCCGTGATGAGGCGGAATTGCGCTTTGTCTTCTCTTCCCGGTTCGTCACAGAGCAGGCTCGTTATGCGGTTATCTCCACGGCGCGCCTGGACCCCGCGAACCTGGGTCAGGGGCCGGACCCGTCCCTTCTGCAAAGCCGCCTTCGTAAGATGGCGCTGAAAAACATCGGCATCCTTCAGTACGAACTGTCGCCCAGCAGCGACCCGCGCAGCTTCCTTTACACGCCTATCCTGGAACTGCGTGACATAGATACTATGGGGGATGGTTTTTAGCCCCGTACAAAAACAAAAGCAGCGGCTTATGGAAGCCGCCGCTTTGTTATGCTTTGTCGGACGCTACTTGACGCCTAAACTTTCAAGCGCCTTTCGCATTCCTTCCTCGTTGAAGCCGACGGAGCGGAACACGACTTTGCCCTCGCTGTCGAGCACGTAGTTGGTTGGATACGCCTGCACGCCGTACTTCTCGAAGACGCTTCCCTTCTCCCCCCGCTCGCCCTTAACTATGGGGAAAGAAAAACCGCCCTCTTTGACGTACTTGTTGATGACTTCGTCCGGGTCACCCGAATTAATGGCGACCAGCTCCAGGTTCTTGTCTTTGAGTTCGGTGTAAAGCTTTTGCAGGTGAGGAAACTCCTCACGGCAGGCCCCTCACCCATAGAACCAGAAGTTGATGACGGTGGCCTTTTTGCCCTTGACGGCATCCGCCAGCGCGAGCGTGCCGCCGGTGGGAGTGGGCAGGCTGAACTCCGGCGCTTTCTGGCCCACTGGCACCAATTTCGCCTCGAAATCCGGCGGCTCGTAAGCCTTCGCCGTCTTCGGCGGTGCATACGCGAACGAGGCCGCCGTCATCGGTGTTCCAACACGGATATTTTTCAGCGCCGCCTCATAGCGGGTGGAGCTATTGCCCTGCTTCAGATCAACCCGCACGCGGCGGAACAGCTTGTCCGGCCCGATAAACAGGGTGATGGTATGCGCAATCGGCTTTTCCCCGCTCACGGCGACGGCTTCCAGCGATGCGCCGTCTACGGTTTGCCGTCCCAGGTAGCGTGTCTGGACATCCGCCCCCTGGCCGAACGGCGCGAGGCTGCTCAGAGTCGGGTTGAAGAAGTAGGCGATAGGCATGGCCCACAACGCTTCGATATTGCGTCCCTGGGCGTTGGCCGCTTTCTTCCGGTACTGGTTATTGGCAGTAAGAACATAGATGTCCTTGCCGTTCGAAGCCACAGTCTGGGCAAGCGGCCCCCCGGTAATGGTGATGCGCGCGAAGTTGGGCTTCATCAGCTTCACCGTTCCCGTGCTCCGGGTCGGCTGCGCCTGACCGCCCGCCTGCCGGGTCATCGTCATTTCCAGATCGGCGGACAGGGTTTTGGTCGCCGTGGTCTTGGCGGCTACCTGTTTCAGCAAGGCGTCCGCTTTTTCGTCCGCGCGCGCCGCCGGAGCAGCGGCGGCGACACTGACCAGCAGGGCAGCGGCGGCAAGCGGCGCGTAGCGTATTGCTGTCATCGGCCTTCTCCTTTCAACATTGTGCTATCTTCGCTGCATGGAATGCTTCCTCCTGCCCAGCGGCATATTGACCGGGAGCGATTGTGCTATAATGAACCCATACAAAGTAATGAGCCACCTTTTCTTCAGCGGCAGCCTGGCCTGCATCGGCGCGGCCTTCGGCGGAATAGAGAACATTATACAGCGCCCCTCGGCGTAGGGTCCGCGCGCGGGCTGCTTGTCGCGTCTTTGTGAACGTGACTGCTGCCCCCACCGATTCGGCGTGCGGCCTGCGAAAACCGGGGGGCGCTCGTGTGTCTGGACTTTTCCCGTTTCCCGAATCGGCTGCATGCGTACCTAAAAGAAAACTCAATGGATTACCGAGAAACACTCAATCTGCCCGCCACGGACTTCCCGATGAAAGCCGACCTACCCACCAGGGAGCCGCTTTTCCAGGAACTCTGGGCGAAGCAAGAGGTCTATGACAAGACCGCCGACCGGCCCGGTCATGACCTGTTTGTCCTGCATGACGGCCCGCCGTACTCGAACGGCGACATCCACATGGGCCATGCCCTGAATAAGATACTCAAGGACATCATCGTCAAGTACAAGGCGATGCGGGGATTCGCGGCGCCCTATGTGCCGGGATGGGACAACCACGGCCTGCCTATCGAGACGGGCGTGGTCAAGCAGTTCCGCAAAGAGGGCGTGACGCCGGACAAGGTGACGCTGCGAAAGCGGTGCCGCGAATACGCCGCCGAGTATGTGGAAAAGCAGCGGCAGCAGTTCAAGCGCCTCGGCGTGCGCGGCGACTGGGACAACCCGTACCTGACGATGAGCACGCAGTTCGAGGCGGAGATCGTGCGCGTGTTCGGGGAGCTGGTGGAAAAAGGGTTCGTCTACCGGGGGCTGCGCCCCGTCTACTGGTGCACGACCGATGAGACCGCGCTCGCCGATGCCGAGATCGAGTATCACGAAGGCAAGCGCGACCCCAGTATCTACGTTCGCTTTGCGCTGAAATCCGACCCGCACGGTGTCTTTGAAGATTTGGTAGACGACTACAACTGCTACACGATCATCTGGACGACCACGCCGTGGACGATTCCTTCCAATGTCGCCGTAGCGGTTCATCCCGCTGCGGAGTACGTTGTCGTGGGTGTTGGTGACGACTGCTGTGTGGTAGCGGAGCCGTTGGTGGCACAAAGTCCTGCATGCTATTCGCCCACCATGGATGGTGGAGCAGGGCAAAGAGATGCGGGACGTGGAAGACTGTCCCATCCTGCGCCGCATCAAAGGGCGTGACCTATCGGGTCTCGTCTTCAGGCACCCGCTTTTTGACCGAGATTCGGTTCTTGTTCATGCGGACTACGTCACAATGGAGGACGGCACGGGCGTCGTGCATACCGCGCCGGGGCACGGCAAGGAAGACTTCGCGACGGGCCAGGCGTATAACCTGCCGATCATCCAGCCGGTCACATCCGACGGGCGTTACGACGCCTCGGCGGGCGAGTTCGAGGGGCTGAAACTGGCGGAAGGCGGCGCGCGCGTGATCGAGCGGCTTCGGGAAGAAGGCGCGCTGCTGGCCGAGCAGGAGATCGTCCCTCTACCCGCACTGCTGGCGCTGCCATAACCCGGTCATCTTCCGCGCGACCGTGCAGTGGTTCATGAATATCGACCACGACGCGCACCGGGACCGGGCGCTGGAAGCGATTCAGAACGTCGACTGGTTCCCCGGCGAATCCATCAACCGCATCTCGGCGATGGTATCGGGTCGGCCCGACTGGTGTCTGTCGCGGCAGCGCGCGTGGGGCGTCGGCATCCCGGTGTTCTACTGCCGGGGCTGTGACGGGCCGGTGATGACCCCGGAAAGCATCGGCGCGGTGTACGACCTGACGCTGCGCGAAGGATCGGATGTCTGGTTTGAGCGAGACGCGTCGGAGATTCTGCCGCCGGGCTTCGCCTGCCCGAACTGCGGCAGCGCGGACGCCGGATTCACCAAAGAAACGGACGTCTTGGATGTCTGGTTCGACTCCGGCTCCACCTGCCGCGCGGTTCTGGAGCAGCGTTCCGGGAACTGCGCTACCCCGCCGATGTCTATCTGGAAGGCTCGGACCAGCACCGGGGATGGTTCAATTCGTCACTGATGGTTGGCGTGTCCACGAAGGACACGCCCCCCTACCGGCAGGTCATCACGAACGGCTGGACGCTGGACGAGCGCGGCAAGGCGATGCATAAGTCGGCGGGCAATGCGGTCGCGCCCGCCACGGTGGTGGATCAGTACGGCGCGGATGTGCTGCGGCTGTGGGTCGGCTCGATCAACTACTTCGAGGACGTGCGTCTGGGCGGGAATATCCTCAAGCAGGTGGTGGAATCGTACCGGCGCATCCGTAATACCCTGCGCTATCTGCTGGGCGCGCTTTCGGATTTTACGCCGGGCCGCGATTCGGTCAGCCCGGAGGATCTGACGGAGCTGGACCGGTGGGCGCTGCATACGCTGCAAACCCTTGTTTCTGATGTAACGCGCGGTTACGAGACCTACGAGTTTCACCGGGCGACACGGGCGATTCTGGACTTCTGCACAACCGACATGAGCGCCTTCTATCTGGATGTGCTGAAGGACCGGCTGTACGCCTCCGCCCCGAACGACCCCGCCCGCCGTTCGGCGCAGACCGCACTGTACGAGATCGCATCGGTTCTGGCGCGGATGCTGTCGCCGATTCTGTCGCACACGGCGGAGGAGGTGTGGCAGATGCTGCCCGGCGCGACCGACATCGCTCCCAGTGTCGAGCTTGCCGTCTTCCCGGAACCGGACACGCTTTACCAGAATGGTGCGCTGGCCGAGCGGTGGCGCGTGCTGCTGGCGCTGCGCGATGAGGTAAACAGGGCGTTAGAGAACGCGCGCCAAACGGGAACAGTGAAGAAGTCCCTGGAGGCGAAAGTGACGCTGACCGGCGGGCAGGACGTTCTGGCAGGCTTTTCCGGCGAGGACCTGGCGATGCTGTTTCTGGTGTCGCAGGTCGAGCGGCGGGATGCCGACGGCGGCTCATCGTCGCTGCTGATCGGGCCTGCCGACGGCGCGCGAAGTGCGCCCGCTGCTGGCTGATCAAGCGTGACCTGGGCGTGGACCCGGCGCACCCCGAAATCTGTGGTCGGTGCGCGAAAGCCGTAGCGCAGATCACCTCCGGGGTGTGAATACCCCGGACTGCCGGGCCTGCGGCCAACCGTCCTTCGGACGTGTGTTACATGGCAGGCTCCGGATTTTCTTGTCCGCGAGGACAATTGGCACGGGCGCGCAGCGCCAATACATTGCCCCTGTGGGGCGGCCCCCGAGCCAGGGGTGTTTATACTCCTGGGTCAACGGAAACCACGGGGACGACAAAACCGTACAATGAGATAGGCGAGCGAACACAATGGCAACCGAAGAAACGACAACGCCGCGAACAGACTTGGATTTCGAGTATTTTCGCGGGCGGCTGATGGAAGAAAAGGCGCTGGCGGAGCAGACTCTCCACGGGACTGAGGTAAAGGGCGGCGATGATCGCTCCGGGAATCCTCGAAACCGGTGAACTGAACGATTTCGACCCGAACCACCCCGCCGATGCGGCGACGGAAACGTTTCTGCATGAGCAGGACCTGGCGCTCGGACAAAACGCGAAAGACATTCTGGGCCGTATCGAGCGCGCGCTGCAAAAGCTGGACGAAGGCACGTACGGCATCTGTGACAGAACGCACAAGCCGATTCCGGTCGAGCGTTTGGAGGCGATTCCGTATGCGACGCTGACCGTGGAGGCGCAGGCCCTTCAGGAGATTACCTAAACGCATGGGGCAATGGGTTTTTTATGCCCTGGCGCTGCTGATCCTGGCGCTGGATCAGGCGACGAAGGCGTGGCTGCGGGCAAAAATCCCCTTCGGTGACAGCGTACCGCTTTTCCCCGGCGTATTTCACATTACGCACACGCGCAACACCGGGGCGGCTTTTTCGCTGTTTCAGGGCGCTACCTATCTGCTGGCGCTGGCTGCGCTGGCCGTTATCGTAGTGATTGTTCGAGCGCAGCGGCAGGCCGGGCCGCGCCTGCCGCTATCACTCGCGCTCGCGCTTGCCCTGCCGCTCGGCGGCGCACTGGGGAACCTGGTGGATCGGCTGCGCCTGGGGTATGTCACCGATCTGTTCGACTTTACGCTTATCAACTTTCCGGTCTTCAATGTCGCCGACTCGGCCATCACCATCGGCATCGTCATTCTCATCTGGCGCACGATTTTCGTCAAGGAAACTGACGGTCAGATTATCGCTGCCGCCACGGAAACCCAATCGACGGGGGACGCGCCCGCCGCCTGAGGCGGCGGGCGCGGAGGAGCATCTACTTGTGGCCTGAACTTTTTAAAATCGGCCCCCTGACCGTTCATTCCTGGGGCGTGTTTCTGATGCTGGGCTTCCTTCTGGCCGCCTGGCGAGCCGCCCGCAATGCGCCGCGCTACAATATTGCCGGAGAGCATATGTGGGATGTGTCGCTGTGGGGTCTTCTGGGGGGCGTTATCGGCGCGCGCCTGGCCTATGTCCTGATCACGCCGGACGAGTTCCGCGCTTCTCCGCTGGCCGCTTTGCAGATATGGCAGGGCGGTATGACATTTTACGGGGGATTGGTCGGCGGTATTCTGGCGGGTGCGCTGGTCTGCCGTCTGCGCCGAATAAACGTCCTCGACGCCGCTGACCTGGCTGCACTGTCCTTTCCCCTGGGCTATGCGCTGGGGCGGGTGGGCTGCTTTTTCAATGGCTGCTGCTACGGCGGGGTGTGCGACCTGCCGTGGGCGACGCAGTTTCACAACCCGGCAACGGGCGGGCTGACGGCCCCTTCCCACCCGGCGCAGTTGTATTCGGCCCTGGCCGCCATCGCCATGTATGTCCTGCTCGTTTTCCTGGAGCCGCGCCGCCGCTTCCGGGGGCAGTTGATGCTCGCTTTCCTTTTCCTGTATGGTGTGTATCGCTTCTGTATTGAATTCGTGCGCGAAGGAGTCACTGCCGATACGACACCGCTGCTGGGCCTGACGGAGGGGCAGATCGCCAGCCTTCTGCTCAGTCTGGCCGCCGTCGCCGCCTGGGTGATCGCCGCGCGCCGTGCGCGCCGGTCGGGCAGCGGCTCCGTAACACCCACGGCGACGCCTTCCGCCGCCGCTCATTGAATATGCCGGATCAGCAGGTTTTTATTGTCAGTGATACGGACGAGGGTCTTCGCCTGGATGTGTTCCTGAGCGAAAAGATGCGTGACCTGTCGCGCTCGCAGCTTCAGCGCCTGATCGGTACGCACGCCATCGGGGTTAACGGCGAACCGGCCAAGCCATCACAGCGAACCGTAGCAGGCGATCTGGTGGTGGTTGAGACACCCGCGCCGAAGGTATCGAGCATCGCGCCCGAAACTATCGCCCTGGATATCGTCCATGAAGACTCCGACCTTCTGGTCATCAACAAGCCCAAAGGCATGGTCGTTCATCCTGCGCCGGGCGCATCAAGCGGTACACTGGTCAATGCGCTGCTTGCCCATTGTCAGGACCTGTCCGGCATCGGCGGCGTGGAGCGGCCCGGCATTGTCCACCGGCTGGACAAGGATACGTCCGGCCTGTTAGTGGTCGCTAAAAACGACGTGGCGCACGGCTCGCTTCAGCGTCAAATTCAGCAGAAGACGGCGGTACGTAAGTATCTGGCGCTGGTGTGGGGACGTCCGCCGTTCCAGCACGCCGTTGTGGATGTCCCTATCGGGCGTCATCCCACCGACCGCAAGCGTATGGCGGTCATCGAGCCGGACGCGCGTTTCGGCCATGCGCGGCTCACCAGCCGCGCCGCCGTTACGGAACTGCGCGTTCTGGAAACGTATGGTCCCTTTTCTTTGCTGGAAGCCGTCTTACAAACGGGCCGCACCCACCAGATACGGGTCCACTGCGCGTTTGCCGGTTATCCTATCGTCGGCGATCCGACCTACGGGGGACTGCGGAGAGTGGGGGCGGACCTGCTGCGCGGACCTGTCCAGGCGGAGCTGAACGAGCGAATCACCCATCTGAACGGGCAGGCGCTTCATGCTTTTTTCCTGAGCTTCGACCACCCGACTACCGGCGAGCGCGTGGCGTTCGAAGCCGAACCGCCCGCCGAGATGCAGGAACTGGTGGGGCTGCTGCGCGCCCTGAGCGGCAGCACCGGGGAAGACGGGTGAGCAGCGGACCGCCGCCGGTGCCGGTAGCCGTCGGTGACACGGCCCGCCTGCGTAAGCCCCACCCCTGCGGCGGCCATGACTGGCAGGTGACACGTATCGGCGCGGACATCGGTTTGCGCTGCCTGACCTGCGGCCACCGCGTTTTGCTGACGCGCGAAACCTTCGAGCGCCGCGTGCAGCGCATCCTTCCCCCTGCCCCGACCACGGAGGAACCATCCCCGAATGCGTAATATCCGGCTTGTTCTTGGCCTGCTTCTGCTTCTTCCCGCGCTGTGCCGGGCGGAAACCGGGGCGACCGTTTTTCTGGACGCGACGGCTGCCCCCGGCGCGGCGTCGTCGCCCCAAAATATTCCGAGGGATACCGATGCCGCCTGGGCGCGCTGGGCACGGCTGGACAAAGGCCGTGCTCTTACCGCCACTACGGCTTCACGGGGCCTGTCGGTACGCGCGAGCCGATTTCCTGGCGGCATCGGCATCGCTATTGCGAACAATAGTGGCACGGATGCTGCCCGCCTGCGCTTCACCGTGCGCCTGCCGCGCGGATTGTGGCGCATGGACGCCGCCCTGCTTTCGCCGTCGGCGGCGCTGCCGCCACTTGCCGTTCGGACGTGGCGCATGGAAAGCGCGCTCCTGCCTGCTGCCGGTCCCGCCGTGAAAACCGTTTCCGTCCGCTCCGGCCAGACTCTCTTCGTCCGCGTGACGGAAACTCTCGTAACGGCGCGGGCCGCGCTCGGCGAAGCCCTGGAAGCGGGCAGGGCGTCGGGAAGCGCAATGAGTGGGCGTGTCGCGCGGGCGCTCGCACCGGTCGAACAGTCACTGGACGGCCTACCCCCGCTCGTCGCCAAAGGGAACCGGGCGGGCATTACAAAAAAAGTGCATCGCGCCCTGTTATCGGCGGCGCAGGCACAGGCGCAGTGGAAGAACGAGCGGGGGGGAACGCTTGTCTCCGGCGACGAAGCCTTCGACAGCCTGATGACGGCGCTTTCCGAGATAAGCTGCGCGGCCTGCAATCTGGTGCCGGACCAGACCGAAGTCGTTGGCGCGGGGGGCGCGCGCTCGCTTCGCATCTCGGTGACGAACGCCGGGTCGCGTACCGTGCCCCTGCTGTCGCTGGGCATAAGCGAAGAAGGCTTCGCAGCCACCACGGAACCAGGCGATGTCACCGTTTTTCGTCAGATAGCTCCCGGCAGCAAAGTCGCCGCCACCTTTGCCGTCACCGGCCCGGCGGTACATGGCATGGTGCAGTTCATTCAGGGGATGGGCGCGGCGGTCGTTCCCGTTCTCCCCGGCCCGTAACCGGGTCTTGCGTGGAGGAAGCACTCGGCGCGGCGGCGGCAGATGCGGCTCCCCCTTCGATTTCGGCAGCGGCACGGGCGAGCGCATCCCCGACCGGAAGCGTTCCTTCCAGGGCGGAACGTACATAACGCTCCAAAATTTCCCGATGTTTGACGCGCGCGAGCGGCCCGCCGGGAACGGTGATGCGGGCGGCGAGGCGTGCCAGACGAGAGTTTTCGGCGGACGTAGAACCGAGACTGCGTCCGCCCAGCCATCCGCGCGCCACCACGGGATCGGTGACGAACCGGGCGAAACGTTCCGCAACCATCGTATTCGAGGCGGACGCGGTGACTGCCACACCGTACACTTCGCCGGTGACGACAAAAGGACGCGCGGCGGCATCATACATCGTGAGAGCCACGGGCAGGGGCGCAACGTTTGCCGGGTCACTCACGGTGCCGTCCACGAAGGTAAGCGCGAAGACTTGGCCGGACGGGGAAAGCAGATTTCGGTCGTGCAGCGTCTTCAGGTATTCCACTCCCTGCACCACGGGACGGGAGGCGAGGGCAAGGGGGAGCCGTCCTCCGAAACCAGCTCACCCCCGAACGCGGCAGCGAATAGAGCCACATCGGCGGCGAGATCGGCATCAGCGATGACTCCCGGAGGGGAGCTGCTGATTTCCCGGCGGCAGGGAGGGAGGAATTGATGGGCGGGGCTGCTGTGGGACGCACGGCTTCCTGCCACTGCGCGCGCAGACCTTCCAGGGTCGGGGCGGGCCGATCATCCAGTCCCGCGCGCCGCAGCCGCTCCGGGTCGTAGGCGAGCACGCGCAGGCGCGCAGTAAGCGGAAGCGCGTAGGTTTCGCCGCCGAGCGTCAGCGCCCTGCGGGCCGCCGCAGGGATTCGGGCATCGGGCGAATCACCGGAAAGCGCGGCTATCTGTTTCGCGTCTACGGCGTCCCCCAGCGTCGTGGAGGAGACGATAATCACATCCGCCGCGCCGGTTCCCCTCGACGCTATCTCGGTGCGAACGCCGGATGCCGTTTCCCAGGCTCGCGCCAGCGCCGCTGCCTGCGCCTCATCGATTCCCGGCAGGCCCGCCAGATTCACCCGCAGCGTGGGCTTCGCCGCCGCCGCTCCAAGGCCGCCCCTTCTTGCCCCGCTCCCGGAAGAGGCGGCGTCCCCGTCACGCCCCGCAAAGCGCTCGGAGCAGCCGCAGAGACAGAGAAGAAGGCAGAAGAGAAAGAAAACCCCGCCGTAACGAGGCACCGGATTCATTTGCCCATATCCCGCGCGCGCTCGGCGGCGGCGCGCACGGCGTTTATCAGCGTGCCGCGCAGCCCGGCCTCTTCCAGCACCGCCAGCCCGGCAATGGTGGTTCCGCCCGGCGTGGTCACGGCGTCCTTCAGCACCGCCGTATGCTCGCCCGTTTCCAGCACCATCGCCGCCGCTCCCAGCGCCGTCTGCGCCGCCAGAGTTCGCGCCACATCGCGCGGCAGCCCCGCCCGGACACCCCCGTCCGCCAGCGCCTCGATAATCAGATAGATATAGGCGGGGCCGGAGCCGGAAAGACCGGTGACGGAATCCATCAAACGCTCCTCCACCTCAACGGCGCGCCCTACCGCCTCGAACAGCGTCCGGGCTGTGGCAGCGTGGGTGTCGTCGGCATGCGTTCCCCGGCAAAAGGCGGTCGCCCCCGCGCCGACCAGCGCCGGGGTGTTGGGCATAGTGCGGATGACCGGGGTGCCGGGAGAAACCGCCTCCTCCAGCGTTGTCAGAACGATACCGGCGGCAACGGAAAGGACGAGGCAAGAGGATGGAAGGACGGACTTGACGGCAGCAAGGCTTTCCAGAACGACATGGGGCTTGACACTGACCAGCAGAAGGTCGGCGTTTTCGGCGGCTTCGGCGGCAGTTCCGGCTGCCGTGGCTCCGGTTTCCACCGCAAGGGTTTCCGCAGCGGCGTGGTGGGTATCGAACAGACAGATGCTGCGTGCCGGGAGTACACCCGCGGCGATCCAGCCGCGCACCAGCGCGCCGCCCATCTTTCCCGCACCCAGAACGGCCAGCTTTTGCTGCGCTAACGTCTCCATCGAATGCCCCCGGCGGATGGTCAGTCCTGCGCCTTTTCCCAGGCCTGCTCGGCGAGTCGCTTCATTACCAGGCTTTGCTCCCAGCGGTCACTGAACTCACGGCCATCGGGAAGGGTGATGGCGTAGCGCATCGCGGTCGCCCATAAATCTACAAAAAACTGCGCTGTCGGGCCGGAGCCGTCGCCGACATCCACCTGCACGGCCTCGCCGTTGGAGATGCGCCCGTGCAGATGCGCGGTGCGCTCCAGGACCGGGGCCAGGCGATCTACGGCGCGCTCCTCTTTCCAGCCGTAGAACTCCCCGACAACGACGAAGTGCGAAAGGTCGGCGGTGAAGCGGATGTCGGGAATCCGCTCGATAAGCTGGAGCGTCTGCGGAAGGTTCTCGGTGAAGTTGTTGCGGTGCGTTTCGACGAAGAAGGGAAGCCCCCGCTCCGCACTTAGCTTCCGCCCGTCTTCAATAAGCGTGACGACCGCCTCCAGCGGCGTGAAGGCATCGGCGGGCTGAGCAAAGACGAAGTCCGCGCCAAGACGGGCGGCCCGCTCTACCGTTTTACGAATATCGTCAAACGCAAAAGGCCGATGACCGAGCACAAGGCGCAGACCGTGACGCTTCAGGGCATCCGTGACGGCCTGCTCGTTCTCGTCCGTCAGCCAGCACTCCACCGCCTCGAAACCCGCCGCGTGAACCCGCGCGAACTTCTCGTCCAGCGTCCATTCCACCTCAGCGTTCATGGGCAGCTTGCCGAGGGACCAGAGCGAGTGCTGGACACGCAGACGCGGCGGGCTGCCGCTACCGTCATTGTAGCGAACACCAGGAGCAGCCATATTTAAGGCCTCCGAATCCGGCTATTACGGTGTCAGAACCCCGTTAACGGTCGAAGAACGGGCGGGGCTGCGGCGGCTCCGCGCCCTCGGCATGGATGGAGATATGGGCCGGGGTGAACAGGTACGCCCCTTCCGCCACCTTTTCCACATAGCCGTCGAGCGCGTAGGTGACACCGTTCAGGAAGTCGATCAGGCGCTCGGATACTTCGGGGGGCGCTTTTTCCAGATTGATGACCTGCGCCTCGCCGGACTTGAGGCGGTCGGCGGCCCGCTGAATGTCGGCGAAGTTCGCCACCGGAATAACGGTGATCGAACTTTCCCGCGCGGATGCGATACGGAATGTCTGACGCGGCATCCCTGCCTTCACCGGCGTGGCCTCCCGTTCCTCGTACTCCTCGTCTTCCGGCACAAAGCGATTCTTAATGCGGTTCCAAAGACCGCCCTCCGGCTCTTCCTGCTCCGCGTGTACTTCTCGATGCATTCTGTTCATCCTCCTCGCCGTCCGAAAAGCGCCGTCCCGATGCGGACCATTGTCGCGCCTTCTTCCACGGCCACTTCGAAATCTCCCGACATGCCCATTGACAGTATGTGCCGGTTTTGGTCCGGCAGTCTTTCCCACAACCCGCGCAGTCCCGCGAAAAAGCGGCGCGCCTCTTCCGCGCACTCACCCCATGGGGCCATTCCCATAAACCCCTGAAGCGCAAGCCCCGGCACTGCCGCTACCTGCTCCGCGAGCGCCAGCGCCCCGGAAGAAGGAACGCCCGCCCGTTTTTCACTGCCTGAAAGGTTCACCTCGATCAGCACAGCCTGCGTTGCTGCTCTTTTCACCGCCTGTTTTCCCAATTCCTGCGCGAGTTGATAATTATCTACGCTATGAATCAAAGAAAATAGTTCAACGCTGTACTTAGCTTTATTTGATTGCAAATGGCCTATTAAGTGCCAACGAGGCTGTACAGATTCCAGAAGCTGTACCAGCGGTATTTTTGCGCGTGCCTCCTGCACATAGTTCTCGCCGAAATCCGTCACACCCGCCTGAATCGCTTCGGTAATCCGCGCCGCTTCTACCGTTTTCGTCACTGCCAGAAGCTGCACCGCATCGGCAGAACGTCCCGAGGGTCTGGCCGCCGCCGCGATTCGCTCCCGTATCGCCGTTAAACGCACCGCCAGACTGTCGTCGTCTTCATTCATAAACCGATAAAAAGGCGGGCCGTTATTCGGCCCGCCTTACTTTACCACAACAAAACGGAATTGTTAACACTTTTAGACGCGATATGTTGTAGTTAACCCTCCCTGACCACTACCACCGGTTGTGTTTGTCCCAGATATTTCCTGCACCCTTCACGCGGCCCGCAGATTCGGGCCACTCTCGCCACCGGGCGTATGCAAGGCCTTTTTATGGCGTCCCGTTTCGGCGTATGCCACGCGCTCCACAATATTAGTGCAGTGATCGCAGATGCGCTCCAGGTAGTGCGCCACGAACAGCAGGTGCGACGCCTGAACCACGCAGCCGGGGTCTTCCTGCATCATGCGGCGCAGGTCGCGCCGCATCTCCGAATACAGATCGTCCACGGCGTCGTCGTCGGTGATGACCTTATCCACCCGCGCCAGATCGCGATGCACGAACGCCTCCAGAGCATCATGGAGCATGGCCTGCGCCAGCTCGCCCAGACGCGGAATGTCCACCAGCGGCTTGTAAAACATCTCCTCGCCGATTCGCTGCGCCACTTTGGAGATGTCAACGGCATGGTCACCGATCCGCTCGATGTCGGTGATGATATTGAGCGCGGCTCCGATCATTCGCAGGTCCGACGCCATCGGCTGCTGGCAGGCCAGCAGACGCAGACACTGCGTCTCGATGTCAAGCTGCATCGCATCCACCGCATCGTCACGGGTGATGATCGATTCCGCCTGTTTTCGGTTCTGGCTGACAAGCGCGGCAACAGCGTCGCGCACCATCTCCTCGGTAGCGGTTCCCATAAGCAGGATTTTGCTCCGCAGGTCCGTGAGTTCTTCATCGAAATGTACCCGTGTCAATGCCATATGTGTTCCTTGTTCCCCCACGCTGGGGAAGAGATCAACCGAAGCGCCCCCGAATATAGTCCTCAGTTTCCTTCTGCTCCGGCGTCGTGAATATTTTGTCCGTCGCCCCAAACTCCTTCATCTCGCCGCGCAAAAAGAACCCGGTATAGTCGGAAACACGCGCGGCCTGCTGCATATTATGGGTGACGAGAACAATCGTATAGTCGTTCTTCAGCTCCGTCATCAGCTCTTCGATACGATAGGTAGAGTTAGGGTCGAGCGCGGAGGCAGGCTCGTCCATCAGCACCACTTCCGGCTCCACGGCCAGAACGCGGGCAATGCACAACCGCTGCTGCTGCCCGCCGGACAGCGCAAGCGCCGAGCGTTTTTGAACGTCCTTGACCTCATCCCACAACGCCGCCTGCCGCAAGGAGCGTTCCACAATCTCGCCCAGCGCCTTTTTATTTTTCTCGCCGTGGATGCGCGGGCCGTAGGCGATATTGTCAAAAATGCTCATCGGGAACGGGTTCGGACGCTGAAACACCATGCCGACGCGCTTGCGCAGGTCTGCCGCATCTACGCCGGGTGCGTTCACATCCTGTCCGTCTATCGTGATACTTCCCTCGACACGCGCTCCCTCGATCAGGTCATTCATGCGGTTCAGAGTGCGCAGGAAGGTGGATTTGCCGCATCCCGACGGCCCGATCAGCGCGGTGATACGCCGGTCGAAGACGTGAATATTGATGTTTTTTAACGCCTGAAAGTCCCCGTAAAAGAAGTTGACGTCCTTCGCCTCCGCGCGCACCGTCTCCTCGCGCTTCTGGGAACGGACAGCAACATCGGGTGTGGGGACGGCGGCAGCAGCCATTGTCTTTGTCTGCGCCTGCTGTTGTCCGTTAAACTCCATATTCTCTAATTTTATCATGTTGTTGGCATTTTTTGAAATATTCTGCCGTAAACATCAGGACAGGCGGCGGCGCTGCCGCTGGCGCAGGAAGATGGCGATGCTGTTCATAACCAGCAGCACGGCCAGCAGCACCAGAATTGCCGCCGCCGCCACCTCGTGGAACGCCTGCTGGGGTCGTGATGCCCAGTTGAATATCTGTATCGGCAGCGCAGTAAAGCTGTCCATCGGGCCGCGCGGCACAAAGGTGACAAAGGTCAGTGCGCCGATAGTGATCAGCGGCGCGGTTTCGCCGATGGCGCGTGACAATGAAAGAATAATGCCGGTCATGATGCCCCCGAAGGCCGCCGGCAATACCTGAAGCCGGATTGTCTGCCAGCGTGTCGCCCCCAAACCGAACGAGGCTTCGCGCAAAGAACTGGGAACGGCGCGGAGCGCCTCCTGTGTGGCGATAATGACGGTCGGCAGAATCAGCAGGCTCATGGTCAGAGCGCCCGCGATGACGCTGCGCCCGAACCCAAAGAAGCGCACGAACAGAGCCAGACCCAGCAGTGCGTACACCACCGAGGGCACGCCTGCCAGATTGGCGATGTTCATCTGGATAAAGGCGTTCAGGCGGTTTTTCTGCGCGTATTCTTCGAGGTAGATGGCTGCCGCCACGCCTATCGGAACGGCGATCAAGCCGGTCAGAGAAATCACCCAGAGCGTACCGTAGAGCGCGGCCTTGATTCCGGCGCGATGGGCGAACCGGGACGGAAACGACTGCAAAAACTCCCAGTTCAGTCTGCCGATGCCGTCGCGAATAACGCCGTACAGCAGAAGAACGAGCAGCAGTACGGCGGTGAACGTGGCCGCCAGGCACAGCGCATAAAAAACGCGCTCCGCTCGCTTGCGCCGTGCCAGGTTACTTTGCGGGGGTCTCGTCGGGGTTTTCGTACTCATAACACTTACTGGTAAACGTTCCGGAAACGCTTCACGAGGCGGGCGGCCAGGATATTCATCGCCAGCGTGATGACGAACAGAGTCATGCCGACGGCAAATATGGTCTGGTAACCCAGGCTGCCGACGGGCGTATCGCCGAGGCTGACCTGGACGATATAGGCGGTCATGGTCTGAATGCTTTCCGCCGGATTCAGGGTCAATTTGGGGGTGGCCCCGGCGGCGAGCGTCACCGCCATCGTTTCGCCGATAGCGCGCGACAGCGCCAGGATAAAGGAGGCCATGATGCCCGACAGCGCGGCAGGCACGACGATCTTGGTCGAGACCTCCATCTTCGTGGAACCCAAACCGTACCCGCCCTCGCGCAGCGCGCGGGGCACCGCCGAAAGCGCATCTTCGCACAAGGAGGACACCAGCGGCAGAATCATAATGCCGACCACGATAGCGCCGGAAGCGGCGTTGAACACATCGATATTCGGGAAGAAACGGCGCAGCAGCGGCGTGACGAAAAAGACGCCGAAGTAACCGTAAACGACGGTCGGTATGCCGGCCAATATCTCCAGCATCGGCTTGACGATGCCGCGCACGCGCGGGCTGGCGTACTCGCTCAGGTAGATGGCCGATAGCAGCCCGACCGGCAGCGCGAACAGACCGGCTCCGACCGCGACCAGGAACGTACCGCACAGAAGCGGCAAAACCCCGAACCGGGCGGGCGCGAACAGCGGCGCCCACTCGGTTCCCGTAAAGAACGCTATGGGCGAAACCTGCTGGAAGAAGCCGATGGTCTCCTCGCTCAAAACGAAGATGATGCCCGCGGTGGTCGCAACGGACAGGAACGCGCACACGAAGCACACCCAGCGTGCCAACGCTTCGCGGCCCCGCCCCATCGCCCCGCTGACGGCGCTTCTCCGCGTGCCGTTAACACGAACGGAAAAGGGGAGGACGCCTTGCGCGACGGACGCGGGCGGGGCGCTGGGTTCGGTTTCCTTTTGGCGCGGAAGCATACTTAGCCGCCGGTTTCCTTGCTGAGAAGGTCTTCGATCTTGACGCCGATCTGGGAACCACCGCTGAACACGGAGCCGGTGGTGCCTTTATCCGCACGCTGCTGCGCCAATTCGTAGGCGCGGTCGGGAAGCGGTACATAGCCGACATCGGTTACCAGCGCACGCCCCTGGGAAAGAAGGAACTTCACATACGCCTGCACTTCGGGGCGGCTCATGGCCGACTTGCTCACGTACAAAAAGAGCGGACGCGACAGCGGCTGATAGGTACCGGTGTTGATGGTCTCCGGCGACGGTACGACCGCCCCCTTACCGGCGTCGATACCCATGACTTTGAGATTTTGCTTGTTCTGCTCGTAATAGGCGTAGCCGAAGTAACCCAGCGCGCCGGGGTCGCCCGAGACGCCGGTCACCAGGGTGTTATCGTCTTCGCTGGCGGTATAATCGGAGCGGCTCGCCCCCTCCTCGCCGACTATAGCGTCGGTAAAGTAATCGAAGGTGCCGGAATCGGTGCCTGCCCCATAGAGCTTGATCGGCTGGTTCGGGAAACCGGCGCGCACCTGGCTCCA
>JAUJOK010000078.1:0-1433 GCA_030447685.1 Armatimonadaceae bacterium
ACCCGCACCGCCCGCCCGATAACATCCGTCGTCCGCGTGCCATACGTGCTCATCGCTTCGTTCCTCCCTTCGCGGCCACCCGCCGGGTCATCGCCCGCAAATCCTTCAGTTCGTCCTCCTCCGCTGCGGCGGGAACGCTTGCGCCCGGCTCCGGCGAAACGGTGCGCCGCTTCGCTCCCGTGACGCCTTCCGCCCCGATTCCGAACTTCGCGTCCGCCGTCGCGCGCCACGTATCGCGCAGCGCTTCCAGCACGTCCGCCGAGCTGTTTTTGATGCCCGCGAACGTCTTCGCGCCCGCTTCCGCCCCCAGCGCGCGGATCGCCTCGCTTTGCGCCGAAGCGGCCAGATCGCTCAGATACCGGTCGCCGAGCGCGGCCCGGCCCGCCAGCGCCGCCAGCTTTTCCGGCGTATCCAGCCCCGCCGCCAGCGCGGCTTCCAGAAGCGCGCCTGCTGCCCCGGTGGGGCCAAAAGAAGACCCCGCTGCCGTCAGGCTCAGCGGGGTCACTTCTTGGTTGGATGCCTGCTCCGCCGCTCCCAGCGCGGATCGCAGTTGTTCCCAAAGACTCATCGGATTTCTTCGCTCCTCTTCTTCCTGTAATCGCCTCAAAACGTGCTCGAACGATTCGACACCGTCGATCAATCCCACGGCCTGCGCGGCCCGCCCGACATGGATACGTCCGTCGGCCAGCGCCCGTACGGTTCCCATCGGCAGGCCCCGTCCGCGCGCCACCGCGACAAGAAACCGCTCGTTCACCCCCTCCACCAGCCGACGCATCTCGGCAAGCTGCTCCGGCGTGATCGGCGCGCCCTCCGCGCCCGCGCCCTTGTACGGCCCCGTTCCGATCACATGCACCGTCACCCCCTGCCCCTCGGCGCGGCGGCTCGTATCCTCCACAATCAGCAGCGTCCCGATAGAGCCGACCAGCGCCGTTTCGTTCGCCCATATCTGCGACGCCTGCGAAGCCACCCAGTACGCCGCCGAGCAGCAGTCATCGGACGCGTACGCCCAGGTCGGCTTGCGCTGCGCCGCGCGGCGCACCTCGCCCGCCAGGTCCGCCGTGCCCGCCGTGGTCCCGCCGGGACTGTCGATGACAAGCAGAATTGAGCGCACGTTGGGGTCCTGTGTCGCCTGCCGGATAGCGCGGGCCGCCAGCACGGTCGAAGTCCCGCCGAACACCTCCTGCAAGCTGTGCGGTCGTTTGGTCAGCGGCCCTTCCAGCGCGATAATCGCCGTTCCCGCCTCCGTCACCGTGTACTCCACGCGATTCTCCGCGACCGTCACCGCCGCCGCATTCTGCCCGTGCGCCGCCAGGTCGATCTTCCCCAGCACCTGAAGCGCCCGCCGCGCCGTATTTTCGTCAATCGCCCACGTCCCCGTTAAAGGGAACACGCCGCCACTGCTGTTCATTGCCCCACCCCCTTGTCCGGTACCC
>JAUJOK010000078.1:1533-11695 GCA_030447685.1 Armatimonadaceae bacterium
GTACCCCGGAGGCCGGAGACCCGGAGGACCTTGCCGCGTCCCGCTCCTCCTGCGTCGTCCCCCCCACCGGCAGAGGCGCAGTCTCCACCTCCCCGGCATCCCCTTCCCCTCTTTCTCCCCCTCTCCCCGCAGGCGACGGTCGCCCACAGCGTGGGGGAGGGGGCTGGGGGGAGGGGGCTGTATGGAAGCCGCCCACTCATGGAGCGACACATAGACGCCGCACCAATCGCGCGCATCGGCGTCTTTGCCGCGCGCGATGGCCCGGTAGTAGGGCGACATCGGCGAGCCGAGCAGGAAGATGACGACCAGCGCGAAACGACCATCGTCGGACAGCGCGTCGAAATACCACCACTCGTACACACCCGGTATCGCCGGGTCCACATGCAGAGCGTCCTGCTCCGGCCCAAACAAGATACGCAGACGAAGGCCTCTTCCTTGAGTCGGGAGCGAGCGCCGGAGGTACAATGAACCGATATGCCGCTCCCGCCGCCCCTCGATGAACTTTTGCGAGCCGCCCATGCCGCAGCCACGCCGCTGATAGTGTACCAGATAGCCGTTTCCGTCTTCGTTGTCTTCTCGCTTGTCAACGCGCTCGCCGATTGGTTCACGTTCCGCGCGCCGCGTCCCGTCGCAGAAGAAGACTTGCAGCGCGCCGGTAGCTGGCCCCGCCTGTCCGTGCTTATCCCCGCGCGCAACGAAGAGACGACACTGGATGCCTGTGTCCGTTCGCTGCTCGCGCAAGACTATCCCGGCGCGCTGGAAGTGCTGCTTCTGGACGACCATTCCGAGGACGCCACAGGCCGAGTGGCGGCGCGTTTAGCCGCCGCCGACACCCGTGTCCGGGCGCTGTCCGGCGGGCCGCTTCTGCCCGGATGGAAAGGCAAGCCCAACGCCCTGCGTCAGCTTGCCGAAGCGGCCACCGGTGACCTGCTTCTGCTCACCGACGCCGACTGTAATTTTTATAATGGCGCGCTTGCCGCCGCCGTGCGCCACCGGGAGCGCGTGCGCGCGGACTGCTTATCGCTCCTGCCCTATCTGGCATGCCGCTCGTTCTGGGAGCATGTGGTCGTGCCGCTGCAATACTTCCTTATTTTCACCACGCTTCCCGTCCGCAATGTCTACGCCAGCAAGAACCCGGCCTTCGCCGCCGCCAACGGCGCATTTCTGCTGATCGATGCGGATACGTATGCGGCGCTGGGGGGACACGAAGCGGTCAAAGGCGAAATGGCCGAGGACATCAAGTTCGCGCAGCATGTGAAGCGGCAGGGGCGACGATTGGTGTATGGCGACGGCTCGCGCATCTACGCGGTGCGGATGTACGAGTCTCTGCGCGGTATCTGGGACGGCTTCTCCAAGAACCTTTTCCCCGCAATGGGCAAAAGCCTGCCGGTGCTCGTCGTCTGGAGCCTGTTTCTGCTGACGACCCAGGTGCTTCCCTTCGTCTTCGTTTTGGTGGCCCTTGCCACCGGCGACCGCTCCCCCGCCCTCTTTTGGCTGCCTCTGGCGCACGTCGCCGCCGCCCTCAGCCTTAGAATCGCGCTCTCGCTCCGCTTCCGGCAGGCGCTCTGGGCTGCGCCGACACACCCGCTGGGCTGGCTTATCACCCTCGCCATCGGCGCGAACTCCGCCTATCTCGCCTACTCCGGCAAAGGCCACTCCTGGAAGGGCCGCGTCTACGAAACGTAGCCCTATCTTCCGGCGAGGCCGGTAAGGGAGATGCCTTTGATGATGTGGCGCTGGAAGATAAGAAAGGCGATGGTGACGGGGATGGCGGCCAGCGCGGCGGCAGCCATCATCGGGCCGTATTCGGTGTTGTAACGCCCCTGGAAGATGGTGATGCCGATGGGCAGCGTCCGCATGGTGAGGCTGTCGGTGAAGATCAAAGGCCCCTCGAAGGCGTTCCAGGTGCCCATGAAGGTGAAGATGCCCAGAGTGGCAAGGGCGGGCCGCGCCAGCGGCAGGATGACGTGACGCAGGATGCCCAGCGGGCCGCAGCCGTCGATGCGCGCGGCTTCTTCCAGTTCCACGGGAATCGTCATAAAGAACTGCCGTAATAAGAAGACGCCGAACGCGCCCGCCCCCGCCGGGATAATCAGCGCGCCGTAGGTGTCGAACAGGCCCAGATGGCGGATAAGCAGGTACGAGGGTATCAGCAGCACCTGCCCCGGCACGAGCATGGTAGCGACCAGCAGCGAAAAGATACGGTCGCGGCCCGGCCAGCGCAGGCGCGAATAGGCGAACGCCGCCAGCGAGTCCACGGTCAGCACCAGCGCCGTGACCGCCAGCGAGATAAAGACGCTGTTGCCTGTCCAGCGCCAGATCGGGAACTCCTCGGCCTTGTCCAGCACGCTTCGGAAGTTTTCCGTCGTGACGGGGCGCGGCAGCCAGCGCATCGCCCCCAGGCCCGTGATGATGTCCTCCGGCGACTTGAAAGCGGTGGACAGCATCCACAGAAGCGGCGCGAGAAACAGAAAGGCGAGCAGCAGCATCGGCAGGTGCAGGTGGGGCTGCGCGCGGCGCAGAAAGGCACGCATCAGGCGGTTCTCCGGTTGGCTTGGGACGGTTCGTCGTCGCGGTTCGACAGCAGGCGGAACTGAATGACGGTCAGGATGAGGACGAGCGCGAACAGCAGATAGGCAATCGCCGCGCCGTAGCCGATCTCGTACTGGCTGAAGCCCTGCTGGTACATATACAGCGCGAGCGTCAGGCCGGAGCGGGCGGGGCCGGAGCCGGGCGCGAACAGGACGTAGGTCTGCCCGAATATCTGGAACGCGCCCAGCACGGAAAAGACCAGGCAGAACAGGGTCGTGGGCCGGAGCAGCGGCCAGGTGACCGCCCAGAAGCGCTGCCAGCTATTCGCGCCGTCGATAACCGCCGCCTCGTGGTAGTCTTCGGGGATATTGTTGATACCGGCTAAATAAAGAACCATGTTGCCGCCCGCGCCCCACCAGATACTCAGCAAAGCAATCGAGGGCATCACCCACGACGGATTGGACAGCCAGGGAAGCGGCTCGAACGCGGGCAGCGGCAGGCCGATGCTTCGCAGGCCGCCGACCACAGCTTCCAGATACAGGTTCAGCAGACCGATCTGGGTGTTGTACAGCCAGCGCCACAGCACCGCGACCACGGCGATAGAGATGACCACCGGCAGATAGTAGGAAATCTTGTAAAACGTCTGGAAGCGGCGCACGCCCGCCAGTCCCAGCGCCAGCAGCAGCGATACCAGGTTCCCCACCGGAACCACCAGAACCACGAAGTAGACCGTGTTCCACAGCGCGATGCGGAAAACATCGTCGCTCAGCGCCGCGCCGTAGTTGCCCAGGCCAATCAGGGGATGGGTCTTCGCCAGGATATGCCACCGGTGCAGCGAGATATAAAAGCCGTAAACCACGGGCGCGAGCACGAACACCGTGAACAGCGCGAAATGCGGCAGGGCGAACAGGACGCCCGCCCAGCCGTCGTCGCGGAGGCTTCGCGTGGCGCTGCGGCGATGCGGAAGAACGCTCATGGCCGTTTCAATACCTGCTCGATACGGCGGCAGGCGTCGCTTGTCGCCTCTTCCGGCGTCTGCAAATCCAGCAGCACCGCCTCGACCGCCGGGTCCACAAAGGGAAACAGCGCGTTGATCTTCGGGGTCAGCGGGTCGTACCGCACATGGGAAAGCTGCCGCGCGAACTGCGCCTGCACTGGAAGCGCGGCGAATTTAGGCGACTGACGCAGGGCCACGCGCGCGGGAACCTGCCCGCCTTCGGCCCAGCTCAGGCTGTTTTGCGACAGGAAGCGCATCAAGCGCCAGGCGGCCTGGGCACGGCCCGGCGCGATCTCGCGCGGCTGGCATAGCAGGTGCGAGCCGCCCCAGACACCGCGTTCCGGCCCGAACTGGGGAACCGGCGCACCGGCGAACGACAGGCTCTTCTGCTCCTCCAGCGAGGTCACCATATACAGCCCTTCCAGAGCCATCGCCGCCTTACCCTGCCGGAACGCCAGCCAGGCATCCACGCCTTCGGGCTTGGGCGCGACCTTGTATTTATAGATCAGGTCGTGCATCCGGCGCAGCGCCTCGCGCGTCTGCGGCGAATCCATCGCGCAGGATTTGCCATCCGGCGAAAGGATACCGCCGCCGAACTGCGCCGCAAAGGTGATAAAGTTGGTGCGCTGCCAGGTAAAGACAAAGCCCCACTGATCCGTGCGCCCGTCTTCGTTCGTATCTTTGGTCAGCTTCCGGGCCGCCTGCACAAACTCATCCCAGTCGGCAGGCGGCTTCGCCTTTCCGGCGGCATCCACGATACCGGCTTTCTCGAAAAGCCGGGTGTTGTAGTACAGCCCCATCGGGTGGACATCCAGGGGAAGGCCCATCGGACGTTCCTTGTAAAAAGAGGCCTGCCAGGGCACGGCGGCGAACTGCTCAGCGCGCACCGGCGGCTGCGCGGCGGCGTACAGATCGTCCAGCGGGCGCAGCACATCGAAGGCGGCGAATTCGGCCAGACGGCCCGCGTGGACTACAAACACCTCCGGCGCGCCGCCGTAGGCCAGCGAAAGCGTCAGCTTGTCGTAATAGGTGCCCCAGGGAATGATCTGCATCCGCACGGAAACATCGGGGTTTTCCTTCTGGAACCGGCGCACCAGCCGCTCCATCATTTTGCCGTCGGGGCCGGTAAAGCCGTTCCAGAAGTCCACCACGGTTTTGCCGCCGGTATCGGTTCCCTCCCGGTTTCGGTCGCCGGATCGGGTGCAGCCGAATGTCAACAGAAGGGACAGGAAGACAAGTAAAAGGACGCAAGAGCGGAGTCGTGTTGGTGTGTTCAAGGGTGTTCTCATGAATTCGCGGCGCTGCTTCTTCATTCCTACCCGAATCCGGATGGCCCTCACCGCGCCGCCCCGCGCCGCAACCGCCGCCTCGTCCCCTTGCGAACAAGGGCACCATCGAGGGCTGCTAAGAAGCGCCGGGAACGGTTCGTTCCATGCGCACGCGCATTCCCTGCTCATCGCGGCTCATAGCGACATGGTGCATCAGCGCGCGCATCAGGTACAGGCCGCGCCCGCCCAGGGCATCACCGTTTTCGGGACCGGCTTCCGCAACGGTGTCGGGATCGAAGCCCGGTCCGGGGTCCCGCACCTCGATATAAAAACACGCCGCTTCCAGCCCGACTTCGACGCGAATCGCATCCTCTTCCGTTTCGCTGCTGCCACTAGTGCTCCCGCCGCCGCCTCTGGGCTGCCCGTACAGAATCGCGTTCGTGACCGCCTCGCCTACGGCCACCTCGATCTCGGCAATATCGTCGTCGGAAAAACCTGCCGCATCGGCCTTTTTGCGGACAAAGGCGCGCACGCGCGAGGCGCTATGCGGCTGCGCCGGTACCTGAAGCCTCTGCGGCCAGTCGGATTCTTTCGCGGCGGTCTTGATGTCGGGCATGGTTGGCAGTAACACGGCGTTGTGGTTCGAGGAGCATCCGTTAAGATAACTGCATATACCCGGCAATGCGGCCCAGGGCAAACACACTCTCGTGGACATTCCGCGGCAGGGGAGATACAATAAAGCCGGAACAAATTATGAGCACAACGACCCCGACCCGAATCACCCCTCACCGACGCCCTCGTTCTCGACGCTTTGCGCACCGTCCACGACCCGACCTGCACCGGGACCTGGTATCGCTGGGGATGATCAAAAAACATCACCATCTGCGATAACAACGTCGCCTTCACGGTCGAGCTGACCACGCCCGCCTGCCCGCTCAAAGACAAGATCGAGGCGGACTGCCGCGAAGCGGTCGGCGCGATTGCCGGTGTCGGCAGTATCAAGATCGAGATGAGCGCGAACGTGCGCGGGGAACGCGGCATCGGCATCGCTGATGTCGGCGTCAGCACAAGGGCGGGGTCGGCAAGGGCAGGTCCACCGTCGCCGCGAACCTGGCCGTCGCCCTGGCCGAAAGCGGCGCGCGCGTCGGCCTGATGGACGCCGACGTGTACGGGCCGACGGTTCCGATCCTGCTGGGCCTGGAAGACGCCGAACTCAAGCAGGTGCAGGTGCGCCAGCCCAACGGCGACGAAGTGACCAAGATCGTGCCCGCCTCCCGTCACGGCGTTTCGTGCGTCAGCATGGGCTTTCTGGTCCGCCCGGCGAGGCCGTGGTGTGGCGCGGCCCGATGCTGACCAGGTGGTGAACCAGTTCCTGGGCGATGTGGTTTGGGGCGACCTGGATTACCTTCTGGTGGACCTGCGCCCGGCACCGGCGACGTTTCCATGGGCCTGGCGCAGCTTATCCTTGATGACCGGCGCGGTCATCGTCATGACGCCGCAGGACGTGGCCGCGAGCATCGCCGTCAAATCCGTGCGTATGTTCCAGAAGCTGGACGTGCCCATCTTAGGCATCGTCGAGAACATGAGCACTTTATCGCCCCGGACACCGGTCACTCGTACCATATCTTCGGGCACGGCGGCGGCCAGGACGCCGCCGAGGTCGCTGCGTGTCCCGTTCCTGGGCGAGATTCCGCTCGATATTCCACCCGCGAGGCAGCGATGAAGGCGAGCCGGTTCTTGCGCGCCGGATTCACCGCAGGCCGACATCTTCCGCGAAAGTCGCCTCGCGCCTGGCCGCCCGCGTCTCCATTCAGACACGCGGCTTCCGTCCCTTGCCCGTCGCCGCCGGGTAAGGCAGCAGATACACCTGCAGCAGGGCCGGGCTTTGTTGCCCCGGCCTTATTTTTGCCTGTCGTTTCTGTGCCTATCCCCTATTTCGGTACGACCGGTGGTGGTGGGGCAGGGCTGCCTTCGGGCGCGGTGGTGGCGGAACCGTTGGGGGCGGTGGGCAGGTCTGCTGCGCCGGTGACGACAGGGGCAGGATGCGCGGGGTGACAGACGACCAACTCGGTCTGGACGACGTTGCGCTTCTTGGAGCGGGAAAAGGCTGCCGATAGTGGGGAGGTCGCCTAACAGAGGAATCTTGCTGTTGGTGGTCTGCTCCTGGTTCAATGTCAGGCCGCCGATGGCGACGATTTCGCCGTCCTTGACGCGCACGGTGGTATCGGCGCGGCGCGTGCTGCGGGCACGGCTTGCCGCCGGAACAGCAGGCGACGCAGGGGCTTCTTCGGGCGCGGCAGACGGGGCCTGGGCGCGAACGGCGCTGGAAATCACGGTCAGAACAAGCGGAACCATCAAGCAGCGGTGGAGTGAAGATGCTAACAAATCAACATCCTTCGCCCCGGTTTCGGGCGGCTTTTTGCTTTTAAATCGTTTGCGCCAACAAACGATGCTTCGACGGCGAGGAACAGGCGCACGTGCGCAGTCGCAGCAGCCCCATCCGTCTGTTTAGACGCGGCTTCTTCGTTCAGGTAACAGGATTTATTGCGAGCGGTGGGAAGCGAGCGGGAGGAAGCTCCCACCGCGATGTCTTACGGCAGCATCGCGGGGTGCTTAATGCGCGGTTTCGTCGGTGCGGCCCGGCCCCCGGACACATCTGCGCCCCGGAGGGCGCGTCGCTTGCGCCAGCTTTTCCGTTTCCTGCGGGCCGCGTGCGTTCCCCGCCCTGTGCCTGCGGCGGCGACGGGCGTAGTTCGTGCTCAGCGGGCGCGGCCCCATGCCCATGCCCAGCGGGCGCGCACGTGCTCAGCGGGCGCGGCACCGTGCTCGGCGGGCGCGGACGCACCGCCGCCCTCATGCGTGGCGGGCGCGGCGCGGCCAGGTATCCTGCATGTACGAAGGGGCTGTCGTTCTTATAGGTCCAGGTCGCCGGCGGGTTCTGCACAGCGGCTTCCAGGTTATGGCAGCCCGCCAAAACCGCGCCTGCCGCGCCTGCCGCCAGCGTTATCCAAAACGTGGTGCGCTGTTTCATGCGTCTTTCTTGCTGATGGTTATTTCCGCCGTGGAACCTCTTGTCGTTCCTGCCCGGCGGCGACGCGCCCCGGCGGACGGCGACGGCTTGACGGGAAATTGCGGCACAACCGCGGTGATGCGCCACTCCTGCCCTCGCGGGAAAAATGTAGATATATTGGGTGCGGGTACCGCTGCTGCTGCTGTCGCTGCCGCCGCCGTCCGTTCCTTCCAGAATAACCGTCATCTCCGCCATCTCGCTCGTGTGCCGGGCCTGGGCGAAGGTCGCCTTCTTCACGGCGAGCATTGCGAAACTGCTCACCGGATCAATTCGCCGAACCGCCGGGGTAATCGCTCGCGGAAACTGACCATACGCGTAACGAAGCGCGGCCTGATAATCTCCCTTCCCCAGGGCATCCAGTTGCCGGTTCACTGCCGTTTCCAGAGCGCGCCGGGTTGCCGGATTCATCGTTGGCGCGACGCCGCGCCTTTCATTCAACAGCGAGCTTTCAACACCGCTGCGGACGGTGCCATTGCTTCTGCCGGACGGAGGCGTGACCACCAACCACACCCCGAAAATGCCAAGAAGGGTGGCAGGGGCCGCCATTTGAAGCACGCGCCGCATAGGCAACATGATTGCATTCCCTCCAAATCGGTCAAAGCCACTCCGCCGACGGTGGCGTATGGCATGACTTTCAAGAAAGATTATACCCCCGGCATTACGTATCCTTCCGCCCCCGGCCATTTTGTTTATTCCCGGTTTTTTTACCGGAAGCGTCGGGGTTCGGGCGGGCTGTGGTACATTGTTTTTACGTTACACAGAGACGTTTTCGCGCGAAATCACAGGCCGTACGGTGGCGGAAAGCTGCCTGGCGCAGGGTGTTCTGCATCATCGGAAACGCTCCGCATCGAGGCGATCTGACCATGGAAAACGTGCCCCGTTTTCAGACGCCGCCTTCACCACCATCGGTGCCCGGCCCAAATCACTGCTCCTCGACCTTTCGGCGGCGACCTTTGTAGACACGCAGGGGCTGGCGACTCTGGTCACGGTGGCGCGTGTCGCGAACATGATGCAGGTGCCTTTAAGCGTGCGGCCCGCTCCCCCACCTGCGCCGTGTCCTGCATATGACCGGACTGACGCGCTTTGCCGATTGCCGACTCTGCTGCTGCTTCCGACGGCGAAGGATTCCGCCGGGAATGAAGGCGCGGAAGAAGCCAGGGTACAACCAGGTGCAATACGGTCGCTTCTATCCATAGGCCGGCGCTCTTTCGGGCGTTACGGCCTTCTTTTTTGCCTTATGACGGAGCTCTTATCACTGCTGGCCGATCTGACTGCCTTGCCGGGACCGCCGGGACAGGAAAACGCCGTCCGCGATTATCTAACTCGTTATGCGGAGGCGCTCGGCCTGGCCTGCCGCACCGACGCCAAGGAAATCTTCTGGTCGGCGCTTCTTCTTCCACGCTGCCGGAGCGCCCCGAGATCGTGGTGACGCGGCGCATATGGACGAGATCGCCCTGCTGGTGACCGGTATCGACGACGGGGCGCTGCGGATAAGCCCGCTGGGCGGAGCGCACCCCTGGAAATGGGGCGAAGGGCCGGTGGAGATACTTCCGCTGCGCGGTGAAGAAACCCGGCGTGCTGTCGTTCGGCTCCATCATACCACGTCCCGGCGAGTGTCATGCAGCAGGCGCGCGAGGGAATCGTACCCGCCTGGGAGCGCGCCGCCGTTCTCACCGACGCTTCGCCGGAGGAACTTCGGGCGGCGGGCGTGCGGCCCGGCACCCGGATCGTGCTCGCCCGTTCGCCGCCGCGCGCTCCTGGCCCCTGGCCAGGTGAGTTGATGGCCTCGTATTTCCTGGATGACCGCGCCGACCTGGTAGCCTGGCTCCTCGCGCTCGCCGAAATAAAGGATGATCCCGCCTTTGGAAACGTCCTTTTCGCCGCGACCGCTTCCGAGGAGGTCGGCGGCGAGCGCGCTGTACCTGCTCGCCAGTATCCGGCCCGCCGTCTGCGTCGCCCTCGAAATCGGCCCGCGCACCCCAAACGCTTTCTTCCTGGACGCCCACCCGACGGTCTGGGTGACGGACTCCTACGCCGCCACCGACCCGCGCGACCTGGATTTGCTGGACGATGCGGCCACCGGCTGGGCCTGACCCTTCACTGGCGGGCGGTGACGCGCGGCGGATCGGACGCCTCTGCGCGGCGAGCCACGGCCTGTGCGCCCGCCCCGTCACTCTCGCCTTCGCGGCGGAGAACTCGCACGGCTTCGAGATCATGCACCGCCAGGCCCCGGAAAACCTGGCGCGGCTTCTGGTTGCTTATTTGCGCTGTTTTCAGGAAGGGAACCGCGCGGCG
>JAUJOK010000079.1 GCA_030447685.1 Armatimonadaceae bacterium
CCACAGCCTATCCCGCCATCGGGCCGACCGCTAAGAATTTTCAAACCGTCTCTCAGCAGCCAATTGCTGCTAAACCGCGTCTTCGTCTTCAAAATCATCCTCTTCATCCCATTGTTCGCCCTCGCGTCGCAACACCCAATCATAATGCATAAAGTATCCGAACGGCTTCCTTGGCAGCGATACGCCGTCTGGAGAAATAAGAGTGTATCCGTCTAACTGCACAAGTGCGTCATGGATACCGCTGTCCCGAGACCGTTGAAGCAACTCCGCAAGGACTTCCCTTTGTTCCGGTGTCAACTCTACCAAGAGGTGGTTAAAGTGAGCGTTCTCGTGAAGATCACCAAAATCTGATTCTTTCACCCATCTGGAATGAACGGAAGGTCTTATCTCTACAAACGAATCGATAAACTCTTTATATGCCGCAATCGGCTGATCCATAGAAACCTCTCCTTAATTTTGCTGGTCTGACATTTTAAGCGGGTGCCATATCCATTTCTCGTTCTTTGCCCTCTTAACGGCGTCCCTTCGCCACTACTCCGGCATATACCCCAAGCCGGAAGGGCATACGTGACAAGGGCCGGGGCGATGATGTACAATAGGGGTAGCACCGAGGCGTCGCCCGAAGGCAGTGGTGTACATCCGCGACTTCCTCGCAGGAGACAGATTTTCCGTTATGGCTTCCATGCGTCAAATCCGCTCGCGCATCCGCGTGGCGAAGAACATCCAGCAGATTACCAAGGCCATGAAGATGGTCGCCGCCGCGCGCCTGAAGCGGGCGCAGGACCGGGTGCAGGCAGCACGCCCCTATTCCCAGAAGATGCGCGATGTGATGGCGTCCCTGGGCCGCGCAGGCGGCTCCATCCAGCATCCCCTTCTGGAGGTGCGTGACCCGGTGCGTATCGGCGTGCTGACGGTGACGGCGGACCGGGGTCTGGCCGGAGCGTATGCCACGAACATCATCCGCAAGACGATGGAGACGCTGCGCCCGCTGGACCCGGCCAATGTCCGTATGCTGGTGGTGGGGCGCAAGGGGCACGCCTTTTTCCGCCGTCGCTCCTATGCCATTGCCGGTGAGTACGGGATCAACATGACCGGTATCACCTTCGGCGAGGCGCAGGAGATCGCGCGGCAGGCCCGCGAGATGTTCGCGTCCGGCGAGGTGGACGTGCTGTATCTGGTCTACACCCGCTTTCTTTCCGCGCTGACGCAGCGCCCGACCGTGGTGCAGCTTCTGCCTGTGGTGACGGAGAATGCCGAGGTGGAAGCGGGGCCGACGGAAGGGGGCGAGGAAGAGTATCTCTTCGAGCCGAACGCGGCGGCGATTCTGAGCCGCCTGCTGCCGCGCTATGTGGACACGCTGATCTATCAGGCGCTTCTGGAGGCGGTGGCGTCGGAGCATGGGGCGCGTATGACGGCGATGTCCTCGGCGACGGATAACGCGGGCAAGATGATCAGCAGCCTGACGCTGGTGCTGAACCGCGCCCGCCAGGCCAACATCACCAAAGAGATCGCCGAGATCGTCGGCGGCGCGGAGGCGCTGAAGTAGTAGACGCGGCGGCAGTGGCGAAAGATAAAGCGAGCGGCCCGGCGGAAGACTCGCCGGGCCGTTCTATTTTTCGGTGAAAAGGCGGCGGTACAGCTCGGTCTGAAGAAGGTTCTCCGGGTCGCAGGCTCGCTTCAGGGCGAGGAACTTGCGGACGCGCTCCTCATCCCGATAACGCTCCAGGCGGGCGGGGTGCAGCGTGCTGTCCTTAGCGAAGTAGAACCGTCCTCCCGCCTCGATAACCAGCCGATCCATCTCCGCCGCCAATCCCCACACCTGCTTGCGGTTTGCGCGTGTCACCTTGAAGTCGAGGGCGAATGAGTAGCCGTCCACGGAATGGGTCATCAGGAAGGGGTCGGGGCGGTGGCGCTTGAAGACGCCCAGATAGGGCACCAGACCGCGCCGCTGGCACAGGGCGATTTGCTCGGTAAAGACGGCGTGCGCCTGGGCGGCGGGAATGAAACTCTGGTACTGGATCAGGCCGCCCGGTTCGTAGGCACGCTTCCAGTCCGGCACGTAGTCCAGCAGGAACGCGAAGCCCGCGTGTGACTGCGTGTGGCCGCCACCGCTGCCGCCATGGCGGCGGCTCAGATGATACTTGGCCGCATTGACGGCGCGCATGCCAACGTTGTTGGTGAACGGTTTCATGAAACGCCACAGCAGGCCCTTGGGAAAGACGCCGAAAAGCGTATCCGGCAGCTCCTGGTTCTGGACGCGCAGGGTCTGCGCCGGATGCGGGTCCTCGCCGGGGGCGAGATAGTTCGCCTGGTGGATCAGCCCCCGCCCGGTCTCCCTGCCCCCGGCGAAGCAGTCGATCCAGCCGACCAGGTAATCCGCGCCTTCCATCCGCTCCTCGAACACGCGCATCATCTCCGTCAGATTGTCCACCGGAATCGGCTCGACATGGAGCAGGCCGGAATAGACGCGCTTCAGCTCCAGGGTGATACTGAGGAAACAGCCAAGCACGCCGAAGCCGCCGATGGCGGCGTGAAACAGGTCGGCGTTTTCCGCGCGGCTGCATCGCCGCACGTCGCCGGTCGGCAGCAAAATCTCGAACTCCTGAATATGATCGCCAATAGGGCCGACTTTCCAGTTGTTCTTGCCGTGGATATTCATGGCGGCGCAGCCGCCCAGGGTCGGAAACATTGTCCCCGGCACCACATACGGCCACCAGCCGTCCTCAATAGCGCACTGCCAGACCTGCCGAATCGTGACACCCGGCTGCGCACGGATAATGCCCGCCTGCGGGTCCCAGTCGAGAATCCGGTTCATGCGTGTCAGGTCGAGAGAAACGTTTTCGCCGAGCAGCGAGGCGTCCCCGTAGCTGCGCCCGGCCCCACGCAGGCCGACCGCGACACCCCGCTCGCGCGCCAGAGTGAATACATGACGTATACCCTGAACCGTGGAGGGGCGGTAAACATGGCTGAGGACGCGCGTGCTCATTCCCCACGCCGAGACCGATTCCAGATGGTCGGCGGGCAGGGGGACGGGTTCCCGCAGCGGCGCGGGAACCCGTTCGGCAGCGTCCGACGAGAGAACGAGCGGGTTCGGCGCACTCATATATTCATCTTTCGGAAAAGGAACGAGGGGATGTGACGGATGACGAACATAATGGGCCGCCATTTCGCCGGGACATAAGCAATCCCGCCGGTTTTGCGCCGCGCCGCCGCAACAATTTGACGCGCGGCTTCGTCGGCGGAGATAAGCATCGGCAGCTTGTCCAGTCCCTGCGTCATCGGGGTATCTACCGGGCCGGGTTTGATGGTAACGACGGAGACGCCGAGCCGCCCCAGACGGTTTCGAAGTCCCTCCAGATAGGTGTCGAACGCTGCTTTGGAAGCGCAGTAGACCGGCTGACCCCGCCGCCCCCGGTCACCCGCGACCGAGGACAGGCCGACTATCGTGCCGCTTTGCGCCACGGCGAAACGCTGGGCCGCCTCGTTCAGCCAGGCGACGGCTCCGAGCACGTTCACACGGATAGTGCTCTGGTCTTTCTCGAACGCGTACTCTTCGGCGGTGATTCGCGGCATGACGCCCGCCGCGTAGATGATCAGGTCAAGCCCGCCCAGGTCGCGGCAGATCTGCTGGAAAAGAAGCGGAACCTGATCGTAACAGGTAACGTCATGGGCGTAAATGCGCGCGCCTTCGCCGATCTCACCGGCCAGTTGGCTCAGTTCCGTTTCCCGCCGCGCCACCAGGCCGATATGGCGGCACCCCTGCCGGGCAAGTTCCCGAGCGACCGCCGCGCCGATTCCCGACGATGCCCCGACGATGATAGCCCGCTCCCATCCTGACCCCATGACGTTATTTTATCCTTAAAAGCGCGCTTATATCGATGGACACGGCTGTTTTATCGTCGCCCGTCGTGGATTTACCCCCCACCGCGAATATATAATTCTCCGAAAGCGGAATGAGGACAAGATCGTGACTGTGGAACGGCAGGCTTGGACCGGCGCTCCAATGGTTGGTTCTCGGATCGTACACTTCCACGGTCGCGGTGGTGGCTTTGCGCGCGTCCGACCAGCCGCCTGCCGCCACGATGCGCCCATCGGACAGTGCGACGGCGTCATGCGCCATGCGGCCCTCCGCGAGCAGCGCGGCGGCGTCCGTAAAAGCGCCCGTCCGAAAATCATAAATCTCCGCTATCCGCGCCGCCACGCCGCCTGCCCCGGCCCCGCCCGCCACCAGGATGCGCCCGTCCCGGAGCGGCGTGGCTGTGGGGCGGTCCCGCCCGGTCTTCAATGGCCCCGCCGCCCGGAACGTATCGGTGAGAGGGTCATAGACCTCGGCGGAGGCCAGCGTCCGGTCCGCCTGTCCCACGCGCCAGGATTTACCGCCGACTATAAGCACCTTGCCGTCCGGCAGAAGGGCAGCGGCATGACCGAACCGATCCTCGCGAAGCTTTCCCCGTGTCGGCGTAAAGGTGTCGGTCAGGGGGTCATACCATTCGGCGGTGGAAAGGGTCGTCCGCTTCTTCAGCGACAGGCCCCCCACCAGAAGCACCTTGCCGCCGGGCAGCGCCGTTGCCGTGTACAGTTCGCGGCGGTCATTCATCCGCCCGCGTGTCGGCGTCCAGGCGTCGGTGCGGAAATCATACAACTCCGCCGTGTCCCACGTCCCGCGCGTTTCGGAAAAGCCCCCGGCAACCAGTACCTTGCCGTTTGCCAGCCGGGTCGCGGTGGCAAAGTTGCGATCCGTGTTCATCGGGGCGGCAGGCATGAAGCGGCGCGTTTTCGGGTCCCACAGGTCGGCAGAGCGGAGGGTATTCTTTTTGGAGAACGAGTAGCCGCCCGCAACAAGCACGCGGCCATCGTGAAGCCGTGTCGCCGTCGCCGCCCAGCGCCCGTCGCTCATTCGAGCCGAGCGGGGGTCGGCAGGAGCGGAGGGAGTCAGGACCAACAACCGGAACGGAGGCATTGCGGTTAAACGGCGGTGGCGTGGGTGTGGGTCATCACCAGCAGCGCCTCGTTGTCCGTGCGGGGAAGCTGAGGACAGCAGGTGCCGCCCGCCGGGAACAGCTTGCCGGGGTTAAGCAGCCCGTCCGGGTTGAAGACCGAGCGGATAGCCGCCATCGTGTCCAGATCGTCGGGCGAAAAGATAAGCCCCAGGAACTCCTGTTTCTCGATACCGATGCCGTGCTCACCGGTAAGCGTGCCGCCCTCACGCACGCAGGCGCGCAGAATATCGCCGCCCGCCGCAAGAACGCGCTTGACCTCTTCCGGGTCGCGCTCATCGAAGAGGACGCAGGGATGCAGGTTGCCGTCGCCCGCGTGGAAGACATTAGCGATTCGCAGGTCGTATTTAGCGGCGATTTCACCGACCTCGCGCAGGATGGCGGGCAGCTTGGTGCGCGGGGCGACGCCGTCCTGGGTCATGCACGAGGGGGCCAGCCGCCCGATGGTGCCGATGCTTTTCTTGCGCGCCATCCATAGCTTCGCCCGCTCCTCGGCATCGGCAGCCACGGACACGCGCAGCGCGCCGCCGTCCCGGCAGATCGCTTCGATGCGCTCGGTTTGCCGGTCGATACCCACCTCCGGGCCGTCCACTTCGATAATCAGCACCGCGCCCGCCTCGGTGGGAAAGCCGAAGTGGTAGGTCCGCTCGACCGCCTCCAGAATCGTCTGGTCCATCATCTCCAGCGCGGCGGGAACGATGCCCGCGCCAATGATGGCGGAAACCAGGTTCGTGGCGTCGTCCACGGAATGGCAGACGGCGAGGAGCGTGCGAATCGCTTCCGGGGCACGCACCACCCGCACGGTCGCCTCGGTGACAATGCCCAGCGTCCCTTCCGAGCCGACGATCATACCGACTAAATCGTAGCCGTGATCATCCTGAGAAAGCTCCACGATTTCGCCGTCCGGCAGCACGACCTGCACGGCCAAAATATGGTTGACGGTGACGCCGTACTTGAGCGTGTGCGGCCCGCCGCTGTTGTTGGCGATATTGCCACCCAGCGTGCAGGCCCCCTGCGACGAGGGATCGGGCGCGTACAAATAACCATCGGGGGCGACGGCTTTTGTCAGGTTGATGTTTATCGCGCCCGCCTGCGCCCGCATCCGCTCGTTCGGCAGATCAATGTCGAGGATACGGTTCATGCGCGACAGGCAGACCATGACCTGGTTGTCGTGCGTCAGCGTGCCCCCCGCCAGCCCCGTGCCCGCGCCGCGCGGGACCATCGAGACGCCCCGGCGGTGGCAAAGGCGGGCGACAGCGGCCACCTCCTCCGCTGAACGCGGCAGCGCGACCACACCGGGCAGCGACTTTTCCAGCGTATAGGCATCGAAGGCGTAGACGTGCTTCTGGGCGTCGGTGACGCGCAAGCCGTCGTCACCCACGATTGCGCGCAGTTCCTCGATGAACGTTGTATCCATACCGTCAGTATAGCATACACGCCGAAGCTGCAAGAAAAGGCTCCGCTTCTTTACCAGATATGGTAATATAACCATCCGGGGAATACTATGGTAACAGAGGACGTAACCGCGCAGGCGGACCTGCTCATCCACCCTATCCGCCTGCGGATTATCGAGACGGTGACACGCCAGCCGATGACGGCGCGGCAGATCGCGGCGATAGTAAGGGAGGTTCCCCAGACCACTCTGTACCGTCACCTGAACAAACTGCTGACGGCAGGAATTCTGGCCGTGGTTGCGGAGCGCCCGGTGCGCGGCACGCGGGAAAAGACGTACGCGCTGGACGAGCAATGGGCGCGCCTGACCGCGCAGGATGTCGCCGATGCCACTCGCGAAGACCATCTGCGCTATTTTAAGACCTTTGTCGCCTCACTGCTTGGCGATTTCGCGCGCTATCTTCAGCGGGAAAGAATCGATCTGATGGCGGATGGCGTTTCTTACAACAAGGCCCCCCTGCACCTGACCGAGGACGAGTTCCGGAACCTGCGCGAAGCTCTATTTGCGGCGCTGGAGCCGGTCACTCAGAATCCGCCCGGCCCGGATCGTCAGCGGCGCATCTTATCTCTGGTCTTTCTGCCCACCGACGAGGAGAGGAAATAATGGACAACCCGCGTATCGCCCGCATCGAGTGGGGACGCCTGGAAGGGAGACGCCCGCGCCATGCCGGAAGCAACGCCCGGCTGGGTGAGCATGGCAGCGTGATTCGTCCGCCCGTTGCCCGCGTCACGCTGGAAGACGGCTCCACAGGCTTCGGCGCGTGCTGGGCCAGCCAGGAGCAGGCCGCCTCGCTGCTGGGCGTGCGCTGGAACGACGTTTTTTCCCCCGCCGAGGGGGTCGCCGAGCCGTGGCTGCCCTTCGACTATCCGCTGTGGGACCTGGCGGGCCGGCGCAGCGAGCAGCCCGTATACCGGCTGGCAATGGCTATTACCGGCGTCGCTGTGGATAAAGCGTATCGCGCGCCCTGCTACGACACGTCGCTGTATTTCGACGATCTACACCTCGCCTCGGAACGGGAGGCGGCGGCACTGATCGCCGGTGAGGCGGGCGAAGGGTACGAGCGTGGTCATCGCGCCTTCAAGATAAAGGTAGGGCGCGGAGCGCGGCATCTGCCGTTGGAAGAAGGAACGCGCCGCGACATCGCCATTGTCCGGGCCGTGCGAGAAGCCGTGGGCGCGCAGTCGCCGCTCCTGCTGGACGCCAATAACGGTTATAATCTGAATCTGACCAAGCGCGTGCTGGAAGAGACGGCGGACTGTGGTGTGTTCTGGATGGAGGAGGCGTTTCACGAGGACCCGGTGCTGTACCGCGACCTGCGCGCCTGGCTGGGGGAACGGAATCTGCCCGTCCTGATCGCGGACGGCGAAGGGCAGGCATCGCCGACCCTGCTGGACTGGGCGCGCGAGGGACTGGTGGACGTTATACAATACGACATTTTCGGCTACGGCTTCACGCGCTGGCTGAAGCTTGGGCAGCAGCTCGATGCGTGGGGCGTACGCTCCGCGCCGCATCACTATGGCGGCCACTACGGTAACTATGCTTCCTGCCATCTGGCGGGGGCGATTCGGCGTTTCACGTATGTGGAGTGGGATGAGGTGGCAACGCCGGGCCTGGACGCTTCCGGCTACACGATTCAGGAAGGCTATGTTTCCGTGCCGGACACGCCCGGTTTTGGCCTGTCATTGGACGAAGCCGTTTTCCGCCGCGCTGTTGAAACCAACGGCTTCACCGTTTCCCTGCAAGCATGACATCACCGGCAGATTCTTTTTCCGATCCACATGCCGTGTATACGGAACGGCGGGACCATCGACAGGCGGAAGCGGATGCGCTTGCCCGCCTTGATGGGATGCTGGGTAACGTGCGCCTTGCTGTTTTTCTCACGGGCGCATTGGCGGCATGGTTTTCCCTGGCGCGCCCACTGCTTTCCCCGTGGTGGCTCGTCGTCCCGATTCTGCTGTTCCTGGCTGTGGTCGCGCGGCACAATGAGATCAGAAGGCGGCGACAGCGTGCGCAGCGTGCCACCTCCTTTTATGAAGCCGGGCTGAAGCGCCTGGAAGACCGATGGGCAGGCAGCGGTGTGACCACCGGCGCGCGGTTTTCCGATCCGGCCCATCCCTATGCTGAGGACCTGGACCTCTTTGGCCGGGGTTCGCTTTTCGAGTACCTCTGCACCGCGCGCACCCAGGCTGGAGAAGACTGCCTGGCCGCCTGGCTCCGCGCGCCTGCGTCACCGGAGACGATTCGCGCGCGGCAAGCGGCGGTTCAGGAACTGCGGCCCCGCCTCGACCTGCGGGAAGATATGGCGCTGCTGGGGGAGGAGGCGCGCGCCGCCGTGGCCGCCGGAATCATGGCCGCCTGGGGTTCTTCTTCCGCGCCCGCGCCTCTTACCTCCGTCCGGCTGCGAATTGTGGCGGCAATGCTTGCCGCCGCCACCGTCATTGGTCTGGGGGCGTGGGCGGCGGGGCTGGGTCTGCTCGCGTTCCTGGTTCCGCTCCTGGTCGGTCAGGTTTTCGCCGCATGGCTGGGCGGGCGGGTGCGGCAGGTCGTTCGCGCCGTCGAGCAGCCGACGCGCGACCTGGCGCTGTTTTCACTGATTCTGGCGCGGCTGGAAAACGAGACCTTCGCCGCGCCCTTGCTGCGGGAACTGCGCGCTTTGCTGGACACGGACGGAAAGCCGCCGCCGTCGGCGCGTATCGCCCGGCTGCGGCTTCTGATCGAGTTGCTGGAATCGCGAAACAACCAGGTATTCGCGCCGGTGGCTATCGTGCTTCTCTGGGCGACGCAGTTCGCCTTCGCCATCGAAGCGTGGCGGGCGCACAGCGGGCCGCAAATAGCCGTCTGGCTGCGGGTGGTCGGCGAGTTCGAGGCGCTCTGCTCGCTGGCGGGGTATGCCTATGAGCATCCCGCCGATCCGTTTCCTGAGATTGTGGAGGACGGCGTATGCTTCGAGGCGGAAGCGCTGGCCCATCCGCTCCTTCCCGCCGCCCGCTCCGTAGCCAACGACCTGCGCCTGGGCGACGACCAGAGGCGGCTGTTCGTGGTCAGCGGCAGCAATATGTCGGGCAAAAGCACACTATTGCGGACAGTTGGGGTCAATACCGTGCTGGCGCTCGCGGGCGGGCCGGTTCGGGGGCACCGCCTGCGTCTTTCGCCGCTCAGCATCGGCGCGTCGCTGCGGACGCAGGATTCGCTTCAGGGAGGCATCTCGCGCTTTTACGCCGAGATAACGCGCCTGCGCCAGATAGTCGAAATTGGCAATGGTCAGCCGCCGCTTCTGTTTCTTCTGGACGAGATACTCCACGGCACCAACTCCCACGACCGGCGCGTCGGGGCGGAGGCCATTATCCGCGCGCTGGCCCGTCGTGGCGCGGTCGGCCTTGTCACCACGCATGACCTCGCCCTCACCCGTATTGCCGATGGCCCCGCGCTTTCCGCCGTTAACGTCCATTTCGAAGACCAGCTGGAAAACGGAAAGATGACCTTCGACTACCGCTTGCGCGCGGGCGTCGTCGAAAAAAGCAATGCCATCGAACTGATGCGCGCGGTTGGCCTGGAAGTGTGACAGTGCGGCGCAGGGTTAATTCGGTGTCTCGTCAGCGGGCTTCAGCAGGCCCAGGCGGCGCGTGGGGAGACCACGACCTGGTGTTCCCCAACAGCGTGGGCAACCCTGCCGACCATATCAACCTCTACCGGCGCGAGTACCTGCCTCTGCTGGAGCGCGCGGGCCTCGCGGGCGAGGGCTTCACCTTCCACACCCTCCGCCACACGTTCGCAACGGCGCTCCTGTCGCGAAAAGAGCACCCGAAGAGGGTGCAGGCCCTGCTCGGGCACTCGTCCATAGTGCAGACGATGGATACCTACTCGCACCTGCTCGAGGACATCGGCGGCGACGCCGTGGGCGGGCTGGACGAGGCGTTCGGCTCCTAGCGGCCAGTACGCGGTTACGTCTCGGGCCTAGCCGTTCGGGGCCGGTCGTGGAGAGGTCAGGAGACCTCCCACATGACCGTGACGCCCTCTTCTGCGTCGAGCGCCTG
>JAUJOK010000013.1:0-23033 GCA_030447685.1 Armatimonadaceae bacterium
GTACGGATGCGCGACCGGGACCAGCGGCACATGAATCCCGGCCAGCGCCGCCACCGCCCCTCGCCATTCCAGGAAAGAACGGCCCGGTCGAAAGGCGCAACCGCGACAAGCGGAGACTCACCCATGCCCGCAGTTCCTGGCCGGGCAGTCAGTTCGGTAAAGCGCGGCGAGGGAAAGCGCGGGCGGTTCCGGGTCGGCGTCCATACGAAATCTTTCATACTTTCAGTGTACCCCGACCGCCGTTGCGCCGATTCGGTGGGCGGGACACGAGCTTATTGCGTCCGTCACCCGTGTCTCCGGCTGCGGCTTTCACGCCCCACCGATGTTCTGCATGAGGCCGCCGTCCACAAAGTAGCTGCTGCCGGTGACATAACTGGAATCGTCGGAGGCGAGGAACAGCGCCAGGTTCGCCACCTCCTGCGGCTGCCCCGGTCTTCGCAGCGGAATGTTCTGCGTCGCCTGTTTTGTCTTTTCCGGGTCCCGGAGCGCCTCCTCGTTCATGAGCGTGGCTGTGTTGTTGGGTTTCCGGCTAAATCAGCGGGTCGCCACCGGTGACGCCATAGACCTGGCCGGTGATGTAGCTCCCGGCCTGTGAGGCCAGCAGAACGAAGATGGGAGCCACCTCCGCAGGCTGACCGGCGCGCCCCAGCGGCGTGTCCTGGCCGAAGCTCTTGACCTTCTCCGGCGGCATGGTCGAGGGGATCAGCGGCGTCCAGATCGGCCCCGGCGCGACCGCATTGACCCGGATTCCCTGCTTGGCGACCTCCTGGGCCAGCGCCTTGGTAAAGTTGGTGACGGCCCCCTTGGTGGTCGCGTAGGCCAGCAGCATCGGGTTGGGCTGGTACGATTGTATCGAGGTCGTGTTGATGATCGCCCCGCCCGGCTGCATGTGCGGCAGGGCCGCCTTGCTCAGGTAGAACATGGCATAGATGTTGGTGCGGAACGTATAGTCCCACTCCTCTGCCGATATCTCCTGAATGCTCTGGTAGGTGCGCTGGAAGGCGGCGTTGTTGACCAGAATGTCCACCCGCCCGAACTCCTGCACGGCCCGCTGCACGAGCGCCTGGCAGTGCGCCTCGTCACTGATGTCGCCGCCGACAGTGACGGCTTTGCGTCCGGCGTCTCGGACCAGCCGCGCCGTCTCCTGGGCGTCCTGTTCTTCGTTCAGGTAGGAGATCACCACATCCGCGCCTTCACGGGCAAACGCTATGGCGACGGCCCGCCCAATGCCGCTGTCGCCGCCGGTAATCAGGGCGGCTCGGTCCCGGAGCTGTTCGCTGCCGACGTAGGTCTGCTCTCCATGGTCGGCGGTGGGTGTCATCTCCGCTTCCGTGCCCGGCGGCTCTATAGGCTCCTGCGGGTACTCAGGCTTCGGCCCCTGCTCCTGGGGGTCCTGTGGCTCGATGAGTGTGGTGGTCATAGCTGTCGGTTTCCTTCGTATGTGCCCCGTGGTTTGGACGTGTTCGGCGGCAACTTCGGCGCAGGTATACCCGGTGTAAATGCCAGCCAAACAGACCTGAATGCCAGGGCAGCGGCTGCGGCGCTTCCCTGCATCCCGCCGCCGATCCCCGCCTGATTTCGGATCGGGACTACACTCCCACGTCCTATTTCGGGGCATGGGTACAGAAGGCGCTCCTGGGCACGCTGCCACCCTATACGCCGCCTGCTCCGACTGCGCCGCCCGCAGCCAGCGCGAGCGCGAGCGCGAGCGCCGCCACATCGTCTGCGCGGAACACGGACGGGCAAAGCGCGGTGAACCACCGTGTACGAGGAACCGCTTCTGCTGCAGACAGGTATATCTATGAAGGAGGCGTAGACGGCTGTGGTCTTATGGAAAGAATCATCGCGCGACGTCAGGAGACCCGGTGTGCAGCGCCAGCGCCAGCTTCGATGCCACGGGCGACAGCGCGGCACCGAAGGACACTATCCCATGCGCCATAACTTGTCTCCCTGCTTCCTCCGCTTTGTAATCACGTTTATCGCCCTCGCCAGTCTGCTGATGCAGGGTGCGCCCTCGTCCGGACAGGAGACACGGGGACAGGTGGCCGGGCTTGCGTCTTCGCGGCCACAGCAGCGGCGGCAAGCCGAGCGCCGGTTCAAGCTGACGTGGACCTACCACCCGCAGCCGCAACTGGCGCAGAACGGCTACCTTCGGGTTCCCCTGCCAACGCAGGGGGCGCCGTACCAGAGCATGCGCTATGAGGTCACGGGAGCGCGCCATCATCAGATCAGCTCTGAGAACGGCAACGGGTTTCTAATGGTTGTGCCCAACGCGCAGGATCCGTTTACTGTCACGGCGTATGTAACCGTACGCCCCTTCAATAATCCTGCGCCTGCCCGACTGCGCGCGGCAGCAGCCGACGAGGCCGCGACAGCGCCTGTCATTCCGCCCGATGTACCCGCATACCTGCAGGCGACGGAAGGGGTCAATCCGCACAGCCCCACGATGCAGGCTATCGCCGAGCCGCTGCGGGACCGCACGCCGGTTGCGACCATCAACAACGTACTCCGTTATCTGCAGAATACCGTGCGCTACGACCTGCGGCAGCCGTCCACCGACGCCCAGGAGGTCACGGAGCGAGGGGCGGCCAACTGCGGCGGCTACACGGCCCTCTTCGTCGCGCTGTGCCGGGCGAACGGTATCCCTGCGCGCCAGGTCTGGGGTCTTAGCTGGGCCTACGACCGGCGCACGCGACACCCACGCGCCCGCGGTTCTCGATGGTTCTCTGATCACGAATGGGCGGAAGTGTATCTGCCTGGGGCCGGCTGGGTTCCCGTTGAGCCGCAGGCCCGATCATTCCGTCCGCCCAACATCACCTGCGTCCGTCTGGCGCACTATGAGCCTAAAGCCGGGATCTATTTGAAGAAGAGCGCCGAGGCTATGCGGGCACATCCACCGGCTGTCCAGGAGCTGGCGCAGTTTCCCGCCGATTTCGTCGAATAGGAACATTCTGCGGGTGAACAGCGTGCGCTTGCTTCGAAGCAAGCACACGCTGTTCGAGTTGTTGAGCCGCCGCCGCACGCACACGCTTTATGGTCTTCAGCTCCCATCTGTTCATCTTCTACTTTCTGCCGCTCGCGCTGGCGGCTTACTATGTGCTGCTGCCATGGCGATGGCCCCGGCATCTCGTACTGACCCTGTTCTCCTACATCTTCTACGGCTGGGCCAACCCCAAGTTCATTGTCCTGATGGTCGTCTCTACCCTGATCGACTATATAGCGGGCCTGGTCCAGGCCTACGACGGCTTTCGTGGCTGGGGACACGGGCCTCCGCCGCTCCTGGAAAAGAACGTCCCCCGCACCCGCACGCAACGAATCGCCCTGATCACTTCCCTCCTCGCCAATCTGTCACTGCTGGGCTTTTTCAAGTACTTCAATTTTACGCTGGACAACTACCATGCCCTGCTCGGCTGGCTCGGATTGCAGATGAGCGATGCCGCTCTGGACAACGTATTGCGCGTGACGCTGCCGCTCGGGATCAGTTTCTATACCTTCCAGTCGATGAGTTACTCGATTGACGTCTATCGCGGCGACACGCGCGCCATGCGCTCCGCCAACGACTACTTCTGCTTTGTCGCCATGTTTCACCAGCTCGTTGCCGGACCCATCGTGCGCTTTTCCGAAGTCGCCGACCAGCTCCAAAGCCGCACCCACACCATCGACAAGTTCGCCCGAGGCATCGCCCTGTTTTCTCTGGGTCTTTCGATGAAGGTACTGCTGGCCAACCCCTGCGGCAAGATCGCCGACACGGTTTTTAATGCGGGTTCGGTGCGTGCGCTCGATGCCTGGTATGGCGCGCTCGCCTACGCCTTCCAGATCTACTTTGATTTCGCCGGCTATTCGGAGATGGCGGTCGGGCTGGGTCTGATGATGGGCTTCGTCTTCGCCCAGAACTTCAACGCGCCCTATAAAGCGGCTTCGCTCACCGAATTCTGGCGGCGCTGGCACATCTCGCTTTCGACCTGGCTGCGCGACTATCTTTACATCCCGCTCGGCGGCAGCCGGAAGGGTGAGGCGCGCACTTATTTTAATCTCGCGCTCGTGATGCTGCTGGGCGGGCTGTGGCATGGGGCCTCCTGGAACTTCGTCATCTGGGGAGCTATCCACGGCGGCGCGCTCGCCCTGGAGCGCTACCGCGTCAATCAGGGCGGGTCGTCGGCGCAGGTGCCCGGGGCAGCACGGTGGCTGCCCCGGGCAGCACGGGTCGGCGCCACCTTTCTTGTCGTGCTGATTGCCTGGGTTTTCTTCCGCGCCAGTGATCTGCCTGCCGCCATTGCCTATCTGCGAAACATGGTCAGCGTCGGGCCTGTGCAGCCGGGAGCAGACCTTTTGGGCGGCATCGTGTACCAGCCCTACTACCTGCTTAGCTTTTTCGCGGCGGGGGTGGTCACGTGGACATTGCCAACCGTGTGGGATTGGACGCAGCATTTGACTGGTCCCAAAGCCGCCGCATGCCTTCTGCTCCTGTGGCTGTCACTTGGCCTGCTCGCGACGCAGACCTACAACCCGTTCATTTACTTTATCTTTTAGCCATGCAAAAAGCCCCGGATGAAGCCGCTCTTTCCGAATCCCCGCCGCAAACAAAGCCCAGCCGCGAGGAATACGCGAGGCAGGCGCTTGAACATACGGTCGTGACATCCTGGACGGCCTGGACGCTGGTCGCCCTGTTCCTCCTGACAGTTGCTGCGGTTCCACTCCTCCAGCATTTCGTAGAGATCCGCAGCAATCTTGCCGCACGCCGGGAAGAGAAGGCGGCAACGGGCAATCCGCCGGAGGGCCGCCTCCTGCCCCAAAGCTGGGACGTTTTAGGGCTGCTGCCCACGCCGGACGAGATGGCCGGGGTAGGCAGCCTCCACGACGCCCAGCGCCTCCTGCCCAGTGTGGGCGAGATCCAGGCGTACGAGACGGCCCTGGAGGAACAATCGGTGGTCTCGGCGTGGATTCTGCCGCCCGCGCAGAGCCTGCTCACCGGCTGGCTGGGAGCAGGCAATGAGCAGGTCTATCCCGGTCAAAACGCCTGGCTGCATTATCGGCCTGATATCGATTACCTCACCCGGCGCGGCTTTCTTGACCCGGTGCTGCTCGCGCAGCGGCGGCGAGCCGGCGAGGAGGGCACGCAAAGGGTACAGCCCGACCCGATTCGGGCCATCCTGCACTTCCAACAGCAACTTGCCCGCCGGGGTATAACCCTTATTATCCTTCCCATTCCGGTCAAGCCAATGATCCATCCGGAGACTCTATCGTCACGCTACAGCGATGCCGAGACGCTGCCGCTGCAAAACCCGTCCTGGGAATCGTTTCGGCAAGCCCTGGAACGGGAGGGTGTCCTCGTCTTCGACGCTGCCCCTCTGCTTGCCCGGGCAAAGCGGCAAACGCGAGCGGCGCAGTACCTGCGGACCGACACTCATTGGACGCCGGAAGCTATGGAGCGGACTGCCCAGGCGATGGCCGCTTTCATAACCCTGCACGTCCCGTCGCTCCCGCGCCGCGCGCCCGTCTCTTTCGTGCGCGAGACCGTCGCGGTGGAAAACCTCGGCGACATTGCCAGGATGTTGAAGCTGCCGGATAGTCAGCGGATCTTTTCTCCCGAGCGGGTGTGGCTGCACCCCATCCGCACCGCTGGCGGTGACCGATGGCGAGCGGATCGGCGCGCGGATATTCTGCTGCTGGGCGACAGCTTCAGCAACATCTACTCTCTGAGCGGGATGGGCTGGGGCGAGGGGGCTGGCTTTGGCGAGCAGCTAAGCGCTGCTTTGAAACGGCCTCTGGATCGTATCGTCACCAATGCCGGCGGCTCGTATATGACGCGCCTGCGTCTGCGCCAGGAACTGCTCCAGGGCACGGACCGGCTGGCGGGCAAGCGTATCGTCCTTTACCAGTTCGCGATGCGCGATCTGGCGTCCGGAGACTGGAAACTCCTGGACCTGCCTTTGAAGAAAGAAAAACGATGAATAGACTGTCCCCTTCTGCTCTTGCAGCGATGCTTGGCCTTCTGCTGGCCGGAAGCGCCGCAGTTGCGCCGCATAGTGCGCGCGCACAACCTTCTAAGAAGCCCCATGGGAAGCCATCACCCGCTGCCATCGTGGTGCAGGGAAAGATCAAGGCGCTCACCCAGCCGCCCCGTCCCGGCTCCGTGCCGTATAAGGATGCAGTAATTGCGATCCAGTTAATCGGTGTGAAGGTATTGCGCGGGAGCAAATTGCCCGGAAGCAGCCTGCTCATCTATACCTGGGGTATGAAGGATAACAAGCGAGCGCCTGCCGCTTTCTACAAGCGCGGTCAGACGCTCACGCTCATGCTGCAGCCCTGGGGGAAGGTGGAGGAAACGTACGGCGGCTACAACCGCATCGATCTGGAAGACGAGGACGTACTCGCCCTGCCCACTTTTTGGGGCCAGGCAGTACCGCCAGTACGCAGGTAAGTGTCGAAACGGATGCCCTGCTGCTGCCTTTGCGAGGCACGCAGGGAGAATACCGCCCGCGTCCGGTCCTCGGGTCGAATGGCCCTGCCGGATTGCTAACGCATCCTCTAACTTCCCTCTGGTTTCTCGCTCCCGGTGAAGGGGCTGGCGGGCACGCGGAAACTCTCCACCGGGTCGGGCCTTGCTGAGTCATAGGGCTTCACATCGTCCGCTAAGAGTTTGGCCAGGCCGCGCTGAAGTCCAGGAGCAGGGGCTTGCCGGTTGTCTTTGCCTCCGCGAGGGCCTCGTCCACATCCTTCTTCCATTGCACTGCCATCGTCATTTCTTCCTGACTCTGTCACGGGCCGTGCCCGCAGGTAATCCTTTTGGTTTACTCTTCCTTGCAGGAAATAAACAGCAAGCGCAGAGCGAAGGCGGCAAATCACGAAGAGTTCGCTTTGCCCGCAGCAAGCATTACCAGCGATAGCGGACGTGGGCGGCTTGGCGGGCGAGGGTGCGCGCGAGGGCGAGGGCGTCTTCGGCGGGGACGTTGCCGATCTGGGGGCCGCCGCCGGTATAGGTCTGGCCAGCCGTATCGACGCGAAGACTGGCGACGCGATGGGTCCGGTCGAAGGGGGTCTGACGGACGAGGATAGCCTGGATATTCCGGATGGGGACAACGTGCGTGGCGCGGCTCAGCGCTCCGCGTCGGGTCCAGAGATAGCTAAGACCGAGGGCGTACCCAAGACGCCGGTAGGCAAGGGCACTGGCAAGCCAGAAAAGCGGGATGGGCAGGAGCGGCGCGAGAGCCGTGGCAGGGTCACGCCGGAGATAGAAAAGGCCACCGGCAAGCAGGAGACAGAGAAGCGTACCGGGACCGGCACCCCGGCGTATCGCCCGGGGCGATACGCGCCGCCAGTCCGGCGGCTCCGGGTCGAGGTCCGGAAAAAAGGCCGGGAGCAGCGGCTCCACCTCAGCCCGTGGCACGACCGGCAAAAGGACGTCACGGCCCGTCCGCTCCTGACCGGCGGTTGCCGCGGCGCTTCCGGCGGTATCCGCCCGGAGGGTCGCCAGACCGACCAGCCGCCGCGGCAAGCTTTCCTCGATCTTGATCACCTGGATGCGGCGGCGCGGCAGACTGCTGGCCCGGCGAGTAAACAGTCCATAAACGCGGTGCAGATCCTCACCACGGAGCGACAGCCGGAACCCGTAGAAGAGCATCACGTTCCCGGCTACTGACATCAGCATCCCCACCAGCACCAGAAGTACGAGCAGGGCGACGCCCAACACCCAGGCGCTGTTCTCCCCTCCCTGCTCCCACCAGCGTACGGCGGTGCGAAAGACGGTCCGGAAGTGTCGCTGATAGAAGCCGCGCGGGAGGAACTCGTGGACGAACGCCCACGCGCCGAAAACCAGCGCCAGCGAAGAGGCAAGGTGATTCGAAGCGAGTCCCGCGAGAACCAGATCTCGCAGGCGAATCTCCCGCACCGGCACCTCGCGCTCGTGCCGGGCCGCACCGGCGGACGCGGAAGGACCGGCGTCTCCGGCCCCCACGTTTTTGGCCGCCTCTCCCGCGGTAATCAGCGCGGGAGAGGCGGCGAAGACCGCCTGCCGCAGTCGGTCCGCTTCGGCCTGAGCCAGAACGGAAAGTGAGGCCTCCGCGCCCTGGCCGCCGGCGGTCTCGATATGGACATCAACCACCTGGAAAAGCCGGTGAAGCACGCCCTGTTCCAGGCGGACGTCCTGCACCCGGGTCAGCGGGATATGGCGCTCCGTCCGCTGGAAGATGCCCTGCTCAGTGACCAGCTCTCCCCCAGCGATCCGGTAGCGAAAGGTGAAGTAGCGCACCAGGGAAAAAATCGCGGGCAGTGCGGCGAAAAGGATCAGATAGCCGAAGGCGACCCTTGGATTCCCGACAAACAGCAGTACAATGGCCGGAAGGAGCACGCTCCGGACCACCTGAATCAGAGCGAAGAGAAGGGTGTACGGATGGAGGCGCCCCTCAAGGACGCCGGCGGCAGCGGTAGCGGCAGTTGGAGAAGCCGCGGTCGTTGGCTGCGGCATAAGCGGCGCCACATCCTCCGCCCACGGGTTTCGCGTTGTCTCCGCAGAAGAGCCACTCTCCGGCAGTCCCTCCTCGTGCAGCGGCTCAGACGGCATCATCGCCTCCGCTTTCGGCCACGGCGATCAGCCGGTCGCGAAGCCGCACGGCTTCGGCGGCATCGAGGCCGGGGATGGTGAGGATCGCGGCGTGCGTGCCAGCCGTGTGGAGGATCAGGGAGGCCAGCCCATAGCGGCGCTCCAGTGGGCCGCGCTGGACGTCTACGTGCTGGACGCGGGAAAGGGGCAGCAGCTGCAGGACGCGGAAAAGGATCCCGTGCCGGATCTCCAGCACCCGGTCGTCGATACGGTAGCCCCACGCCCGATACACACGTGGCGGATGCCAGAAAAAGAGCCAGATGCGGAGCGCGGCCAGCGCCAGCCAGAACCCGATGATCCACGGCCAGGCCGGCGGGAAGACAAATGTTCCCACTATGGTCCCGGGGACGACCGCGAAGAGAAACAGGACACCGGATGCGATGAGATGCGACACCCGCCAGAGGGGTACCACGCGCGGGTCGAGCGCCACCCACTCCGGCTCCGGCGGCGTTTCGCGCAGTGCGGTTGTGCTAATCGTCGTCATGCCGCACTTAGGATTCGGCGGGGAGGGTGGCTTTTGCCTCCTTTAAGACCTGTGATTGGAAAGGTCGCTCTTTCTTGGGCCGTCGCAGAGCTTTCAAAGAGATCATCTATCATGGTGTCTGGCTCAGTTTCCGCTTCACCGTCAGTTGACAAGGTGAAGTGCGCGTGCTGTATCAAAATCGTCCCATTTTGTGACAGGATTAACCTAAAATAAACGTCCGTTACTTGTTCTTATGTGACTGTGTCGGTGGAGGAGACGCTATGGATGCCCGGGAACTCGCCGCTGGCTCTGGCTTTCTCGATCACCTCTATCGTGAAGGCGCGGCGATGACACAGGTAGCGGGTCTGATACTCGTGCAGCACCTCCGGCTCGCTCTGCCCCTCGGCGATGATCTCGGCGGCCACCTTGCCGAAAAATCCGTTCAAGGCTCGGATCAGTTCGGTGACCTGGGCGCGAATAGCTTCCTCAGCGGTCGCCTCGCTGGAAAACTGTAAGCACCCCACGATACGCTCCTCGAACATATCCAGAACCAGCGCCGTTTTCGAGGGCTAAATGATTGTCAGCCCCTAACGTTTATGGTATAGTAGGCGGTGTGAAAGGTTTCACATGCCGCAGAGTCGCGTAGTTCAAGAGCAAAACTTCCTCGGAAACGAGGCGCCGAGGCAGAAACCGACGATCAAAGACGTCGCGCGTGCCAGCGGGGCTTCCGTGACCGCCGTCTCCTATGTGCTCAACAACAGCCGGACGGTCGGAGTGCAGACGCGGGAGCGGGTGCTCGCGGCGGCGCAGGAACTGGGTTACCGCCCCAATCCACTGGCGCGGGGCCTGATAACGGGCCGCACCCAGGCATTCGGCACACTGGTGCGAGACCTACAGTCCTATATCACCACCCGAATCATAGCAGGGGTGGAGAAGGCAGCGCGCGAGCAGGGTTACAAGATGCTCTTGGCGCCCCACAACCAGGATCCGAGCCAGGCCGTCAGCGCACTCCATGACCTGACCGCACGCCGCATGGACGGGATCATCTCGATCTCCGGAAACTCCGATGAGCACCCCGAGATCATCGCGGCGCTTCCCGCTGCGGGATTGCCCTACGTGCTGGCGTTTTATCGCCCCTCCGAAACGGCGCGCGCGGACAGCGTCGTCGTAGACAATCGGCAGGGCGGCTACGTGGCGACCCGGCATCTCCTTGACCTGGGACGTCGGCGGATCGCGTTCGTGGGCGGACCGGCAGCCAACAATGCGAGCCGGGAGCGCCTCAAGGGGTATCGTCAAGCCCACGCGGAGATGGATTTGACCCCTGATGAAGCGCTTATTGTTTCTCAGCACTTCATGGTCGAAGGGGGCATGCGGGCAGCCGAGCAACTGCTGCGAGACGGTGTCACGCCGCCGGATGCCGTCTTCGCCTGTAACGACCACATAGCCGCCGGGTTTATTCGCGGCTGCCGGGAAAAGGGCCTGCGGGTTCCCGACGATGTAGCCGTGGTCGGTTTCGACGACCACGACATGTGCCCCGCGCTCGATCCGCCGCTGACGAGCATGCGGATGCCGCTGCCGCAGGTGGGGCAGCTTTGTGTTGAGCGGCTAATTTACCGACTGGAGCAGGGGGCGGCATGGGAGCCGGAAACCATCACCCTGCCCTGCAGCCTGGTGATTCGTCAAAGCGCCTGAAAAGGCGACTATCCCTGGGACCAGAGTCGTCCCGTCTCTATGAGGAGAAAGAAATGAAGTTATCGCTGTTCGCGGCGGCGCGCCCCGCGCCGTCCCCTGTTTTCTTCCCCGATAAACGCCGCGCGTTTACCTTGATCGAGCTTCTCGTGGTCATTGCCATCATAGCGATCCTGGCCGCGATTTTGTTTCCCGTCTTCGCCCAGGCGCGCGACAAGGCGCGCGCGACGGCCTGCCTGTCCAATTCCAAGCAGCTCGCCACTGCCATGCTGATGTACGCCCAGGATTACGATGAGCTAATGGTCTCTGCCTGGTACGGACCGCAAGGGTTTAGAGGGCCGGACCCTCGCATTCCCCGCTACAAGTGGATGGATGCCGTCTTTCCCTATATCAAAAACCAGCAGGTATTCACCTGCCCCAGCATGGACACCCAGGGTGACCAGAAACGCTATATTTACTACCTGAACCGCACGGGCAGCCAGATCGGGGCGACAAGGCACTACGGCAGTTTTTCCATCAACATCGCGTATTGGGGAGGAGGCGACGCGCAGAACGGACCGGCGGGACAAAGCCTTGCGTCGCTCGCCCTGCCCGCAGACACCTATTGGGCGATGGAAGGCGACGGCAACTACGAAACGGCATGGCAGAACAAAAACTGCAAAGGAACCAAGGCGCTCGTCAACGGCATGCCGGTCTTCCAGATCCTCCCAGGCTGTTCCAACGGCACAGGCAACAAGGTATATGCGCGGCATATGCAGTTTGCTAATATAACCCGATGTGCAAGTTTCTTTGATAGTTGCAGTCCAAGTCCACAGGCTTCAGAATGGAGGTGCCAACCAAACCACTCTGGAGGTGCCTCATGGACTTGGACCAGCTTATTGTAACCGTGTTCTGCCAGATTGATGACGCGATGAAGACCTGCCTCAACAACCAAAACCTGCGCCAGCGCGGCCCTCAGCCGATGCTGTGCGACAGCGAAGTGCTGACCATGGAAGTCGTGGGCAGTTTCCTTGGCATCAGCCAGGACAAAGCCCTCTTTGTCTACTTCCGTCACCACTTCAGTCATTTCTTCCCGACCATCAGGCGCATCCACCGTACTACTTTTGTACGGCAGGCGGCGAACCTGTGGAAGCTCAAGGAGCGCCTGTGGCAGCACATCGCCCAGCAAGTGCCCCATGACCCCGGCTTCAGCCTGGTGGACAGCTTCCCCTTGCCCGTCTGCCGCTTCGCCCGCGCCTATCGTTGCAAACGCTTCCAGGGACAAGCGGGCTTTGGTAAAGACCAGGTGGCGCGCCAAACGTTCTTCGGCTTCCGGGTGCATGTCCAGGTGGCCTGGCCCGGCGTCCTTGTCCGCTTCGATGTTGCTCCCGGCAACGAACAGGAACTGTCGGTTGTGCCGGAGTTGACCGATGGCTACTGCGGCGACCTGCTGGGAGACCGCAACTTCTGGTCTCCCCGGCTCAAACAAGAGCTTGCTCTGCACGGTATCCGCCTGCTGGCTCCTTTCAGGAGCAAGAAGCACGACCCGCACCCCGCCACCAGCGGCTTGATGAGTCGGCTGCGCTATCGCATTGACACGATCTTCGGCCAGCTTTGCCAGCGGTTCTCGGTGCGAGAGGTGTGGGCCAAAGATGACTGGCACCTCTGGGGGCGTCTCTTGCGCGCGTTTCTGAGCCACACTCTGATGATTCACATCAACCGAGAAGCAGGCAATGAGCCGCTGCAACTCGAAAGACTGGTCACTGCTTGAAACCTGCACATTGGGTTAATATAGTTTACTGCGACGGCCACGCCAAGGCGACCCGTGTGGAAAAGATGCTGGAGGAGAGTCCGAAAATCCCCGGTGTCTACCGGAACTTCACCGTAGAAGAAGATTGAGCGCGGCGGCGGCGGCCCAAACAACGGATCAATGAACAAACTCGGGTCGACGCTCGGTGTTCGCTTGCGTCGTGTTGATGGGAGTGCTGAGCGCCACGATAGCCCTGACGGCACTCCCTTGACATGGATGTCAACCTTGCTTCGAGGGAAACGCCCATGAGCTTGACCACACGCGCCGAATCTCCTGAAGCGCCGGGGGCAGGCTGGAACGTTCTGCTGATCACCGCCGATGATATAGGCTGGGACACCCTGGGCTGCTACGGCTGCCCGACACCGGAAACGACGCCCAGCCTCGACCGATTCGCCGCCGATGCGCTTCGTTTTGAGCGAGCGCATGTCGTAGCCTCCGTCTGCATCCCCAGCCGCACCGCAATGCAGACCGGGCGTTATCCACACCGCTATTTCGGCGGCATTGACGCTTCCGGTCAGGTCGGCTATGGGGTACAGCCCGATGTGCCGACGCTGCCGGAACAGATGAAAAGGGCGGGCTATCTCACCGCGATGCTGGGTAAAGTCACCCACCACGCACCGCCGGAGAAGTTTCCCTGGGATGTGGCCTTCAACCACTGGGACTGGGAGAACCTGCATTTCGCGCGGGACCCGGCGATCTTCCAGAAGCGGGTCAGCGAGATCATCGGGCAGGCAAATGCCGCCGGGAAACCCTTTTACCTGGTTGTCAACCTCGCAGACCCGCATCGCCCGTTCCCCGGCACGGAAAAGAAGCCGACGGCGGACGGGAAAAACGGCGGACCGTTTCCCGAACCGTCGCGCGTCTACCAGCCCGATCAGATCACCGTGCCCGGATTCCTGCCGGACCTTCCCGACATCCGGCGCGAGTTCGCCCAGTACCTGAGCGGCGTGCGCCGCGCCGACGACGGCGTGGGGGCGACACTGCGGGCGCTGCGCGAATCGGGTGAGGAGCAGAATACGCTTGTTCTGTTCCTGTCCGATCACGGCTGCCCGTTCCCGTTCGCCAAGGAAAATTGCTACCTTGCCAGCACGAAGACGCCGCTGATGGTGCGGTGGCCCGGCGTGACCCGTCCCGGCAGCGTAGACCATACGCATTTTGTCTCGGCGGTGGATCTGGCCGCGACTATTCTGGACATCTGCGGTCTGCCGGACCTGGAGGATAGCGACGGCAGATCGTTCGTGCCGCTCCTGAAGGGGGAAACGCAGCCGGGGCGGGAGCAGGTGGTTACGGTCTTCCATCATACGCCGGGGCATCCCGACATGCCGATGCGCGGTTTGCTGCGCGGGCGCTACGGCTACGTATACAACGCCTGGGCGGACGGCGAACGCCCCTACACGCCCGGCGACCCGTTCGGCGGCCTGACCTGGAAAGCGATGCGCGAGGCCGCGAAATCCGACCCGGCGGTAGAGGAGCGCGTCCGGTTCTGCCTGCAGCGAACGTCTGAGGAACTCTACGACTACGAAGCCGACCCGGACGCACGGAAAAACCGGATCAATGATCCGGAACTCGCGGAGGTGGCACAGCGGATGCGAGCCGACCTTGCCGCGTGGATGCGGCGCAAGAAAGACCCGCTGCTGGCGCAGTTTCGGCCCGTGTGCCTGGGCCACGGGTAGACCGTGAGGCGCGGGTCAGCACCCGGCGCAAGCAGGATTGAGTCATGAAATCATCTATCCATAACGTACAAGGCAGGTTTTGGAAAGCTGCGCTGGCTGTGATTGTCCTGATTGCCACAGCGACACCGACACCGGCGGCTCCGCCCGATCTGACCGTCGTGCTGGAGACGGGGCATCCCCTTGCTGTCATCGTGCCGGGGCAGGAGGGCAACGTGGCGGTGGTGCTTAAAAACCCGACCGCGCAGCCCGTTGCGGCCACGCTTCACCTGCGCGTCGAGTCGTTCGACGGCGGCATTGAGCAGGAAAGCGTTGCCGTTCGAATCCCGGCTAACGGCACGACCCGCCGACCGCTGTCGAAGAAGATGCTGGGTCACTTCGGCATCAAATGGGTCGAGTTCCGGCTGGAGTCCGACGGGCGTCCCGCACCGGTGCAAAAACAATCATTCGTCTACATGAAGCCGAGCGGCCCGACGCCGGGGCGCGCCCAGGGCTTTTTGTTCGGCATCGCTTACGGCGCGGGCAGGGACAACGCCAATGAGGAAGCCGCGCTCGCCTCGGCGCTGGTGGGCGTTAAGGCGGTGCGCGGCGGACCGAACTGGGTGCGCGTGCAGCCCGAACGCGGCGCGTGGAACTGGGAATATCCCGACAAAATCCTGGCCGTCAACAGCCGCTACCACATGGACGTGCAGTGGATTTTCGGCGGCACGCCGCGCTGGGCCGTCGCGCCCGAGGCCGTGGGCCGCAACGAGAACACGACCCGTCTGCCGCCGCGCCTTGATGCCTGGCGCGAGTACGTGACGGCGGTAGCCGAGCGGTATCACGCCTACCCACACTTTTGGGAAATCTGGAACGAGCCGGATATTGACTTCTTCCACGGCACCATCGAAGAGTATCTGGCGATGCAGCGCATCGCCTACGAGGCGATCAAAAAAGTCGATCCCCGGCAGCGGGTGATGACCGGCGGCTTCACCAGCCTCCAGCACGCGCGCATCAAGAAGGGCATGGTCGAAACCACGCTGCGCGAGGCGCAGCCGTCGTTCGACTTCTTCGCCTATCATCAGCACGGCGAGTTTTCCCGGTTCCGCCGCGAACTCGATGACAACCTGCTGCCGCTGATGCGCAAGCACAACGCGCGCTCGCCGCTCTACTTCACCGAAACCGCGATGGATACGCGCTACGGCGAGCATCATCAGGCCGCAACGCTGGTGAAGAAAGTCACCTTCGCCTGGTCGCGGGGGGCCGTTGCCTACACCTGGTTCAACCTGCACGATCACCCGCGCGCAAAACACCCGCGCGAACCCGGCAACACCTATGGCCTGCTCACCAGGGAGGGCAATCCCAAAGCGTCTTATGCGGCTTACAACACGCTCACCGCCGCGCTACGCGGTAAGAAATTTGTGAAGCAGTTGGCCCTGCCGGACGGGCAGTGGGGGTTTCTGTTCCAGAACGGCGCGGAGCAGGTTATCGTGGCGTGGAACGAGGACGCGGCGCAAAGCGGGTCGCATCTGGCGCTGGAAACCGACGCCTCCGATGCAGTGGCGCTGGACATAATGGGCAACCGCGTCCGTACCGCTCCGGTGTCGGGCCGCGCGCTGCTTCAGGTGGGGGAAACGCCGCATTATCTGGTGCTGCGCGGGGCGCGGCGGGAACCGAAGATCGTAGGCGCGCTGGCAGCGCCTTCCGGCAGCTACCACGCCCTGCCGGGGCGGGCAGTGCGCGCTGAGACCGAATTGCATAACCCGTTGAAAGAGGCGCGCACCTTCGTCGTCGCATGGAATCTACCCAAAGCGTTCGGCGGCGGGACAGGACAGAAAACCATCAGAGTCGCGCCCGGCAGTCGGGCGCGCGTACCGATTGAGGTGCCGGTTCCGGCGGGTCTGCGGACGGATTACGGCGACGTGGAGAAGGTGGCCGTTCGCTACAGTGTCGAGGGCACGTCGTGGAGCGGAACGCTGCATATTCCAGTGGTCGCCGGTGCGCTGGCAATTTCCAGGGGCGATTTTCGCAAAACGCCGGAGTTCGTTCTCGACCGTCAGCAGCAGGCGGTGAACCTGACCGAGGCCGACCCCAACACGGAACACCTGCTGTGGAAAGGCCGCGCCGACCTGAACGCCAAAGTGTGGCTCGCGCACGACGGCAAGGCATTGAAGTTAAAGGCTGAGGTCGCCGACAACGCCTTTTCGCAGCCGGGCGGCCCAAGGTTGTGGGAGGGTGACAGTGTGCAGTTCGCGCTGCAAGCGCCGGGACAGGATGGCTCGTGGCAAATCGCTGTCGCTGACGTGAACGGCCAGGCGACGGCGCAGGTCCTGGGGACGCCGCAGGGCCAAAAGGCCGAGGTGGGCGACCTGAGCGTTTCGGTGCGGCGCGTCAAAGAGACTGACCGCCTCTACGAAGTGACGCTGCCGGACGCGAAGTTCGGCCTGACGCCACAGGCGCTGGAGAAGGGCGTCCGCTTCAACCTCCTGGTCAACGATAACGACGGCAGAGGCCGCAAAGGCTGGCTCCAAATCGCGCCCGGCCTGGGCCGCGAATTTAACGCGACCTCGTTCCCGCTGCTGGTGCTGAACAAGCCATTGATCTCAGGTTCACTGCCCAGCAGAGCCATGACGCGCAACGAATCCAACAACAAAACCATAATGCCTGAAAACTTTCCCCCGTCTAAAGCCGGGCTTCCGGTCGCTGCTCCCTCGACAGCGGCACTGCCCCATCCGGTCGCCGGTGGCGATACTTTTTCGCTGCCTGCCCAGACGCCCGGCGGCCCCTTATGGGCGCGCGGCGCAGTGCTGTATCAGCTCAACCTGCACAACTACACCCCCGCAGGCACCATCGCTGCCGCCCAGAAGCACCTGCCACGCCTGGCCAACCTGGGCGTGGATGTGGTGTGGCTGATGCCCGTCCACCCGCGCGGGCAGATGAAGCCGCGCACGGAGTTCCTCCGGGCCAACGGCGGCGCTTCGCCCATTCCCGTGCCCGAAGAACAGCGCGACACGGAGTTTCGGGGCAACCCCTACTGCCCGCGCGACCACACGGAAATCGACCCGCTGCTCGGTGACTTCGCCGACCTGAAGCGCTTCACCGACGCCGCGCACGCGCTGGGCATGAAAGTGATGCTCGGCTGGGTGCCCAACCACACCAGCTGGGATTCGCCGCTGCTCGCGCAGCACCTCGATTGGTATCTGCGTGACGCGGAGGGCCGGGTGAAGTTTCACGCGCCCTGGGAGCCTATCGCCCGACTCAGCTACGCCGAGCGCGCGGCGGGGCTGTGGGAATATATGCTGGAAGCGCGCCGCAAATTCGTGGAGCAAGGCGGCGTGGACGGCTTCCGCGAGGATGTGGCTGGAAAAACTCCGGTTGAACACTGGAAGTGGCTGCGGCCCCGTATTGACCCCGACAACCGGCTGCTGATGCTGGCCGAGGCGAACGAGACGGAACTTCTGGGGCCACTCGATATGCTCTACGACTGGCAGATGCCGGCGGTCTACTGGCGTGTTCTCGACGGCGGCGAACCGGCCACGATCATCGACGATCTTTTGCGCGAGCAGCGTGCCAAGGCACCCGCAGGCAACGTTTACCTGCGCTACCTGTTCAACCACGACCAGACCGGCGCCACACGTAGCCACTACCAGGCGCGTCATGTCATCGAGCGTATCTACGGCACCCAGGACGGCCCGACAGTGCCTCGCCACTCGGACAAATTCGGCGTGGCGCTGCCTGCGCTGTGGCTGTTGAACGCAACCCTGCCCGGCGGGCGCCCCATGCTCTTCATGGGTCAGGAGATCGGCTTTTACGGCGGTATCCCGCACAACCGCGTCCAGGGCTTTGACATCCCGTTTAATGCCCCGCCCTCGCCCGCGCTGCCCGATTTTTACCGTGACGCCGCAGCCCTGTGCGCTCGCCCGGCGATTTACGGCGGCAGCTTCCGCAAGCTCACTACGGGACGCGACGACAAGGTTTACGCTTTCGAGCGCGAGTTGGACGGCGAGCGCGTGATCGTGACGGCCAACCTGTCGAAAACCGAAGCGCAGCCCGTGACGCTGCCGACCGGCACGACGCGGGGTCTGGTTGACTCCACGCCACCACTCGAGGGCCAGGAGCACGGGGCCGCCGTGAGTGATAATTTCGATTTGCCCGCCGGAGGCTATCGTGTCTTTGCGACGCCAGCCCGTCAGAAGTAAAAAACACAACACCATGAAGATTCTCAACCTTTCTGCTCAAGCCGCGCTGCTGCCTCTTGTGATAGCGGCAACGGCTGGCATGGCCTGCGCGCAGAAAGCGCCTGCTCCCGCCGCACCGGGTCAAGCGCTTTCCTCTTCGTCGTTGGAACAGGTGACAGGCAGCGTCGAAACCGGCCGACGAACTGCACTTCGCGCGCCCCGCCGATGTGGGCAAAGTGGCGCTGGTGTTGAAGAACGAGGGCACGACGCCGGTGCGGGCGGAGCTTTCATTCGGCGTGAAGGAGCGCGCGAATCAGGCCGTGCCGCTCACTCCGATGGGCGCGGTCAACATACCACCAGGCGGCGAAGTGCGCCGCCCTCTGGCCTCGCAGCAGATCGGGCCGCGCCTGGGTATCAAATACGTCGATTGGCAATTGGCGGCGGGCGGTAAGCGGGCGAGTGGGCACGCCTCGTTTGCTGTCTTGAATCCGGTCGGCGTCACGCCCGGAGTATCGGGCGGCTTCGTCTTCGGCAACGCGGGCATTCGCCACGGCTGGGACGTGAGTTTAAAAGAGCGCATCATTCGCACGGCGACCCTCGTGGGAGCCGAATCACTGCGTGGCGACACGGACTGGATGGGCGTGCAGCCCGGTCCCGGCGAGTGGCGCTGGGAGCGCACCGACGAAACTTTGGCCCTGCTTTCCCGATACGGCGCGCAATTGCAGAATCTCGTCGCTTACGGCGGGCACGAATGGACCAAGAGCGCCGAAACACTGCGCCTGATTCAGGAGAAGAATGACCGAAAGCAGCAATGGCGCTATCCGCCTCGCCTCGACGCCTGGCGAACCTGGGTGCGCGCGCAGACGGAACGTTACCGGGGCAAAATTCGTTTCTACGAAATCTGGAACGAGCCGGACATCGGCTTCTGGAAGGGCACGGCACAGCAGTATCTGGACCTGCTGAAGGCCGCGCACGAAGAGATCAAGGCGGCGGACCCGGACGCCATCGTGATGACCGGCGGCTTCACCAGCATGGACCATCGAAGCCACAACCGGGAACTGTTCGAGCTGACGCTGCGCGAGGGCCAGCCCTACTTCGACCTGCTCGCCTACCATCGTCATGGCTCGTTCGCGATGCTGCAAAAGGAAGTGGATGATAAGCTGATCCCGCTGCGTAAAAAGCTGGGCGTGAAGGAACCGCTTTACTTCAACGAGACCGCGATGAGCCGCGACTACGAGCGCGAGTATGACCAGGCCGTCGAACTGCCTAAGCGGCTTGCGTTTGTCTGGTCACGCGGCGCTGTCGGCTACCACTACTTCAACGTATGGAACCGGGCGACCGACGCCTCCTCGGCGCAGGGCTACAACATGGTCAACGCCGACTTTTCGCCGCGCCCGGTGTGGGTGGCCTACAATGAGATGGCGCGCCTGCTGCGCGGGCGGCAGTTCTCCCATGAACTGAACCTGGGCAAGGGCCGCTGGGGCTTCGCCTTCCACGGCAAAGGCGACTTCACGGGCGATGACGGCAGCGACTATGCCCTGGTGGCATGGACCGAAGACGCTGTGCTGGCCGACGCGCCCCTGGTGCTGGCCGTGGGCGCAAAGGCTTCGGCGCGCGTCGTAGACCTGATGGGCAACAGCGCGCCGCTGCCGGTCAATGGCGGTCGCGTCGTCTTCACGGTGCGAAAAGAGCCGCAGTACCTGGTGATCGAAGACAGTGGAGCCAAACCGCAGGCGCAGGGCGTGCTGCTCGAAGCCACGCCGCCCGGCGCGGTCGTGCCGGGCGGCGCGCAGATTCTGACGGTGCGGCTGCGTAACCCGCTGGAGACGACGCAGACAGTGCGCCTGACGTGGAACGTACCCGCCCCGCTGGTGGCGCGTTCGCCGCTGGTGCTCGAAAAGAAAGTAGCGGGCGGCGGCACCGCCGAAGCCACGTTTGAAGTTGCGCTGCCGCCGGGCGCGAAGCTCTCCGGCGTGACAACACGCGACGTGACGGTATCTTCCCGGATCGGCGACACGAAGCTTTCGGCGGAAGCGGCGATCCCCCTGCCGCTGGGCGTTCGCATCCCGCCGGGCGACTTTGCCGCCCGCGCGTCCGACTTCACGCTGAATCGCGCCGCCGATGTGGTGAACACTAACGACATCGATCCGCAGACACTGCACCTGACGTGGAAAGGGCCGCAGGATTTGAGCGCCAGAGGATGGCTGGGACGCAAAGAGCAAGCGCTGCATTTGCGTTTCGAAGTGCGCGACGACGTGCATCGCCAGCCGCATGGTGGGGCGGATACCTGGCAGGGAGACAGTGTGCAGATGGCGCTGGCCGTGCCGGGGCAGGACGGCTGGTTCGAGCTTGGCCTGGCGCGCGGCGATAACGGGCAGCCCGCCGTCCATTCGTGGCGCGCGCCGCGCGGCTTCAAGGGCGGTGATGTCTTCAAGGCCGTGACGCTGCAAACGCAGCGTCAAGGGGACCGGACAATTTATGACGCGCGGCTGCCCTACGAGGCGTTCGGCTTGTCGGACGAACTCCTGAAGCGGGGCGTGCGCTTCAGCTTTGTGGTCAACGATCTCGATGATGCCAAAGAGACGGCACGCGAAGGCTACCTCCGTCTCAGCGACGGCATTGCCGCCAATAAGGACCCACAGCAATTTCCAACGGTGGTAATTCAATGAACGAGCGCAGGACGATGACCCGGAGGCGATTCATGCAGACCACGGGCACGGCACTGGCGAGTGCGACGGTGGTGGCGGGCGCGCAGAGCAGAACCGGGACGAGCGCCGTGCCGCCGCGCCCCAATGTCGTGTTCTTCATCGCCGATGATCTGGGCTGGGGCGATCTTGGCTGCTGCGGCCACCCTTACCTGCTCACGCCCAACGCCGACCGGCTGGCCCGCCAGGGCACGCGCTTCACCCAGTACTACGCCAACCACGCCGTCTGCTCGCCGTCGCGGGCGGCCCTCCTCACCGGGCACTTTCCGGCGCGCCACCGGGTCCACGGCGGCCTGCCCGACCCTTCCAGCCCCGTCCGATGGCTCGACCCCGAAGCCGTTCTCTTCGACCACCCGTTCCTGGGCGACCGGTTCCGCGTGCGCGCGGGCGAGGAGGCTCTTCGACCACCCGTTCCTGGGCGACCGGTTCCGCGTGCGCGCGGGCGAGGAGGTTTCCGAGCGCGAATTGCGCCGCGCCATCGCCGCCTACTACGCCATGATCGAGACGGTTGACGCTCAGTTTGGCCGCGTCTTGGACGCGCTGCGTCATGCCGGGCAAAACCTGGACGAGTGGGTCATCGTCTACACCGCCGACCACGGCGAGATGCTCGGCGAGCACGGGGTTTTCGAGAAGCAGAAGTTCTTCGAGGAGAGTGTCCGCGTGCCGCTCCTGATCCGCTGGCCCAGAGCGTCCGGGCCACGCGTTGTGGACGAAAACGTAAACCTGTGCGACCTCTTCGCCACGCTGTGCGATCTGTGCGGAATACCCGTCCCCGAAGGGCTGGATTCGCGCAGCCTCGTGCCCCTGATGCGCGGCGACGCGACGGCCTGGGACGACGAGAGCGTGTCTCAGTTCGGCCCGCACAATCTGATGATCAAGCGCGGACACCTGAAGTACCAGTATTACGGCCCCGCCGGTGGCTCCGAAGTCCTCTTCGACTTGCAGCGGGACCCCGGCGAGACCCGTAGCTTCCTCGGCGCATCGGAATACACAGCCCCCGTCGCGGCTTTCCGTCAGCGTCTGGGGGAACTGGGACACGGCCCCGATGCCGACGCGAACTACCGCAACGCGGGCTACGCCGCCGCATCAGCGGGGGGACGGGTATGAACCAGCAACAGTGACGCGCACAGGTCGAAAAGGGATGACCCCATGAAAACACAACACAAAAAAGGGGTGCCGCTGCTGGCAGCGACGGTGCTGGCCGCGACGCTTGGCCTCCAGCACATTCCCGCCGCAGCGCAAGAACCCCGGCCAAAGGAGCCGCGCTTTATTATGAAACTGACCCCGGCACAGATCGAAAAGTTGAAAAATTCACTGAAGAAACGTGACGAAGAGTACGACCCGAAGGAGCGGCTTCTGGCCTCCTACAAGGGCGGCGGCTACGATTACAACTCCTTTCTGCGCAACACCACGGCGCACCCAACCCGCGAATCGCTCGCCTACGCCGTCGCCCTGCTCGATACCGACGACCCCGAACGCGAAGCACGCGCCGAGGCGATTGTGCGGCGCGTTCTGGAGTTTCAGGACGCCGATCCCGGCAGCGATTCGTTCGGCATCTGGGCCAAGTATCTGGAAGAGCCGCTTGCGAAAGCGCCTTATATAGACCGCAACTGGGCGGACTTTTTAAGCGTGAACCTTTTGCACATCGCGCTGCATCACAGCCACCGCCTGCCGGACGACCTGAACCGTGATATCGAGACCGCCGTCCGCCGCGCGGCGCAGGCGATCCGCAGGCGCAACGTCGGGCCGGGCTACACCAATATCGCGATCATGGGCACCTACGTTTCGCTTGTCGCGGCGGAAAGGTACGGCGATTCCGATCTGCTGGCCTACGGGATGGAGCGCCTGCGGCGCTTTCACGAACACACGATGCACCACGGCGCGCTGTCGGAATACAACAGCCCGACCTACACGATGGTGGCGCTGCGCGACCTGGCCAAGCTGCGCCTGCACGCCCGGAA
>JAUJOK010000013.1:23133-117501 GCA_030447685.1 Armatimonadaceae bacterium
CTGTCGCCCGCCTTCGCGCTCGGCACGATCAACTTCAGCAGCATGTGGAACCAGCGGCGCAACCTGCTCGCCCACTGGGGCACGCCGCAGCACCCGTCGTATCTGCGCCTGCGCTTCCTGCACGACGGCTACGATTTTGAATCGGCGCGCTTCCGGGGAGCGCAGCGCGAAGGCAGCGTGCTGGGAGCCATCGGACTGGCAACCGACGGCGGCGACAAGCACCCCTCGCTCGACAGGATCAAGGACGCCACGGTCCGGGCCAAAGATTTCCGCCTGCGCTGGGAATTCGGCGGCGCGGCCAAAGACATCGACATCGCCGCGCCCGCCGATCTGTCCACTCCCGCGCATCTGAAAATCGGCGATATGCACGTTCAGATTGCTGCGCCCTACGCGCGCTTCGGCTCTTTCACGGGTCGCTGGGAAACGGGCAGGGACGACAAAACGGCATGGCTGGACGTGGTGTTCTACGAAGGCGAAGAGCGCGCCTTTAAATTGGACGAACTCGAAGTCGCCGCCGCCGGTTTCGCCCTGCAAATAACGGAAGGCGAAGCAGCCCCTCTGCCGCCGGTGCGCGCTTCGGCGGAAAAGGGCCGCCTCCGCCTGCACTGGCGCGACATGGCGCTTTCGGTTCCGCTCCCGCCGGACACGCAGGAGGCGCTGCGCCGCGACGTGGTTTCACCGGCGGCGCAAGGAGAAGTTCCCTCGAAAAAAGAAGGACAGCCATGATTTCACGTAGTTCTCGCTGGCGTTTCTTCGGGATGACGTGCGCGGCGATGGCGCTGGCGGTGGGCGTGTTGACACCGTGCAGCCTGGCCCAGGCCCCGCCTTCCAAAACGCCGCGTCTCAACATCCTGCTGATTACCGCCGATGACCTGGGCACGCAGCTTGGCTGCTATGGTGATCCGCTGGCACGCACGCCCAACCTCGACGCTCTGGCGGCGCGCGGCGTGCAGTTCCAGAACGGCTACGTCACCGCGCCTTCGTGCTCGCCGTCGCGATCCAGCATCCTGACCGGGCTGTATCCGCACCAGAACGGGCACTGGGGCCTATCGCACCTCGGCTACCGGATGCGCGATGGCATCCCGACACTGCCCGGCTTGCTCCAAAGGGCGGGCTATCACAACGCGATTATCGGCAAACTGCACGTCAGCCCGGAAAAGGCGTTCCCCTTCGACTTCGCCCAAACCGATGCGCGCAAAACGTGGGACGTGAAGTGGGTGGCGCAGACCGCGCGCGAACAGATGCAGGCGGCGCAGCAGCAGGATAAGCCGTTTTTCCTGTACGTCAACTATTTCGATCCGCACACGCCGTTTCACGATCAGTTCGAGGGCGTGCCTGCCAGACCGCAAACCCCCGCGCAGATGCGCCCGTTCCCGTTCCACCCGGTGGACGCACTGAACAAGGGAGTGCGCGAGCAGATGGCGGGCTTCTACAACGGTGTATCGCGTCTGGATACCGGGGTCGGCCTGCTGCTCGACGAACTGAAAAAAGCCGGACGCGAGAAGGACACACTGGTGATCTTCATCGGGGACCACGGCCCCCCGTTCCCGCGCGGCAAGAACGCATCCTACGAAGCCGGGATGAAAGTGCCGTTCCTCGTCCACTGGCCGGGCCGGGACCGTCCGCACCGCAATCAGAAGCTGGTTTCGACCATCGATTTGCTGCCGACGATTCTTGATGCCGCCGGTGTGAGTGCGCCGCCGAATCTGCCCGGCGCGTCTATGCGCCCGCTGCTGACGGGAAAAGCCGCGCCGTGGCGCGAGGTTCTTGCTACCGAGAACAACGCGCACGGTCCCAAAGACTGGTATCCGCAGCGCGCGCTGCGTGACGAACGTTATAAGATCATCCACACGCTGCTGCCGGAGCGCGCGAACCCCAAGCTGACCCCGAGCGGCGGCAAGCCCTGGATCGACCTGACCGAATCACCACCCGAAGGCACCCTCGGTAATCAGGTCTTCACCACCCACCGTAAGCCGCCGCCGTGGGAGCTATACGATCTGAAAAGCGACCCGCATGAATTCCGCAATCTGGCGGGAAAGCCGGAACACGCCGCTGTCGAGAAGCGGCTTCGCGCCCGGCTCGAATCGTGGCGGCGCGACACGAACGATCCGCTGCGCGACCCGGAGAAACTCGCCGCGCTGACCAGAGCGCACGACGAGACAACCGGCAAAAACTTTGAGCCACGGAAACCCGAATGACAATGCCGAAACGACCGAACCTGCTTTTTATCCTGACCGACGAGCAGCGCGGGGACACACTGGGCCGCGCCGGGAACCGGCAGATACAAACGCCGCACCTCGACGCGCTGGCGGACGACGGCGTCCTTTTCGAGAACGCTTTTTGCGCCTACCCTGTCTGCACGCCGTCGCGCTACTCGCTGCTGTCGGGCCTGTACGTCCACCAGCACGGCGGCGGGGGCAACAGCGCGACATTGGCACCGGGCCTGCCGACCTTCCCGCGCCTGCTGCGGGAGGCAGGCTACCGCACCCATGCGGTGGGTAAAATGCACTTCACGCCCACCTACCTGGATGTAGGTTTCGACCGGCTGGAACTGGCGGAGCAGGACGGTGACGGGCGGCTCGATGACGACTACCACCGCGATCTGCGCGCTCACGGCCTCCTTGACCGCCTCGACATCATGGACCAGCGCGCGGAGTTCCGCGCCCGCGCGCCGGAAGACTACTGGCGCACGCTCGGGGCGCAAACGTCGGACCTGCCCGAAGAATGGCACTCGACCACCTGGATCGCGGACCGGGCGCTGCGCGCGCTCGACGGCTGGGACGCGGACGGAGGCAATCTGCTGATGGTAGGCTTCGTCAAACCGCACCACCCGTTCGACCCGCCCGCGCCCTGGGACCGGATGTACGATCCCGACCGGATAGACCTGCTGCCCGGATGGACGCCCGAAGTGCCGGAGCGCGACCGTGGCTATTCCGGCTATTTCCCGAACGCCGAACTGACGCCCGAAGCGGTGCGACACGCCACGGCCTTCTACTACGCCACAATCTCGCAGATAGACCACCACATCGGTCGGATGACTGCCCTGCTGCGGCGCAAGGGGCTGTACGACGACACGCTCGTCGTCTTCACCAGCGACCACGGCGATTACATGGGTTTTCACCATATGCTGCTCAAAGGGGGCCATATCTACGATCCGCTGGTGCGCGTACCGCTGCTCATCAAGTTTCCCGGCGGGGAGGACGCCGGTACGACCCGGCAAACGCTGGCAAGTCTCACCGACCTGGCCCCGACGATCCTGCGGCAGGCCCGCGTCGAGCCGCCCCCCGTGATGAAGGGGCTGAACCTGGCCCAGGCGGACGCGGACCGCCCCTTCCTCTTCGCATCCAGCACCGGCCACCGGTATATGGCCCGCTCGCGGACGCACAAGCTGATTCTGGGCCGCGACCACTCACAGAACCTGTTTTTCGACCTGGAGCGCGACCCGCTGGAAATGACCGACCTTTTTGAGGAGCCATCCTGCCAGGCGCACATTGAGGAATATCGCCGGGCCATCACGAACTGGCTGATGTTCGACGCCCCGCCGCCGGTCTATCGGGACACGGGAGCGCCGTCCATTGCCGCCCCCAACGTCCCGCCCGCGACAGACGACCATCGCGCGCAGACCTACCGCTATTTCGAGGAGCAGTTTGAACGCACGGCGGGCGACGGCGGGGCAGCAGTAACCGGAAAAGCGCATGAATAAGCAGCGACCAAACGTAATCTGGGTGTTCGGCGATCAGCACCGGGCGCAGGCGCTGGGATGCGCGGGCGACCCCAATCTGCACACGCCCAACATCGACCGTCTCGCGGCGGAGGGTGTCACGTTCACCGCCGCGGTCGCCGGGACGCCGCTCTGCTGTCCGTATCGCGGCTCGCTGCTGACCGGTCGCTACCCGCACCGTTGCGTGCCGGGGCACGAGCATCCGCTGCCGCCGGGCCAGCCGACTATCGCCGCACCGTTCAGCGAGGCGGGCTACCACACCGCCTATTTCGGTAAGTGGCACCTCGACGGCTTTCGGGAGCGCGAAGGACGCGCGGCGCTGCATGTCGTGCCGCCGGAACGGCGCGGCGGCTTCGACGAGTGGCTGGGCTACGAGAACAACAATTCGCAGTGGGACTGCTGGGTGCACGGGGGCAAGGACGACGTGCCGCCGTACCGCCTCCCCGGCTACGAGACCGATGCGCTGACCGACCTGTTTGTGGCGCACCTGCGGGAGCGCGGGGCCTCGCCGGAGCAGCCATTCTTCGCCGCGCTCTCGCTTCAGCCGCCGCACAACCCGTACATCGCCCCGCCGGAATGGATGGCCCGCCACACGCCGGGACGGGTTCAGCTTCGTCCCAACGTGCCGGACGTGCCGCGCATCGTGGACCGGGCGCGGCGCGACCTGGCGGGCTACTACGCCATGATCGAGAACCTGGATGGGAACCTGGGCCGCATCCGCGCCGCGCTGGACGAGACCGGGCTATGGGAAAACACGCACATCCTTTTCTTCTCAGACCACGGGGATATGCACGGCTCGCACGGCCAGTTCCTCAAAACCAGCCCCTGGGAGGAATCGATTCGCGTGCCCTTCATCCTCGGCGGCGGGGTGCCGTTCTACGGCGTTAAAGGGGGCCGTCAGGCGGTGCCGCTCAATCATGTCGATGTCGCGCCGACAAGCTTGGGACTGTGCGGCATTGATAAGCCCGATTGGATGATGGGCACCGATTACTCCGGTTATCGCCTGCACGAACGACCGCCGCCGGTGGACGAGCCGGACTCCGCATTTTTGCAACTGGTGATTCCTACCGGCCATGCCGACAGCACCGACCGCCCTTGGCGCGGCATCGTCACCCGCGACGGCTGGAAATACATTGCGCTCGAAGGCCAGCCCTGGCTCCTGTTCAATCTCAACGAAGACCCCTTCGAGCAGGTGAATCTGGCGCACAACACGCGCTTCGCTTCGCAGCGCCGCCGCCTCCAGGAACGGCTCAGCGCCTGGATTCACGACACCGGCGACCACTTCACACTGCCGGAATTATAAGCACACCGGAAGGAAAAGGAACCAAGGCATTTATGGAAGCAACCCGCCCGAACATCCTCTTCATCATGTCCGACGACCACGCGGCGCACGCGATCAGCGCCTACGGCAGCCGCATCAATCAGACACCGCACATGGACCGCCTTGCCGAGGGCGGCGTTCGCCTGACAAACTGCTTCTGCACCAATGCGATCTGCACGCCCAGCCGCGCCACGATCCTGACCGGGCAGTACGGCCATGTCACCGGCGTGCGCGGGTGGGAGCCGCTCGACAATCGCCGCCCGATCCAGGTGCAGAAGCTGCTGCAAAGCGCGGGTTACAACACCGCCATCTTCGGCAAGTGGCATCTGGGGCATGGCCTGACCAACAGTGTCTGGAAGGAAGATACCCGTGACCCCGGCTCCGTGCCTGCCGACCCGGCGGGTTTCGACGACTGGTGCGTGCTGCCCGGCCAGGGGGCGTACTACGACCCCGACTTCTTCACACCGGAAGGGAGGGTGAAGGTCAGCGGCTATGCCAGCGACGTTACCACGGACCTGGCGCTTGACTGGCTCAGCGGCAAGCGCGACCCGAGCAAGCCGTTCTTCCTGTGTGTTCACCACAAAGCGCCCCACCGCCCCTGGAACCCCGGCGACAATTACAAGCACCTGTATGAGAATGAGGAGATTCCGCAGCCGGAGACCTTCGATGACGACTACCGGGGCAGACCGGCGGCGGCGGCGGCGAAGATGCGTATCCTGGGCGATCTGAACCGGGAAGATGTGAAAGCTGATCCGCCGGAGGGGCTGTCCGATCCGGAGCGCAAGAACTGGTATTACCAGCGTTACATCAAGGACTATCTGCGCTGCGTCGCCAGTGTGGATGCGTCCGTGGGGCGGCTGCTGGACTATCTCGACGCCAGCCAGCTCGCCGACGACACCCTTGTCATCTACACCAGTGACCAGGGCTTCTTTTTAGGCGATCACGGCTGGTATGACAAGCGCTTCATCTACGAGGAATCGCTGCGGATGCCGTTTTTGATGCGCTATCCGCGCGAAGTTGCCCCCGGCAGCGTGGGCGAGGCGCTGCTCACCAACACCGACTTCGCGCCGACGCTGCTCGATTATGCCGGGGTGGACGCGCCGCAGGAAATGCAGGGCGTCAGTGCCCGCGCCATGCTGCGCGGCCAGACACCGGCGGGATGGCAGAGTTCGCTGTACTACCGCTACTGGAACAACGGCGGGCACCACATTGCCGCGCACTATGGGATTCGCACCCTGACGCACAAGCTCATTTATGTCTACTCCAAACCGCTCGGCACGCACAACAGCACCGAGGAACCGGCACTGGAGCCGTACTGGGAACTTTACGACCTGACTCAGGACCCGATGGAGCTAAACAATATCTATGACGATCCGGCCAACAGGGCGCTGATTCAGGAACTTCAAGCAGAACTGGAACGTCTACAGGCCAAATACGGCGATGAGCCGCTGCACGAAAGTATTCCGCAGCAGGGAGCACCGCCCCCGTAAGCGTTACGCACCCTGGTTCTGCTTCTATAAGTAACGTGACCCGCGTGAAAGGAAAGTCCATTTTTGTCATCCGATATAATCCGTGTGCCGATCCGATGCCTGGTCGTGCTGCTGACCACTGTCCTTAACGCTCCTCTGTCCGCCCGGGAGGTCGTGTTTCCCGCAGACGCAGGGGTGGTGGATGTCCGGCGTGACTTCGGGGCCAGAGGGGACGGCAGGACCGATGACACGGCGGCGCTGCAGGCGGCGCTTGACCGCTATCCCAGCGGCAATAAGATCATCTACCTGCCCACCGGGACCTATGTCATCTCCGACACCCTGCGCTGGCCGGTAGGCAACGGAGGGGGCAACACGGCCAAGCGGACGATCCTCCAGGGGCAGGCGGAGCAGAAGAGTATCCTTCGCCTCGGGGACGCCTGCCCCGGCTTCACCGATCCGGCGCAGCCGAAGTCGATGCTCTGGACGGGAAAGGCGCCTGCACAACGATTCCGCAACGCCGTCCGGGACTTAACGGTGGACACGGGCAAGGGCAACCCGGGCGCAATCGGAGTGCAGTTCATCGCCAACAACCAGGAGACGCGGGGCAACGACACGCGGACGCTGCGCAAGGGCGAGACGCCGGGGCGCGGGGGCGGCAGCGCCCTCCCGCTTTTTGTCTCCCCGATGGCTCAGGAAACCGGAGACGGCGGGCGTGAAGCCGACCGAGACGAGGAGCAGGGCAGATGAAGAACCTGAACAGCCTGCCCAGCGTGGACCGCGCCTGGGGCCTGAAATAGGCGCGCTCGATCACTACCTCCCGGCACCTTAGAACGCGGTCAGCGGCACGCTCTCACAGAGCCACGGGTACATGCGGCACAGTCGGGCGACGTGATCGTGCTCCAAGAAAAACATTCTCATTACGTTTGATAAATCAAGTCGCTATGGTATAATTTGCACAACCGGTTTTGCACAAACGCTTGTGCATGAGATGACAGGTTGATTGGAGGCTTCGGTTGGCTGTTTCGATCAAGGATGTAGCGGCGCGGGTCGGGGTGTCTCCGGGTACGGTATCGCATGTCCTGAACGGAAACAAGGAGGCGCGGATCGCGCTTGCAACGCAGGACCGCGTTCGACGCATCGCCGCCGAGATGGGCTACCGGCCCAACCGCCTGGCGCGCAGTCTGGGGCGCGGCAGGACGGACACTATCGGCCTGTTGATCTCCGGCCTGCGCAACCCCTTCTTCGTCGATGTTCTGGAAAGCGCCGAGGCGCTGGCCTTGGAGGCAGGTTATGAAGTGATGCTGGATGCCGCGCCCTCTGCGCACGGCACCTACCAGGGACATGGTAAACTGCGGGACTGGGCCGTGGACGGCGTGCTGATGTGGGCCGTCAGCAGCCAGAGCCTTGAAAGGGTGCTGGGAACGCAGGCGGCGCAAACCACGCCCGTGGTCTATATAGGCGCGGTTCGTAAAGATGACACAGACTGGGTATCGTTCGATCTATATGATGGCGGGCGGCAGGCGACCGAGCATCTGGTTTCCCGGGGCTACCGCCGCATCGCCTACGTCTCGCCGTATGCTTTCGGCGAAGATAGGCACGAGGAACCGCGCCATCTGGCATACAAAGGTGTCTGCGCGGCGGCGGGTTTGAAGCCGGAGTTCGTGCTTCTGCACGGGGAGGAGACGCGCGCGGCGGGCCTGGCGGCGGGCCGGGCGCTCGCGGCGCGTCCGGCATCCGAGCGCCCGGACGCGGTTTTCTGCCACAACGACGTTATCGCGGTGGGCGTGTACTGCGGGGTGCGCCGCGCCGGGCTGCGCGTCCCGGAAGACATCGCCATTGTCGGCTTTGACGGCGTGGAAGAAGCGCAGTATCTGGAGGTTCCACTGACGACTGTCCGAACTCCGGTGGACGCACTGTGCCGCCACGCGCTCAATATTCTGTCCCGCCGCCTGAATGGGGAAGCGCCGCCGCCCCGCGAGCAGGCGCTGATTGCGACCGAGCTTATCATAGGAAGTTCCACCTGACGCGGCGTGGGCTTCACCCCGTCACTCATTCTTTCATTGAAGGAGAAAGACCAATGCAGCGTATGCATCGTTCCCGAAACGCTTTTACCTTGATTGAACTGCTCGTGGTCATCGCTATCATCGCGATCCTGGCTGCGATTCTGTTCCCTGTCTTCGCTCAGGCCCGTGAAAAGGCCCGGCAGACCGCCTGTCTGTCCAACCTGAAGCAGATCGGCACGGGTGTAATGATGTATGTCCAGGACTACGACGAGACGTATCCGATCACGATCTATAATACGTCAAACATAAGGATTAATCGCCAGAATACCTGGCGGTCACAAATCCATCCGTACGTCAAGAACACGCAGATTTTCGTCTGCCCGTCCAACCCGGACAACAAGATGCTGACAAACGACAGGAGCGTGACAGGCTTTCCTGATCCGACGGAGTTCTTCATCTCCTACAACAACAACCGGTGGGGCGGTATCAGCACGGCAACTTCCCCCTCGACGCTGGCAGGTATTGACCGACCCTCCGACATCATCTCCGTTCTGGAAGTCTGGGACGGCAGATTCAACAACCAGACAGCCGCCTACGACGGGGACCTGAATTACGATTTTAATGGACACCGCTACAGCCACTTTGGCGGGCACTCGGGCATGACGAACTACGCGTTCGCGGACGGCCATGCCAAAGCGATGCGCCCCTCGGCTACCATCAGGGACAACACCCGCAGGATGTGGGATCGCCGCCCCGGCATGGAGACGATAGCTCCCAATACAAACCTGCGCGAGATGCTTAAAGCCGCCGAAGAGAAGAAGCGGAGGTGACAGACGCCCGAGGGAAAAGGAGACGTGGCCCGCTCGGCATCCACTGCCGAGTGGGTCACGGCGATAGCGAACAGTGCTTTGGAAACAGGGTGAAGCATGGCGACAACAATGAACATCCAGATTGACTGGAATCGTATCACGGGCAGGACAACGCCCCTGAGTTATGGACTTAATGCCTTCCAGGGTTTCGACCCGCAGCGCACGGGCGACCCCGTCTACGCCCGCAACATGGCGTACATGGCTCCCGGTCTGATCCGCTATCACAACGGGGGCATGATGGGGACTTCCGAGCGTTCGGCGGGCCTGATAAACGCGGCGGCACGGGGCTGGGACCGTGACAAAGTGCGCCGCGCGCTGACCCCGAGGCTTTTTGCCGGTTCCCAGCGGATGATGAACATCGCCAACTGGCCCGACTGGATGGACAAAGACGGCGCGGACGCCAAGGGAGACGGCTTTCTCGATGCCGACCAATTCGATGCCTACGCCGCGCTCTGCGCCGATCTGGTGCGAATCGTCAACAAAGAGGCGCGCCTCGGTGTCCGCTACTGGGAAGTCACCAACGAAAGAGACGGGCGCTACTTCGTCCCATTCTATGAGGATAACGGCAAGGGAAGGCTCCGTGACCCGGCGAAGCCGGATCGGGTGAACGAACTCGCCGCCCTGTACAACCGGTGCGCGGTGGCGATGAAGAAGGTAGACCCGACTATTCTGGTCGGCGGCCCCGCCGCCGCGCGTCCCGATCTGCTGGCGTTCCATACGCGCTTCGTGCGGGGGACGCTGCGGCATCTGGACTTCTTTTCGTTCCATGCCTACGCCAGCGGCAGCAAAGAGACACCCGACGAGGCCGTGTACGACCGGGCGGCGGGCATGGGCGACTACACGCGCGCCATCGCCCAGATGCTGAAGCGCGAAAGCCCCCGGCGGCATATCCCCCTGATGCTGGACGAATACAACATCAGCTGGACCTGGCAAACGCGCGACCCGCGCATGACCAACCATAAAGGCTCCGTCTTCGATGCGCTGGCGATGGTTCATGCCGTTCGGGGCGGGGCGGACGTAACGGCGGCCTGGAACGAGAAGGACGGCATCTACGGCAAAACGGACGGCCAGAACCGCCTGCGCCCCGGCGCGCACGTTTTCCACCTGTTCAACCGCTATCTGGTCGGCGATGTGGTCCAGGCCGATACAAGCGAGCCGAAGGCCATTGTCGCTTTTGCCGTGCGTGACAGAAAAACGCGCCGCCGCGCCTGCCTGCTCGTCAACCGCTCCAACGCCGAGCACCAGGCAGAAATGGCGTTTACGAACGGCAGGCCGGTTTTGCGGCATCAGGTATCGTCGGTGGGATTTTCAAAAAAACCTCTGCGGGCGGAGGATAGCAAGTTGCCCTTGCCGGAACATTCGGTAACGGTACTTACCTGGGAAGAATAGCGTTGTCGGAGCGCCACGGCTGCTGCCCCCGTTTCCTTTGTGCTTGTAGACTAATTATCGCTGCTGCACGCGCACTAAAGATCGCGCTGCTCCCCTGTCCCGGTACCCAGGAGGGGTCGCTGAAGCCGGGTGAGAAGCGCATCGTGGAGGCGGAGGGCATCTCCCCTGGTGTCTTCAACATCGAAGGCGAGTTCTACGCCCTCAAGAACGTCTGCCCGCACCTCGGCGCGCCGCTCTGTTTGGGCAAACTGCACGCGACCCATCGGCCCGGCGAGGTGTTTGAGTTTAAGCCGGACCTCGCCGGGCGCATCCTGCGCTGCCCCTGGCACGGCTGGGAGTTCGATGTCATCACCGGCAAGGCGCTCTATGACAGGAACAGCCGCGTCGCCACCTATGCCTGCGAGGTGGACGAAGACGGCGATGTGGTCGTACTTATTTGACGGCAGAGAACGTACAGACAATGATAAGCCGCAACCGGGAACACCCGGGACTTGACCAAGAGGAGGAAGGCTATGGCGGCAGATTCACCGCCGCAACAGCGCTATCCCGTCAGCCGTCGCGCCCTGCTGATCGGCATTGTCCTTGCCGCTCTGCTGTGCGCGATCACCCCCTACAACGATTATAAGATTGCAGCGACGTATCTGGCGGGCAACCAGTTTCCCATCGGCGCCATCTTCGTACTGCTCGCGCTCAGCGGTGCGGTCAATCCCCTGCTGCGCCGCTTCGCCCCCCGCGCCGCCTTCAGCCGGGGAGAACTGCTCACGGTCTGGACACTGATCCTGGTCGCCTCCGGACTTCCCTCCTCGGGCATGATGCGCTTCTTCCTGCCCCATATCGTCGCGCCGACCTACTTCAGCAACAGCACGAACCAGTGGGAGCGGCGCGTCTGGGGCGGCCTTCCCGACTGGCTCAAGGTTTCCGACAAGGCAGCCGCCGACGCCTATTTCACCGGCTATCCGCGCGGTGCGGAGCGTATCCCCTGGGAGGCATGGGGCCTGCCGCTTGTCGGCTGGGGCGTCTTCGCGCTCCTGTTCTTTGTCGCCTCGTTCTGCATGGCAAATCTGCTGCGGCGGCAGTGGATCGAACATGAGAAGTTCGTGTTTCCGTTGGTGACGCTTCCGATGCTGCTTGCCGAAGAGCCGGAGCCGGGGCGACGGGTAAACGCGCTTCTGCGCAGCCGGATCCTGTGGCTCGGGGTGACGCTCGTGACGGCGCTGCACACCCTGAACGGCCTGCATCAGCTCTATCCCACCATTCCGTCCATCCCGACGTCGCTCAACCTGGAGGAGTACCTGACCACGCCGCCGTGGAGCCAGCTCGGTGCCTTTCCCGTCCTCTTCTTTCCGCTGGTGGTCGGCCTTTCCTATCTCCTCTCCGCCGAGGTCGCCTTCTCCCTCTGGTTCTTCTTTCTGTTCTATAAAGGCGAGATACTGCTGGGCGCTCTCTACAACTGGGACATGCCTGCTTCTATCGGCAGCCCGGCGGAGAAGCAGTTCCACTCGCTCCAGGCTTTCGGCGGCACGCTGGCGCTGCTCGTCTGGACGCTCTGGACGGCGCGTCGGCACCTGCGCGACGTGTGGGAAAAAGCGACCCGGGGGCCGCGCGCCCACCAGATCGACGACAGCCGCGAGATGCTCTCCTATCGCGCGAGCGTGATCGGCCTCGCGGCCAGCTACGGCGGTATGGCGCTCTGGCTGTATCTGGCGAGCGTGCCGCCGCTGCTGATTGCCGTCAGCCTGCTGCTGCTGACCCTCTCGCTGGTCATTGTCTCCTGGATCGTCACGCAGGCGGGAACGCTCTACATGGCCGTCCCCTGTACTGCCATCGATGCGGTAGGATCGACGCTGGGAACCCGTCTCTTCGGGCCGGGGTCATGGTACATGAACCAGCGTGTCGAGGCGATGTTCTACCGGGATACGCGTGAACTGCTGCTCCCCGAGCTTCTCAGCGGGGCGAAGGCGCAGGAGAACAGCCGTCTGCGTCCGCTGCTTGCGGCCATGGTCGCTTCCGTCGGAATCGGGTTTGCGGTCTCGCTGGCGTCGTCCTTGTGGCTGCCCTACTATAACGGCGGCGCTAACACGCTGCCCAACCCGTGGGCGTTTCGGACCGGGCCAATGCGCCCCCTGCAGATGCTGGGCAATATTGCTGACGCTCCCTTGCCGGGGGCGTGGACAAACGGCCTGCATATAGCCGGTGGTTTCGCGGGCATCCTGGGGCTGCTGCTGCTCAGGGTGCAGACCGGCTTCGCTCTGCACCCCATCGGGTTCATTGGCGCCTCGGTCATCTCCGGTCGGACCCTCTGGTTCTCGATCTTCCTGGGCTGGCTGTGTAAGACCCTGATCGCGCGTTATGGCGGGCTTCACGGCTACCGGGCGCTCCTGCCGTTCTTCCTGGGGCTGATGATCGGCGACGTTCTGAACGCGGCGCTGTGGATTTCTCTGGGTTATCTGACCGGAGTTGGCTACAACATCATGCCTACCTGACCTGCTCCCACTATTTCAGGTGATCTGAAGACTGGGTCTCCCGCAGTTGCCCCCCCGCTCTGGCAAGCCCAGGCCGACACCATATCAATGGGGCTTGGGGTCCAGTTGGTGAAGACGCGCCCGAAGGTGTCGTGGCTGGGGATGCCCTCAGCAGCGAGTTCGAGCCGCTCTTGGAGCCAGTCCTGCTTGGCGTGCCCCCATTCTTCCATAGCCACAAAATCATCCGCACCACAGACGACGGCGCACAGAGCAATCATCAGGATGTGGAGTGAACCCCTGCCGTTGGACACTAACAAGGTCTGTCTTGGCCGCCTGAACTGTTTGCTTTCTGTTGTACTTTCTCCTCAAACTCCACGGGCGGCAAGTAGCCCAGCGCCGAATGCAGCCGCTTCTGGTTGTATACGTCCTCGATGAACTCACTGATGCAGGCGCTGGCCTGGGCGAAGCTGCCGTACTCCTGAAGGTAAACCTCTTCCACCTTCAAGGTGCGAAAGAAGCTCTCTGGCTGTGCATTGTCTCGCGGGCATCCCCTGCGACTCATGCTGATCTGCGCCCCTGCCGTCGTAAGCCGCTCCACATAGCCTCGGCAGGCATACTGCACCCCTTGTCGGAGTGCGGAATCCAGCCAGGCTCAGGATTCCTGTCTTTGAGCCGCCTCTCCAGCGCCGTCAGCACCAGCGCCGCATTGATGTCACGGCTGATATGCCAGTCGACCACACGCCGACTGAAGGCATCCAGTACAGCGGCGACATAGCAGAATCCGCTGTCATTACCCAGCCGCACGGGTAATGTCGGCAACCCAGACCTGATTCAGTCCGGAAACGTCAGTGACCTTCTTTCCCTTCAGGAGATTCGGGTAAGTTCGCAGACCATGCTCGCCATCAGTAGTTTTGATCCAGCGCCGCCTCGGGCGGCAGAGCAGTCCCTGCTCGCGCATCAGCCGTAGTACCCGCTTGTGGTTGAGTTGGTGTCCTTCACGATTCAACTGCGCCGTCACGCGCCGATAGCCGTAACCAGCAAAGCGCAGCACGATCTGATCGATAGCCGCCACCAGTTTCTCGTTCTCGATGCGTTCCGGGCGTCCTTGTCAGCGAGCGAGCGGTAAAGCAGGGAACGCGACAGGCCCAGGAGCTGGCACATTCGATGCAGCGGCAGTTCGGGAAGACGCTCTCGCGCCCGCGTAATCACTTCGACCCCTTCACGAGGGGCAAGGGCTTTTTTTCAAGAGCCAACTTCAGGAACTCGATCTCCAGGTGGGCACGACCCAAGGCCGCTTCCAACTCCTTGACGCGGCTCGCGAGCGTGGTCGCCTCGTCGATCCCCTCGGTCGTGACAACCCGAGGCTGCGCGTTCTCCGTCCAGGCGCTCTCACCGCTGCTCTCGTACTGGAGTTTCCAGCGGCGCACGACCGACTCGCAGAGGCCGTGTTCACGGCAGATTTGGCTGATGCGCTTCTCGCCGCTGACGAGTTGACGCGCCACCGACAACTTGAACTCGCGGGTAAAGACCCGCTTGACGACTGAACCCATGACTCTTCTTCGGCTCCCTTCTGCTCTGTTTGCCTTGCGGTCAGAACAGACCTGCCGTTGCTGTCCAAAATCAGGGGTTCATATCAATGTGAACCAGAGCGTGACGCTGAGCGGGTTTGATACGTGGGTCGGGCAGGCAAGAGAAATGCTGGGCAATCGTCAGGCGCGAGGCCATTGGGAACTCCAAAGGATTTTCCTTCAGCGTTCGTCTCCTACAGTCCTATTCCCTTTGGAAGCTAAAATGCGATTGCCCTGGCTAAGTGTAGAATCGCCTTGACAAATCATCCCTTCTTGGGCTACACTCTTCACACTGTGCAGTAACGTCTTCAGCACAAGTAACGGCCATGCTAACACTAACTTTTATTCATAAAGACAGTCGGCAGCCCCCCACGGAAAGCGCAAGCTTGTCTTTGCGCTCTGTGGGAATGGGCAGGGCGACGGGTGGCTGGGAGATGTCGCTGCGGCGCGGGGAGGATGGGCTGTGTCTGCACAGACACGTTCTAACGATGCGTGTCCGTCGCTTGCCTGTCTAAAAAACCCGCCTGTCTGCCCGAAGGCGGGTTTTTCGTTTCTTTGGACGCTGCGATCCATTTGTGTCGCGAAAGGAGCGCCCTTAAGGGATGAGCCAAGAGGTACTGGTACTCAATAGCGATTATGAGCCGCTGAATGTTTGCAACCTGCGGCGTGCCATTGTCCTGATCTATCTGGGCAAGGCGGATGTTCTTCATGCTCGGACGGACGGCACGCCCGTCGTTATCGGCGGGGGCGAGGTCGTGCGCACGCCTTCGGTTGTCAAGCTGCGCCATCATGTAAAGCGTCCGCTGCCGCAGCTTAAGCTGTCGCGGCGCTCCGTCTTCGCGCGCGATAATTATACGTGCCAGTATTGCGGCACGGGCAGCAAGGAGCTGACTATCGACCATGTGCTTCCCAAGCGCCACGGCGGCGGGATGACATGGGAGAACCTGGTCGCCTGCTGCCGCCGCTGCAATACGAAGAAGGGCGACAAGTCGCCGGAAAAAGCGGGCATGAAGCTGATGCGGCAGCCGCGCCGCCCGCGTTACACGCCTTATATCTCGCTGAACAAGTACGTCGCCGGTTCCAAGCATGAGGTCTGGCGGGACTATCTGCCGATATTTACCGATGTCGGCGGCGTCAGCCAATAACGGTTCCCCTAAAGTCGGGGGTGGGCCTTTGCGCCTGCCCTCGGCCCGGTTTCCATGATCGATCTGCACATCGAAACCTTCCTGACCCACCTCAGCGGGGTACGCGCCGCCAGTCCCCACACGGTCAAAGCCTACGCTGAAGACCTCGCCCAGTTCGCCGAGTTCGCCCGCAGGCAGAACGTCTGCCGCCCCGAGGAGGTGACGGTGGCTCTGGTGCGCGCGTTCGTGGCCGATCTCACAACGGACAAAGGAATGGCACGCAGTTCCGTAGCACGGAAAACCGCGGCGGTGCGGGCCTTTTTTCGCTTTCTGACGCGGCGCAGTATTGTCGCGCGTAACCCGGCGCAGGGAGTGGCGACGCCGCGCCGCGCGGAGTCCCTGCCGCACTTTCTTCCCGAAGATCAGGTAGCCGCGCTGGTAGCATCACCCGATGCAAGCCGGGCCGACGGCCTGCGCGACCGGGCTATTTTGGAAACGCTGTACGCATCCGGCATGCGGGCGAGCGATCTGGTGGCGCTCAATACGGACGACCTTTCATTGGATGCAGGCGGAGAAGGGACGGCACGCATTCGACGCGGCAAGGGCGGCAAGGAGCGTGTGGCGCTGCTTGGCCGGGCGGCGGCGGCGGCTCTGAATGCGTATCTGGCGCGGGGTCGACCCGAACTCGCGGCGCGAGCTGCAAGAGTATCCAGCGCACTGTTTTTGAACAAACTGGGGGGGCGGCTGTCGGATCGCGGCGTGCGTCGCCTGTTCGACAAGTATTGCGATGCGGTCGCGGCGGCGCACAAGATCACGCCCCATACGCTGCGCCATTCGTTCGCAACCCATCTGCTGGACAACGGGGCTGACCTGCGTATCGTCCAGGAGCTTCTCGGGCACTCCGACCTTTCCACCACCCAGGTCTACACCCATGTGACCACAGGACGAATGCGCGACGCCTACGCGCGGGCGCATCCGCGAGCGTCGGAAGAGAGTTAATCGCCAAGACGCCAAGTTCGCCAAGATAAGGATGAATAAAATCTCTTTCCGAACTTGGCGTCCTTGGCGTCCTGGCGTTTCACATCAGCAGCATCGCCGGAAGCGTGTCGCCTGCGGCATAATCACCGTGGCCTTCATGGGCTACCAAGAGGGCGTTCGCGCCCGCCAGCGAGGCCAGGCGATGCGACCCCTGCGCGCCCATCGGTGTCGCCTGATAACCATCGTTTCCCCAGCAAACACGGGCGCGGGCAAACTCGCGCCGCCCCGGCGTGTGAGGCAAAGCGGCGGCAAGCCGAACGGAAACCAGCGGACGGGTTAGCTCACGGTGCCCGGCCAAGCGGCGCAGCAGAGGGCGCACGAACAGCTCAAAAGTAACCAGCGAGGAAACCGGGTTCCCCGGCAGTCCGAAAAACAGCGTATCGGACAAGCTTCCAAAGGCGAGCGGCTTTCCCGGCTTGATGGCGATGCGCCAGAAGTTCAGCTTTCCTTCCGATTCTACTACTTCTTTTACCACGTCATAGCCGCCGACGGAAACGCCGCCGGAAGCCAGAAGAACGTCGCAGTCGGCACGGGCTGCCGTAAGCGCGGCGCGCACTTCGCCTGCCGTATCGCGCGCGTGCGCCGCCACGCTTACCACCCCCCCGGCCTCATATACCGCAGCGGCAAGCGCAGGGCCATTGGCATCGCGTATCTGGCCTGGAGTAAGCATCGTGTCGCCGAGGGGGATTATCTCATCTCCCGTAGTCAGCAGCGCCACCCGAGGCCGCCGTGGACAGAATACGGCGGTGTGGTTCAGGGCCGCAAGCAGGCCGATAGCTGCCGCGTCCAGCGCGGTTCCGGCAATAAGCGCGCGCGCGCCGCAGGGAAGATCGCTCCCGGCAGCGCGAATGAAGTCGGCGGAAGCGGGCGCGCGAACCTGCACGCTTTCTTCGCCCTGGGAATCGGTGTCTTCGACCATGACCAGAGCGTCCGCGGCTTCCGGCAGGGGCGCTCCGGTGAAGATACGCGCCGCTTCGCCCGGCGCGACCGGTGGGCGCGGCGCATATCCCGCCGGGATCGTCTGCGTCACCCGAAGCGTTACCGGGTGCGTTTCGGAGGCGCTGCGGGTATCGGCCTGGCGGACGGCGTAACCATCGACAGCGGAGTTGGCGAACGGAGGAAGATCGGTATCGGAGAAAATATCGGCGGCCAGCACACGGCCATACGCCTGTGACAGCGGCACCGCTTCGCCGGGCAGCGGGCCGCCGGGCGCACAGTCAAGAATCCGGGCGAGCGCCTCGTCATAAGAAAGCAAGACGATTTATTCTCCTTCGGGCCTCTCGTCCGGGGCGCTTTGCCAGCGGAACGTGCCACTGCGTCCCCCGGTTTTCTCATCGAGTCGAACGCCCTCAATAATCAGGTATTTGTCGGCGGACTTGCACATATCATAAACGGTGAGCGCGGCTCCGGTGACAGCGGCAAGGGCTTCCATCTCCACGCCGGTACGCCCGACGCACACCGCCGTCGCTGTGATCTCCACACCGTCCGCACCGAGTGCGAGGTCTACCTGCACATCGGTCAGCGGCAGCGGGTGGCACAGGGGAACGATTTCGGAGACACGCTTGGCGGCCAGCACCCCGGCGACACGGGCGACGGTAAAAACGTCTCCTTTGGGCAGCGCACGCTCCGCGATACGGCGGCGCGTGGTCTCCGCCATACGGACATGGCCCACGGCGCGCGCCGTACGGTGCGTTTCCGGCTTGGAAGAGACATCTACCATGCGTGCGCTTCCGGTGGCGTCGAGATGGGAGAAAGGAGAAGCGTCCTGGTCGTTCATACATTATCATTCTACCCGCTGCGCGCCGTCGCCGCTCCTTGCCGTAAAGCCGCCTACGCGGCTGACTGCCCTTCCCGGCCATTGCGCTTGACAGGGTATTTTATAACCGTTAAAATAGCGGCGTCGCACCAGCTACAGCGCACTGGCGGGAGCGAACGTTCGGAGGCAACCGCGTCATGCTCCAGGGGGGCAGTGAAACCCCGTCCTTGTCATCCCTATCCGCCGCTCCGACCCCACGCGGGTCGGACGACGCCGGTCCTCTGGTCCTTGCCGTCCTTCACGAAGCACTGCTTGCCCTGGCGCACGGGAGTCCGCAGGAAGCGACACTGGGGCTTCTGGCAGAAAAGGCGCGAATTCTGACGGGATGCGCCTCCGCCGCCGTCGTTCTGATGGAAGGCGACCGCGAGACGGTCATGTTCGCCGCCGTTTCCGGCGAGGACGCTTCGGAGCTTCTGGGCACGCGCGTCCGGGCATCCGATACCGTCGCGGGAAACACGGCCCGAACGGGAGAACCCTACCTCGCTTTCAGTCCCGGCGCGCGCCCCGTCGGCAACGGCGCAGCGACACCCACCCGCTCGGCGGCGGTGGTGCCCATCTTCGAAAACGGCCAGGCTGTCGGCGCGCTGGCCGCGCTGAACAAGCAGGGCGAGCGTCCCTTTGGCGGCGACGACCTGCTGTGCCTTTCCACGCTGGCCGCCGCCGCCGCCGCGACACTCGCTCAGCACCGCCTGCGGGCCGATGCCCACCGCCAGGGCCGTGAGCTGGGAATCCTTTACGATGCCGTGCGCAGTGTCGCAGGCCAGCTTTCCGCGCAGGAAGTGCTGACGGCGGTCATGGAGCAGGCGGCGGCCCATATCGAAAACAGCGCCGTGGCCGTTTTCCTGGTGAACGATGAGCGGACGCACTTTTACATCGCCGCGGACCATGGCCTGGAAGGCGATCAGCGCGAGGTCACGCTGCCCACCGATAGCGGCCTGGGCGCGGCGGCGATGGGAACCTCCCGCCCGCTGTTTCTGAGCTTCGGCGGCGGCAGCGGCGATGAGGACGGTTATTCGACTGCGCCCGCCTACGAGCCGCCGTTTCCAGGCGTGGCCGCGCGCTCCGCTCTGGTCGCGCCTATCCGCTCCGGTGATGTCGCTCATGGCGTGGTGCTCGCGGTTTCCGGCCAGCCGGACGCCTATTCACTCACGGACGCCAATCTGCTTTCCGCGCTCACGGCGCAGGCGGCGGCGGCGATGGAAAACGCCTGGCTGTACGAGGATGCCCAGCGCCGGGCCGAGGAGGCGGCGGCGCTTTATGAACTGTCGCAGACGATTACCTCCACGCTGCGCCTGGAAACCGTCCTCGATCTGGTCGCTGACTCGACCCTGAATCTGCTGGCCGTGGACAAGTTCGCCCTGTTTCTGCGCGAACGCAGCACCGACCTGCTGCGCATGGTCGTTGAACGCGGCCTGCCGGAGGGCGCGCCGGAGCGCCTTCAGTTCCCGGTCGGACAGGGCATCCCCGGCTGGGTGGTGGAGTTCGAAACGCCGACGGCGGTTCAGGACGTTGCCGCCGACCACCGGAACCAGTCCGCGCCGCTCCACACCGAGGGCGTCGTCTCGATGACCTGCATGCCGCTCCAGGTCGGTCCCTCCACCATCGGTGTCCTGTGCGCCATGAGTTCGCGCCGCCGCCTGTTCACGGTCGCCGAGGTGGAGCTTCTGTATACCATCGCGAATCAGGCCGCCATCGCCATCGAGAACGCCCGCGTTTATGCGGACGTGCGGCAAAAGGCGCAGGAGCTGCGCAAATATTTTCACCGCGTCGCGCGCGCGCTCGGCTCGTCGCAGTCGCCTCAGGAGATTCCCCAGCTTATCGCGACGCTGACGATGGAGGTGATGGGCGCGGATCGCTGCGTGCTGTATTCGCTTGACGATGAGGGAAGCAGCGCGGCCCGGCTGCGGATCGAAGCTTCGGTCAACTTCCGCCCCCCGGCGGAGGACGAGACCGCGCCGCTGCGGGAAGACACGCCCGCAGGCTGGGTGGCGCGCCGGGCGCGCCCGCTGACAATAGAAGATGTCGCTGCCGACCCGCGTTTCGCCGACCGCTTCGCGCGGACGTTTCGTGGACGGCTCGGCTCCTACCTGGGCGTGCCGCTGCGCCGGGGGCGCGACGTGGTGGGCGTTCTGGAAGTGTATACGCGTACGCCCCGCCCCTGGCGCGGTGACGAAGTTCGCCTTCTGCTTACCTTCGCCTCCCAGGCTACCGTCGCTTTTGCCAGCGCCCGGCTTGCCGCCCAGAGTGGCCGCGCCGCCCGCAGCGCCGAACTGCTGCGCCGCCTTCTGGCGCTGGCGACGGCGGAAAACGCCCCGGACGCCGGTGACGTAGCGCGGACGGTCGGCGAGGCTCTGGAGACGCCCGTGGTGACCCTGGAGAAAGCGGCTGACGGCGGCGTGTGGCAGGTACGTGGCGCGCATGGACTTGGCGAAACCGAAATCTCTGCTGTGACACCGCGCCTTTTGGACGCGCTGAACCTTGGTGCGCCGCCGGACGGTATACCGATGGCCGTATCGCGGGATGGACGTGTCGCGCTGGCGCTGTTGTCCGATTCGGCGACTCTTACCCGAGAAGACGGCGAAAATCTGCTGGCTCAGGCAGTGCAAATTCTCACACGGGAACGCTGATGTTCTATGGAACGTTTTTATAGTTATATAGTCAAATCAAGAGAAGGGCGCGCCCGGCACGAAACATGCGTGCAGTAAAACGGGAAGCGCTTATTTTTCTGGTAAAAACCGCAGTACACACGGCATAAGTTAATTGACTATAGGGAATCAGAAGCGTGGGCCTCTGGCGAGGCGGCGCTGCCTTGGAATAGGAAACACGAATGAAGGACAACGAAGTCATCTGCCTGCAAATACCGGGTGAGACGGAGTACGTGGGTATCGCCCGCCACGCGGTGGATGCGGTCGGCGAACAGATCAGTCTGCCGCCGGATGCACGCATGGCCATAAAGCTGGCGGTCGGCGAGGCGTGCAACAACGCCGTCAAGCATGCCAGGCAGGCGGGATCGGAGGCGCATCCCGTTTCGGTTGCCTGCCGGGTACAGCCGGACGCTTTGGAGATCGATGTCACCAACCACGGCAACGGTTTTCATCCGGAGGTTCCTGCCGCGATGCCCGTCGCCGAGGCGCTGGACGAGCATGGACGCGGACTGGCGCTGATGGAGATGATGATGGACTCGGTGGAGTTTCTTTCCGAGAACGGCAATACGACGGTGCGCATGCGAAAGAATCGCCCCATGGCCGCGATGGCCGCTGCGATGGCGCTTTAACCACCGCCGCCACTACCGCAAACAAAAAGGACACGCAGGAATGCGTGTCCTTTTTTATTGGCTGAGAGACCGGAGGTTTCTTACAGCCTATTACAAAACGAGCGCGCCGATTACGGTATCCGTCGCGACGCGAACCGTATTGCGCCCTTCGCGCTTAGCCACAAACAGCGCCTTGTCTGCCTGCGCAATCAGCGTCGCTTCGCTCGGGGCCTGGCTTGGCAGCGTCGCCACTCCCACGGAAACCGTCAGGTGGACTTCGCCTCCCTCTGGCAACTGGAAACGGTTCTGCTCCACGGTCGCTCGAATGCGCTCACCCAGCATTCTCGCATCCTCCGGGCTGGTTTCCGGCAGGATGACGGCCATCTCCTCACCGCCGTAGCGAGCGGGAATATCGAAGCTGCGGAGGCTTTTGCGCAGCAGCGTACCCATCTGACCGAGCAGCGCGTCCCCCGCCTGGTGTCCATAGGTATCGTTGAACTTCTTGAAAAAGTCGATGTCGAGCAGAATCAGCGACACCGAATGGCCGTAGCGGTACGCCCGCCGCACCTCTTCGGAAAGACGGATTCGGAACGAGCGGTGGTTATCAAGGCCCGTCATAACATCCGTTGCCGCCATCTGCTGAAGCCGCAGCCTCTGAATCGGGAAGACCACATGGCGGGCAAACTGCCCCACCAGATCGCGGTGTCGCTCGGTCAGCACGCCTTTTCCACGCGCCGCCACATAGATCAGGCCGAAAAAGTCTTCCAAAGTCCGCAGCGGCGCGACGATCACGCCGCGCGCCGATTCGTCCAGACCGGTAAGCGCGCCCAGACCGGCGGCGTCCTGGGAAGCATCGGCCCAGTGGCGGGCAACGAACGTGCTCTGCCAATCGGTTCCGTCTTCATCCAGCGGCAGCGTCCGCACCGGGACCGTGTCTCCCGGCATTCCCGTAAGCAGGTTTAGCTGTAGATGATTGCCGTCGGTGTCACGCAGGAAAACGGCGCAGACATCGGCGGGAACCAGTTCAGAAAGGCGAATCAAAGCGACGGCGAGCGTGTTTTCCAGGTCGTACATGGACTCCATCATGACGGACGTGTCCAGGAACGCCTCGGTTTCCGACGCACGCTCTTCCTGTGCCCGCGCACGCTCCGCCGCCTCATCGGCGGCGCGGTGCAGGCCGTCGGCGAACGTACCGGACGCCAGCGCAACCAGGGTAAAGGTGATAACCTGAACGATGACGGCGTTGGAGGGTCGTATCCAGCTTCCGCTGTCAAAGGCCGCTGAAACCAGAAAAGTGGTCGACACCAGCAGGCCCATCGCGACGCTTCCGCCCAGGCCGAACGAGAGTGCGGCCATCAGAATCGGGAAAAAGAGGACACCCGTGAAGGCCGAACCCGACCCGCCGGTCTGATGCACCATGAGCGTGGTAAGGAGAAAACAGGCGACGAGGGAAAGCGTACGCAGCGGTACGTTGGAGCGCCGTGAATCGCCCTCTTGATACGAGCGCTGAATGCCGGTAAACAGCAGCGCTACGGCGGCAAGAGCCATGGCGGAGGGCCAGAAACGAAGGTCCGCGAGATAAGCGGCGACGCTCCCCAAAACCACAAGCAGGCTTAGCATCACCGTGGTGACACCGGGCCGCAATATTTTGTGCTTCACGGTCTCTTACCTATCGTTCCCGTTCTTCTGGTTTAGTGCGGCGTGGCGGGTCCCACTTACGGCGGCGGCACAGCAGCAGCAGCACCTTCCAGAACGCTCCGGGCGCGGACAATCTGCTCAAAAATGGCTTCGCGGCCCGTCCCCCCCCGGCTGCCCCGCGCATCGGCGGAAGCTTCGGGCGTGATGGCCGCCAGCGCGTTTTCGGGAAACCGCGCGTCGTGCCGACGCAGATCGTCCAGCGTCAGATTTTCCAGAATCGTTCCCTGCAGCAGGCACTCCCGCACCAGTCGCCCGACCACTTCGTGCGCTTCGCGGAACGGAACCCCCGCTCCAGAAGCCAGTGCATCCGCCAGATCGGTCGCGGTGGAAAAATCTCCACGAAGCGCGGCGCGCATGACATCCGGGCGGAATTTCGCGCCCGCCAGCAGGCGCGTCATCAAGGAGACACAGGTTCGGGCCGTATCGCAGGCGTCGAATAGAGGCTCCTTGTCCTCCTGCATGTCCTTATTGTAGGCAAGAACCAGTCCTTTCAACAGGGTAAGAAGCGTAAATAAATCGCCGTAGACACGTCCGGTTTTGCCACGAATCAGCTCGGCCACATCCGGGTTCTTTTTCTGCGGCATAATAGACGAGCCGGTGGTGACGGCGTCGGCAAGCTCCACAAAGCCGAACTCCGGCGCGCTCCACAGCACGATCTCCTCGGCAAGCCGGGACAAATGCTGCATCAGCAGAGCGGCGGCGGCGCAGAACTCGATGGCGAAGTCCCGGTCGGCCACGGCGTCCAGGGAGTTTTCGCAGAGGGAAGAGAAGCCCAGTTCCGCCGCCACGAACTCACGGTCAATCGGGAACGGTGTCCCCGCCAGCGCGCCCGCCCCCAGGGGAAGCGCGTCGGCGCGGCGCGCGGCGTCGGCGAAGCGCCCGTCGTCGCGGGAAAGCATCCAGAAATAGGCCAGCAGGTGATGGGCCAGGCGAATCGGCTGCGCGTGCTGGTGGTGTGTCCGCCCCGGCAGAACCAGGTCGATATTCGCCTCGGCCATCTCCACCAGAAGCGCGCGCAGGCGTGCCAGCTCCTCCCGAAGCGCCGCCGATTCGTCCTTCAGCCACAGGCGCACATCGGTCGCTACCTGATCGTTGCGGGAGCGTGCCGTATGCAGCTTCCCGGCAACCGTGCCCACCCGCTCGCGCAGCATCGCCTCGATAGCCGAATGGATGTCCTCGGCCTCTTCGGGCAGCGTCGCCGCGCCGGAGGCCAGATCGGCTTCGAGGCTTTGCAGCCCGCCGACCAGCGCCTCCCCCTCTTCCGGCGCGATTATCCCCTGCCGCGCCAGCATCCGCGCATGGGCGATACTGCCGCGTATATCCGCCCGCCACAGCCGCCGGTCGAACGGCAGCGACTGGTTGAATGCCCAGACCAGCGCATCCGTTTCGCCCTCGAATCGTCCGCCCCACAGGGTTGCCATTGGTTAATTGCCCCCCTGCCCCCCAATGCTGGGGGGTTCTGAAAGGGGAATCTCTACAGGAGCCTCCTCGCCCAGCAGGGCGCGCATGCCGCCGGGAAGGACGCCCGATGCAGCATAGACGGCGATCTTCTCGCGCGAATCCAGAATGTCCAGGTTGCGCATCGCAAGCTGCCCGATACGGTCGAGCGGCGAGAAAGCCTCCTCCTCGACACGCTCCATGCTCAGCCGTTCGGGATGGTAGGTCAGGTTCGGTCCCGTAGTGTCCAGAATCGAATAGTCGTCGCCCCGGCGCAGCTCCAGTGTGATGCTGCCGGTCACGGCGCGGCCCACCCATTTCTGGAGCGTATCGCGCAGCATCAGCGCCTGCGGGTCGAACCAGCGGCCCTCGTACAGCAGCCGTCCCAGCCGCCGCCCCATCGTCCGGTAGTTGTCAATCGTGCCCTCGTTGTGGATCGCCGTCACCAGGCGCTCGTAGGCGACGAAAAGCAGCGCCATGCCCGGCGCTTCGTAGATGCCGCGGCTCTTGGCTCGATGATGCGGTTCTCGATCTGGTCGGAGACGCCCAGTCCGTGCCGCCCGCCGATACGGTTCGCCTCCTCCACCAGCGCGACAGGGCTGGAGAAAGTCTGCCCGTCGATCTGGGTCGGGAAGCCTTCCTCAAAGGTCATGGTGACTTCTTCGGTCGGAATCTCCACGGACGCGTCCCAGAATTTGGCGCACATGATCGGCTCGACGATACGCCAGCCCTTTGTTCAGGAACTCCAGCTCCTTGGCCTCGTGGGTCGCGCCCCAGATGTTGGAATCGGTGGAGTAGGCTTTCTCGGCGCTGGCGCGGTACTCGAACTCATGCTCGGTCAGCCAATCGCTCATCTCCTTGCGCCCGCCCATCTCGGTGACGAAGCCTTGATCCAGCCAGGGCTTGTAGATACGCAGGTTGGGGTTGGTGAGCAGGCCGTAGCGATAAAACCGCTCGATGTCGTTGCCTTTGTAGGTGGAGCCGTCGCCCCAGATGTCCACGCCGTCCTCCTGCATCGCCTGCACGAGAACGGTGCCGGTCACGGCGCGGCCCAGCGGGGTGGTGTTGAAGTAAGGCTTGCCGCCGGTGGAGATATGGAACGCCCCGCAGATGAGCGCGATCAGCCCCTCGTGGACCAGCGGTTCGCGGCAGTCCACCAGACGCGCCTTTTCCGCGCCGTACTCGATAGCGCGGCGCGTGATGCTGTCGTAGTCCGTCTCATCGGGCTGACCCAGATTCGCCGTGTAGGTGTAGGGAATCGCGCCGTGGTGGCGCATCCAGGCGATAGCCGCCGATGTGTCCAATCCGCCGGAAAAGGCGATGCCAACATTCTCGCCTTTGGGCAGCGAGAGCAAAATCTTACCCGTCATTCTACACAAACCTCTCTCTGGTTAGCGCCGTCGATTTTTTTACCCCGTCGAATGAATTCGCGGCTAATGAAGGCACAAAATCGGCCTGCGCCGATTGAAGAATCAGTCCGCGAAGGCGGACTTTGTGTTTTCCGTAGCCGCGAATTTATTCGACGGGCCGAAGGCGGCAATATCTCACACAACTGGAAGACGGCTGATCTCTAATATGCGCGCGTCACTCTTATCCCCGATGTTCTTCCGGGTCATCGCTAAAAGGCCGCGCTTCTCCACCGCCGCCAGTCCGCCGTCTATATCGCCAAGCACATGGAGGACGAATCGCGGCTTTGACAGCATACGCCCTGCCGCCAAGCGCGCGCCGGATGAAATTCAGCAGAATCTTGCCCGCCACATCCGGGTCGTCAATGGCTACTCGCGGATGCGCGAAGGGACGCGCGATTTCATAATCGCGGCGTCCCTCGTAGTCGTTCGCTTCCGCTCCGACAGCAACGATTAACTCTGCTCGCGAAACGCCACCTGCGGCACGTCTTCATAGCTGCCGCCCGTCTCGATTATCCGCACGGACAGCCAGTCAGGCTGTACGCGCACATAGACCGTCAGCGGGCGCAGCGCGAACTTCAACCTACCGGTTCCGGCCCCCGACGGCATTGATAATGATCAGCACGATTCCGGCAATCATCGCGATGCTGGCGATGGGGTTCAGCAATCCCCACCGCCAGCGCCAAATGGACAGCGATTCCAATCAGCAGCAGCGCCCACCCAGTTCCATCAACCCACCACGACCACGCAGCATATTGTTTCTCCTTTATAAGACGGCGGCCAGCAGGGCCGCCTGAACATGAAGCCGATTTCGGCCTGGTCGAAGACGCCCGCGCAGGGGCCTTCCAGAACCGAATCGGTAATCTCCTGGCCGCGATGGGCGGGCAGGCAGTGGAGAACGAGAACGTCTTCCTTCGCCTCGCGCACCAGATCGTCATTAATCTGGAAGCCCGCGAAGTCGCGTGACCGGCGCTCCGATTCGTCCTCCTGCCCCATCGAGGCCCAGACATCGGTATATACACGACATCCGCGTCATCCACGGCTCCCATGGCGTCGCTGGTGATGCTGAAAGTGGTGCCGTGCTCGCGGGCGCGGGCCTGCGCCTGTGCGGTCAGAGCGGACGCGGGGGCGTAGCCGGGCGGACAGGCAAGCGTGAAGTGCGGTCCCAGCAGCGGGGCGAGCAGCATGAGCGAATGGGCGACTTTGTGGCCGTCGCCGACAAAGGCCAGTGTCATGCCGCGCGTGTCCGATTTCTTTTCCAGGATGGTATAAAAATCGGCGAGCGCCTGGCAGGGATGCTCCCGGTCCGTCAAGGCATTAATCACCGGAATGTTCGCGGCATCGGCAAGCTGGGTGACGGTGTCATGCGAAAAGGTACGAGCGGCGACGGCATCGACCCACCGCTCCAGACAGCGCGCCACGTCCGCGACCGATTCGCGCGTTCCCAGGCCGATGTCGGTAGGCGACAGATAGATGCTCTGCCCGCCCAGGCGGGTCATGGCGACGGAAAAGGTAACGCGGGTCCGCAGTGACGGCTTTTCAAAAATCAAGGCAAGCGACTTCTGCTGTCCGTTGGCGGGATAGCGACCGCTTTTTATCTCGCGCGTAAGCTCGAACAGGCCCCGTATCTCTGCCTGGGAAAAATCGGCAATACTGAGCAGGTCGCGCCCTTTAAGAAAGCCGGGCCGAACCTCTGATTCCTGGCGTGTGGTTTCCGCTGCGGAGTCTGCTGCCCCGCTCGTCTCCGCCCGGACGCTGCTCAGCAGGGGCAGGGCGCGCTCATAGCGGATATTCAGGATTTGCAGCGCCTCGGATACGACCTCGCTGCCACTCCCGCGCGTCAGCGCCAGCAGCAGATGCTCGGTGCCGACATGCCCATTGCCGGTCTGCCCGGTTTCCCGATACGCCTGCTCGATCACCTGGAGTGTCGCCGGGCTGAGCTGCGAGCTGGCGGCGGCAGGCGAGCTGCCATTTGCATCCGGCATACGCGCCGCTGCGGCGTCTCGTATCTGGGAGGCGGCGACGCCCAGGCGGTCCAGCAGCCGGATCGCGGCGGTACCATCCTCATGAATCAAACCCAGCAGCAGATGTTCCGGCTCCACGGACGGCTGCCCCAGACGCATCGCCTCTTCCTGCGCCCAGAACAGCGCCTTGCGCCCGTTTTGCGTAAACTGAATCGCCATACTCCCTCCTTCAAGCAGGTCATAAAGATGACGCTGCGATAGCCTTATCCAGAATATCTATGGCGGTATCGGCGTCCGCCTCGGTGATAATCAGCGGCGGCAGCAGTCGGATCGTTTCGTCCCCGACCGCGTTCACGACCAGGCCGTTTTCCAGACAACAAGCAAGCACCTGCTTGGCGATAGGCTGCCGCAGGTGGAGCGCGAGCATCAGACCCATGCCGCGCACGCCGCCCACCGCCTCCGGATACTGCCGCTCCAGCGCCTCCAGCCGGGCCGTCAAATGCGCTCCCATGCGCCGCGCGTTCGCCTGTAGCTCTTCGTCGCAGATAATGTCCAGAACGGCGTGGGCGGCGGCGGCGGCCAGCGGATTGGCCGCAAACGTCGAGCCGTGGTCGCCGGGCGCGAACGTTTCCGCCGCATCGCCGCGCGCCAGACAGGCCCCGATGGGAAAGCCGCCGCCCAGGCCCTTCGCTAATGTCACTACGTCGGGGAGGACACTGTAGCTCTGATACGCCCACATGCGTCCGGTGCGCCCCATGCCGGTCTGCACCTCATCGAAGATAAGCAGCGCCCCGTGCTCGTCGGCAAGATCACGTGCGGCCTGAAGGTATTCCCGCGTCGCCGGATGGATGCCGCTTTCCCCCTGGATCGGCTCCAGCAGAATCGCTGCCGTGTTCTCGTTTACCGCTGCGCACAGTGCGTCCACATCGTTAAAGGGAACATACGAGAAGCCGCCGGGCAGCGGCTCGAACCCTTTCTGGAACTTGGGCTGGCCGGTCGCCGTAACCGTGGCGATGGTGCGCCCGTGGAACGAGTTCAGCGCGGTAACAATATGGACTTTATTTTCGCCCCCAACGCTTTTGGCGCGCTTGCGGGCCAGCTTGATGGCCGCCTCGTTGGCCTCTGCGCCGGAGTTACAAAAAAAGACGCGCTCGAAGTCGGAAAGCTCCACCAGACGCCGCGCCAGATGCGCCTGCGGCTCCGTCAGGTACAGGTTGGAGACGTGCATCAGGGTCGCCGCCTGCTGCTGGATTGCCGAAACGAGGCGTGGATGGCAGTGGCCCACGGAGCAGACGGCGATTCCGGCCAGAAAGTCCAGATACTCTTTACCCTGCGCGTCCCACAGCCGCGCGCCCTGCCCGCGCACGAACGTGACCGGCTGGCGCGCATACGTCTTCATCACATGCGCCGCATCCCAGGCGCGCGCCTGCTCCTCCTGCGTAGGGGCAGTTGTTGCCAATGGCGCGGTTGTTTCCAGAATCATGTCCTTTGGTTCCTAAAGTTGGGGAAAGGTCAGTGAATCATCGTGCCGATACCGGCATCGGTGAATATCTCGATCAGCAGGGCGTGGGGGCGGCGACCGTCGATGATATGCGCCCGGTCTACCCCCGCATCGAGTGCGGTGAGGCAGGCTTCGAGTTTGGGAATCATGCCCTTGTCCGCCGCACCGGAGTCGATCATCGCCTGCGCCTCGTCCGACGTCATTGCGGAGATCAGCGAATCCTGGTCCTGGAAGTCGCGGTACAATCCTTCTACGTCCGTCATTAAGATCAGCTTGGTCGCGCACAGCGCCGCCGCCAGTTCGCCCGCCGCCGTGTCTGCATTGACATTGTAGGACGCCCCGTCCCAGCCGACAGCCACCGACGAAATAACAGGGATATAGCCGTCCTGCGTCAGCGTGTGGATGATGTCCGGGTTCACCTGCGTAATGCGCCCGACAAAGCCGATGTCGCCGCGCCGCGTCTCTTTCTCGGCCATGATCAGGTTTGCGTCCTTCCCGGACAGGCCGACCGCCCGACCGCCCTCGGCGTTGAGGTGGGAAACAATGCCCTTGTTGGTCTTGCCTGCGAGCACCATCTCGACGATCTCCATCGTCTCTTCATCGGTCACGCGCAGCCCACTGACAAAGGCAGGCTCCTTCCCCATGCGCCGCATCGCCTCGGACACTTCCGGCCCGCCGCCATGCACCAGTATCGGATTGATGCCCACATAGCGCATCAGCACAATGTCGGTCATCACGGCGCGCTTCAGCCCCTCGTCAATCATTGCATTACCGCCGTACTTGACCACAATAGTCTTCCCGGCGAACTCCTTCAGGTACGGGAGCGCCTGGATAAGCACCTCAGCCTTCTGATCGGGCGTTGTCGTCGCTGTCATAAACTGTCCTTTGCAGTTAGGGAACTACCGTAACGGAGCCGAACTGTCTAAAATGCTGATCGAAGGCAAAAGCGTGCGTCAAGCCCAGTCGTTCGATAACGACTTTGCTGGTGCAATCGGTAAAACTCCACTCTTTGTCCGAAAACTGGACGAAAGTTTGCCATGCTGCCCGCAGATCATCTTCCGTCAGGTGATATACCTGCGTCAATATTCCATCGAAAAACTGCTGTCCCAGCGTCAGCGCCACATCTCCCTGTCGTCGCGCCCGCAATAGTGTCAGCGTCTCATCCACAACGTAGTTGGTGGTGACAAGGGGCTGCGTGTTATGAGCAAACCAGTGAGAAGCAACGGAATAATTTAGATCGTTGGTGACACTGGCAGCAAACCAGGCTCCGGTGTCTACGAAAATCAACGCGCGCCCTTCTCACCATATAAGATGTGGTCATGATCACGACTGGAGGTCTCCACCTCGCCATGCGATATGGACAGCGCGGCTATTTCCGCCATGATCTGCGCCGGAGTTCGGGGGTCGGTCTTTGGGCCGTCTAAAAGTTTCACGCCATTGGCAACGACAGTGACTTTAACCTGCGCTCCCTCAGGCAATTCTACCGGCTCCAGCAAACGCAGAACGCCCGCTTCATAAATAGCTTCCACTGTGGTCGTCATGCCAGTCTCTTTCTTAGCCGGAGCATCCTTATCAGGTGTGGTACTCGGCGTTGATGCGGACGTAGTCGTAGGACAGGTCGCAGGTGTAGACGGTTGCGGTCTCCTCGCCCATTGCCAGGTCAACTCGGATTTCAACCTCTTTTTCGCGCATCGCTTCGGAGACGGCGGCGGCATCGAAGGGCGCGGGCGTGCCGTGCTTAAAGATACAGGTCCCGGCCAGCCAGGCGGTCGCCGCGTCCGGGTTGAATTGGACGCCCGCGCGGCCCGCCGCCATCAGGATACGGCCCCAATTGGGGTCGTTGCCGAACAGCGCGGTCTTCACCAGCGGCGATTCGGCGACGGTTTTGGCCACCTGCCGCGCGTCGGCGTCGCTGGCCGCGCCGGTGACACGGACGGTGACAAGTTTGGTCGCCCCCTCGCCGTCGCGGGCCACCTCTTTCGCCAGATGGACGCAGACCTGGGTGAGCGCGCGGGTGAAGGTGCGGTAATCCGTCCCCTCGTCCGTGATGGTCGCGTTGCCCGCCGCGCCGGAGGCGAGTGCGAAACAGGAATCGTTGGTGGACGTGTCGCCGTCCACGGTCAAACAGTTGAACGATACGTGGACGGCTTCGCGCAGCGCCCGGTCTAACAAGCGCGGCTCAATGGCCACATCGGTGGTCAGAAAGGCCAGCATGGTCGCCATGTTGGGCGCGATCATGCCGGACCCCTTCGCCATTCCCCCGACATGCGCCCGCACGCCCCCGCAGGTAAAGGCGACGGCGTACTCTTTGGAAAATGTATCCGTGGTCAAAATCGCCTCGGCGGCGTGCGCGGCAGCGGCGATGCTCGGCTCCATCTGGCCTGCCGTTTCTGCAATGCCCAGAAGCAGTTTTTCCATCGGAAGCGGCGTGCCGATAATGCCGGTGGAGGCGGTCAGAACCGTTTCGGCGGAAAGGCCCAGAGCATCGGCGGCGGCGCGGGCCATCTGCTCGTTGTCCTCTTCGCCCCGGCGGCCAGTGCCCGTGTTGGCGTTGCCCGCATTCACCACAAGGGCGCGCACAGCACTGCCTGCCCGTTTTTGCAGAATGCTCTCGCTGCGCGTCACACAGGGCGCGCGCACGACATTGGTGGTGAAGACACCCGCCGCCGCTACATCGTCGGTGGTGCAGAGCAGCAAAGCGACATCGCGCCGCTTGCGCTTGATGCCGCAGCGTACCCCGGCGACGGAAAAGCCGCGCGCGGCACAGACGCCCCCGGCCACTTCTCGTAAATCCGTCATTTCCACCGCGTCTGCTTCCGCTGTTTCTACGGCCATAATCCCGGCCCCTCCAGACCCATCGTCTCGGGCAGGCCGAGCATCAGATTCATATTTTGCACCGCCTGACCGGCGGCTCCCTTCACCAGGTTGTCAATCGCGCTCACCACTACCACCTGGTTTGTCCGCGTATCCACGCGTGCCGACAGATGGCAGAAGTTCGAGCCGTTGACATCTTTGGTGGACGGATAATCACCCGAATCGCGCACGCAAACAAAGGGCGCGTCGGCGTAGGCGCTTCGCAGCGTGTCGATAACCTGCTCAGTAGTCGTTGTTTTCACGGGCCGTGCGTAACAGGTCGCCAGCAGGCCGCGTGTCATGGGAACCAGGTGCGGCGTAAAGGTAACGGTGACGTGGGCCGGTGTGGCAGCCGCCGACAACTCCTGCTCGATTTCGGGCACATGACGGTGGACACCCAGGTTATACGGCTTCAAGGATTCGTTCACCTCGGCAAAATGGTAATCGATGCCGAATTTCGCGCGGCCCGCCCCGGAAACGCCGGATTTGGCGTCGATAATAACCCCCCTGGCGTCAATCAGGCCGCTCGACAGCAGGGGCGCGAGCGCGAGTATTGCCGCAGTGGGATAACAGCCGGGGTTCGCCACTAACTGTGCGCCCATGACAAAGTCGTGGTTCAGTTCGGGCAGGCCGTAGACCGTCTGCTGAAGCAGCGACGAAGCGACATGCTCGATCTTGTACCACGTCTCGTAGGTGTCCACGTCCCGCAGGCGGAAATCCGCCGACAGGTCAACCAGACGCTTCCCTAACTGCAAAAGCTCCGGGGCCGTCTTCATCGCCGCGCCGCTTTCCCCGGCCATAAAGAGAACATCCGCCGCTTTGGACGCCGCGCCGACATTGAACTTCTGGCAAACGAGCGCGCCCGCCGGAGTGCCGTGCAGGCCCGGAAACGCCCGCGCCAGGGGATGACCGGCATTGGACTCCGATACGATATAGGTGATCTGCGCCTGCGGATGGCGTGCGAGAATCCGAACCAACTCTCCCCCCGCATAACCGCTCGCTCCGATGATCCCCACCGAAACCATTTTCAACCCTCCCCAAAAGAGGCTTAACGTCCTCTACGGCGAATCCTATAAAACAACAAAGCCGCCCGGCTGTTCTCGCCGTGCGGCCCCGTGGGTTTTCTTTGATTCCCAGCGGGCGCCGCCGCTTCCACCCGGATTGTCTTTGACGACAGCATCGGGCGGAACCTCCACGGCTCCCGACGGGAAAATGCTACTGACCCGTTACTCTGGCCGGGTCGAACCTTTTTCCGCGTCGGCGTCCGTGGCCTTTCTCAGGCGACGGATACGACGACGCTCACCGCGTATCGCTGCTTCTTCGTGTGGCATCATTTCGTGATTACTGCTTTGATAGGCTCAGTATAACGGAAATGCGGTGCACGTGTCAAGCCTCGAACAATTACCGCTGTGATCGCGGGCCGGTTTATGGCACAAATGAGTCAGAGGTAAGACCATGAAACGATTATTCAGCACGACGATTCTGGCGCTGGTTCTTATAGTTATGGCCGTGGCGATGGGCTTTTATGTCTATCCCACGCGTCCGGCGCTGGTGTGGACGCTGCTGGCGGTGTGCTGGATGTGTTACCGGCTGCGCCTGCGCGCGGAGGCGCGCTTCGGCAAGCGCTGAAGCAGGCCAGCCGTTACCGGCGAGCGGACTTAGCGAGCGAACGACAGGGAGGGCGCGGGGAATTCCCCGCGCCCTCCCTGTCTTTTGTCGCTGAAACCCCAAACGTGTGCGATTGTCGAAAAAATACAATGCAAAAGCGGGCCATAATCGTAGCGGCGAAAGCGCCACGCGCGGGAGCCGTCAAAACCCGGCTGAGCTTGCCGCCGGACGCTGCGGCGAACCTTGCGGCGGCATTTCTGCGGGACACGCTGCGCCTCGCCTCCTCGCCCGCGCTTCAGGCGGACCTCACGCTCGCGCTCGATGGCGGCGATGCGGGTGATCTGGAGCCGGGAACCGTGCCGCCGGGGACGCGCATTACGCCGCAGCGTGGGAACTCTTTGGGCGAACGTCTGGTACACATTTTTGAGGAAGCGTTCCAGACAGGCTATACGGCGGTCTGTGTCGTGGGCAGCGATGCGCCGCATTTGCCGGAAGCCTTTCTTCTGGAAGCGTTCGGCAGACTGTCCCAAAACGGTGGTCCGGTACTTGGCCCTGCGGATGACGGCGGCTATTACCTGATTGGATTGACACGCCCCGCGCCGGAACTGTTCGCCGATATTGCGTGGAGCGGGCCGGATGTTAGAGAGATGACACTGCGGCGCGCGGCGGAGGCGGGGCTTTCGGCGACCCTGCTGCCGCCGTGGTACGATATTGACGTGCCCGCCGACCTGCGCCGCCTGCGCGAAGAGATGCGCCGCGAAGTCGTGGCCGCCCCGGCGACTGCCGCGTTTCTAGGAAGATTGACCTTTTGATGACAAGAGCGTTCCCGCATTTCTTGCCACGTGTCGCCAGGCGCGGGGCGCTTATCGCGCTGGCTGCGGTTCTCCTGTCGCCGGAGGCAAAAGCCTTGCCCAAATTTGCGCAAAAAGAGAACAAGAAGTGCTCCTTTTGCCATGTCAAGCCTGCCGGGGGCGGCCACCGCAACGCAGCGGGCAGATGGTATCAGACACACGGCTTCACGCTGGCCGGATTTACCGGAGCGAAGGCCGCCGGCGCAGCGAAAAAACAGGCGGCGCGCAAGCCCGCGCCGAAACGAATCAAGCAGAAACGAAAGAGACCATGAACCTACGCAGCTATGCCGTCCTGACTGTTGCGGCGGCTTTGACAATAACTTCCACGGCGGCAACACGCGCCGCTCAGACGCCCCGCGCCGAATCGGCGGCGACCGGCAAGATACGGGACATGACCGCGACCCTTACGGTCGTGGACGCCGAAACGAATTTCGACGAACTGAAGAAAATCGGCGGCTCCTTTGCAACGTCGTACCGCTTCAAGCGCATGGACCTCAGTTATAAGAACCCGGACAAGATTCGTCTGGAAGCCAAAGTTTCCGGCATCTCTGGCCTGATGGTCTTCAACGGGGACACCAAAATGGTCAAGGTCCCGTTCCGGAAAGACATCCGAAATGTGCGTCAGCATCCCGGACAGAAGCAGACCCTGATGGACCTGGGAATCTTCGCCACGGATTATCTGGCTTCCGCCTACAGCGCTTCCTATCTGCGAAGTGAGCGAAACCTTCAGGTGTATAAGCTTTCGCAGCGAAACACCGACAGCCGCTCCTATGAGGTGGTGTGGGTAGACCCGAAAACATCGCTTATCACGCGGCGGGTATCGTTCGATGCGGAAAATGAAATACGCAAGGAACTGCGCTTCAAAAACCCCCTTCAGGTGCGCCCCGGCATCTGGGTGCCCCGGCGGATCGAGGTGTACAACCAGTTCGGCAAGTTAGGCGCGGTTCAGGCGCTCGAAGATGTCAAGGTAAACCTGGGTGTTGGCGAAAGCCTTTTCCGCATTTCGTGACCACCGTGAAGGATAACTCAGAGAGCAGGAGCGCGACGCGGGTTGCGCTCCTTTTTCTGCTGGTTCTGACGATTTTCAAGATCGGGTACGGTGCGCGGCTGGGACTGGCCGAGGACGAGGCGTACTACTGGCAATGGTCGCGCCACCTTGACCTGTCCTATTATGACCAGGGGCCGGGGATCGCGTACCTTATCCGGTTCGGCACACTGCTGGCGGGCGATACGCCACTGGGTATCCGGCTCGGCGGCATCCTGCTCAGCGCGGCTGTCGGCTGGCTGACGTTTCTTACCGCCCGCCGCTGGTTTGGGGAGCAAATCGCGCTCTGGTCACTGGGTCTTGTGAGTGTCGCGCCGCTGTTCGCGGTCGGCAGTGTCCTCGCCACCTACGATACGCCGCAGATGTTCTTCTGGGCGGCGGCGCTGTATGCGTTTACGCGCACCGTCCAGGAAAACCGGTCAGGCGGCTGGTATCTGGTCGGCGCTCTGGTGGGGCTGGGCGCGCTGTGCAAGATGACCATGTTCCTGTTCGCGCCCTGCGCTCTGCTGTTTCTGCTGCTTGCGCCCCATCAGCGGCGCTGGCTGGCTACCCCGCACCCTTACCTCGGTTTCCTTATCGCGCTCGCGCTGTATACGCCGGTGCTGCTGTGGAACGCCCAGCATGACTGGCTGGGTTTCCGGCATACGTTCACGCTGGGCAACCGCACACGCGACGCCAAGCCGCTCCAATGGGTAGGCGACTATCTGGGGGGGCAGGCCCTCGCCCTGTCCCCGCTTCTGTTTCTGGCCGAGATCGGCGCGCTCGCGTGGTTATTGCGGCGGCGCTCCTCGCGCAGCGAAGGGCCGGGCGAAGAGGCCGCGCATTTCGCGGGGGCCTTCAGCGCGCCGATCCTGTTGTTCTGCCTGGTGGTCTCCCTGCGCTCCAAGCTGGAGATAAACTGGCCGGTCGCAGCGCATGTGACGGGTCTGATAGCCGTCGCCGCCTGGTTCGTCACTATCCGGCAACGGAGTGGCATCGGCAGGCGGGCCGGGATCGCGGTCAGCGTAGTTATTGCTTTTCTGATGACCCTGGTGGCGTTTTTCCCGGCGCTTCTGCCCGCGGCGGGACTGCGTGTCACCTCGGACCAGGCTCAGAAGCTGAACCAGACCTATGGCTGGCCACAGATCGCGGCGCGCGTGCAGGCGGCGCGGGAGACGCTGGCGCGGGAAGGAAAGCCCGTCTTCATATCGGGGATCAACTACCGCGTCAACTCGGTGCTGGCGTTCTACGTTCCCGGCCAGCCGCGCACGCAGAATCTGTTTCTGGGATCGCGGCGCAATCAATACTGGTTCTGGACCAGACCGCAGACGCTGGTGGGTCAGAATGCGGTGCTGGTGCTGGACAGCATCGACCCGGAGGCGCTGGCGCTTGCCCGCCGTTTTTTTGCGAGCGTGGAGGAGCAGCCGCCCATGATCGTCACCCGACCCGGCTTTTCCGGCCCCGCGCGGCTCTGGCATCTGTATCTGTGCCGCGATTTCAAAGGCTATGACCCGGAGCGCCACACGGACGGGTACTGATAGATCGAGGTTCGGAAAGCGAAAAAAGGCCCTGAACGACTCCAGGCCCCGTTCTTCACCTGGTCAAAGCTATCGGCGAACAGAACGGTCTGCGCGGGATACTGAATCAGCGGCTCGGTAATGGGCCGACGGTATCTCGAGTCGTCCTCATTCTCCTTGATGATGAAGTGATAAAAGTCGTTGAAGACTTCCCTGTCCGTCAATAGAAGAAAGACCGCCCCCAGAGGTGGGAACGGTCCTTCTTCCACAAACAGCGCATTTCCAGATAGGGACGGAAGAGTTCCCGGCCCTTTGCCTGGCTGAGCCTTCTGCCATCAGGCAGATTTGCCTATCTACTTGTACTCGCCGCTCCAGTGCAGCAGGTTCTTGTTCGACTGACCAGCCTTTTTCCGTGAGGCAATCGCGCTGCAGGTCCACGGGGAGACCATGACCTGGTCGCCCCGCATCGCCTTGGCATGACCGTCGGCAAACATGAAGTTCGTCAACTTCTGGTGCGCACCAATACTTATTTTACCCGGCCGCCCTCTCCAGGTAATGTTAAGGGCATCCGGTGCCGTGTAGCTCTTAAACCAGGTACCAATATCCGTGTTATTCCAGCGCCAGTAGGCATGAAGGTTCATGTAGCTGGCGGTTGTCCACAATTCAAACATTGAGATGGTACTGGAAGGCTGATCTACAGCCGCCTGAGCCTGCGAGGGAGTATTGGGGTAGTAAGCGTGAAGGCCGTACGTAGCAGTGTAGCCCTTTGAGCAGTCGTCGAATCCCGGCTGGTAGTGGGTGAACGAGTAGCTGATGGGAGCACCCGTCGGACCGGAGGATTCGTAGCGTTCAATGCCGTCACTGGGGCACTTCCAGACCTGCTCACTCTTGAGGTAGGGCGCAAGCGCATCCTCGGAGCCGAACGCCTTGTTAGGAGTGGTCGTCGGCACGTTCGAAAAGATGCGGTGGTACATCTCATCATAGTCCTGCACGTACATCATCGCCGCTGTGCCGATCTGCTTCATATTGCTGAGACATGAAGTCGCGCGCGCCTTTTCACGGGCCTGGGCGAAAACGGGGAACAGGATGGCAGCAAGAATCGCGATGATGGCGATGACGACAAGCAGCTCGATCAGCGTAAAGCCGCTGCGACGCCGGGGGAGTAGTTTGGCGTTCATGGTATACCCCTTTCTGCATTGGAACCGTTCGATTCCTTAATGACTGAGTATATATCCATATCCGCCTAAATGTCAATCGTCTATTTGCTGTGTTGACAGGCTCCGTTCCGCCTCGCTACAATAATCGTATGCCGCTTTTGATTTCTGAAGACGATGTCTCCGGTCTGCTCACGATGCCCGAAGCGATGAATGTGGTGGAAGCCGCGTTCTTCGCGCAGGCCCAGGGCGCGGCTTCGAACCAGCCGCGTGGACGCTTTTTCCTGCCCGGCGGCGTGTTCCACCACATGGCGGCGGCGCTGCTGCCGGGTCAGGCCAGCGGCGGCGTGGTGGGAACCAAGACCTATACATCGTTTCCCGGCGGCACGCGCTTCTGGGTTCAGCTTTTTTCCGCGGAAAACGGCGATCTGCTCGCGATCATCGAGGCCGACCGGCTGGGCCAGATGCGTACCGGGGCGGCGACCGGCGTGGCCGCGCGCTTTATGGCCCGCGCGGACGCCGAAACCGCCGCGATTCTGGGCACCGGATGGCAGGCGCGGTCGCAGGCGGCGGCAATCGCCGTGGCACGGCCCGGTCTTCAGAAAATACGCGCCTGGGGCCGCGATGCCGGGCGGCGCGAGGCGTTCTGCCGGGAGATCAGCGAAACGCTGGGCCGTTCCGTCGTTCCGGCAGGCAGCGTGGAGGAGGCGGTCGAGGGTGCCTCTATCGTCGCCTGCATCACGGCGGCGCGCGAACCTATCTTGAAGGGCGAATGGCTCGCGCCGGGCGCGTTCGTGGCGGCGGCGGGGGCGAACCGGATAACCGCGCGCGAGATTAATGAAGAAGCCGTCGCCCGCGCCGCTGTGATCGTGGTGGATGATGTGGCGCAGGCGCGCACCGAGGCGGCGGAGCTTATCTTCGCGCACGAGAAGCGCCGCTTCACCTGGGAGCGGGCGCATCCCCTCGCCGCCGTGGTTTCCGGCCAGACGCCGGGGCGAACCGGGCCGGACGACATCACCCTGTTCAAGTCGCTCGGGATCGCGCTGGAAGATATGGCGGTGGCGGCGCTGGTGTACGAAAAGGCGCGGGCGCAGGGCGTGGGGCGGCCCTTATAGGTTATGGCTGCTGCTGCTGCGCGAGCGCCGGTCCTGTTCCTTCTGTGCGGCCTTCCCTTTTCCGGCAAAACGACACTTGCCCGAAAGATTATAGAATCCACCGGCAGCGTACTGGTAGGCTATGATGCGCTTTGGGAAGAGAAACACCGGGAAACGGGACGCTCTCTTTCCTGGGAGGAGTTGACGGATATGGCCGGGGAACGGATCACGGAGGCTCTGGCGCAGGGCCGGTCGGTGGTGTACGATACGCTGAACGACACGCGGGATAATCGGGACAGGCTGCGTCGGATCGCGCAAGTCGCCGATGCTGATTCCATCGTGGTGTTCACCAACACCCCCTTGCCCCTTATTCGTAAGCGGCAGCAAAGGAACGAAGTGACACGGGAACGGCACAGCGTCAGCACTGAGAATTTCCAGGAAGCGCTCGATAGGTTCGAGGCTCCCGATGCCTCTGCCGAGTTCGTGCTGGAGTTCACGCCCGACGACGATTTTTCCGTCTGGCGGGAGCAATTGGCTTTCCGCCATACCACCTCTTCGGCGGCAGGTGACGCCCCATGATCCTCGCCCTGGACATCGGCACGTCGTCCACGCGCGCGGTGCTGTATGACACCGACACCGGGGACGACGTTCCCGGCGCAAGCCACGCCCTGGCGCATGAGCCGGACGCCACCGTCGATGGCGGCTCCACGCTGGATGCGGACGCGCTGGTGGCGGAAGCCGTCACCTGCGCGCAGGCCGTGTTGAGCCATCCCGCCGCTGCCACTTCTGGTCGTATCGATGCCGTTGCCGTGTGCACGTTCTGGCACTCCGTGGTCGGTGTCGGCGCGGACGGGCGGGCGCGAACCCCGGTTCTGCTCTGGTCGGACCGTCGCTCCGCGCCGCAGGTGGCCCGGCTTCGGGAAGAGCTGGACCCGGCGGCCTATACGCAGCGGACAGGCTGCCTGCTGCACACATCGTATCCGCCGGGACGCCTGCGCTGGCTGGCGGAAAATGAACCGGTAACGTTTCATGGCTGCGCCCGCTTCGTTTCCCCCGGCGAATATCTGTTCAGCCGTTTCTTCGGCCTGGAAAATGTCACCTGCTCGGTTTCGATGGCCTCGGCGAGCGGGCTGATGGATCAGGCGCGGGGAGCGTGGGACGCCGTGACGCTGGCGCAGGCGCCGGGTCTTGCGCCGGATCGCCTGTCCCCTATCGGCGACGCGCCGGTGACGGGCCTTCAATCGCCGTTTCGGGAGGCGCTGCCCGCTCTGGCGTCCGTCCCCTGGTTTCCCGCGCTCGGCGACGGGGCCTGCTCCAATCTGGGATGCGGGGCGACGACGCCGAACCGCCTGGCGCTCATGGTGGGCACATCCGGCGCGCTGCGCGTGGTAACGGGCAGGACGATGCCGGTCGCGCCGCCGGGACTGTGGCGTTATCAGGCGGACGCGGAGCGGTTTCTGCTGGGTGGCGCGCTGTCCAACGGCGGCAGCGTCTGGGCCTGGCTGACGGACACGCTGAAGATGCCCGCCGTGCCCGCCGCCGCGGTGGATGCGGCGCTTGCCGCACTGCCGCCGGACGGGCATGGACTGACGGTGCTGCCTTTTCTGAACGGTGAGCGCGCGCCCGGCTGGCGCGACGAGGCGCGGGCGGCGATTATCGGCCTTTCCACCGCGACCACGCCGCTGGAGATAGCCCGCGCCCACCTGGAAGCGGTCGCCTTCCGCTTCGCCGCCATACGCGAACGGCTGCGGACGGCGGCGGCAGCGGCGGAGATTATCGGCACCGGCGCGGCGCTGACCGCCTCCCCGGCGTGGACGCAGATTATCGCGGACGTGCTGGGCGAGCCGGTGCGCGTGTCGGGGGAAAAGCAGGCATCATCGCGCGGGGCGGCGCTTCTGGCGCGGGAGCGTCTTGGGTTCGGGGCGATAGAGACGGCCCCCTTTTCCGAAGACGCGCGCTTCGATCCCGTTCCTGCACGCGCCGCGCGCTACGCCGAGGCCCGCGCCCGCCACCAGGAGATGTATCGGCTGCTGGGCGGTACGGAGGCTTAACGCTTGCCTTCGGTGCGCTCGGCCACGGCAAGCCGCAGCAGGTCGATCAGGGCGTAGGAGTGACGCAGGTACACGTCCGTCTGGCTCATCTCCGGGCTGCCGCTGCTGCCGCTTTCGGTTTCCTGACGGCGAAGCTGACGGGCCAGGCGCAGGCGCGCAACGCGAACAATAGTGGTCGCGGGCGGGCGATGTGCGAGGATGCGCTGAATGGGAGTAGTAGAACTTGCCATTACCGGTGCTGCCTTCGTTTCTGCTTTCTGGTTAGGACAGCGCCGGTGCCGTCATGTTACAGGTTTTTCCCCAAAGCCGCGCCGCCGAACCACCCCTGCCCCACCACACGCGTCTCCCCCTCAACCTCCTGAATGGAGCGGTACCCCTGAACGCCGTGCTTTACCTTTTCAGTGGAACCGCGCGCTTTTTCGCCACTGCCACGGGCGGAGGGGAAAGAACCTCTTTCGCGCCGGGCGGCGGGCGGAAGGTGAAAGTCGTGTCGGGGAGCGTCGGATTGATTTTGATCTGCGAATGCGTTTCCGTATGCATGGCTAACTTACCGTTAACCATAAGGCTCATGGTCAGACGGCGCAGAAGGCGGTCTTTTTTGCCGATAGCGAACGTCCACGTCGGTTCTTCCGGCGAACGCGGCGTGACGACAACGGTCTCGACCGGGACACCATTGACTTCGCCGGGCGGTCCGAGAGTAACCGATTTTACGGACGGCGGGGGCGGTTCAGACATAAACTGCCCCGAACTTAACCCGGCGGCAATGTGCTTTGTCATGGCTCTGGCTAAAATTAGGTACATACTGAGCGGCTGACCTGGCTTAAGCGCCCACCGACGATACTGGTTCTTATCCTGGGGATAAACAAAATAGAGGTTCTTCCCATCAGACACGGAACGCCAGGTCTTACCCGACGTATCGGCAGCGACGACGACCGCACGATTGGGCCGCCTGAAAGCAACCATGGTGCGTTTGCTTATCGCCTGCGGCGTACCCGTCTCCTTCTCCTCGACCGTGCCGGAATAGGAACGGAGGGAGCGGTAGGCAACAGCCATCTGATTCATCAGCGTCCGAGCTTTCGGGCCAATAGTCGCAGAAGATACCGCAGAAGCAGCGGACTTTTGTGTCGATGCGGCAGCATTGCCGACTCCATTCAGAAGCAGCAGGCCCAATCCCAGGGGCAGCGTGAGCGCGCCGATTAAAGCAACGCGACCCGTAGCAGATAACATGGTTCATTCCTCCCCACAGAAACAACGTCACCGCAGCCGCATTCGTTACGGCTGCCCCAGCGCCGCGTCGATCTGTTTGACGGCCCAGTCGATCTGTTCCTGCTCAATGGTCAGCGGCGGCACGAACTCCAGAACGTCGCCGGAACCGGCAGGCAGAACGATGATACCGCGCGCCAGCAGATCATAGACCAGACGGAGCGCGAGCGCGGACGATGCCAGCCGCAGCCCCAGCATCAGGCCGCGCCCCCGCACCTCCGCAATCATGTTCAGGTTTTTCTCGTGAAGATGTACCAGTTGCTCCTTAAAATAAGCGCCCGTTTCGCGCGTACGGCGCGGCAGATCGCGCGTCTCCATCTCGGAAATGGCCGCCAGCGCCGCCGCGCACCCGACCGGCGAACCGAGAAATGTCGATGTGTGCAGCGCCTCGCCCCGGCTCTCGCCCCACGCCGCCATGACCTCAGGACGCGCGACACAGGCGGAGATGGGAAAGCCGCCGCCCATCGCCTTGCCGACGCACAGAATGTCGGGCACGACCCCTTCGGCATCGCAGGCGAACCAGTCGCCGGTGCGGCCCCAGCCGGTAAATATCTCGTCGGCGATCAGCAGAACGCCGTACCGGTCGCACAGCGCCCGCAGCCCCGAAAGCCAGCCGCGCGGCGGCTCCACAATGCCCTCACGGCCCTGAATCGGCTCGACAATCACCGCACCGATAGTCCTGTCTTTGTATAGGATTTCCTCGACAAGCCTTAAACTCTCCTCCAGGCTATCCTGCGCCTTTGGATACGGCACATGTCGGGCAAAGGTCGGCACCTGTTCGATGAACGGCGCGCGGAAATCATCCCGGCTCGTTACCGCCAGCGCGCCATAGGTCAGGCCGTGATAGCCCCCCTGAAAGGCGAGGACGCCTGGTTTTCCGGTCGCCCGGCAGGCCGTCTTCAGCGCGGCTTCCACCGCGTCCGCTCCGTCCGAGCCGAACAGGCAATACCCCAGATCTCCCGGCGTTTTTTCGGCGATCTTCCGGGCCAGTTCCGCTTTTATCGCCGGGGGGTGAACATCACCCATTCCGTGTATAAGTTTTTGGGACTGTTCCGCTACTGCCACTGCCACACGCGGGTTAGTATGTCCGACCGAGGCGACGCCAAAGGCCGCCGTCAGGTCAAGGAAAGAATTTCCGTCCACATCCGTTACCAGGCCGTCGCGCGCCGCTTACCAGAAGACGGGCAACCGTCCTTCGGGATCGATGTAGGTGACATTGGGACTTTCCCAGCGGCGCAGTTCACGGGCAAGCGCAAGCGACTTCGGACCGGGAATAGGCGTGCGGAGAATAGGAAGGTCAGGCATGGGGAAAGGCCCTCACCCCCCCCGCCGCGTTTCCGAGCGCAGCACATCGAGGACGGGAGCAGCTAATGCGGCGTTGGTTGCGGCAGCCTCGCCGCTCCAGATCGTCGGCGTGCCCTGCCAGTCGGAGAAATGGCCGCCCGCTTCGCGCAGAATCGGCAGGAGCGGCGCGCAGTCCCACGGATTCATCACCGGGTCGAGCATGATGTCGGCGCGGCCTGTCGCCACCAGCGCATAGCCGTAGCAGTCGCCCCACGTACGCTGAAACCGGGTGACGGCGGCGAGGCGGTCATAAGCGTCCGAGCGCGCCTGGCAGGCCGTGATGGAGGAGGTGACAAGGACGGCGTCCTCCAGCCGATCTACCGAGGAAACGCGGCAGGGACGGCCATTCCAGGTGCAGCCCAGGTTATCCCCCGCCGCCACCATCTCATCGAGCGCGGGCAGGTAGAGAACGCCGACACACGGCTCGCCGCGCGCCTCTACACCGACAAGCACGCCGTACAGCGGCACACCCGCAACAAAAGTTTTGGTGCCGTCGATGGGATCGATGATCCAGCGGAATGGCGCGCTGCCAGCCGTCTCCCCCTCCTCCTCGCCGAGAATGCCGTGATCGGGGAAGGCCTGCCCGATATGCTCGCGCAGAATTCGCTCGGCTTCCCGGTCCGCGATTGTCACCGGCGAATCGTCGGCCTTCCTATCCGGCACGACGCCGGTCTGGAAATAGGCCAGCGTCCGCTTCCCGGCAAGATAAGCCGCTTCTATCGCCACCTCCAGAAGGTCGCGCACGGAAGGATCGGCGGTAGAGCGGACAGACATGGAGTTACCCCTTCAGGTGCTTCTCAAAGAAGGCGAGTGTCCGCTGCCAGGCCAGCTTTGCCGGTTCCGCGCGGTACGCCTCGCGCGTGTCGTTATGAAAAGCGTGCGGGGCGTCCGGATAGGTATAGATTTCGCTCGCCATATTCGCCGGTATCGCCTGCTTCAGCGCCTCCACATCGGCAAGAGGAATGCCCGTGTCCGCCTCGCCGTAGTGCGCCTGAAGCGGCACCTGAAGACGCGGCATCAATGTCAGCGGCGACGTCGGCTTCAGCGGTGTCGTTTCCCGGTAGATAGGCCGCCCGTAAAAGACGACACCCGCCCCCAGCGACGGCGTCTGCGCGGAAAACAGGAGCACGTACAGCCCGCCCATACAGAAGCCCACCGTGCCGATCTTGCGGCTCCCCACATCGGGCCGTCCCGCTAAATAGGACGCACCCGCCTGAAGGTCTCCGACAATACGGTCGTCGGCGATCCTGGCGGTGAAGGCGCGGATGACGGAAAAATCGGTCGCTTCCGGCGCGCCCCCTTCCCGCGAATACAGATCGGGGGCCAGGGCGACATAGCCCGCCTGCGCCAGCCGCGCCGCGACATCGCGGATGTGGTCGGTCAGCCCGAAAATCTCGTGGATCACGATAACGCCGGGCGCGGTGCCGCTCAGGTTCTTCGGGCGCATCAGCGTCGCCTTCACCCAATCCGGCCCGCTCGGATAGATAACATCCTCACGAACAACGTTCGGGTCGGTAAGCGCGGTTCCCGGCGCGCTGATTTTTGCCTGAAGCGCGGCGTTCGCCGCCGCCAGGCCCGGCACGAATGATGCCCCCGTCGCCAGTGCGCGCGATCCGGCGCTGCGAAGGAACGCCCGCCATGAAACCACTTCGTTTTTATCCTGTTTATCCTTGCTCATAAATCCTTTTCCGTCTGTGTCTACTATCCCGGGGGCCAGCGGAGCGGACGACCACCCAGAACGTGGGCATGCAGATACGGAACCGTCTGGCCGCTGTCCGCGCCCGCGTTGAAGACGATCCGCACTCCGGTCTCGGCGACACCCAGCCGCCGCGCGACTTCCGCCGCCGCTAAAAGCACTGCCCCGGCCAGATCGCGCTGCTCGGTCCCAGCGCCAGCACATTCTCGACCGGCGTTTTGGGGATGACCAGCGCGTGCACCGGAGCCTGCGGGTTGATGTCTCGAAAGGCGATGCAGTAATCGTCCTCGTAGATCGCCTCGACCGGCACTTCCTTGCGCGCTATTTTAGCGAAGATATTGTCTTCCATTGTTATTCCAGCAGGAACGACTGTTCCAGCATCTGAACCGGCTGCCCGCCCTGCGCGTCGTCGGTCGGACTTTCCAGATAGTCCTGCATCAGCGTTTGCCAGCGCGTATGCACTTCCGACTTCGCCAGATACGCGCAGGCGGCGTCCCAGTCGTCACATTCCAGGTAACCGAACTCGGTGCCGTCGGGCGCAGCCACAGGCTATAGTTGCGCATGCCCGCCGCCTTCAGTTCCGCCGCCAGTTCCGGCCAGATCGGGTCATGAAGCTTCTTATACTCTTCTAACTTTCCCGGCTTTACTTTTATCAGAAATCCGACACGTTGCATATCGCCCTCCTTCGAGGATACTATACCGCATCGGGTGAAAGCATTGGGGCGCGCGCACGTTTTGTTTGACCCAGTCTCGCCTGCGGAGCTATTTTACTTCAGGGCCCGTTGTTTAATCCTGTTAGCGGCCCTCGCGACGCTCTCGGTCAGTATGGATCAGCATTTGTTGTTTATCTGATACTTTGCAATCGGCGCGGACCTTGACTTGTCCGCGTCATCGCCTATTTATCGAAACGCCGACAGACAGCACAAGACGCGCAGAACGATAGAAGGATAGTGCCTTTCGACTGTTCCCCTACCGACTCGCCGCCATCGACCTGGATGATACTCTGCTGGGACCGGACAAGAAGATCAGCGCGGTCAATGCCGCCGCCGTGCAGGCGCTGCGTGAGCGCGGCGTACGGTGATTCTGGCTTCTGGGGCGGCGGCACGAGAACATGCTCCACTTCCACCGGCAGCTTGATCTCGAAGGCCCGGTTGTCTCCTGCAACGGCGCGCGGGTCAAAAATGCCGAAACCAGCGAGGTGCTGCACGAGCATCGCGTGCCCGAGGGTCTTGCCGCCGAGGTGCTGACGGACGGAACCGGGCGCGGCATCACCCAGAACTTTTACCATACTGACGGCGGCCTGTATGTGCGCGAGAGAACGCCGTGGACGGACCTGTACCAGCAGCGCACCGGCAGCGACCTGACCTTCTTCGGCGACCTGACGCGGCTGGCGGGCGAGTCGCCGCTGAAGATTATCTGGGTGGACGACGGCAAAAACGTGGCGCAGCTTTTTCCGCAGATGGAGGCGCGCTACGCCGGGCGGCTGTATGTGACGGTGACGGACCCGGAATATCTGGAGTTCATGGCTCTGGGCGTCAGCAAGGCGGTGGGCGTGGCGGCGGTGGCGGCCCGTTATGGCATCGCGCGCAGCGAGACGCTGGCCTTCGGCGACGGCAATAACGATGTGCCGCTGCTGGAATGGGCGGGCCGGGGGTGGCGATGGCAGATGCCCGTCCCGCTGCCAAAGCCGCCGCCGATACGGTATCCACGCCCGGCGACCCGGAAACCAGCTTCGCCCGCGCCGTAGAAGTCGTGCTGGCCGAAGCCGATCAGTTGTCGCAGCGGTAGGCGTCGAATTGCGATAGGGTTATCGGTTCGGGCGGCGGGGGATTTTCCAAAGCCACGCTCACCCGGCCCAGGCGAGCCACCTCGCGCGAGCAGGCTCCGCTCGGCCAGGAGGCGCGCAGCGGTATCGGTATTTTCCAGCAGGTCCTGCTTTTCGTCATTCGGGATCGGCAGAACACAGGCGGTGGTAAAGGAAAGAAGCTCCGGCTCATCCGGCAAGTCGAACCGCTCTACCGACTGGCCCGCCAGTGCCAGTGACCGGGAAAGGAACTCGCGCAGCAGCAACTGCACTTCGTCCACCAGCGGGAGTGCCGCGGTCTCCTCCCAGGGGGCATCCTGCACAGCCACCGTCAGGCCGGTACGATAGGGGCGCGTTTCGTGTGTATCGAGGATGCGGAAACGCTGCTCTCCAACGACCAGAATGTTCATCCGCCCATCCGCCAGCCGCTCGACATGCGAAACACGGGCCGCGCAGCCGATGTCGCGCGTTCTGGCACCTTTCCCCACATCCGTGCCTTCGGTAATCAGCACCACGCCAAAGGGGCAGTTTTCCAGCAGGCAGCGGTTGATCATCTCCTTATACCGCTCCTCCAAGATTCGCAGCGGCAAAGGCATGCTGGGGAAAAGCACCACGTCCAGCGGAAACAGCGGCATCTCGACGACGATGGAATCCGACCGGTCAGGATGCTCCATACACAGCCTCCCTCACGCGGGCGCTGAGCGCGCGCTCAGCGCCCGCCGCCGCTCTCGTCCACCCACGAGGCGAATTTCTGCTCGACGCCGTAGCGCAAAAACTCATCGCAGGTCGCCGGGATGGGCGCATTGGTTTTCATCGCACTGTTGTACATGCGGGTGGCCTGCTGGGCAAAAGCGAGCGGCGGCATCGAGCGGACGACCGCGCCTTTTATGAACCCTAACTCTTTGGCGACCCGGCTCTGCATCGCCGCCACGACCGCGTCGGCGTTTTCCCCCTCGACCACCTCATCCACCCGTAGTTCCGGCGTATCGAAATGCACATGCAGCTTCACTGGTATCAGGCTCCCTTTGTTCCTCTTATTATAGCCGCCGCCTGCCCCGAATAAACGCCGCGCCTTGACGCCGCCTGCCCATTTCGGCTATTCTGAGCCGGGGCAGGCGGCGAGGGCCACAACGGAGGTAACAAGCATGGCATCGACGGGCAACGGTGGGCAGCAGCGGTTTCTGGCGCTGGATATGGGGGCCGAAAGCGGACGCGGCGTGGTCGGGACGGTCAGCGAAAAGACGGTGACACTGGAAGAAGTACACCGCTTTCCCAACGGTCCGGTGCGCCTGGGGCCGACGCTCTACTGGGACCTGCCGCGCCTGCATGCCGAGCAGGTGACCGCCATCGGCAAGGCCGCTGCGGGCGGCCAGCTTTCGGGTATCGGCGTGGATACGTGGGGCGTGGACTTCGGGCTGTTAGATGACAACGGCGATCTGGCGGGCCTGCCGGTGCATTACCGCGATGCCCGCACGAACGGAATGCCGGAAAAGGTGTTTGCGCAGGTACCGCGCGCCGAGGTGTTCGCACGCACCGGTATTCAGATCATGCCGATCAACACGCTGTTCCAATTCGCCGCGCTGGCCAAACGCTCCCCGAAATTGTTGGAAGCCGCCGATAAGCTGCTGTTCATCCCCGACCTGTTCCACTACTACTTGACCGGGCGCGCGGACGCCGAGTTCACCATCGCCACCACGTCCCAGATGTACGATCCCGTCGCGGGAGACTGGGCGCGGCAGATGCTCCACGCGCTGAACCTCCCGACGCACCTTCTGCCTGCGGTGGTTCCGGCGGGAACGGAGTACGGGGCGCTGCTTCCGGGCATCGCCTCCGAAACCGGCGCGGGCGCGACGGTTCCCGTCATTGCCCCCGCCGGGCACGACACCGCCTGCGCTGTGGCCGCCGTGCCTGCCGAAGCGGGCGAGGACTGGGCCTATTTGTCGTCGGGAACATGGTCTCTGCTGGGCGTCGAAATAGACAAGCCGCTGATCAATGCCGACACCGAGGCGGCAAATTTTACCAACGAGGGCGGCGTGGACAACACGTTCCGTCTGCTCAAAAACATCGGGGGGCTGTGGCTGGTGCAGGAGTGCCGCCGCGCCTGGGCAAGAGCCGGGAGCAATTATGGCTATGAGGAACTGACGGCGATGGCCGCCGCCGCCCCGCCCCTTGCCGCCCTGGTGGACCCGGACGACGCCTCGCTGCTTGCGCCTGCCGACATGCCCGCCGCTATTCGCGCGCTCTGCGCCGCCTCCGGCCAGATTCCGCCCGATTCGCCCGGCGCGCTGGTGCGATGCGCCCTGGATTCGCTGGCACTGAAATACCGCTGGACGCTGGAAAAAATGGAGCAGGTGACGGGCCGCACGCTTCGGACGCTGCATATAGTCGGGGGGGGAACACAGAACACCCTGCTCAATCAGATCGCCGCCGATGCCACGGGTCGCCTGGTGAAGGCGGGGCCGGTGGAGGCGACAGCCATCGGGAACGTGCTTCTCCAGGCGCGGGCGCAGGGGCTTCTCCATTCGCTGGCCGACCTGCGCTCTGTGGTGCGCGCCTCGTTCCCCATCACCACGTATGAGCCGTCGGCGGCAACCAGAAACCAGTGGGAAGATGCGTATGACCGGTTCACGCCGCTGCTGGCCTCGTCCGAGTAGAAGGCATCACCTGAACAGAGGATCAGACGCAGTTCTGGCGCGGTACACGGGGCACGAAAGCCGTATTCCCGTATAACCGCGCCAGAATGGACAAAAATATGGAGCGGGAGACGAGATTCGAACTCGCGACATTCAGCTTGGGAAGCTGACGCTCTACCACTGAACTACTCCCGCTCAGTCGCTCCATTATACCACGAAGATGAAAAAAAGCCCGCGTCATAAACGCGGGCGTTATCTAAGGAGTGATTCTCGTGTACACCAACATACCGCATTTCCCGTGCCCGGAGTTACCGCTCCCCAAAAACCGGTGAAAATGCGGTGGTTTCAGGCTACTAACTGAAGGCCAGACCGCTGCTGGTCGCGGTCGGAAGGATTCTTGTTCTCCTTGCCTTTTTTACGCAGGCTTTTGTCCCGATACATCGCCGCATCGGCACAGGCAATCAGCGTAGCAGCATCCGGCGCATCATCGGGAAACGAGGCGATACCGATGGAGATGCCGACCCGTATTCCCCCCAGGTCGTTGCCGGAAATACGGGGGTCATAACCGGCGATTGCCGCGCGTATCTTTTCCGCCACCACCTGCGCTTCCGCCTTGCTGGTACCGGGCAGCACCGCCACGAACTCATCACCGGCGTAACGCGCGACCAGATCGCCGCTCCGCAGGCCGGATGCGAACAGCCCTCCCAGGTCACGAAGGACTTCGTCGCCGCGCGCGTGGCCGAACGTATCATTGATTGGCTTGAAGTTGTCCAGGTCCATCACCAGCACGGAAAGCGCGCGCTGTTCGCGCCCGGCGCGGTGCAGTTCCTGCTCCAGGAACAGAGCCAGGTAGCGGGCATTGTGCAGACCCGTCAGCGGGTCGGTGAGGGCCGATTCGCGCGTTTCTTCGAAGACGCGGGCGTTCTCGATAGCGCGGCCCGCCTGTGCGGAGACGGCGAGCAGAACGCGCAGATTTTCGGCGTCGAAAGCGTTCGCCCGCTCGTGGTACAGATTCACCGTCCCCAGCAGCGTGTTGTCGGCGTACAGCGGTACGATCAGGGCGGATTGAAGCAAAACCCAGGGGGTATGCGCGCTTGCCAGAAGCAGGTCGCTCCGGTCGTACTCGCCGATAGTCCCTTCACCGGTCGCCGCGACACGCCCGGTCATACCCTCGCCGACACGCGCCTCGGCACGCTGGAAGTAGGAATCGTTCAGGCCCACCGCCATCAGCGCGCGCAGCGTATCACCTTCCGCCAGTAAAATCACACAGGTCCCGCTGCAAAAGATGTTATTGATCTTGTTAGCAAGCAGCGACAGGGTTTCCTGAAGGTTCAAAGTCACCGAAACGGTTTGGGAAATCTCGTACAAAGAGATGTACTCGAACGAGGCGCGTTTGATCCCCTCGGCCACTTCATTGCCGGGTACGGCGGAAACGCGGGTGCGCTGCAGGGCCATGTCGTTGTGGAGCCAGGGACAGCGCTCCATCACGGCGCAGAACGCTTCCACAACGGCGGGGTCGAAGTGCGTTCCGGTATTCTCCCGGATATAATCGCAGGCTTTCTCGTGCGTCCAGCCTTCGCGGTACGAGCGGTCCGATGTCAGCGCGTCATACACATCGGCCACCGACAGCACGCGCCCGCCGAGCGGTATCTCTTCCCCCGCCAGACCATCGGGATAGCCGCGACCGTCCCATCGCTCATGATGGCTCCGCACCACCGGCATTACCGGCCACGGGAAATTGACCGGTTCCAGAATCATGGAACCGATAACGGGATGGTTCTTGATCTTTTGAAACTCTTCCGCTGTCAGTTTTCCCGGCTTAGCCAGAATATGCTCCGGGATGCCCAGTTTGCCGATATCATGGAGCAAAGCGCCGGTGTAGATACCCTGAAGCGCATCCCCGGACAGTCCCATCTCTTCCGCGATAGCGACGGCGACCCGCTGAACCCGCAGAATATGTTCGTGGGTGTAGCTGTCTTTGTAGTCGATAGCGAGGGCCAGCGACTGCACCGTGGACATATAAAGCTGCTGCAGCTCTTCCTTGCCGCGTTCGAGGTCCTTGATATGCTGCTCATTGGCATGGACCTTGTCCATATACGTCTTAAAGGAGTAGTAGGTGAGGCCCAGGAACGGAGCGGCCATGCACAGGTTGAGAAAGCTGACTTCCAGCGCGAAAAGGATCGTCGCGCAGGATGCGCCCGCAAAGTAGCCCAGGCAGGTCCACAGGAAATGCTCGCGCCAGGTGGTAAGCGGCTTTTTACCCGTGGACAGCGAAATCGCGGTCGCGACCGCCCAGGTGTTGATCAGGTAGTAGACGAGGACGGAAAGGAAAATGTAGGACGACTGATCGCCCAGGCTGCGCCAGCGGCCCGGCATCCGTGCCGCCCCCCAGACCGCCGTGATGCAGAATGACGCCTGCCGCCAACGCCGCAAGAGCGACGGCGGACGCGCTGAACAGAATCTGGAAGTAATAGGCGCGGCGGGGATACAGGCAGGGGCCGATGCAGCTTACGACGGCGGCGATCATGCCGGTGAGCGGCCCGAAGTACAGCAAAGCGAAGAACGTGGGAACGAATCCCAGCGACATTTTGGAGTTGTTTTCTTCGGGGCCGCCGAAAAGCTGCACTTTCCAAAATGTCGCTACGGCGGTGACGGCGCACAAGAGAAGCAAAATTTCCCAGGACGGCAGACGGGCGCTGAACTGCCAGGCGTACAGGAAGGCCGGAATACCGGCAAGGATTACGGCCCAGATGTAGATTTTCGCTGCCCAGGGGAAACTCTTCATGGTTACCTCAGGTGGTGACGCGGACAAAGCGCCGCTTTTGCCACCTTACCCGCATTTTGTGAATCTCCACCCCTGTTATATAACATCTTTGGCCAGGCCCCGCAAACTACGGGCCTGGCCGATACTGTCAATAGTCGATGTAAATCCCGAACAGCGGAACGGGTTATCCCCGATCCCAGGTGACGTTGCGCCCTGTCGCCGCCGCTTTCGGATTGCGCGCCGGGAAGCTTTCGTCGTTTTCATTAGGATCTCCTTGCTTTTTACTGGTCGCCACCGCTGGTGGCGGTGTCCGTCTTGGAAGTTACCCCAGGTCAGGTTGCTCTGGGTCATCGTTCCGTCTTCGGCGGTGTCCGTATCTTGGAAGTTACCCCAGGTCAGGTTCTGAAGGGACACGGGAAAGCCGAAAAGGGGGTCAATAACAGGAAAAAAACGGCGCTCCTCGCGCTCCGGAAAGCCTGGGCAGTCGGTCTTGCCGACGCAGCAGCAGAAGAAGTCACTTTATCCGCACGAACGGGCGCGGACGAAACAGAAATAAGAGTGGCAACCGCGAAACAGGCGGCGACCGCCTTCTCGACGCCACGGCAGACAACGAGACGTGAAGTAAACTGGGACACTTTCCTACCTCCTTGATGCCGCCGATAGATATGGGTGTCGGCGCTTACATCAGTGCTCCTTTTGGAAGGCCTCCCGCCACAGGGCGGCGGGGGCGGTAGTCGCAATGCTACCGCTGTTTATTATTGGCGGACAGCGCGCGTATATCTTTAGGGTAAATTTACGAGTTTTTTTGATTTTTTTTCGGAGGGAAAAAATTGCAAAAGAATCGCTGTCTGGCAAAGGGCGGCAGAAAAAGAAGCGGAAAGGCAATCGGCGTGCCGCTCATCGTGCGGCACGCCGATTGCCTTTCTGGAAGATAAAGGATATAATGGGCCAGGTTCGCTCGCCGTGCTACAAAGCGCGGGCGACCTTGCCGGCCTTCAAACATTTGGCGCAGACCTTCACCCGTTTCGTCGCGCCGTTGACGGCGGACTTCACCGACTGAAGGTTGGGCTTGAAATCACGCTTGGTGCGCGGAGCGCGTGTCGCCCACGCTCCCGAGTGCGGGTGGCGGATATTTTGACCGGCCATCGCGCCCTTTCCGCAAACTGAGCAAACATTCATCGCTAAGACTCCTGTACTATTTACTTTTTATCGCCTGGCCACAAAAAAACCAGATGCGGGGGTCCCCGATGGGGTGGCCGCCGCAACACCTTAGTATAGCACCATATGGATAGATTGGCAAGAATTCCCCTGCTGCCGCGCGCGTGGCGCGGACAGTCGTCCCTGCCTGCGCCGCCGCCACTGCCGTCGCCCAGCGAGATGAACCCGCGTATCGCCACCGTGGCCCGCCGCGCGCGCGCCGTTTCCCCGGATACCCGCGTGGGCTTTGTTTCCGAAATATTGCGTATGGGACCTTATCGGGCCGTGCCGGTTCTGCAAGGCGAACGCCTAACGGGCATGGTAACGGAAAACGATCTGCTCCAGGCGCTGCTCAAAGCCGCCGATGCCACGGCGCGAGCGCGCGTGCGCGAGATGCCGGTTTCCGCCCTGATGACGCCGCCGATGGCGTTCGCGACACCGGCGATGCGCGTTTCCGAAGCCGCCGTACTATTTTCGGCGACCGGCGCGGAAGCGCTGCCGGTAATCGATGAGTTCGGCGCCTACCTGGGAATGGTCGGCCCGTCCGACCTGGTGCGGGACCTGGTGCGCCCGTTCCGCCCGCCGGTGGTGGGCGGCATGGCGACGCCACTGGGGGTTTACCTGACAACCGGAGCCGTTTCCGGCGGGGCGGGCACGCTGGCGCTGCTGCTTATGGGCCTCGTTATGTTCGTCGTTCATCTGCTGTGTTTCGGCCTGGGAAACGCCGCGCAAACCGGATGGACGGCGGCCTTCGGCGATCCGCTGGCCGCGCTGCCCACTTCTCTGAGTATCGCCGTGGGCGACGTGCTTCCTTATATCCTGCAAATCGGTCTGCTCCTTATCCTGCTGCGTCTGTCTCCGATAGCCGGATATCATGCCGCCGAGCATCAGGTGGTGCATGCTCTTGAGCGCGCGGAGCCGTTGATGGTGGAAACGGTCCGGGTAATGCCGCGAGTGCATCCGCGCTGCGGCACGAACCTGGTAGCCGGTATGATGATCCTGCTACTGGGCGTAACGGTCCTCAGCCCCTATATAGGCGAGTGGTCGTACCTGCTGTCGGCGCTGATGGCCTTTGTCTACTGGCGAAGCCTGGGCGGATGGCTTCAGCAGCACTTTACCACGCGTCCGGCGACCGACCGCCAGATCGAGAGCGGAATCCGAGCAGCCCGCGAGCTTCTGGACCAGCACGGACGCGCGCCTTATGCCCCCACCCGCCCCCCGATGCGTTTGTGGCGCATGGGCTTTTTGCAGATTTTCAGCGGCTTTTGTATCGGCTGGAGCCTTCTGCATCTGGCAATCTACCTGTCACCGTGGCTGCATCGGACGCTGATGCCGTACCTGGGCGATTTGATGCTTTTTTAGGCGAACCTACCAAGGGAACGAACCCAAACGCATGATTAAAGAACAGCTCACGCAGGTAGTGGCGGACGCCGTCGCGGCGTGCCGGGAACAGGGCGTCCTGCCGCTGCCGCCGGAAGATACGCTGCCGCCCATTGAGATAGATGTGCCGCGCAATGCCGGATTCGGCGACTATGCCACCAATGTGGCTCTGGTACTGGCAAAGGTCGTCCGCAAACCACCCCGTCAGGTCGCCGAAAGCATCGTCGGGAAGCTGCGCTTTGCCTACGGCAGCCCGCTTCAGTCGGCGGAGGTCGCCGGTGCGGGCTTTATCAACTTCCGCCTCGCGCCCGGCTTCCTGGGCGACGCCCTGCGGCAGATCGTCCGCGAAGGGGACGCTTTCGGGCGCTCCGACGTGGGCAAAGGGCAGCGCGTTCTGGTGGAGTTCGTTTCCGCCAACCCCAACGGCCCGGTGACGGTGGCGCACGGACGAGGCGGGGCTATCGGGGATGCGCTGGCGGCGCTGCTGGACTGGACAGGGCACCGCGTAGCGCGCGAGTTCTATATCAACGATGCGACGAACTCGACGCAGATGAAGACCTTCGCTCGTTCCGTTTTTGCCCGTTACCGGCAGCTTCTGGGCGGCGATGACACGGTTCCCGAGGACGGCTATCCCGGTGAGTACGTAATCGACATCGCGCGTGATATTCTGGAGCGCGACGGCGAAAAGTATAAAGACCTGTCTCTCGACGAGGCCGTGCCGCTTTTCCTCGATCTCGCCACCCAGGGCATGCAGGAACAGCAGGAGGCTGCCCTGCGCGGCTTCGGCATCGTCTACGACAATTGGTACTCCGAAAAGGCGCTGCACGAAAAGGGAGCGGTCGAGGCGGTTCTGGAGGAACTGAAGGCGCGCGGTCACGCCGAAGAAGAGAACGGCGCGCTGTGGCTTCGCTCTACCCGTCTTGACCTGGGTGACGACAAGGACCGGGTGCTGGTGCGCGCGGACGGCTCGGCTACCTATATCGCGGGCGATCTGGCGTACCACAAAGACAAGTTTTCGCGTGGTTTCGACCGGCTCATCAATATATGGGGGGCCGACCACCATGGCTATGTCGCCCGCACCAAAGCCGGTCTCGCCGCGCTCGGCTTCGATCCCGCCCGACTGTTCATTCTGATCTATCAGCTTGTCCGGCTGCTCAAGAACGGTCAGGAAGTGCGCATGGGCAAGCGCGCCGGGAACTATGTCACCCTGGAAGAGCTTCTGGATGAGGCGGGCCAGGACGCCGCGCGATTTTTCTTTTTGATGCGCTCCCCGGATTCGCCGCTGGACTTCGACCTGGATTTGGCGAAAAAGCAGGAAAAGGAGAACCCGGTCTACTACGCGCAGTACGCGCATGCGCGCTGCTGCTCCGTGTTCGAAAAGGCGGGCGCAGCGGGTATCGCCCTGCCCGATGCCGAAACCGCCGACCTAGCGCTGCTCACCCACGAAGGGGAAATCGCTCTGATCAAAAAGCTGGCTGATTTTCCCGAAGAGGTTCAGGAAGCGGCGGCGGACTGCGCGCCGCAGCGTATTCCCCGCTACGTGCTGGATCTGGCCGCGCTGTTCCACGGCTATTACGACCTGGGCAATCGGGACTCCGCGCTCCGCTTCGTGCAGCCGGACAACCCCGCCCTCACGGCGGCGCGTTTATCGCTGGCAATGGGCGTGCGCGCCGTACTGGCGAACGCTTTCCGCCTGCTGGGTATTTCGGCCCCGGAACGAATGACACGGGAGGACACCGATGTTTAACCTGCGCGCCCTATTTAGACCTCTCCCCCCTGCCCCCTCTCCTAAAGGAAAGGGGGAGCCAGAACTTCGGGAGGCTCTGCAAGGCCGTTCGCTCCTGCAGAAGCGTCTGTATTGCCGGTACACCCCCTTTCCTTTAGGAGAGGGGGCAGGGGGGAGAGGTCTCTTACTCGTCCTCGCGCTCCTTCTTACCTCTGCCCCCGTCCGCGCTTCTCAGGGAACGTTCACGGATGCGGCGGGGGCGAAGCATTCGTGGCGTATCAACCGTTCGCATACGCTGTTCTGGGACAATGCGCCGTACCTGCCTGTCGGCGGCGTTTTCCAGGCCAAGTCGTGGGCGGCGGCGGCCACCGAAGCGGACTTCCAATCCGATGTGGCGGCGCTGACGGTGCTTAAAGAGCGGGGCGTCAACGATCTGTACGTGCAGCCCGCGCGCGAAGGCTTGACCCGAATAAAGCCCGCCGCCATTCAGCGCCTTCTCGACCATCTCGATGCCAACGGCTTCACGTACGGCATCTCTCTCAATGACGGCCCGCGCGCGCCGCTGATCGGGCACATCGTTCGTCCGGGCGCGTATCGCAAAGCCGGAGTTACCGGCGGAATTGTCCGCATTCCCGTCGGCGGGTCGGGCACTCTCCTGTCCGCCTTATATTTCGCCGTGAATCCGACCGGCGGCGAGGTAGTAACGTCGGGCGATGCGACACTGGTAACGGAGGGCGCGCGCGTGGTAGTGCCGCAGGCTGCCAGCGGGACGGCGGTTTTCTTGGTGCCGGAGAAGGTGTATGAGCCGCGCGACGGTATGGGCCTGCCGAATCTGTGGGACGGCTTTGACAGCTACCGGGACGCCGTGCTGGTGCTTTTCAGTCAGATAAAGCTGGGCAAGGGGTTCCGCTTCTTTGTCGATCCTTTGCCGCCGGAGCTGGGTCTGCGGGAAGAGGGTGAACGGTTTATTCCCTCCGGCGACGGTTTTCGTACGGAGTGGGCCACCTGGCTCAGCGGCAAATACGATCACCTGGAAAAGCTTTACAGCGCCTGGGGTCTGGAGCGTGACCTGAACGTCATCAGTGATGCGGCGACGCTGATACCGCTCTGGTCGGGCGGCAAAGGCATCCAGGTGTTTTATGACCGGAAAAACGGGCGGCGCATACAGGGAGATGCCACGCGCTCGCGTTTCTGGAACGATCTGGACGATTTCAAGGCCGAGTCGGTGCGCCGCTATATGAACACCCTGGCCGATGTGCTCAAGCGCGAGGTCGCCGATGTCCCGGTGGTTTACCGGTCGTCGGGCCATTCGCGGCTGTTCGCCGGGCTTCCTGCCAAAAGCGGCTTCGACGGTATCGGCATCGAAGCCTACGCGCGGGGCCGTGACCTTATTACCCAGTCGGCGGGATATATCTACGCCCAGGCCCACGAAGCGCCCAAAGCGATGTGGCTGCCCGTAACCGGCACCCAGGATGTCCGCCAGGATAATAAATCCGCGCCGGGCTATCCGGCCCGCGACACGCTGTTTTCCGACCTCGACCAACTGCGCGAGATCGGCGCGAAGGGCTTTTTCGTCAATGGCCTGCGTATCGCCGATCCGGGGCGCAAAAATTTCAATCTGTTGGACGCGCCCGACCAGCTTACCTGGCTGCGTGACTACAAGGCGATGATCTCGGCCCTGTCCGGCCTTCCCGAGTACCAACCCAAGGTCGTGTTTTACCCGCGCAGCCTTCCCGTCGCCTCGCTGAAGCCGCTGGTAAACGGCGGATGGTGGCTGCCCACCGACCTTCCGGCTACGTCCTACGATTTCGGCCCGGTCGGGCGCGCGTATGGCTTGGCTACCGAGCAGGGAACCGTTTATTATCTGTGGAACCCACACACAACCCGCAAAATTCGGCTGCGCCTGCCCCCGCTCGCCAAAGACGCACCGCCGGTGCTTTCCAGCGACCCGACCGCTTCGGCGAAAAAAGGCGTGCTGACCGTAACCATCGGGCCGGAACCGATAAGCATCCGTAACCTGCCCTACCTGCCTGCGCCGATGGAGACCTTCGAGGAATTGACGAAAGAGGCGGAGACGCTCGTAATGGTGGCGCGGCGGCACAAAGACCCGCGCAACACCTTGTATCGGGAACGCCTGGACGGTCTGCGTATCCGTTATAAGCAGGACAACCCGCTGCCGACGATCCTGAACTTACAGGAACTGCTCACGGACCTGCGCCAGTTCGCGCGGCCTTATGAATGGGTGGAGGCCGAAACCGGATCGCACACGTTCGATGAGAATACACATCGCGCCGGAGCGAGCGGCGGGCAGGTTTTGATTGTCGGCGACCGCGGCAGCGAGGCTCCCCCGGCGACGGCGACGTTCCGGGTGGATATCGAGGACGCGGGACTGTACCACCTATGGGTGGCGGCGACGCCCGCCGCGCCGCTGGCGTTCCGCGTGGACGGCGAGCCTATAGCCACCCGCGCCACTTCCAGCGCGCAGGGCGCGTCCTACGCCGACGGTCTGGTCTGGACCTATTATGCCTCCATTACCCTTTCTCCGGGCGGTCATCTTCTGGAGATGCGGACGGAAGGATCGGCGACTGTGGACACGCTCCTGCTGACCCGCAGCGATTTCGTTCCCGACGGCCCTAACCCCCCGCCGATACAGATTATGGAACCCGCGCCGCCGCCGACAGCCGGACCGAACCGCGAATAACAGGCAGGCAAAGAAGAATGGCCGACATCGCCTGTCTGGGGCTTCTGGTCGCCGATACGGTCGGTAAATCTATCGATGCGCTGCCGGCGCGGGGCACGCTGGACCTGGTGGAGCGTATCGAACTGCACACCGGCGGCTGCGCCGCCAACACCGGCGTTTCCCTGGCGAAACTGGGGGTGCGAACGGCGGTTCTGGGCAAGGTGGGCGCGGACGGCTTCGGCGATTATATCACCGGCGCGCTCGGCGGACACGGCATCGATGTGCGCGGCGTCCTGCGCGACCCCGGCGTTCCCACAGCGGCCACCATCGTCGTGGTTCATTCGGATGCGGAACGCTCTTTTCTGCATGTCATCGGCGCGAACGCCGCCTTTACCGACGCCGACGCGGACTGGAATGTCATCGAGCAAGCGCGCATTCTCCATATCGCCGGGCTGCAATTGATGTCCGCGTTCGAGGGCGAAGGCGTGGCCCGGACACTGAGTGAGGCGAAGCGGCGCGGCCTTATGACGACCCTCGACACCGTCATGAACCCCCGCTCGCGTGGATGGGACGGCCTCGCGCCCGCGCTGCCGTATCTCGATTGGGCGCTGCCGTCGTTTGAAGAGGCGGTTCTATTGACGGGAGAAACCAAAGCCCTGCGGCAGGCGCGAAAACTCCAGGCGGCAGGCGCGAAAAATGTCGCAGTCAAGATGGGCGTAAACGGCTGCCTGGTCGCCCCGCAGGAAGGCAAAGCCTTCCATGTGCCTGCTTTAACCGTCGAACCCGTAGATGCGCTCGGCGCGGGCGACGCCTGGGCGGCGGGCTTCCTGACCGGCCTTCTGCACGACTGGCCGCTGGAAAAGACCGCCCGCTTCGCCAACGCCGTCGGTGCCTGCTGTGTCCAGGCGCTGGGCGCAACGACGGGCATCAAGCCGCTGGAAGAGACTTTGGAGATGCTGTCTTCTGCGCCCGTCCCCACGGGTTGAAAACCCGCGTCTGGGCGGCCTCCGGCCAATCGTCCTTTGGACGAAAAAAGGCTGGTGGAGAATGCCCGATGCCGGTATGGAGAACTCCCGCACCCGAAGGGTGCTTGGCGGAACGCCACACCCAGACGCGGGTTTTCAACCCGTGGGGACTGCTCTACGGTATACTGAAAACACTATGCAAGCACGCGAACTACGAAACCGCTATCTGGAGTTCTTTGAAAGCAAAGGGCGCTTCGGCTGCCCTCCGACTCGCTCGTCGCCGACGACCCCACCCTGCTGTTCACGGTCGCCGGTATGGTGCCGTTCAAGGCCTATTTTGAGGACCGGGCCACGCCGCCGCGCCGCTCCGTCACCACGACGCAGAAGTGCCTTCGCACCATTGATATCGACGACATCGGCGATACGTCCCACTGCACGTTCTTCGAGATGCTGGGCAATTTCAGCTTCGGCGACTATTTTCAGCGAAGCGATCACCTGGGCCTGGGAGTTCCTGATAGACGTTTTGAAGCTGGACCCGGCGAACCTGCGCGTTACCATCTTCAAGGACGACGATGCGGCGTTCGCGCTCTGGACGGAGATCGCGGGGCTGCCGCCGGAGCGAATCACCCGTCTGGGCGAGGCCCACAACTACTGGCCCGCGAACGCTATCGTCGAGAAGCTGCCCGGCCCGTGCGGCCCCTGCTCCGAGATATTTTTCGATCTGAAGCCGGACCTGCCCTTCGACCCCGACTGGGACGGCGAGGGCGACCGCTGGCTGGAGATATGGAACCCGTCTTCACGCAGTTCACCGGGGCGGGCGAAGGCGACGATTTCCGGCTTATCCCGCTGACGAAGAAGAACATCGACACCGGCATGGGTCTGGAACGCACGGCGGCGGCAATCAACCGTCTTGCCGGGCCGTTCGAGACCGACCTGCTGCGCCCGATCATCGCGCGGCTGGAGAAACTGTCGGACATCACGTACACCTCAACGCCGGACAATCCGCGCGACATCGCGTTCCGGCGCATCGCCGACCATGCCCGCGCGACGACGTTCCTGCTTGCCGACGGCGTCCGCCCCGGCCCGACGGGACGCGACTATGTTTTGCGTCGCTTGATGCGCCGCGCTATCGTCGCGGGTCTGCGGACGCTGCAATTCGACCGCCCGTTCCTGGACGCCGTCGTGCCCACCGTTATCGAAGTGATGCATGACCAATACCCCGAGATTGCCGAGCAGCAGGACTATATTCTCGGCCAGGTCCGCCAGGAAGAGGCGCTTTTCCGCCGCACGCTGGAGAACGGTTTGGCGCGGCTTGAAGAGATGTTCGCAACCGGCGTCTCAGACGGGCTATTGCCGGGAAATCTCGCCTTCCAGCTTTACGACACGCACGGCCTTCCCTTCGAGATAACCCGCGAGATCGCCGGTGAGCGCGGCATTGTGATTGACGAAGCGGGCTATCGGGCGGCGGAGGATGAGGCGCGGCGGCGCTCGCGCGAAGCGGCGGGCGATGTGGTGGTCTGGGGCGCGAAGAACGCCGCGCTGGACGAACTGGTCAAATCCCTTTCCCGACGCGCTTTCTGGGCTATACGCAGACCGAGGCGCAGGTGCGCATCGTCGGCCTTATCGTGGACGGCGAGCCTGCTGGAGACGGCCAGTGATGGGCAGAAAGTGGATGTTATCCTGGACGAAACGCCGTTTTATGCGGAAGCGGGCGGTCAGGTCGGTGATACCGGCAGCCTTCGCGCCATCACCGGGGCCTTTTCCGTCACGGACACCAAGAAGCAGGACGGCCTGTATTTCCATATGGGCGCGGTCGCCGACGGCACGCTGACGGTTGGCGATACGGTAGTGGCAGCGGTGGATGCCGAGCGGCGGCGCGACATCATGCGGAACCACACGGCGACGCACCTGCTCCACAAGGCGCTGCGCGCTCACCTGGGCGGCCATGTCCAGCAGCGCGGCTCGCTGGTCGCCCCGGACCGCCTGCGCTTCGACTTCCGCGCACGGCCAGGCCCCTTCGCCGGACGACATCCGCACTGTCGAGCACGAAGTCAACCACGCGATCCTGAACGAACTGCCCGTCGCAACCGAGGAGAAGCCTATCGATGAGGCGCGCTCTCTCGGGGCCATGATGCTGTTTGGCGAGAAGTACGGCGACGTGGTTCGCGTCGTCTCCGTCGGCGGCGACTATTCGCGCGAGTTCTGCGGCGGCACCCATGTCGCCAACGCCGCGCAGATCGGGCCGTTCCGCCTGGTATCCGAAGGGTCGGCGGCGGCGGGTGTGCGGCGGGTGGAAGCCCTGACCGGGCGGGGCGCGGAAAGCTACGACGAGGCGCAGATCGAGCGGCTGAAATCGGCGGCGTCCTTCTGGGTGTCCAGACTGCCCAGGTGCCGGAAGCCATCGAAAAGCTGCAAAATGACCTCAAAGCGGCGCGAGCCGCCGCTCCAGCAGATGCAGCGCGCGGCTTCGGGCGGACAGGCGGAGGCGCTGGCGGGCAGGCGAAGAGTCTAAACGGCGTTCCGATTGTCGTGACAGCCGTTGAAGTGGCGGATGCGTCCGCGCTGTCGTCGCTTGCCGATGACATCCTGAACCGACTGAAAACGGGGTCGTCGTTCTGGGTGCGGTCCAGAACGGCAAGGCGCTGTTTGTCGCGAAGACTGCCAAAGAGATTGTGGCGAAGGGCGCGCACGCGGGCGAGATCGTCAAGGCGGCGGCCCAGGCGGCGGGCGGCGGCGGCGGCGGGCGTCCCGACTTTGCCCAGGCCGGAGGCCGCGATGCGACAAAACTGCCGGACGCGCTTGCCGCCGCCGAGATGACGCTTGCCCGTCAGTTGGGCAGACTCCCTCTTCTGCCCCTCTCCTAAAGGAAAGGGGGAACCTAATTGTCCAAAGACTTGCAAAGACGTGGAGCCTTGCAGAAGCGTCGGGAGAATTGGCACACCCCCTTTCCTTTAGGAGAGGGGGCAGGGGGGAGGGTCCAGGAGGAAGAGGCATGCTGCTATTCCTTCTCCTCTTTCTATCGGCAGCCGCCGTCGCAGCCCCCGCTTCTTCCGGGCCGAAAGTGCTGCTGCTGCTGGCATCCGGCCTGTCGCTGGACGATCTGCAACGGACGGAACGGCTTCCCCATGTCCGAGAGCTTGCGGAGGCCGGGGGTGCCGCTCTGCTGAATACGGCGGTTTCCGGAGCGAAAACGGAGTCTGCCGCTTATCTCAGTGTCGGCGCGAGCGAGCGGCTGGCCGCGCCGGACGAAGCAATCGCCGCGCAGGCGCTGAGACCGGACGAGACTGGCCCCGAAGGCGATATTGCCCGCAGCGTCTACCGCCGCCGCTTCGGTGACTGGCCTCCGAAAGACGCCGCTCTCGTTCACCTGGGCCTGCCCGCACTGGCGCGAATGCAGCCTTCCCCCACTCGCGCGGCGCAGGTGGGCGCGCTCGGCGACGCCCTGCATCAGGCAGGGTTTCGGGCCGCCGTTGACGGTGATATACGTTCCGTGCTGGTATTGATGGATCGGCGCGGCGCGGTTTCGCGGATTGACCTGCCCCACCGGCCCACGCGACATCAGATGGAAGCGGCGCTGACCCAGGCAGACGTGCTGGCGATAACGGCTCAAGACGCCCCGACACTGGATCATTTCGCGGAACAGGCGCTGCCGCTCGTCCGAAACCTGTACGTCCTCGTCGCCGTTCCCGCCGCCGTACCGGGACGGCTTGGTTTCGCAGCGGCGGCAGGGCCGGGAATCGCGGCGCGCTCCCTACTGGTGTCCCCTACCACGCGCACGCCCGGCCTCGCCGCCAACATCGACGTCGCCCCCACGGCGCTGGCATGGCTGGATGCGCCGATTCCGCCGGGCATGGGTGGCCAGCCGATAACCACGGCGGATTCGCACTCCCCTTTCGACGCCCTGGCGCTGCTTGACCGGCAGGTGACGGCGGCGCGGAATGCGACGGTTCCGGTCCTTATCGGGTACGGCACGTTCGCCATCGGAATGAGCCTTTTATCTCTGGTCGCTCTGCTGCTGCGCGGCTCGGCGGGATGGGCGCGCGCGGCGCATATCGGCCTGCTGCTGGCGGCGGCGGCGCTTGTCGCCTTTCTGCCGGTCGGCGTCTGGGGGCCGGTATCTCCGTGGCTTTATGGTACGGCAGTAATGGGGATAAGCGGCCTGCTCGTTGCCGCCGCAATACAGGTCGGGCGGCGTCTAACCTATCCGCCGCTGGGCGTGCTTCTGATATTTACGGCGCTTGTCGTCGTCGTGGATGCTGTTTTTGGCTCCGTTCTGGTGTCACGCGCCCTGCTATCCGGGTACTTTCTTCCGGGTATCCGCTTTTACGGCATCGGAAATGAATACATGGGCCTGACGGTAGGCGCGGCTCTGGTAGGGCCACTTTTGGCTCTTGCCCCCCCCGCCCCCAGCCGCGTCCCCGCAGGGGCATCCAATGGCGCTGCGCGCCCGGCATTTGAGCCGCCCTGCGGGCGTGGGGGTGCCGGAGGGGAAGACCTCGCGCCGCCACTTCTTCCGGCACCCCCCGCAGGCGCCGGAACGTCCGGTGCGAACGCTCGCCCATTATTGGGGGCGGGGGGGGCGTTGCTCTGGCTACTCACGCTGCTGGCTATCGGCGCGCCGTTCTGGGGGGCCGATGCGGGCGGCGCGATAACCGCTGTCGTCACCTTTATGACCGCAGTTATCGCGCTGCGGACGCCGCGCCTGCGGGGCGAGCGTTCGCACCGGACGTTCCGGCGCCTGCGGGCGCGCCCTATTGCGGCAGCGTACACGGCAGCTATTCTGGTGGTTGCCGCTTTCGCGCTGCTTGACCGGGTACAATCCCCTGAAAACCGTTCGCATGTCGGCGCGGCGGTCGCCGCCGGGCAGACACGCGGCTCAGGGGTGCTGGTGGAGATAATCGCGCGCAAAGCGGCCATGAACATCGGTCTGCTGCTGACACCGGGCGCGGCGGCGGCGCTGGCGGGGCTGATACCCATCTGGTGGCTGCTGGGACGCGGGCCACTGCTCGCACGGGCAGCGGATGCGCTGGAGAAAAGACCGGGACTGCGGCGCGCGCTGCCGGCGGCGGCCTGGGGGGCGCTGACGGCTTTTATCTTTAATGATTCGGGTATTGTGGCGGCGCTTTTGCTGCTCGCCGCGCCGACTGTGGCGGTAATAGATGGGATATTATGCGACTTCTCGGAGTGGACTATGGAACGCGGCGCATCGGCCTTGCCGTCTGCGACACCGCCGGGTTCGGCGCGTACCCGCTGACGACGCTGCAGCGCTCCCGACGCCTGGGGCATGATCTGGCGGAGATCGCGCACCTGGCCGGGCGCGAAGAGGCGGAAAGTATTATCTTTGGACTGCCGCTGAACGCCGACGGCACGCGCGGCCCCTCTGCCGAGGCCGCCGCCGCCTTTGCTCGCTCGCTCGCCAGGCATACGCCGCTGCCGATTATTCTGTGGGATGAGTTTCTGACCACGGCGGAGGCCGAGGAGGAGATGATCGCCGCCGACGTTTCGCGCGCCAAGCGCCGCCGCCTGATCGACCAGATGGCTGCCGTCCATCTGCTGGAAAGCTATATGCGCGCTCAGAAATCGCCGCAGGGGGGCAGCAGCGTCCCCGCGCAAAAAGAGGAGGCGCAGGCCGAGTGAAGAAGAAGCAGGCGATTATTGCGCTCGTGGCGCTTGCGCTGGCGCTCCTGGGGGCCGCGACAGGTATGGCATTCCGGTGGTGGCGCTGGGCGGGACAGCCTGCCGCCGCTTCTGCCGGAGCAGCGAAGAAAATCGTGCGTATTAAAGTGGCGCAGGGCGCGACGCCCGATGCGGTCGGTCAGGATCTGGCTTCGCAGGGTGTTATCCGTTCGGCGCGGGCATGGACGCTGCGGGCACGCCGCGCAATTCCGCAGGGAGCCGCCATCAAGCCGGGCGTGTACGATGTATCTCCCTCGGAATCGCCCGCGCGGATTCTCGACCGCCTGGTGCGCGGCGATGTCGCCAAAAACAAGATAACCTTCCCGGAAGGGTTTACGCTGGCGCAGATAGCGCGGCGGCTGAGCGAGCGCGCCGGGGTGAATGAGGCAAAGTTCCTGGAGATAGCGATGCAGCGGGGCAATACGCTTGGCGCTTCGTTTCGCCCGCCCGCGAAGCTGGAAGGCTACCTGTTCCCCGACACCTACACATTTCCCGCCGATGCGGACGAAAAAGCAATCGCGCAGCAGATGCTTGGCAATTTCGACAAGCTGGTGGCGCGCGGCAAGGCAGCCGAAATTAATAAGAAAAAGCTCTCGCTCCACCAGATCGTTACGCTTGCATCGCTTATCGAGCGCGAGGCGCAGGTTCCGCAGGACCGGGCGCGTATCGCCGGTGTCATCTACAATCGTCTTCAGCGCGGGATGCGGCTTCAAATCGACGCCACCGTTCAGTACGCGCGGGGCCAGCACAAAAACCGTCTCCTGTTCGCCGACCTGAAGGTGGAATCGCCGTACAACACGTACAAAAACGCGGGCCTGCCTCCCGGCCCGATCTGCAGCCCCGGCATGGCCTCGCTGGAAGCGGCTCTGGCCCCGGAAAAGCACCCCTACCTGTATTATGTGGCCCGCGCGGACGGCTCGCATCTGTTCGGGCGGACGATGGCGGAGCATCAGAAAAATATCGCCGCCGCGCGGCGCAAAGGATAAACGGCAGGCAATGGGACGAATAGGCGATCTGCTTACACCCGACATTATCGTGGCCCATGTGCGCGATGTCACGGTCGAGATGCTGCGCGCCCGGCGTATCCGCGCCGTCATCTGCGATCTGGACAATACGCTGGTTCCGTGGCGCAGCGACGACATCGCGCGCGAGATCACCGGCTGGCTGCTCGGTCTGCGGGCGGAAGGCATCGGCGTCTGCATCGCCTCCAATACCCGGCATACGTCGCGCCTGGAGCGGCTGGCGGCGCAGATGGGTATCTTTCACGTCCCCGGCAATGCCGCCAAGCCCCGGCGGCGCGGTCTGCGTATCGCCCTTTCCCTGCTGGGCGTGCCCCCTTCCGATACCGCGATGGTCGGCGATCAGCTTTTCACCGACATTCTGGCGGGGAACCGTCTGGGACTGACAACGATTCTGGTCAACCCACTCACGCCCCGCGAGTTCATCGGAACGAAAATCATCAGCCGCACCGCCGAGCGTATCGTTCTGCGCGGCCCCCGCAAGCGCGCCTTATAAAGATTCAGGAAGGGCTGCCGAAATGTCAACGGTTGTTGTCGTCCGAAAAGAGGGGATTGCCGCGATTGGGGGGGATACGCTGACAAGCTACGGCGGCACGAAAGAAAGCGCGGCCTACATCCGCAACCATTCTAAAGGTAATAATATACTTGACACATAAAGCAGTGTCAAGGGTCGTGCCTTTAGGTTCCGTCACGTTTTTACTGGTTGCGATGGCTTTTCCAGAGGGTGATTGCTTGCGCCCAGGAAACGGATGCTATCGTTGTAGAGCCGACTATCGTTAGGAGGCAGAAAATCCTGCCCACTGTTCCGGCTGCGGAGAAGAGGAAAACAACCCGTAGAACGATACAATCGTCCAAAAGACGGCCCCGATTGTAGCCGTGCCCGCGCTCTTTTTTCGTTCGGCTGGTTGGGGATTCATCGCATTTTGCCGTGGGCTTCGCTGTTAAACCTGCGAGGTACGGGGCCGACCGGCACGGCGGCGGGTTTCGGCTGCTGCTTGGCTTCTGCCTCTGCTATCTGCTCTTTGGTGGCAGAGAACACGCGCCGCGCTGCCTCGACAAACCGCTCAGACGGCGTACCGCGTAAGCCATCCGGTGATTCTTCGTCGGCAGGCCATTGGTCGCAGGGTTTTTGATCTAAGGCGTCCATGCTTGGATTATACACCAAACGGCGGGGAGTATAACGAAGGAAGTTCCCCCGGTGGATAATCCAGTGGGGCGCGCCTTAATACGGCCAGGTGTTTCCACACTGGCATTATGGCCTCCCCAGCGCGGGGAGGCTTGCTGATTGCAGCCACATCTGTTAAAATAGAGTGCTGAGTTCTATCAAACAGCCCCGCGCTGTCCTCTTCGGCCCGATGTTGATGCATCGGGCCGAAGTCGTTACAGTGGTAATGATACGGTGGAATCGTATACAACTTCATTCAACGGAACTCCTGTATCAGACCCTTCAATACGGACATAATGCGTCCGCCACGTTCTCCCCAGTAACCAATCACCGTGATCGGGCGATCAACGTCCCGCGCGCCATATTGCTGCACCCGTACGTATCTCAAATGGCTTCGTTGCTGGAGGCGGGGGAGACCGTACCTGTGATGATTGCATCCTTCATGAGCGTCAGGTACGTTTGCAAGAACTTAAAATCGTTCTCCGTGACTTCGCCGGGCGTCTGAAGGAGTGCTATTCTACCGCCTGTTATTGGTATTGTGAGGGTGCGCGCTTCAGCCGCCGGTGCTGAGGGTGTCATGGTTGCCCTCCCTGCGCCTGGTGGCGGAAAAAGAACTAAATACATCTGTGAGGGGCGGGTTCGCTTTATTCGCAACATGGCTGTCTTTCCTCTCGGCTTTATCCGGTTCTTGTTCGGATATTATACCGTTTCCTTCCAGCCTTGCGAACTCATACGTCGCCTTAAAATCTCTGATCAGGATACGAACCGTTTCCTCGTTGTAGTCCCCTTTCGATGGTAAGGAATTTGGTCATCTCCGCATCACTCGGAAGGCTCTCAGGCCACTCATCAAGCATGTCGCGGTAGATTTTAGGTTTTAGAGCCGCTTCCTGAAGATAGTAATTCTATCCTCGTCGTCTTCAGGCAGGAGAAGAATTTTACGGCCAAGTTCCGTTATCTTAACCTTTCGGGCAGGGCCAACCCCTCTTCGGACAGCAGGCCGTAGCTAATCAGAGCGGCAATTGCCCGTTGTGCAGTACCGCTTCTTTCACTCTTGCTGCCGAGGCTGTCAGTTGCCCCTGTGATGCTGACAGCGTTATACCGTTGGCTTTATAAAAAACTTTCAACTTTTCAATCGCTGTTTCGAGGTCGAAGGCAGGCAGGGCTTCTACCTGACCGCTGCCAGACTTCCGTTAGACTTTTCTGTCATGCCAAATCACCTCCGTCTTCGGCATTATAGCATATCTCCGCATCACGTCAATAGTTTTAGCGAATTTATTGGATTTTATCTCGGATAAATATGATTATTTTAGCTAAACGCATTGCCGCTAAGAGTTCGCTAAAAATAACAAGAAGGTAGGAATATGAGATTCCTACCTTTCTTGTGCTCTATGTTCTGGAGGCTTTAGTCCGCCCTCGGTCCCCCGCGCAACGGGTCGGGGCTGTTCATACCCTGCGGATTGCCGATTAGTTCCTGGTAGGTGAGCCGCTTTCCGGTAACACCCCGCATGGCCTGTACAAACCTTGCGGCGTCTCCGGCCTTGCGACCCGCGCAGGTATCACCGCCCGCCTTGCGCTGATTGAACCGGAAAGCGGCTTCGTCAAGGTAGCGGAAAAAGGTGTTCCGGCTCTACGGAAACATACGTACCTTTCAAGGCACGTTTGACAAGCGACCAGAAATTTTCAAGACTGTTCGTATGCACACGCCCCTCGACATAGGCGATAGCGTGATCTACGAACTCATGGCCGTAGCGGTCGGAAAGTACCCGGTACGCCTTCAATGCGTCGGTGAAGAGTTCGAGCCTTCTTCGGCGTGTGTGGTGACTAAAGATTCCAACGCCGCCGCGCTGGTGTCGGGGAGGATACCGACGTTGACTTGGCTTGCGGTTTTCTTCTCTTCGCCATTTTCGTCAAGGTAGGTTTCGCCGCGCTGAAGGACACCGGCAACAATGGTTTTGCCGTTGGTGCCGCGCCCGGTGATCTTCTTCTCGCGGGCGTCTTTGTGCATGTACTTAGCCTTGCCGCCGACAAAGGTTTCGTCGGCTTCGAGCGTACCCGCCAGCTTCGTCTTTTCGATGCTGCCGACCTGAAGGGCAAGGCGAAGTCTGCCCAACAAAAACCATGCGCTTTTCTGCGTGATACCAAGATCGCGGGAGACTTCATAAGGGAGACACCGTTTTTGCAGTTCACCAGCAGCCACATCGCGGTAAACCACTTATCGAGGCCAAGGGGGAATCTTCAAAGATCGTGCCGACCTTGACGCTGTACTGCTTCTTACACGCGGCAGTTGTAAATGCGCCGGGTCTTTACGAACGAGGCGGAATCCATCGCGCCGCAACGGGGGCATACGGGGCCATCGGGCCAGCGGCGGAAAACGGCGAACTGGTGACAGGCGTCAAGGTCGGCAAAGTAGCGGATAGCCTCGCAGAGTTTCCGGTACTGCGTTGTCCCCCGCCGTGGTCGGTGCGTGTATCCATGCTTTATTGTAACAAATAAAGCCGTATGTGCAAGTATATTATTACCATTCTAAAAATCGTGAATGTCGGCGACAGCTACCTTGCCTGCGTCGGCCACGCCTCCTGGGACCTGGTATTGACCAGCTACTTTTCCAATCTCAGTCCACCGCCCCTGCTCGATTCGCCGCAGGCCATCTTCGAGACATTTCGCCAACTGCACCACGCACTTAAAGAGGACTATTTTCTCAACCCGCGCGAGGACGAGGAGGACGAATTCGAATCCTCCCGCCTGGACTGCCTTATCGCAAACAGCGCCGGTATCTTCGGCCTTTATTCGCTTCGCTCCGTCATGGAATACACGAAGTTCTACGCATTCGGCAGCGGCTATCGGTTCGCTTTGGGAGCCATGTGGGTTCTTTATGGAACCGGAGCCTCTGCCGAAGAGATTGCCCGCGCCGGTCTGGAGGCAAGCGCGGAGTTCGACGGCAGCACACGCGCTCCTATCGAAGTGAAGACAGTATCATTAGGAACGCTCCCGTGATCGCCCGTCCGAAGGACGGTCGCTTTGTCGAGACGGGTCGTTCATCGGCCCGGTAAGGAAACGTCCCCGGATGCGCCGTATACCCTTCTTCGTGCTGAACGCCTTTACCGACACGGCTTTCTCCGGCAACCCCGCCGGGGTGTTTCTCAACGCCGAGCAGCTTACGCCGGACGAAATGCGGCAGCTTGCCGGGGAAGTCTCGCTGGAGTCAGCGTTCGTCCTGCCGGGTAATGACGGCGCGGATTTGTCCCTGCGCTACTTCACCGGCACAGCGGAGATTCCCTTTTGCGGCCATGCTACGGTTTCCGCGATAGCAGCTCTGGCGAAAAAGAAACGGGTGCGTCAGAAGAAAACGCTGCGCGTGCGGACTCCGGTGGGCGTTCTGGAATCACGGGTGGAAATAAGCCATTATGAAATGGGAGTGGCGTTCAATGTGACGGCCATCAAAGAGTCTATCAACGTCACGGTTGTTCAGAAGCTGCCGGAATTTGGTGCGGCACTGCCCCCAGAAGCGATAGCTGAAGTCGCGGCGGCGCTCGGCTGCGCGCCGGAAAAAATCTTCGAGACGGGGCTTCCCGTTCAGGTCGTATCCACGGGAAGCCCCTTTCTATTTGTACCCGTCCTTTCTCCGGCAGAGGTGGAAGCTGCACCGGGGGCGCTGGCAGAGATTGCCCGATTATCCCGGCGCTGGGACGCCCTCGGCTTCTACGTCTTCTCGTACTCTCATAACCGCCACGGCAGTCCCTGCTACAGGAGCCGTTGTTTCGCGCCTGCCGTCGGGTTAGACGAAGACCCGGTGACAGGCTCGGCATCCGGCGCGCTTGGCGGCTATCTTGTCCAGCACCGACAGATTACGCCGGATTCGCATTCCGGCATAGCACGTATGGTAGTTTCACAGGGACACGGGGGAAGTCGGTACGGCCTAGTTGACGTTCTGGTTGAGACACAGAACGAACAAATGGTGCGAATCGTAATTGACGGTTCGGCGCTGCTGATAGCAGAAGGGATGTTTACGTTGCCGTGACGGCTTTACAGGGAGCCGACGGGATTGACGGGCGAGCCGTTGCGGCGCACCTCGAAGTGCAGATGCGGGCCGGTGGACATGCCGGTGGAGCCGACACGGGCGATTACCTGCCCCTGGGAAACGCTTGCGCCGTCCCCCACCAGAAGCGCGGAGCAGTGGGCGTACAGCGTGGAGATGCCGCCGCCGTGGTCGATAAGGACGACATTACCATAGCCGCGCATCGTGCCGGAAAAGGCGACGACTCCCCCGGCGACGGCGTAGATGGGCGCACCGTGCCCCGCGCCCATGTCCACGCCGGTATGCATGCGGTATCGACGCAGAATGGGGTGGAAGCGCCCACCGAAGCCGGAGGTGATACGCCCGGCAACCGGACGGATAAAATGGCCGCTGAAGCGAACCAGACGGCGTGCCCGGCCCACCGGCGTCGATCCCAGGGCGTGCAGGCGCGCGGCGATGCGGTCGGAGTCCCGGTCCAGTTCATCCAGCTCTTCTTCCAGCTCGGCTCGCCGCTCGTGCGCCTCAATCAATACCAGCCGCTGCCGCTCCGCCACCGCCGCCTTTTCCGCCTGTCGCTCTGCAAGCTCCCGCTTCCACGCGGCCACATCGCGCGCCTTATTGTCCACCTGCTCTTTCCAGCGTAGCACTACCGCGCGCTCGGCGCGGACTGCCTCCACCAGCCCCGCATCGTATCGAAAGATAGTGCTGACAAAACGGGCGCGGCTGACGAACACACCCATCGACCGCGAGCCGAGGACTACCGAAGCGTAGCGCACCGGCCCCTGGCGATAGTTACGTGGCGGGCCAGCGCCATCTCCCGCACCCCGCGCGTTGCTGCGCGCGCCGCAGCACCACGGCCACTTTGCGCTGTTCGCGTCGCGTCCGATCCAGACGCTCCTGCACAGCCGCAAGCCCCCGGCGAGTGAGCCGAAGCTGATGCCGGAGCGAGGCCAGATCATTGGCCATCGCCGCCTCCGACCGCCGCACTTTTCGAAGCTGCTTCTGTGCGCTTTGAATCTTTCGCGAAACATTCCGCAGATGCCCCTTCAACGCTTTGCGCCGCACGCGGGGAGAGTTGGCGGAATGACGCGGCCCGGCATGGGCAGGGCAGTGACGCCGGAAAAGAGAGTGAGGAGAGTTAGCACACCGAGGAGACAGACCCGGTAAGCAGCCGGGACGCGCGAAACCGGCATTCTACTCGGCAGCCGTCGGCCCGGCTGCACCGACTGCTGAATAGCGGCGAAAAGACGCTCCGGCGGCAGCGCGTCCCAGAACGCCACGAACTCATGGTATAGACGCTCGCGCTCCGTCTCTTTCCGAGCTATCAGCGGTGCGAGGCCCTCGGCGGCGACGAACAGCGGCGGACTGCCGCCTTTATGAAGCGCCTTTTTTCTCGCGCTCGGTCTCCTTGTCGAGCGTCCGGCTCAGGAGCGGCAATAGTACGTCGCAGTCGTGAATCGCTCCGATGCGCTCCTGAATCGCTTCGACTGTCTTCAATGACCGCTGGAAATCATCCCCGAAGCAGGGCGTGAAAAGCTCCATCGTATAACGCAGCCGCTTGGCGGCGATACGCATGTTGTGCAGTTCCTCGACATTCTCCGGGTCGCGCATGGCGGGTGCCCAGTCGAACATCTCCTGAAGCCGCACCAGAATGACCGGGGCCGAATCGCGCAGGGCGCGTTCGGCTGGGTCAGCTTATGAATAGGGAGCGCCTTTAGCCACGGTCAGTTCGCCCCCTTGTCCGCGCGCGCTGCCGCTACGGGAACCGCCTTGTCCAGCACCTTCATAAACCGCTGTGCAAACCCATCCTTTTGCAGCCGGTCCAGCGCCTTGACCAGCTTTTTACGCTCTTTGTCGCGCCGCTTGTTCTGCCGCTCGATCAGGCGCGTCAGGCCGTAGGCTTCGTTGGGCGGCAGGGGATCGCGCACGCCGCGCAGATAGTCAAGCTGCACGTCCAGGTCGCGCACCGCTCCCAGCGCATCGGTAATGTCACCGATCTGCTTGTCGAGCATCTGGTAATCGCTTTTGGGAACGCCTTCGCGAACACGGATAGCGCCGCGCGCAGGCGGCGCGAACCGACACGCATATCGTGCAGGGCTTCAATGTCCTCGCCTGCGCGCGTCCCGGCGGCGTTATCCATCATCTTATCGAACTGCGCGAGGAGGACGCGCCCGGGCCGCGTCCTTGAACCCGATGTCCTGGGAAAATCGTTGGTTGCCTTCGCCATTTGGCTTGCCTTATTGCGGAGCGGTCAGACAATATCTCAGGAATCGCAAACTCCGGCAGAGGATACTATAGCATAACCCAAATTGACCGTCAAGCAAACTTAATGGTACGATTTCACCAGGCCGCGTATCCCATCCCGGGTGATATTTTTGGGGAATGGCTGACCCAGCACGAAGGAGAAAGCAGCCGATTCGACCTGCTCAAGGCACCGGCAAGGCACAGGAAGGCAGCCTACCTCGGCAGCATACTCGTAACACCCATTTGCATCTCCCTCCACAGCCGACCGCTTTCGTCCCGGTAGCCCATCATTACTCCCCGCAGTTCGTTGTTCGCCGAACTCGCCCTGCACATAGGCCCGACTAAAGTCTACCAGGCTGCGCGGTGAGGCGGTTGATTAGTGTCTCCAGCGGTCGGAGAACGCTCATGGAAACGAGCAGCGCCAACAGACGCCGTTCTTCATCACCGACCTCAGCTATTGCCAGACGCTCCTCGGGAGCCGCAGCGACTTTGGGTTCGCCAGCGCCCGCAGCCGGCGCACCGCCTTCGCGTAGAGGACATCCCGGGAGCGGTCGGGAGCGTCCATTCTGCGTATCACCTCAATATCGTGCGAGTTCAGCGGACGCTCACGCCCGTCGGACAGGCGGCGCTGTTTCGCCAGATCAACAAGCTCTGATTCCTCGCGCTGCGCTCCGCCCACCACGGCACGCCGCCACGGTTCCGGGAGCAGTCGGCCCACTGTTGCGGAATATCGCGGATGGTGCGCGCGGGCCGTACCGGGCGAAGCGTCAGCAGCCGCAGGCCGTCCTCCTGCTGCTGAACGTGCAGGCCGTACAGGTCGGCAAGGGCTTGCAGGACCCGCTCGGAGCTATTGCCTCCACGCCCACGACGCTGACCGGCTTCGATTGGAGCGCCTCGTCCACGGCAGCGCCGCGAAACATCGCCGCTGCCGCTGCCTCCTGGCGTCCGCTCACTGCTGCGGCTGTGGTGCTGGGTGTGGTCTCCTTCGGCAGCGCAGCAGCGTTCAGACGCTCGACCACCCCTCGCAGCGTGGCGCCAACGGCGCTGGTCGGGGCAGGGCGGGCGATGTCGGCATAATCTTCCGTCGTCGGAGCGTTGGGATCGGGAAGATGACCGCCTATTTTTCCACGAAGGAACTCCACACGCTCCGGGGGCGGCTTTCTGGTAAGAAGACCAAACACCATCATCGAGCCGTCGGGGGCCGTGAGCAGGCTCACGCCGCCGGTCTGCATCCGAAAGCCGTGGCTGAGGGCGAACTGCCACACAGCCCCCCGCAGCCCGAACGGCCCTTCGTAACCAAATATCGGGATGCCCAGCCCGACCAGGTCCATGCGCCGGAACACGGATTTCCTGCTGCGAGTGGTTTCCAGGTGGCGCGCGGTCCGCTCCACGCTGTCCATCGTCCGCTGTAAATAATCCTGGCGGGCAAACTGCCAGAGCCATTCGCGCTGATCGGGGCGAAGCTGCGTCACGAGCAGGCCGTCCTTTAAGGCGTGCATCTGCTGCGGATCGAGCGAGTTGACGAAGCGGAGCAGCGGGAAGCCCGGCGAACCTAACTGGGGCGCGCGCGGGTTCAGACGGTCGGTGGCGCGAACGATGCCGCGCAGGGCACGGACGGCTTCCTCGAACGTCACAACCGGCAGATCGTTGGGTTCGCTGTAGCGTTTGTAAAAGAGAAACAGATCTCTGTCGACGCGCACGGCGTCGTAATCGAATGCCCGCCCCACTTCGGCAGCGAACTTGCTCAAAGGGACACCGCCGCTGTCCTGGGAAACGGCCCGGCTAAGGGACTGGAGCGCGCTGTCGGAAAGCGCCGGGCGATAGGGCGCACCCTCCGCGATGACGGCGACTTTCCCCTGCGCCGCCAGCGCCGCCAGCGCGTCGTCGAAGCGTCGAAGACGCGCATCCTCCACGCGCAGGATCGGGTCCGGGTATTCGGGAAGCGGCGCGGGCTGCGGAGCGGCGGTGCCCCCTGACGCCGGAGTGGGCGGCGGCGCGACCGCAGGTGCGGGCGGCGAGGATGGTACGGTGCCATTCGGCTGCGGCTTCTGCGCCTGCGCTGCCGGAAGGCAGGCCAGGCACAGCAGCAGGACGACAGCGCGGGAGGGCAGCAGCAGCCCACGCGCTGCCCTCCCGCGCCCCGTGGAACGAACTGTTTTACGCATTGGACAGGTAATCTCCGCCACAGGACTAATACAGTACCGCCGAGCCTTTACACTTGCCGGTGTAGGTTACGGTTGCGCCCGCTGGAAGGTTGGTAACCGTTATAATCGAATGGCTATCGTCCAAATAGTCGCCATCAACACCTTCAACGATGATAGCGCCCTATGCCCTTGCAGCCCCTATCGACATTTCAGAATCCGCGCTGCCCCTCCCCTCAATGCCGCCGTAGGCATAGACGGTGAGGTTTGGCGTGGAGGTAGTCACGTAATCGGTTGTGTTGTTCGTCAGCGAAGCCCATGTGTCGCCCTCGTAACTTTCCCTAACACGGTACTCGAAGGTCTGAGCGGTAATCGTCGTGGAATACGGACCTCCCTCGCAGCCGGGGGTGTAACTGAGATTGGAGAAACCACTCGCGCCAACGAGTACGCCGGTATCATACCAATATCCGACCCGAGAGGTGCCTTGAGCCACCGTCGCTTCTGCGGGCTTGGCCGATCCCACGGAGAAACCGACGAAGGTCGCTATCCCCAGAGCGGCGAAGAAAGGAATACCCAATGTTTTCATGACCTAATATCTCCCTGGTTTCCTGAAACCAGTCGATTAGCGGGCAGGGAACTGCCTGCTCCAGCAGAGGAACCAGGATGATTATATGCCTTCGGAACTAAATCCCTGTTAAGATAAGTTTAAGACAAGGTTAAGAAGACATTAAACTTTACCGCCTCCTGATGACTGCGCCTGCCGTAGCTGTTGCTACCGCAGGAGTCATACCCGCCGCTATATAATACAACCTTGATGGAACCAATCATACAAACGCAGGCGCTGCGTAAAATATACCCGCGCGCCGCCGCGCCCGCCGTGGACTCCCTCGATCTGGCGGTGGGGCGCGGGCAGGTGTTCGGCTTTCTCGGCCCCAACGGCGCGGGCAAGACCACCACTATCGGCATGCTGCTGGGCAACGTCTTTCCCACCAGCGGCGGCGGCGTGATGCTCGGCAAACCGCTGGGCGACCGGCAAGCGCGCCGCCGTGTCGGCTACCTGCCGGAAAAGTTCCAGTTCCACGAATTCCTGACGGCCACCGAGTTCCTGCATGTCCACGGACACCTGTACGGCATGGACCGGGCCGCGCGCGAACGGCGCATCCCCGAAGTGCTGGAACTGGTCGGGCTGGCGAAGCGGGCGAAAAACCGGCTGCGCGAGTTTTCCAAGGGAATGCAGCAGCGCGCGGGGCTGGCGCAGGCGATTCTGCACGAGCCGGAACTGGTGATTCTGGATGAGCCGACGTCGGCGCTTGACCCACTGGGCCGCCGGGCAGTGCGCGACCTGATCGTCCACCTGAAGGAGCGGGGCACGACGGTCGTGCTCAACTCGCACTTGCTATCTGAAGTGGAGCGCACCTGTGACGAGGTGGCGATCATCAAGGCCGGGCGCGTGGTGCGGCAGGGAACCGTGGAGGAGATCACCGCCCCCTCCTCCTCGGTGATCGTGGAGATGGAGACGCTGTCCCCTCCCCTGCCGGATGTTCTGGCCCGCTTCGGCAGCGTCGCCGCTGATACCACGCGGGCTACGGTGGCTCTATCCGACGAGTCGCGCGTTCCCGAACTGGTAAGCGCCCTGGTTGCCGCCGGGGGGCGCGTACAGGCCGTCATCCCCATGCGTGAGACGCTGGAAGATGCCTTCGTGCGCGTGATGGAGGAGGACTGAACAGGGCGGCGTGTCAGCCGTCCGTGCCGGGCCGATGGATGCCGGGCCGATAAACGACCCGTCTCCGGCATAAGCGTCCTCCGGACGCGCCAACGTTTGCCGGGCTGACGTATCGCCCGTCCGGAGGATGGCTTTTCCGAGACGGGTCGTTTATCGGCCCGGCATCCATCGGCCCGGCATTCATGGCCGAATCCTACGGGCGGAACGACAGGCTGCTGCCGTTTGAAAGCGGCTTCAGGTCGAAGTCGTCATCCTCCGCCAGCGGCGCAACGCCGGCAAAGACCGGGGCGGGAGCGGGAGCCGCAGCGGCGGTCACGGGTGGCGCTGGCGGCGCGGGGCCTGCGCGGCGAACTCGTTAGCCGCCGGCCGGGCGCGGTGTATCCAGGCGCAGCGTTTGCAGCACCAGCGGGTCAGCCCCTTGGCAAGAGCGGCTTCGGGCGTGATCTTGCCCGCCTTCAGCAGTTCCGTCAGCGCCTGCGCCAGCGACTGCATCCCGATATTCGTGTTCATCTCGATGACCGACGGAAGCTGGAACGTCTTGCCCTCGCGAATCAGGTTGCGAATCGCCGTGGTGCTGGTCATGATTTCCAGAGCCGCGATACGTCCGCCGCCGATTTTGGGCAGCAGCGTCTGCGCGATAACCCCTTGCAGCGACTCGGATAGCTGCGCGCGAATCTGCGGCTGCTGGTGCGGCGGGAAAACGTCGATGATGCGGTCTATGGTCTGCGGCGCGCTCGATGTGTGCAGTGTCCCGAAAACCAGGTGGCCCGTCTCCGCCGCCGAGACCGCCAGCGAGATCGTCTCCAGGTCGCGCATCTCCCCGACCAGGATAACGTCGGGGTCCTCGCGAAGCGCGGCTTTCAGCGCGCTGGCGAAGCTTTCCGTGTGCACCTTGACCTCGCGCTGATTGACCACGCAGCGTTTGTGCGGGTGGACGAACTCGATGGGGTCCTCGACCGTCAGGATGTGCCCGGCCCGCTCCCGGTTGATCAGGTCCACCATCGCGGCAAGCGTTGTGGACTTGCCCGACCCGGTCGGCCCCGTCACCAACACCAGCCCCTTTTCGTGGTTCGTTAGCTGCGTGATGACGGGCGGCAGATTCAGATCCTCCACCGACAGCACTTTCGTCGGGATGACGCGAAAGACCGCTCCCTCGCCCCGGCGTCCGTTAAAAAAGTTGGCGCGGAAGCGGGCGACGCCGGGAAGCTCCAGGCTGAAATCCAGGTCGCCGTGTTTCTCGAAATGCTCTTTGCGCTCTTCGTTCAAAGTCCGAACAGCATGGGGGCGAGCACGTCGCGGGTAAGTTCCGGGTAGGGCAGGCGCTCCATCTCGCCGTGCAGGCGATACGAGAGGGTGCCAACCGTCAGATGCAGGTCGGAGGCTTTGCTTTCGACCGTCCGGCGCAGCAGCTCATGGATATCCATTATCCGATACGAATCCTTTCAGGCGCGGGGTGACAGGATAGTATCGGACATAAACCGTATCTTTACTTACTGACAGCTATACAGGGAAATAGCGGGGCGTTTGGGAAAACGACCGGGTCTACCGTGGGGAGCGTACCGGGGCCTGCTTCCGGGCGCGAATGGCGGACGCCTGGGCGCGCAGTTTCCAGACCATGCCCATCGCCTCGACCACGATCCGCTTGCTCATCTTGGAGTGCCCCTCGATTCTATCCGCGAAGACGATGGGTATCTCGGTGACGGAGTGGCCACCCAAAAGCGCGCGATAGGTCATTTCGATCTGGAACGAGTAGCCGTTGGAGCGCACGGTGGCAAGGTCGATGTCTTCCAGCACGGTCCGCCGCCAGCACTTGAACCCGCCGGTCAGATCGCGGATAGGAAGGGCCAGGATCGTGCGCGCGTATAAACTCCCGCCCCGGCTCAGAACGCGGCGGCCCCATCCCCAGTTCAGGGTCCCGCCGCCGGGCACATAGCGCGAGCCGAGAACCAGGTCATACGCGCCGGAGGCTTCCAGCATCGCCGGGAGATATTGGGGGTCGTGGGAAAGGTCGGCGTCCATCTGGATCAGGCGCTGATAGCCCCGCTCCAGTCCCCAGGTTAACCCGGCGATATAGGCGCGGCCAATGCCGTCTTTGGTGGTGCGATGCAGTACCTGGATAGCGGAATCACGGGCAGCCATTTCGTCGGCCAGCGCGCCGGTTCCGTCCAGGGAGTTATCGTCCACCACCAGAATATGGGCGTCGGGCACGGTGTCTCGCAGGCCCGGAATCAGCAGAGGAAGGCTGTCGCGCTCGTTATAAGTCGGCACCACAATCAGCAATGACATAGCTTCCTGCATTTTATCACTTGCCCCCGGCACGGGAACAAACCGAGCGGACGGTTGTTTGGGTGAGGGCAGCTACGAAAGGTACACTCCGTTTATGAAAGTTGCCGTGGTAGGCGCGGGAATCGGCGGGCTGGCGGCGGCGATACGGCTGCGCGTGCTGGGCTACGACGTGGCCGTGTACGAAAAGAACGCGACCGTGGGGGCCGGTGCAATATCCTGACCGACGGCGGCTACCAGTTCGATGTCGGGCCGAGCCTGCTGCTGATGCCGGACGTTTTCCGCGAGCTTTTCGCCTTTGCCGGGGCGGACTTCGATGCGCGCCTTTCGATGGTGAAGATGGAGCCGAACTACCGCGTGCGTTTCGGTGACGGCACCTCACTCGATGTCTCTTCGGACCTGGCGCGGATGGTGCCGCAGTTGGAGGCGATGGAGCCGGGCGTTGCGCCGCGCTATTACGCATTCCTGCGGGATTCGGGCCTTAAAGTACAAATATGGCCGCTTCGAGTTCGTGGAGAAGAGTTTCCTCAAGGGTTCGGACTTTTTTACCGCGCGGAATCTGCTTCTGCTGAATACGCTGGGCGCGACAAAAGCTGTACGCACATGTGTCGCGCTACTTCCGCGACCCGCGTCTGCGCCAGGTTTTTCGATGCAGAGCATGTACCTGGGCATCTCCCCCTATGAAGCGCCCGCCGTCTACACGCTGCTTTCCTACACCGAACTTGCGGAAGACGGCCTGTGGTTCACGATGGGCGGCACCTACGCGCTGCCCCGCGCGATGACCGCGCTTGCCCGGGAGAAAGGCGTCGAGATACACACCAACGCCCCGGTGCAGCGCATCGTCGTGGAAAACGGGAAGGCGACGGGGGTTGACATAGACGGCGGATTCGTTCCCGCCGACATCGTGCTATCCAACGCCGACCTTCCGTATACCTACCTCGACCTGCTGCCCGCGGAGTACGCGGGCCGTACGCAGCCAAAGCTGGACAGCCTCACCTATACGGCCTCCGCATTCATGATGTACCTGGGCACCGACGTTCCGTACCACCATCTCAAGCACCATAACTTCTTCCTGGGGCGCGATTATAAGAAAAACTTCAGGCGATCTTTCACACCAAAACTTTGCCGGACGACCCGTCGTTTTATGTGAACTGCCCGCACACACGGACCCATCGCTGTGCCCGCCCGGCGGCGATAATATCTTCGTCCTCGTTCCTATCCCGCATTTGTCGCCCGGCGTGGATTGGAGCGTGGAAAAGGAGCAGTTCACCCAAAAGATGTACCGCCTTCTGGAAGAGCGCGCCGGAATGACCGACCTGGGCAAGCATGTGGTGGTGGAGCATATCTATACGCCGCTGGAATGGCGCAGAAAAAGTTCAATCTGCGCCACGGCGCGGCGTTCGGACTGTCGCACGGGCTGACCCAGGTCGGCCTGTTCCGCCCGCCCAACCGCAGCCCCGTCGTCAACAATCTCTACTTCGTCGGCGCTTCCACCACGCCCGGCACCGGCCTGCCGCTCGTCACCATCGGCGCGCGCCTCGTCACCGAGCGTATCGCGCAGGAGCAGAAATAACGGCGCGGGAACTTCGGCGTTTCCCCTGCTGTTGATACGGGCGTCGGAAGATGCCGATTCGCCGGCCTTGGAACAGGGGCAGTCGTTAACTTGGCAGAAACCTATTTACGTTTCGCGCGCCCGCCGCGACGCAGCAAGCGGCCCCTCGTCCCGGTATCGGAGGCGTCGCCGGGTCTCTGCGCCGCCTACGAGCACTGCCGCGCCGTTAACCGGTATTACGGCAAAACCTACTACTTTTCCACGCAGTTTTTTCCCGGCGCATCTGCGTCCCGCCGTTCATGCGCTGTACGCCTGGGTACGCTGTCCGGATGAATGGGTAGACAATCCGCAGGGCCTGTCGCGGGACGAACAGCACTCCCTGCTGCGGCAATGGTACGACGCCACCACCGCCGCCATCAGAACAGGCCAGGCGGATCACCCCGTGCTTCAGGCGTGGGCCGCCACTGCCGCCGTTACGAAGTGCCCAGAATATATGCGTGATTTCCTCCAGGCAATGGAGATGGACCTGTCCGTTTCCTGTTACGAAACCTTCGAGGACCTCCAGCGATATACCTGGGGTCGGCGTCCGTCGTGGGACTGATGATGTGCTGTCTTATCGGCGCGCGCGCGCCTGCCGCCGTTTCCCACGCCGCCGACCTGGGGCTGGCGATGCAGCTTACCAACTTTCTGCGCGACGTGGGAGAAGATTGGCGCGAGCGCAAACGCATCTACCTGCCGCTGGAAGACTTGCGCCGGTTCGGTGTCCGTGAGCAGGACATCGCCGAAGGGAAAGTCACCGAGGAGTTCCGCGCGCTGGTTCGGTGGGAAGCGGCGCGCACGCGGCAAATATACGCCCGCGCGGAGGCCGGGTTCTGCTATATCCCTGCGGAGGCGCGTCTGCCCGTGCGCCTGGCGCGCATTCTGTACGCCCGGATTCTGGATAAGATCGAGCAGAACGACGGTGATGTGCTCAGCAAGCGCGCCCGCGTGCCGACCTGGGAAAAACTTGCCGTGCTCGCCCGCGAACAGACAAGTACAGCAGCAGCAGCAGCTACTGCGTCCGCATCCCCATCGAGCCGAGCTTGAACGAGTGCGCGTGGCACAGCGCGATGGCAAGCGCGTCGGCGGCATCGTCGGGGCGCGGCGTCTCCTGAAGCCCCAGCAGGCGCGTCACCATGTACTGCACCTGCTGCTTATCCGCGCCGCCGTAGCCGGTCACGGCGATCTTCACCTGCATCGGGGTATATTCGGCCCAGGGCAGGCCGCGCTGCGCGATAGCCAGATAGATCACGCCGATAGCCCGCCCCACGGAAAGCGCATTAGTTTCGTTGCGCCCGAAAAACAGCTTCTCCACGCCGACGGTGTCGGGCTGGTGCCGATCCATCAGCGTGTTAATATCGTTGTAGATGGACAGCAGGCGTTCCGCCACGGGAGTTTTCGCCTGCGTCAGAAAAACGCCCACATCCAGGGGCCGAATGCGGCTCCCTTTCCACTTTCACCACGCCAAAGCCCGTGGTAGCCGTTCCGGGGTCGATGCCAAGCACGATCATGATTCCATTGTACCGTTTCCACCCCACCGGGACGCAACTTTCGCCGGTTGCCGTTGTCCCCTATAGCGGAGGGTTTCCATCATGCGCTTTTTTTCACGCCTCGCGATCTCTTTCTGCCTCGTGGGCGCTTTCCTGCTGGTGGGCTGTGCGCGAACGTCGCCCGCCGTCGGCACCTGGACGGCGACACAAGGCCCGCTTTCCGCAACGCTGACATTGAAAGAGACGGCACAGGGACACTCGTTCCCCCGGCAGCGGCAGGCGGCCCGCAGCCGGTTAAGTGGGAACTGAACGAAAACACGGTGACGCTGACGGTGGGCGGCGGCCAGACCGCAGGCGGCAAGCCGGGACCCAGTGGAAATATCACCGGCGCGCTGTCCGAAGACAAGAAATCTATGGAGATAGCCACTGGCATGCCGCTGAAACTCACTTTCAGAAGCAGGAAAAATAGCCTTCCCCTTTTTGCCCTCACCCCCGTCCCCTCTCCCGGCGGCGCAGCCGGTTTGAGCCGCCCTTCGGGCGCGGGAGAGGGGAGCCTGTAGCGTTGCCAACCCCGGCTTCGCACGTTACCGATGGGGTGCCCGTAACGTTACCCATTCCAGCTTCGCGTCCTGCCAAGTTCTCCTTGCTTTCGTGCGAAGCCGGGGCCGCTATTGTGATAGGCTCCCCTCTCCCACCGCGAAGCGGAAACCATGGGAGAGCACCTCGGCAGACCGAGTGTGGGGGTGAGGGCAGACAGGGGTGAGACCAAAACGGGGAAGGGCTACGCCAGCGGGCGGTCGCGCAGGCGTGGGGTGATTATCTTACCCAGCGCCTGCCCGTCGATACCGACCACGGCGTACAGGTTCGGGGAATCGGTGCGGGTTGCGAAGGCGGTCACTACCCCGTTTTCGTCCACCTCCGCGCGGGCGGTCAGCGCGCGGAAATGGCGCATGAAGGCGGCGGGGTCGGGACGCGCGGCGAGCAGAAACGCGGGCGGCGCGGAAAGCAGGACCGGGGCCTCGGCGGCATCGTAACGGTCGGCGTCCGGCCCGCTCGCGTGCAGATTCCAGTAGAACAGCTCGCGCAGCAAAAACTCGGCCATCGGCCCGCCGTTTTCCAGAATACCCGGTGCGGCATAGCGCCATAAACAGATGTCCCGTGGAAGCCAGATCACTCCCTCGCCGGAGGTAAGAAGCCTGCCGAAGGGGGCGGCCTCGCGTGCGGAGCGCGGTTCGACACGCCCCCGGAACCGCTCCGGGTGCTGCTCGAGCAGGCGCGGATTTATCGCCAGTCGCTCCCCGGCCCGCCCCTCATTGTAGTCGTTCACATAGCCGCCGACCAGGAACAGGCGGGCGACTCTGGCGCGGAACAGGTCTCGGTCGCGCGCAAGCGCCTCGGCCACCATCCCATAGCCGCCGACGACGATCAGGCTGAGCGGCTCGTCCGATGCGGCCAGCGCCCCGGCAAGCCCCGCCGCGCCGCGCACCGTGGAAACGTCGGCATCCGCAGCAACCCGCAGGGAAAGTGCATCCAGAACCCGGTCGCCACCGCTTTCCTCGGTCAGGCACACACCGCGCAGATCATGGTCGGGCGAGCGCAACAGGTAGGCGAGATCGAACAGGTCGGCGGGGTCGAGACGGTCGTAGGAAAGGTCGGTGACATAAAGAACCGGCGCGCGCAGAGGCGGGGCATTGTCTTCGGACATGGAATTACTCCGGCACGGCGTTCCAGAGCGGGACGCCGAACTCGGCAAGCATCTGCGCGACCGTCCACAGCGGCAGCCCGATTACATTCGACAGGTCGCCCTCGATTCGGGTAACGAAGGCGAGCGCGCCGCCCTGAATGGCATAGGCTCCCGCCTTGTCGCGCGGTTCCCCGGTGGCGACATAGGCGCGTATCGCCGCCTCACTCAGATCACCGAACGTCACCTGCGTCCCGATCAAGCGCGCCGCGCGCCGTGTCACCGTTTTCCCGTCCGATTGAAGCAGAACGACCCCGGAGTAGACAGTGTGCGTCCGACCCGAAAGCCGCCGCAGCATCCGCGCCGCGTCCTCTTCATCCTCGGGCTTGCCCAGTATCGAACCGTCCGGAGCGACCACATCGGTATCCACCCCCATGATGATTCCTGCCCGGCGCGCGGCCACCTCGGCGGCCTTTCCCTCGGCGGCGCATCGCACATACTCCTCTGGGTCCGTCAGATGCTGGAGCGTGCTTTCATCGAAGCGGCTGGCGGCCACGGTGAAGCGGGCACCAATCAGTCGCAGCAGTTCCCGGCGGCGCGGCGAGGCGGAAGCGAGCAGCAGACGGCCCCCATCCGCTCCCGGCAGCGCCGCAGCCGCTGCTGTCACGCCGACGCGTCCCCTGTCCGTTCGTTCTCCGGTGTCACTTCTGCGGCTTCGGTGACGATCTCCGGCGCGGCGGCGGCATCGGCAGTTTCCGTATAGGTTTCCCCAGGCGTATCTAACTCGACAGCGCCGCCGACTTCCGCTTCCACTTCGGACTGCGTCGTGCCGCTCAAATCTTCCATCGGCTCCTGGGCAGGCGATACCTGCTCAGGCAACTCCGACATTTGCGGTGCAGTAGACGCCGCGTTTACCTGCGTTTCCAGCGCCGTAACCCGCTCTTCCAGCGCCCGAATCTCATCGTTTGAAGCCGTACCGCTCCGCTTTAACTGCGGCAATACATCCTCTTTCACCGCGCGGACAAACTGCTCGCGGGCCGGTCGTCCCCGCTCCATCACGGCATCGAAAACGGCGGGCGCATTTTCCCGCGCGACCTTCCCCTTTTCCACCAGTCCGTTGATAACCTGATCCAGCGCCTCCGCTGTCAGCACCGCGACGCCCAGCGTAAAATCCAGCCCTTTTTCTATCGTGGATGACATGGTAATTTCTCCCCCACCGCTATGGACACGCCAGCCGCCCCGCAAGTTGCCCGATTACGCAGCATCCGGCTCCGCTTTATCTTTCTCAGGAAAGCTTACCTTGTCGTAGATTTCGCCAAGCGCCAGCGTGCAGCCAATCGAAGATAGGCGTACCGTGTCGTGCAGATCGTTCGCCACGGAAAGCAGCCAGTCACCGTCTGTCTGCCGCAAAAAACGCTCCACGCGCGGCTTATCCTGCGAAATCAGCACATACTCGGTCAGCGTCTCCAGCGTCCGGTACTGCGCGAACTTATCGCCCCGGTCATAGGCTTCCGTCGAGGGGGATAGCACTTCGATAATGAGATTCGGGTTGACCAGCGTATCCATCTGGGCGTCGTCAAAGCGGCTCTCCCCGCAGACCGCTGCCACATCCGGATAGGTATACAGTCCCCCTGAGCTGACCTTTACCCGCATGTCACCCGAATAGGTTTCACACGGACGGCCTTTTAGTTGGCTACTTATCTCCCGCACCACATTTGTCGTGATAAGATTGTGCTGTCGGCTCGCGCCCGACATCGCGAATATCTCACCGTGCAGGTACTCGCTCTTGTATTCGGCTTCCCGCTCCATTGCCAGATACTGCGCCGGTGTGTAATACGGCTTAGCCAGTGATGACATCGCTTCCTCCGCTCACGTAGCTTCGTTATGATGAATACTCCTGATAATCCTGCGGCAGTTGCGCGTCGCCGTGTACCCACCAAATCCAGATGTGCGTGTCCAGCACAATCACTGCGTGGAGTTCCAATCTTCCCCAGCAACGGGTTCAAAGGGACGGTCATAGCGAATGCGGACGCCGCGCAACGGATATGGGTTTCCCCGTTCCGCCGGGGCAGGGTGCGGCAAAATAATCACTTCGACAGACTGACCGGCGCGGAACGGCAGTTGGTCAAGCGTGAGGGTTCCATCTTCCTGAATCGTGGTTTCTATGCGATGTGCCGGACGCGTTGCTTGCATTTGCTCTGTCCCCTCCTGAAGCCTACACCATTATTATACGCCTCTCCTATAGAGGTCCCGCGTAGACGTCGCGTTTGAGGATGCCGACATAGGGGAGATTACGGTAGCGCTGGTTCCAGTCCAGGCCGTAGCCGATGACGAAGGCGTCGGGGATGGTGAAGCCGACGTAATCGGCCTCGATGGCGGTGCCGCGACCGGAGGGCTTATCTAAGAAAGTGACGACGCGCACGGAGGCGGGGGCGCGCTGGCGCAGGTTGCGAAGGACATAGGCAAGCGTCAGGCCGGTGTCGATAATGTCCTCGACCACCAGCACATGCCGCCCTTCGATGGAATCGTCCAGGTCTTTGGTAAGACGCACTTCGCCGGAGGAGGTCGTGCCCGCGCCGTAAGAAGCGACGCCAATCAGGTCCAGGGACAGGGTAATATCCATCGCGCGCATCAGGTCGGCGATAAAAGGGATCGATCCCTTGACGATGGTGACGAGATGCGGTTCCCGGCCCGCGTAATCGGCGGCTATCTGCTGTCCCAATTCCGCAACGCGCGCCTGAATCTGCTCCGGCGTGAACAGTATTTCCTCCACATCGTCATGCATCGCGCCCGCCATGCCTGTCACTCCCCTGCTCTGCTCCAACAAGATGCGCCACTGTTCGGCAGGAACGAGAGCGATTCCTGCCTTGTAAAATCGTGGACTCGACCCGCGCCCCATGCTATAATAAGGCCATGTCGTCCCCTGCCCCCTCCGTGCGCCTCATGCACTTCGCTGACGTGCATCTGGGCGTCGAAACCTATGGCCGCTACAACCCGGAAACCGGCCTGAACACCCGGCTTGAAGACTTCACGCAGGCGCTGAATGCGGCGATTGACCTGGCGCTGGAAGCCAATGTGGACCTGGCTGTCTTTGCCGGGGATGCCTACAAAGCCCGTGACCCGAACCAGACGCACCAGCGCGCCTTCGCCCACGCCCTCAAGCGCCTCACGGATGCGGGCGTGCCGGTCGCTATGCTGGTCGGCAACCATGACATTCCCAATACCCGTGGCAAGGCAAATGCGCTGGAAATCTACGGTCTGCTGGGCGGGGCGGGCGTCACTATTTTGCAGATGCCCGACGTGGCGACGATAACCACGCGCAAGGGCGATGTTCTGGTGGCAGGCATGCCCTACCTGACCCGTTCGCGCGTCATCGCCAAAGAGGAGGTCCGGGACAAGACGGTCGAGGAGGTGGCGCACCACATGCGCGACAGCTACGGCCAGTATATCGCGGACTTGGCGGCGCGCGTGGCCGAGCATCCTGACCATATCGCCGTTCTGACCGGGCACTTTACCATCGCGGATGCGCGTGTTGGTGTGCAGGGTTTTCTTCTGAACCCCGCTGAGCCGCAGATACCCGTCACCGATGTCGCGCTGCCGCAGTTCGATTATGTTGCGATGGGTCATATCCATAAGCATCAGGAGATGAACCGGGGGGCGCACCCGCCGGTCGTCTACTGCGGCTCCATCGACCGCCTTGATTTCGGTGAGCGCGCGGAAGACAAAGGCTTTGTGCTGGCCGATGTCGCCAGGCGGCAGGCTAACTGGAAGCACGTTCCCCTGGACACGCGCCGCTTTCTGGACATCCATGTCGATACCGGGGACGCCGACGACCCCACCGCCGTTATCGTCGCCGAGATTGCCCGCCATCCTATCGCACGGTCGGTGGTGAAGGTCAGCTATAAAGTCTCGCCGGAAAAAGCCGCCCTGATCCGTACTGATGATATTCGCAAGGCGCTGGGCGCGGCGCACCTGACCGTCGCTTTATCCCGCGAGCTGCCGCCCGCCGAGGCGCTGGTCCGCTCGCAGGTGCTCACCGAGGCATTGACCCCGGAAAAGGCTTTGGCGACCTATATAGACTTGCAGCCACGCCTCGTCCCGCGCAAGGACGAACTGCTCCGGCACGCCCGCCCGCTGTTCGAGGCACTGGAACAGGAGGAGGCGCTGCGTTGATCCCCGTCCGCCTGCAGCTTAAAAACTTCATGAGCTACGGTGAAAGCGTCCCGCCGCTGGAGTTCGCCGGGATGCGCGTCGCCTGCCTGTCGGGGGACAACGGCAACGGCAAGACGGCCCTTTTAGACGCCATGACCTGGGCGCTGTGGGGCAAGACACGCGCGCCTTCCGAGGAGGACATCATCCGCCTGGGAGCGTCCGAATGCCGGGTCCTGTTCGATTTTCTGGTGGACGGCGTCAAGTACCGTGTCCATAAGGCGCGCACCCGGCGCGGCAGCCCGGTCTGGGAACTGCAGGTCTGGCAGGAGGACGGCACGCTTCGCTCGCTTTCCGGCACCAGCGCCCGCGAAACCGAGGCGCGCATCCAGGCCCTGCTGCGGATGGATTATAAAACGTTCCTGTCTTCCGCCTATCTGTCCCAGGGGCGCGCGGATGAGTTCACGCGGGCGGGTGTCGCCGAGCGCAAGAAAGTGCTTGCCGACATTCTCGACCTGTCCCGCTACGAGCGGCTGGAGCAGATGGCAAAGGAGCGCCGCGCCGAGGCGGAGCGCTGCCTGCTGGACGAAGAGCGCAGCATCGCCGCCATCGACAGCGAGTTGGAGCGCGAAGATGAGTACTTGATCGCCCGCGATGCCGCCGAGGCGACGCTGCAAACGCTGACCACGGAAATTGAGACACGGCAAGCCGAGCACGAGCAGTTGACCGCGCAGGTGCAGCGCCTTTCCGAGCGCGAGGAACGGGCGCTGGAATTCGAGGCGGGAATCCGTGAGCGCCGGGAAGACATAGCACATCACAGCCAGATGCTGCGCGAATCGGAAGCCCGCATCGCGCAGGCCGAGCAGATTCTGGACCAGCGCAAAGAGATCGAGGCGGCCTACGAACAGCTATTAAAACTACAGGAGCGCATCGGGCCGCTGGAGGCGCAGGACCGCGAGCACCGCACGCTGGAGCGGGAAGCGCATACCCTGCAAAGCCGCATCGATAAAGCGCGCGGCGAGATCGAGAACGAGCGTTACCGCCTATCCTGCGACGCCGAAAACATCGAGCGCGAGGCAGCGGACATCACGCGCCTGGACGGCCTTATCGCCGACCTGGATACCAACATCGCCGCCTATGGCGACCCGGAAACAAAGCGCCTTCAGGCCGAAGCGAAGCGCGACGCCGCCGACAAAGAGTTTATTGAACTGAAAACGCAGAACGGCACCTACAAAGCGCAGATCGAAGGGCTGGAAACGCGTATTGGGGCGCTGCAAAGCTCGGACGCGCCGCTGTGCGAGTATTGCGGCCAGGCGCTGAGCCGGGAAAAGCGGCAGCAGGCGCGCAGGGAAACCGAGGCCGAGCGGGACCGGCTGAAGGCGCTTCAAAGCGAAGTCGCCACGCGCGGCGCGAAGCTGAATACACAGCGCGAGCAGCTAAAAAAGGTGGCGGAGCGGGCGCAGACCGACCTGCGCGCGGTTGCCGGGCTTCGCGAGCGGATGGTTCAGTTATCGCAGCAGCGGCTTCGCCTGGAGGAGCGCGCCAAGCAGCTGCCTTACCTGCGCGAGCAGATCGCCAAGCAGGAGCAGGCGCTGACGGACCGCGACTACGCCCACGAAGACCAGGAGCAGTTGATGCAGGTCTCGGCCCGGCTGGAAAAACTGGAGCGGGTTTCCGAAGAACTGAATCATACACGCGCGGAGATGCAGCGGCTTGCGGGCGCGGAGCGTAATTTTCTGCGTCTCGAAGGCGCGGAGCAGACGCGGGCAACGGAAACGCAGCAGTGCGCGCATCATCGGGAAGCCATAGAAAAGCGGGAGGCCGCCATCGGGCGCGCGGATGCCGCCATCGCCAAAATACGCCTGGATACCGCCGCCCTGCCCGACCTGCGCCGCGACCTGAGCGCGCTGTCCGCCGATCTTCAGACGATACGGCTTCAGGCGCAGGCGGCGCATCGCGAGATCGGCGTCCGCACGTCCCAGTTGGAGCGCTGCGCCGCGCTGCGTGAGGAGCGTATTCGGCGCACCGAGGCACAGCACGCCGCCGCTAAGGAGAAGCAGGTTTTCACTGAGCTTCAAGGGGCGTTCGGCAAAAAAGGCGTCCAGGCGCTGATTATTGAGAATGCCCTGCCGGAGATACAGGATGTCGCCAACGAAACGCTGGGGCGCATGACCGACGGCGGCATGCAGGTGCAGCTTGTCACCCAGAAAGAGGCCAAGACAAAAGGCGTCTCCGCCATCGAAACGCTGGACATCATCATCTCCGACGACATGGGCACGCGCCCCTACGAGATGTACAGCGGCGGCGAGGCGTTCCGGGTCAACTTCGCCCTGCGTATAGCCCTTTCCAAAATGCTCGCCCGCCGCGCCGGTGCGCCGCTGCAAACGCTTTTACTGGACGAGGGCTTCGGCACGCAGGACCCCCGTGGCCGTGAATCCATCATCGAAGCCATCAACACCGTCGCCGACGATTTCGCCCTTATCCTCGTCATCACCCACATCGAGGAGTTAAAAGACCAGTTCCCCACCCGTATCGAGGTCGTCAAGGGGCAGGCCGGTTCTACCTTCGCCGTCGTTTAGCCCCGTCGCAAGCGTATAATTCAAGCAGGAGGGAATACGATGACACTGACATTACCGCCTGATCTGGAGCGCCGCGTAGCACAGGAAGCCGAGCGGCAAGGCATGGAGCGAGACACCTACGTACTGCAAACTCTGGAAAAGCAGCTTGAGCAGGATAAACGAGCAGCCGCTATCGCTCTCCTGCAATCCTGGATCGATGCCGATGAGGAGGAAGCCAGAGAACAACGCGAAACGGGCGAATATCTGATTCGCGTACTGGATGAAGATCGGCTTTCGGACAGGAAACTATTCCCGGCGGAACTGAAGGGAATCTCGTGGTAGCGCGCGTGGTGTTGCTGGACACAGGCCCTTTGGGAATGGTGACAAACCCGAATCGGTCGCCGGAGGGGGTCGCCTGCGCGCAGTGGCTTCAGTCGATGCTTGACCGGAACGTGCGAGTGGTTCTGCCGGAAATTGCCGACTACGAAATCCGCCGTGAACTGCTGCGAGCGAACAAAATTAGGGGCATTGTCCAACTGGATACTTTCGGCACGCTGCTGGAGTATCTCCCGATTACGACGGCGGCGATGCGTCAGGCGGCGGTGTTCTGGGCGCAGGCGCGCCAGCAGGGACAGCCGACATCGGGTGACAAAACTATTGACGGTGACGTGATTCTCGCGGCGCAGGCGGTGACGCTGGATGCGCCCGGTACAGCGGTCATCGCGACGACCAATGTCGGCCACCTTGCCCGCTTCGCCCCCGCGGAACTCTGGCATAACATTATCGCCTGACGAAGGAACGAGAAGACCATGAAGACAGGTAGGCAGGTAAGTCGGCATACTAATGAGCCGCAGCGTCCCGATCAGGGGGTGACGGCGCGGGCAAACGCGCTATTGCGGGCGCAGGCGACGGGAAACCTGCCGGAGCGCATCGCCTGGGCGGAGCGTATCAAGCTGGGCGACCCGCACAAGTATATCCAGCCCGTTATCG
>JAUJOK010000080.1 GCA_030447685.1 Armatimonadaceae bacterium
GGCTTTCGACGTCCAGCGGCAGCTTCGAGTGCTGATTAAGCGAGCTTCCAGCGAAGCGCGGCGTCTAATCCATTTAGCAAGACTGCCCTTACACGTCCCCACGTTCCAGGTGGTCTGACAAACAAGCGAGGACGGAGTGTCGCCGGAAACGCAGGTTTTAAGGCACATACTGACAGAGGCCGGGAACATGCTGACACAGACAGGGGCAAGGATCACGGACACGCTTCGGGCAAGCGCTTGAACGTCAAGCAGCCGTTAAACATCCCGACCTGGTGCATAACGTGCGCGAGTAGCAGAGGGCTAAGATGCAGTGATAGGTCCCACGGCACTGTGCTTCGAATTCAATTACCCGTCCGTTTGTTCGGGAAACGGGAGAAGCCAGATAGCCGTTGCCTGAGACTGCCAGTCGACGCGTGCAACCAGAGGCCGAATCAACTGGAGCATCGCCTTGGTCTCCCATAGTTCCGATATATTGATCCTATCTTGCGCAGACCCGAGTAGCGGTAGCTCATTTCCGACGCCATTTCCGGTAGCTTCAGCGGCGTATCGGGCGGCTTCAGCGTCTTCAGCGGCGTATCGGGTGGCGGCGGCTCGGGTGGCTTCAATGGCGGCTCGGGCGGCTTCTTCAGCGGTGCGTCGGGCCCAATAGCGGCCGTGGCTGCTCAGAACAGTGGCCCGGTTGTCAAAGGTGTAGTTCTCCACGCCGTCGAAGACGCCCTCGGTCGTGAATCCGAGGACGTCGAGCGGATCGAAGACGTTGATCCAGCGCGCCACGCACGATGGACGAGGGATCAGGCCACGTGCCGGCACCGCCTCCCGAGCTGCAGGGGCAGGCACGTCTTCCTCCGCTGGCGGCGGGTGCCGCCGCCCGGCTCGGTCTTCGGCGTACTGGCCCATGTCCTTGAACAGGGCCACCTGGGAGCCGACCGTTACCAGGACATCTACCGCCGGCAGGTTATCCTGCGGCCAGTAGTGGGTGAGGAGATCGTAGAGCAGCACACCACCCAGGCTGTGAGCCACGAGGATCAACGGGTCATCGGGCGCGCGGAGCCTCGCGGCCGCCTCGATGTCTTTACGAAGCTCGGCATGGATCTCGTTCGCCGGGTCGTCGCGGTGCGTTAAGTACTCGAATACGTCGCCTAAGAACATGCCGGCGTGCCGCGTAGCGGTCGGGCGCAGAGCGCGGGCGATGCCGGGGACGCCCAGGAGGAGCCCACCCGCGACCGTGCCGCCGAGCGCTCCGGCGAGGCCGGAGGCCGCACGCTTGCCCACGCGATGCAGTCCCTCCAGAACCTTCTGGAAAAGATTCGGGCCGCCGAAGGTTTCGCTACCCTGGCCGGGCAGAAGAGTGGTGAGTTTCGCGAGGAGTTGACTGTCGGTAGCGACGGTAAAGTTCTCGAAGCGGTCTTTCTGGATGAGCCATGGGGGGTGCTGGTTCTGTTCGGCGTAGTCGAGCGCCGACTGGAGGAAGGCGACGCGGGCATCGTTCTCCGCGGCGGCAGTGGGGACCGCCATGCAGGCCGCCGTAAGGACCTCCAGAGCATCGGCCAGCGAGGTCTCGCGCGAGACCGTCACCAAAAGCGAATCCTCGGCCGGAGGGCTACGACTCGCCACGCCCCCCTGGGACGGTGCCATTGCTTGCACGGCCGCGATGGGGAGGGTCTCGCAGACGGCGTCGAAGAGCGCGGCGTCATCACTGCCGAACGTTTCCGTCTTCATCCGGGGCAGTGACGCCAGGTTTGGATCGAACCTGGCGCCGAAATCACCCCAGTAGGGGTTGAAGATCCGGATTGGGTTCGCTTCATCGCGGGCGCGCGGATAATCGGCGAGCGCCTTGGCGAGGAACATCCGGGTGCGGATGTCCTCCGTTTGGTAGTAGCGCGCTTGTTCCTCTGCTGATTCCCCTTTGCGGGTGTGCACCCCGTGTACGAACACTAACGGCATCGATCTCCTCTTCCAGAACCGGACGATTCCTTTCGGCGCATGCCCGCCGTGGCAAAGCCTTCAGGGATACCGCCCCCACAGCAGCAATGCACGCGGTCTTGCCGTTGCGGCTCAGGGAATAAAATACCTCCGTAGGCCAGTCCCGCTCGTCGAAGTTGGGCCTAGCGAGACGCGATGGAGGAGTTGCCTGAAGCTCAGGCGGTGCAACGCCCCGCTTACACAGGCTCTATTAGCACAGCGCCACCAGGTACATCTGGTCAAGCGACCGGTGGCGCTGCCAATAGTATTCGTCTGGGAATGTGTATTTCCTTCAAAGGGCGATACAGGATGTAGGGATTGCCAACACACTTCAGGCCGAGTTGTATCAGAAGGCACTGCGGTTACTCTGGCAGAAACGGATCAAAACTGTAGTCGCCCCTTATCGCAAGTCGGAGCCGTCCAAACCATGGGGCGTCAGATGGATGTCAGGGCAATCCCGCGCGGACGGACGCAGCCGGGAGGCGGGCAGGAACTTGACGTGCCCGTCGGCGAAGACGTAGCTGCGCGCGCCGCTCCCAGCGATCCGGCCCCGGCGTGCCGGAGGCGGTCATCGTGCCCCAGTAGCCCACGGGAGATCCGCCCGCCGGCGTGACTGTTGAACCACCCCCACCAGGATCTTCTGCGCGGGAAAGGCCACGGATGCCTCGGACTGCGTCACGCAGACCACGCCGGGTCCCGGATCGTTCAGGGCGAGGCGTAGATTGCGGATACGCAGGGCGTTGATCTGCTCCGGCGTGTGGTAGAAGCAGGCGGAGTAGCCGTAGGAGGTGGCGTCGAAGCCGGTACCGGAAAGCGTGTCGGAGGGACACAGGAGGATCGAGGTCGTCCCGCCCTGGTTGCTGAAGTCCGTTCCCTGCCTTTGTCTAATCGCCAGATACGGCATCAGGGGCCAGCGCCACCGCTTGCCCACCCAGAGGTACGGGTCGCCCGTGTTGGGATACCCGCCGTCGTAATCCTGTGTGTAAAGCGCGAAGGCGACGCCGATCTGCTTCAAATGGGAGGCGCAAGCGGCCTTACGCGCCTGCTCGCGTACCTGAGCTAAGACAGGAAAAAGGATAGCGGCGAGGACCGCTATTATCGCGATCACGACGAGAAGCTCGATCAAGGTAAACGCCGCCCCGGCGCGGGGAGCGGAGCTTTTACCTGGGGTGAAGGCTCGATCATGTCGCTGCATCGGTCCGCGCTCCTTTGATAGAAGAGTCCAAACGACGATGTTTGGCAGACATCTTCCTTTTCCGCTCGACGTCTTTTTATCCTCCTTCGATGCTCAAGTGGGAAAATCGTTGACATTATTTCAAGTCTCGAAACGGTTCTGTCCTGTAAAATGGTTCAAGGAGCCAGTTTTATGTGTATCCGGTTCTCGGCGATAATGGTATGGCAGCATCCCTTCCTCAACGGGTGCTGCGAACAAAGGAGTTGAGTCTACATGGGATTGCACACGCCAACCCTTCAGTATTTGTGCCGTGAACTACTGGGTCCAGCTGAGGAACGTCAGCTTGAAGCCCTCGTTAAGTCAGCAGTTTCAGCTCCCTTGAACTTTGAGGCAGTGATTGCGTTTGACGATTCCCTGGTTGGCCCCTCTCTATCGCGCGCGCGAGGTTCGCTATCAACCCGCTGATCGGGACGTATTTCGCCCTCTTCAATACGTGGACATGGAATTCAGAGCCGCGATTCGGTTTGGCGAGATGGAGTGGCGTGCGCGAGATATTGTAGAAATGGCAAGCTTGCACGTCGAGAGCTTGATCAAACGGATTGGGCGTGTGGGACGTATGCCACTCGGTGCTGCGCTGGGTAATGTGCTGGTGCAAAGGAGAGTAGATGCAGTGACGTATCGGCGGATCGCCGATACGTGGCAGTTTATAACGCCGCGAAGCACGACATGGACCAACCCATGGGAACGCACCTCTTCTCAGAAGAAGATGCTGTACGTGCCTACACTATTTGCCGGAAGCTGGCTTTGCCGCTATATCCGCTTGCTGGGCTGGTGACGGACATGCGCACCTACGCTTGATGAGATACCATCGCTATCCTAAATTTAGGCGCAATGGGAAATCTCTTTTTTACGTTCTGTAAGCCATAGACCGTCGTGCTTCTGGAAAATGGGCGCATTCCTGAGCCGAAAAAGGCACGGCCGGAGCTGACGTTGCTCTACGGGGACATTGGCCAAGACGTACTCGGCATGAAGTGCAACGCGCCGCCTACGGCACACAGATGGTCGGAACACTGTCCCAACCATCGAGCGCTGAGTTCGGCCGGGGCTTCAACCGGGACAACCTGCTGCGGATGGTCCATTACGTCTATAGGTTTTCGGATTGTACAGCATGCTAAGCAGTTTCGGTTTGAAAGTTGATAGCAATCAGGCTCCTGGCTTTTTCTGTCAACACTGCGTCCACATCGCGCTTCAGATCGAGCAGGCTGTCTCTGCTTAGACAACGCATCCGGTGCTGCTTCACGTCGCGCCACAGCGGCTCAATGCTTGACAACTCGGGACTGTAGGACGGCAGAAAGAACAACTCGATGTCGGCGGCACGCCACTTGATGCGTTCTTCTTGAAAGCGGGCGCTCTTGTGCACGGAGTAGTTGTCAGAACAACCACCAGCGGCTTGTCCCGACGCCAGTCCTCGGGGCATCGCCGGGACGGCCAGCAACCCGCCAGATGAAGCGCATCAGAAACTCGGCGTTGAGCACACCCATTTCCGCTTCGGATAACCCGGCAGCCAGTGGTGAAACGGCTTTGCGTTTGGGCACAGGAGCGCGAGCGAGCGTGGCGAAGACGAGCTGCCTCGTTCGGTGAAACAGCGCACCGACGGCATTCACCCGTCGTCCCTGCGGTGCCTCATAGGGCACATACACCCGCTTTCCCACCGGCGACCAGGAATAGGCATTGGAGAGCGTCATCGAAAAGCCCGCCTCATCCAGATCGCACAGCTCAATCAAACCTGCTTCTGCCCCCTTTCAGCGTTTCCAAATCTGCCTTCCTATCAGCTACCTGCTCCGGCTTCTGTTTGTGGCGCACGGTGCGGGTTGTGCGCTTGTAAGACAGGCCGTTCCTCACCAGCACCTCGCACAGATGGGTACGGTTTACGGTGAGTCTATAGGTCTCCTCAAGCCATTGCTGCACTTGCGGACCGGTCCAAGTGCGGCCATCCTGCCCTGTCACCCGCCGCAGGTCTGCTAATATCTCCACCGTCAGCTTCGGTGTCGCCCCCGGCGCTTTCTTACTCTCCAAAGCGTCGAACCCGCCGGAGAGAAAAGCCTTGATCCAGTGCCGGACACGGCTCTGAGTCAGGTTGAAATGCCCAGCAATCGTGGGAATGCTCCAGCCCGTATGGGCCAGGCGGACCATCTCCAGGCGGTCGCGCGTTTTGGGCTTGGTCTTTGGGTCATGGCAGCGCCGGTTCAATTCAGCCCTTTGTTCGGCAGTCAGAATAACGCGATGCATGAACCCGATTCTACCAAATATCTATCCGAATCTGCTTAGATGCCGCATCCTGCCGTTCGTCCAGACGAAGGGACGCCGGGTGGTCTTAGTGATTGCGCCCGTTGTCGTGTCGCTCACATCACCGACTACCTGCCCTCTGCCGTTGATACCGCGCGGCAGGGTGCTGGGAAAGTCGCCGGGCAGTGCGCGCAGCCGCCGACGCACCTTTCCATTCTGCCAGAGGACGCCGTCAAAGAGGCGAAAACCGTGTTCGTTTTTCTTCTTCGTCAGAACAAAGCCGATTACCTGGCCCCGGTCATTGATGTCGATTCCTCCCCGGTAGGGAACGTGTTCCGGCTGGTAATAGTCGTCCCCGGTGTCGAGGCTGAACCGGGTGCCGAGGTCGGTAATACGATACGAAGGAACCGCGCCGGGCGGCTTCGGGGCAGCCGGGCAAAGCGCCGCGAGGCTGCCTATCGCCCCGACGAACAGCAGCGACCGTTTGATTCCGCGCAACACCAATAGACCTTTCATTTAAGATCCCCCTTTCCCGCACCCGTCTTTGTAAACGCCGCCGTCCTTGATTACTTATGTAGTCCATTGCGGCAGGCTATTGCCGCCTTCCTTCATTTCGACTTTGCCCTCTGATCTGCCGAAAAGAAAATTTATCCGCACCCGCCTATCCGATTCCCTTCGTCCGGACTCTATAATGCAGGAGCGAATCGGATAGGTTATGCAAAACAGCCGCTTTCCGCAGATAACCGACGAACAACTGGTGGTTGCCGCCCTGCTCGGCGACTTAGCTGCGTTCGATGAACTGGTGCGCCGCTTTCGGGGCGCGGTACGACTGGTGGCCGGGCAGGTGCTTCACCACTCACCCGAAGCCGCCGAGGACGTGGTGCAGGATACCTTTCTGCTCGCATTCAAGGCACTGCCGCAGCTTCAGGACCCCGCCCGGTTCGGCGGCTGGCTGTGCGCCATCGCCCGGCACCGCGCCCGGCTTGTCGCCAGTCAGTCGAACCGCACCGAACCGACCGAACCGTCGGAAATGGACCGGCTGCTGGTCGCCCACAGCCGCGAGCTAAGTTCCTGTCCCGCGCAGGAGTACGCCCGCCGCAGCGAGCGCGACCGGGTAGCCGAAGCGCTGGCCACGCTCGGCCCGGAATACCGCACGGTTCTGGAACTGCGGTATTTCGAAGAGTGGCCGGTTGCGCGCATCGCCGACTTCCTGTCTCTCCCCATCACCACGTTCAAATGGCGGCTGCACGCCGCGCGCACACTGCTGCGCCGCCACTTCTTGACCGAGCAGAAACGAGAGGATGAATCCCATGACGGAAAACAACAACATCGCCGAGATCAAGCGGCGTCGCCGCCTGCTGCGCGAGAGCGCCGACATCGCCCAGCATGCGAGCCTGACGGGCAGCCTGGCCGGGGGCGCTTCCCGGGCGGTGCGGCGCTATAACTCAGTCGTGGCGCGGCTGGAAGAGATCGGCGCGGCAACGCCGGGCATGTTCGAGCCGCTTCCCGATACGACCACCTTCGATGAACTGGGCGTGGAAAGCACTCTGCTGGCCGGTTATCTGAAAGAAGACATTGACCAGTACGAACGGCAGCAGTCAGCGCAGGCTGGACAGGGCGGCGGCGGCCCCAACAATCTCTTTATCACCAGCGCGAACAGCCTGGAGGGATTGAAAGACCTTCAGGAACTGAAGGACCTCGGCAGAATGATCCGCGAAGGCTTCCCGGAGTGGATGAAGGGCAAGGCGACAGCCCCCGACGCACCTGAAAGCGCCGCCGCTGCTGCCAATACTCCCACCGCGCCCGATGTCGACGCGCCGGAACCGGCACCCGAGCCGATGCCGGAGTTCATCACGGGCCGTTAGTTCGACATAAACTTCTCTGCTATGGGCGGTATCGGCAGGCGTTCACCGGCCCCCGATACCGCCGCTCCTTGCCGCCACCGTCCCTTTTCCGCAATGCGGCGAAGGGAATACCCCCTTCCACAGCGAAAAATCCCCTCGAACTACAAGGGGGCTGCGGTTAACTATGTCTGATCTTCTGACCCACTGGGCCGTTTTCGACGATTCCCGTCGTATCGCCGCGCAGGACGAGAACGTCGAGCCGTTATTCAAGACCATTTTAGAGGAAAAGCGCGACTACGCCCGGATGGGGGCCATCACCCGTTACGGAAGTCAATGGATGCCGCCGACCTTGAAAAGCGCGCGTGAGCGAAAAGAGGAGGCGGAAGGAGGCGACGAGCGGCTCCAGCAAAAGCTCGCCTTCGCTCTGGGCGGCATTCTGCATTTCCCTGCCGATCAGATTTTCAAGCCCCTGATGAGCGAACTGGCGCAGGCCGACTGGGATTCGACACACCACCAGATGCAGGGGAAAAAGGCGGACGCTGGAACCGTCAAGAACTCCACTTCGATTCGTGAAATATCGGCCTATTATGACTGTCACGTTTTCCGCAAAGTTTATCTGACCGGTCAGGAAGACCCCTTTTCCCGCTTCCTGGTGACGGAAAACGCGACCGAGCCGGGCCAGGCGCTCGAAGCTTTTGTCCGCTCACTGTTTCAGCGCGCCCTGTTGTCGTCGCATACGCTCGCGCCCGACCGGGAGGATTTCGACGGCTGGCTTGACAGGCTGCTGGATCAGGTGCAGCCGCTGTATATAGACATCGGGCTTTACGTGCGCGTTTTTACCGCTCCCGACCCGGAAAAGATCGCCGCTTATCGCGTGGAGTCCGATTTCTACCGCGATGATGACCCGATGATCCGCCTCGCGCGTGCCGTCCAGCAGGGCAAGGACGCTTCCGCCGCTGAAATAGACGACGCGCTGGCGTCGGACGAGAACCGCAGCGGTTACGGCGAATGCCTGCGGAAGGGGTCCGCTTACTGCGCGTAGCGTCGGCGTTCTGGCGCGGGCAGGAAAGCGAGCCGCCGGACGTGCGGCAAAATACCGGCTGGCGTCGGGCGCGCCTGAAGGGAAGGAACGCCGCGATGGCAAGGCTTTGGGGCCGGGAATGGACGAAACGCGAGCTTCTGGAACGGGTGGGCGATCTGGCGCAGGTGGCGGGCATTGAGCCGTTTACCTATCGGGACGGCGCGCGCGAAGGGGTGCGCGCGGTGCGGGTTCGCACGGGCCGCGGCCTGACCTTTACCGTTCTGCCGGGCCGGGGAATGGATATTTCCCATGCCGCCTATGAAGACATGCCGCTCGCCTGGATCGCGCCGACCGGCGAGGCGCACGCGCACGCGTTCGAGCCGCAGGAGCGCGGCTGGCTGCGGACCTTTTCCGGCGGGCTGCTGACGACCTGCGGCCTTTCCAATGCGGGGACGCACAACGAGGACGACGGCGGAGAGGCGCTGGGACTGCACGGACGAATCGCGCACGCCCCTGCCGAGGAGGAAGGCGCGTGGACGCAGTGGGACGGCGACGAAGCGGAGATGGTGGTTTCGGGGACGCTGCGCGAGGCGCGGGTCTTCGGCGAGAATCTGCGCCTGACGCGGCGGATAACGGCCCCGCTGGGCGGCGCGACGCTGCGAATCGAGGATCGGGTGGAGAACCGGGGCTTCCGGGAGTCGCCGCTGATGCTGCTGTACCACCTGAACTTCGGCTGGCCGCTGGTAAGCGAGGACACGGAGCTGATTCTGGGCGCGCACCGCACCGAAGCCCGTGATGCCGCAGCCGAGCGAGGCAGGGACCGGTGGAACCGTTTCGAGGCTCCGCAGCCCGGCTATGAGGAGCAGGTCTTTTTTCACGATGTCGTTCCCGACGCCGGGGGAACCGCAGCCGCGCTTCTGCTCAACCGCGCCAGCGGCCTGGGTGTGCGTATCGCCTATGATCGGGCGGCGCTTCCGCACCTCATCCAATGGAAGATGATGGGCCAGGGGGACTATGTCTGCGGTATCGAACCGGCCAACTGCCGCGTGATGGGCCGCGCGGGGGAGCGGGCGGCGGGCCGTCTGCAATTCATCGCGCCCGGCGAGGTGCGGCACTTCGGGGTCACGCTTTCCGTACTGAAGGGAGAAGCGGAGATTGCGGAGGCCAAAGCCGCGCTGCCCGAATCCTGAGAAGCCCGCGCTCGCTTCCGTTATGCGCCTGCCATGATCGCCGAAGAAGAAGCCCCCGATTCACCGCCTATCCCCGCGCCCGCTGACGCCCCGCGCGGCGAGCGCTGCTGTCGTTTCTATTTCGCGGTGGGCGCGCTGACGCTGCTGCTGGCTTCCGCGCCCTATCTCTGGGGTTATCTTCTCACCCCGCCGGGCCGCATTTACACGGGCTTCGCCTACAATATCGACGACACGGCGGTCTATCTGTCGTGGATGCGCCAGGCGGAGAACGGCCACTTTTTCCTGCGGAACCAGTTCGCCGTGGAGCCGCAGCGCGGAGTTCTGTTCAATCTGTTTTTCTATCTGCTGGGCAGTGTCGTGCGCGTCACGCATCTGCCCGCTGTCGCGGTGTACCACGGCGCGCGGGTGATCTGCGGGGCGCTGCTTTTGTGGGCGGTGGCGGCGCTGCTGCGCGAAACGCTGCGTGAGGAGCGGGCGCGGCGAACCGCGTTCGCGCTGGTCTGTGTCTCGGCGGGCCTGGGTTTTGTGTGGGCAGGCAATGGCGGCACGGCGGAGCAGGGGCCGGTGGACTCATGGCAGCCGGAGGCGATCACTTTTCTGTCGCTCTACTACGCGCCGCTTTTTATCGCCGCGCTGGCCCTGATGGCCGTGTTTATGCGGGCGATGCTGCGGGCGGAGCGAACGGGACGGCTGCGCGATACGTGGCCCGCCGCTCTTTCCGGCGCACTGCTGGGCAACTTCCATTCGTACGATGTGATCCACCTGTTCGCGGTCTGGGGCGTTTACCGCATCGTGACCGACGTATCCGCGCGGCGGCTCGACCGGCGGGGATGGCTGCGCCTCGTGCTGGTGGGCCTGGCGACCCTGCCGACCACGGCCTACCAATACTGGGCCTTGCAGGTGGAGCCGGTCTTTTTCGAGCGCGCCCTGGTCTCCTCCACCCGAAGCCCGGCGCTGTGGCAGATTCTTTCAGGCTACGGACTGGTGGCGGCAGCGGCTTTCGCGGCCATCATGTGGATGCTCTTCCGGCTGCGGCGGGGCCGCCGCCTCCTGCCGGAATCGACGCCGGACTCTCCTTTTACCAGCCGGGCGGCTTTTCGCTTTCTCGCGGTCTGGGCGGTGGTGGGTATCGCTATCGCCTATGTACCGGTGACGTTTCAGCGCAAGCTGCTGATGGGCGCGCATCTGCCGCTGTGCGCCCTGGCCGGGGTGCTGGCCGCGCAGGCGGCCACGGCGCGCCTGCGCGGGAACCTGCCGAGCATCGCGCTCGCGGCCTTCGTTTCGTTCACGATTCCGACAAACCTGTGGTTCCTTCAGCGGGACATGGACCGTCTTGCCGCCAATGTCAGCTCAACGCCGCATCGCCCGTACCTGACGCGCAATGAGTGGGACGCCCTGCAATGGCTGAAGCGAAACACACGCGCATCGGACGCGGTGCTGGTAGGTCTGGACCCGACCTCGCACCGGCGTTTTCCGCACTTCGCCCTGTACCCGCACCTGTCGGTCTACGTGCCCGCCTTCGCCGGGAACGTGGTGTACAACGGCCACTGGAGCGAGACGGCGCGCTTCGAGGAGAAGATGGGACGCGCCTCGCGCTTCTTCCACGCCGCCACGCCCGATACGTTCCGGCAGCGGTTTCTGCGCGAAAACAACATCCGCTATGTTTTGTACGTGAACGCTCTGGCAGGAACCGCGCTGGAAAACGAGAACGGCGCGGCCATCTACCGCGCCGCTTCCTGGTCGTCATCCGCGCCGCAATACCTGCGCCCCGTCCACGCGAACAGGGAGGTGACTGTCTTCGCCGTCGGCGCACGGTAATCGTCTGCGGCAAGACACCCGAAAAAATAATTTTACAAAAGTCTTGTTATAGGTGTAAATATCCTGTCATTTATGTCTATAATATAACTAACTACCTATCTTGATTATTACCTGCTCCCGCATGGGAGCAGGTTTTTTTTATTTTACGGCTCGGTCTCACGGGTATTCCCCCGTATCAGCACGGTCTACAGCGCAGCAGCGCGACGCCGATAATCAACGTGTAGCAGAAACCGCTGGGAGAAGAGGCGGCGCGGGCGCGGCGCTCCGGGCGGATACCCGCTTCTTGACACCCGGAGGGAGCGCCGCTATAATCCTGCAAAGTGCGCCGGTAGTGAGCGGCGCGGAGGTGACTGGGAATGCCGATGTGGGGACGGATGCTCGGCCTGGGCCGGAGCGAGAACTACGAGCGCGGAATCCGCCTGTTTGACCAGGGGCTGTACGAGCAGGCGATCCCCTGTTTTCACAGCACGCTTAATGAACGCACGGACGCGCTGTCCGAACGCCTCGCCCGCTTTTACCTGGGTGAATCTCACACTGCGCTTGCGACAGCCTTTCTTCAAAGAAACGCCCTGGACCGTGCCGAGGCCGCCTTTCTGGAAGCTATCGAGATCAATCCCAAATACGCCGACCTGTATTACCACCTGGGCACCACGCGCTTCAAAAAGGACGATTACGACGGAGCGGTCGCGGCGCTGCAGCGCGCGCTGGAGATCAACCCCCGCTATGCCAAGGCGCTTCTGCTGATCGGCGTGGCGCTGTACGCGTCCGGCGATCACGATCAGGGCCTGGCGTACGCTCAGCAGGGGACGGAGGGCGATCAGGCATTCCCCGCCGCGCGGCTGGCCGAGGCGCGCGCCGCCGACGAGCGTGGCGATACCGACGAGGCGCTGCGCTGTTTAAAGCAGCTTGCCGAGGCGGACGTGGACGATATCGCCTTTCATACGAAGCTGGCGATAGACCTTTTCCGGCGCGGCATGTTTCTGGAGGCCGCCGCCGAGTTCCGCCAGGCGCTCGCCATCAACCCCCAGTACGCCGACCTGCGGAACCAGTTGGGTGTCACCCTGTTTGCGGCAGGCCGGGACACCGAGGCCGAGGCCGAATTCCGCCAGGCGCTCGTTATCAACCCGCGTTATGTGGAAGCCCAGGTAAATCTGGGTCTCGCCCTCGAACGGCTCGGGCGCGCGGACGAAGCCGGTCAAGCCTTCCGCGCCGCGCTCGACCTTGACCCGGAAAACGTGGTCGCCCGCGAACGCCTCGCAGCACCCGCCGCGTAGCGGATCGCATGCCAGAATACGGGACGCCGCTTGCTGCGCCTCGGAAACGACATCGCCGTCGCTGCCCGCTGCCCCTGGATACCAAGCGTTCATGACGATTAAAGCGGTTTCTCTGGACTTCGCGGATACGCTGTTCCCCCACCGTGCGCGCGAGATGGAGATGATTCTTCAGGCGGTGGCGCAGTATCTTCAGGCGCATGTGCCTCCGTTCGAGTTCGCGCGCCTGCGCGACAAGTTTCTTGAGATACGCGACCGGCAGTTTGCCCAGAACCGGGCCACGCTGCGCGAGAACGATTTCGCCGCGCGTATCGCTGAGACGGCGGCCTATCTTTCCGCCGCGCAGGAAGATGAGGCCGTGGATGCCGCCGTTGTGGACGGCGCTGCCGCTGCCTACGCCGAGGCGTTTGTCGGGGTGATGCGGATGCCGGAATGGCTGCCCGAACTGCTGGAAACGCTTGCTTCGCGCTATAAGCTGGCGGTCGTTTCGAACTACCCGCTGGCCGCCCCCATCTTCCGAACGCTGCGCGAGAACGGCCTGAATGACTACCTCACCACGACCGTCGTATCGGCGGATGTCGGCTTTATCAAGCCGCACCCGGCCATCTTCGACGCGGCCCTGGCGGGCCTGTATGTGCCGCCCGACCAGGTGGTTCAGGGGGGGGACGACTGGGACGCCGATAGTATCGGGGCGGCGCGGGCGGGCAGCTCGGCCGTGCGTCGTGTTGGGTTTGTGTGTGTCGTGTGGTGTTGTGGGGGGTGG
>JAUJOK010000014.1:0-9680 GCA_030447685.1 Armatimonadaceae bacterium
GCGGTAACGGCGCAGTCCCTTCCCGCCGGTGTGACGGTCGAGGCGGCCAAGGCGGCAGCGCCCGGCACGCCCGAAGCGGCTTCCTGGGTAGCGGCACAGGCCAAAGGCGGCGCTGCCGGGCTGGAGATGCTGGTCGCCCTGCCGATCATTCTGCTCGTGATCTTCACCGCCATCTACCTGTACGACAAGGCGCGCGGCGGCTACAAGCAGGAAGTTCTGGTCCAGGACCAGACGCCCGCCTGAAACGAACGCAAGAGCGCGCGGAGCCGGTCTTCCCGATCTTCCGCGCGCTCGCTTGCCGCCCGCTGATCCGCTGGGTCGGACTTACTACCTTCTCCCACCGCAGGCAGGCCCATCCGATAGCGTATCTGCTCGCCCTTTTACGGCGCTATATCAAACGAGCGTAACACTTCACGAAGGTCTCCTTTGACACCTATGTCTGCGGCGCTTTTGACATTGGGATCAAGTGCGGATGCAAACATGATGAGCGCAAGCCCTTTCTTATCCTGCTGCCTGCCTACAAAAATGACTCGCCCATAGATAGGCATTTCGCGCCCGTCTATCCCCGGAACCGTGGCCCGGAATGTGAGACTGCGTCCGTGGTAGTAATCTACATCCCAAGGCGCTTGCTCAAGTTCCTGGTAGTTGTTAAACATCAGATCGAGACCGTTGCTCATATGCCCCACCAGCGTCCGATAGCCTATGTCGGACAGCCCCAGTGGCCCGGCAGAAAAATAGCTAACGCCCAACTTTTCAAGCACGATGTCGGTATCTGGGTCTCGCTCCTCAATCGTAACAAAGGCGGTTGGCCTTTGCTCCTCAACCAGATGGAACTTTTCAGGATACCGAAAGCCGAATGGCACTAAATGCCGAACCAGATGGCTGGGAACATTTGTAGCCGAAGCAGTGAAAGTCTTGAACCCTGGAAGGGCACGTAAAGGCGCAATGCTTTCCGCCACTGCCGGATCGTTATCGGCTATATTCTTCGGGGACAACTCGCGTGCCAGTCGAAAATACGAGCCGCCTACGATTATCAGGATGCACAGCCCTAACCAGCCGCAACCACTCCACCCGAAAAGCGTCAATGGCGGTGCTTTTCTTTTTTCCTGCTTGTCGGTGTCGGCAGGCGTCGTATTATCCATCAGTCGCTTTACTTCGTAGCAGGCGGGTGGCTGTGCGGGGAGGCTTTGTAATGCTCCGCCAGTAAGTCCGTGCCGAAATCGCCTTTGAAGTCGCGCCAGACGGTGTGGATGTGGTTGGCGTCGTTCTGCGTGTTGTCGTACTCGATCAGGAACGTGCGCCCCTGGATACGGTAGTAGTGCCCCTGCCCCGGCTCGGTGCCGCCCATCCAGGCAAACTTGACGCTGTCCAGCCCGGCCTTGCGTATCTTGGTTAGACGCTGCTCAGCAAGCTGGGGCGGCTGCGCGCTGGCGTGCTGCCGGATCAGGGCAAGGAGCATGCCCTGCTGTTCTTTACGCAGGCGCGTATAGGAGATGCCCTTATCTTCCTGAAGCGCCGCCTCCCGCTGCGCGCCGGTGAGAATATCCGCAGGCGCGCGGTCGCTGAGAACGGCTTCCGCCCTTTGCGCCTCATCCAGCGATTTCACCAGCACACGGCCCAAATCTTCCTCGGCGGCCAGCGTGCGCGTCCCCTGCATCGGGCCGGAACCGACGCGCGCCGGGTTTGCGCCGAAGAACTGCGGGCTGTCGGCGATAACCCTGCCGTTGATGATCGTCCAGTTCAGGGAGATATGATGCCCCTCGTAGCGCCAGCCCCAGACGCCCGTATTGGAGGGAGCGCCGAAGACGGTGACGTAGAAGCGTTCCGGATCGCGGGATAGATTTCCGCCTTCCCGTTCGCGCAGAATCAGTTCCAGTTGTCGGATGGTTTCGGCTTTTCGGTAGCCCTGCGCGCTCAGTCCCGCCTGAAGCAGGGCCAGCGCCGCTTTCTGCTGCGCGGGCGTCATCTCCTTTAAGGAGATACCCTTGCGGGCGCGGGGGACGAAGTGCCAGTTCAAACGCTCGTCATCGTTGAACGGCAGAACGGCTTTGGCCCGCTGCTCTGTGTTCAGAGCCGCCAGAAAGGCGCTGGCGGCTTCGGAGACCGAGCGCGCAGAAGAGCCATTGGTTCGCGAGGAGGAGGCGCGCTGGGCGATCAGAGCAGCGACGCACAGGACGCTGGCCCAGCCAAGAAGCCGGCGATGTGGTGTGGTAAGACGCATTAGCGGCTTTCTCCTGGGATTTCCGCAGGCGAAGAAGACCAGGCGCGCCATATCTCTTCAACCCGCCCTCGGCGCGCGTCGCCCCGGTGAATCAGCACGGCGTAGTGGAAATGCAGCGACTGCCCGGCGGGCAGATCGTGCGCGCCGTCTTCTGCTCCCCCGGAAAACGTGCCCAGACCGAAGGGGTTGGCGGTGAACAAGCCGTAGTCGCGCACATGCCAGCCGGTGGGGTGCCGGAAGCTGGCGGGGTGGCAGAAGATCGCCATGCCCACATCAAGCCCCTGCTCCGGCAGCGTGCCGGAATAGTCGCACCAGCGGGAACGCTTGCCCCAGCACTCCTTTTCGCCGACGCCGCCGTCGGCGGTCTCGATGCGCCCGCCGCGCTTGCCGTCCAGCACCGAAGCGACGCGCAGCGAGCACAGGCCACCCTCCTTGGTGTCGCCGAAGTGGACGGGGCGGTCATCCGGCGCGGTCAGCGTTAGCTGCCAGTCAATCAGGCAGGCATCGTCGGCCAGGGGCAGAAGACGCACCTGAAGGCGCTCGCGGCAGAGAAGGTTTCCCTCGTCGGTCTCCCAGTCGCCGTTTGCGATCATCTCGCTGGCGTCCGTCTGCGGCTCGAGCGAGCGGTGGCGTGTCCACGCATGGCCTTTGCCGTCGCCCCAGTTGTCCGCGCCGTTCACCTCGCCGAAAGCCGCCCAGAGCGAGCGGTGGTGCGGGTGGTCGGTCGTCTCACCGGGCACCTCTTTTTCCATCGGAAAGGCGCGGGTCAGGCGCGCGCCGCCGGGGCCGTGCAGGGGAAAGAAATAGGGCCGGGACGCCTCCGGGTCGCGGAACCGGTACACGGCGAAGGGTTCCGAGCCGACGACAAACTCCACGCGATTCGCGAAACGCTGCTGCGAAACCGGCTCGCCGGACAGAAAATCTCTCATTATGCGGTTGTCTCCCAGGCTTCGCGCAGGGTGGCGAGGCTGCGTTGAGCGATGGTATCGGGATCCGGTGTGTAGTCGAACACCTCTACCGAAATCCAGCCGTCGTAGCCGATCTCTCTGGCGGCGGCAAGAATCGGCACAAAGTCGGTATTGCCGAAGCCGGGGCCGCGCCGGTTGGCGTCGTTGGCGTGGATATGAGATACGATGTCGGCGTTTTCGCGAAGTAAGCCGGGCAGCGGCGGCCCCTCGGATGACGCGGCTTTGACATCGAAGATGGTGCGGCAGGCAGGGTGGTCAATCTCCTCAATCAGTGATCGCGCTTCGGCGAGCGTCACCAGGAAATTGGTTTCCTGCGGACCGAGCGGCTCCAGACAGAGCACGGAGCCGCGCGCGGCGCAGACATCCAGACAAGGACGAACCGCCTCAATATAGCGGGCGCGGGCCGCTTCGGGTGACGTTCCCGGCTCGATATTGCGCTGCTTGGGCGACCCCAGCACCATGACCGTGCCGCCCAGGTCGCCGCACAGGTCAGCGAGGCGGCAGAGATAGTCGCCGGTGCGGGCGCGCACAGCGGCATCCGCCGTGGTCAAATGCAGGCCGGGCGGCGCGACCAGCAGCCAGTGCAGCCCGACGATGGCAAGGCCCGCATCCTCCGCAACCCTACAGATTTCGGCGCGCTGTGCCGCCGTCAGCTCTTCCACGGACGGAGCCAGGGTGAAGGGAGCGATCTCCACCCCGTCATATCCCGCCGCCGCAATCTGGCGGCATGTCTCCACCCAGGGCAGATCACCCCAGGTTTCGTTACAGATGGCGAACTTTGCGGTCATTGGTATATTCCTGACGGAGATATAATCAGCGCTTTCGAAAGGTCAAAGCGGCAGCCTCAGCGAGGGCGAGCGTCCTTTTCTCATAGGGAGCAACGTCCTGGCTGCTGATGGTAACAATCCTCCGGCCATCGAGGGTCAGGTAAACGAACCCACGAAGATCAAATCCCCGCCTCGTATCTGTTCCGGCCCAGTAAGCACGAATAAACTCCCTGCCACCGACTCGCCCGCGCTGAACGTCGCTCTGGAACCAATTTTCCCGGTTTCGGCGGATTGACGCAAGATGAGCGTCAAGGGCTTGTTCGGGAGTGAGAGAATGCTTGATTTCGGAAGGTGGGGTTGCGATAAGCAGTGTCAGTCCTGGTCGTGTTCCGTCCGCCCGTTGCCTGCCCACCCATAGGACACCATCGAACCCACTCTTCTGGTACTCCTCTGGGAGCAGGAGATAACCCTTGGGGGGACGCAGCGTATAAGTATCCCTCCTGACTTCCTGACCCAATTGGCGCAGAAGCGTCGGAGCGGGCTTCCAATTTGGCAGCGGCTTCTCCGCTTTCTCCTGCGACCAGCCCGGTATCGGCAGGCAGGCGGCGGCGATGACTACCGCGCATAGCCGGCTTATTCCCATTCGACAACGTTTCATGGTGGTATCTCCAACGGAAAAGGAGCGGTGAAACCGCTCCTTTCTTTCACACCTTTGGCAGTGACCAGGGCTTGCGGTACGCGCGGCGGTAGGGAAGCAGTTCCATCGCCTGACGGTCGTTCTTGACGACCTCGCGCTCTGCATCCCAGATAATAGTGCCGCCGCGCAGGTAGGCCAGGTTCGCCAGATGGCAGACCGTGGTCGTCTGGTGCATCGAGGCGATGTCGGAGCGGGTCTGTCGCCGCTCCCGCATGGCGTCCAGAAAGTCCAACTGGTGGGCGTTCTGTCCGTTCGGGGCGTTCATGATCCGCGTCGATGCGGGCTTTTCGACCGGGTTGCCCTTATTGTCCGTGATACTCCATCCGCTCCGATCCACCAAGACGCGCCCGTTCTCACCGATAAACAGCGAGCCGTGGTCGCGCCCGCCATCGAGGCCCTGCCCCGCTGCCTGCGGGCCGACATGGACCTCCCATTGCAGAATCCAGTCGGGGAACTCATACACGGCGATCTGCGTGTCCGGCGTCGTGCGGTCGTCGTCGGTGGGGACAAACATCTTGCCGCCGGTGGAGATGATGCGCTTGGGCATCACCAGATTATTGTCCCGGCTCATACCCAGCAGGACGATGTCGATCATGTGGACGCCCCAGTCGCCGGTCATACCGCCCGCATAGTTGAAATACCAGCGGAAGTTGTAATGGCAGCGATTGTCCTGGTAGGGAATCATCTCCGCCGGGCCGACCCACATGTCGTAGTCCAGTTCGGCGGGAGGCTTCATCGGCTGCTTGTTACCCTGAACGGCAGCCTTGGGGTCCTGCACTTTCCAGGCGCGGCAGACGGAGATTTTGCCAAGTTTCCCCGAGCGCACATAATCGATGGCATCTACGAAGTGCTGCGTCGAGCGCTGCCAGGTATTGACCTGAACGACGCGCTGGTGCTTGCGCGCCGCCTCGACCATGCGCCGCCCCTCCTCGATGTTGTGCGAAATCGGCTTTTCGCAGAAAACATCCTTGCCCGCCTGGCAGGCGGCGATAGTCGGCAGCGCGTGCCAGTGGTCGGGGGTGGAGACGATGACGCCGTTGACATCACGCATCTCCAGAACGCGGCGGAAATCCTTGATCTCGGCGGGACGCCTGCCGAACTTTTCCTCGACCATTTTGGCCGCCTGGGCCATGTGCCCGGTGTCCACGTCGCAGACAGCGGCGATCTCGACGCCGGGTTTGTTCATCAGCCCGCGCAGGTTGCTGCGCCCCATGCCGCCGACACCGATAGCCGCCAGAACGATGCGGTCGTTCGCGCTTACCGGACGTGTGGCCGCGCCGGTCGGCTGCCGGGCAGGCTCCTGATAGGTGTGCGCGGCACGGCCCAGAAGCCCCGCTGCTTCGCCGCGTAACAGACCACCGCCGCCCGCCAGACCGAGGCCCACGCCCGCCGCCAGCCGCCCGGTCTGCTCCAGCCATTCACGGCGCGTTATGATTTCGCGCTCTTCATTCCGCTCTTCCTCATTCATCTACGCCTTCTCCTCACTGAGTTGATTGAATCGTCTCGGCAATGCCCTGAAAGGCATCACCCACAACACTGATTTCCAATGCGCCGTCTACCCCGACTTGCCCGGCGACAAGCAGACTGGTGTCGGGATAGTTTTCGGCAAGATCAGGCAGCGCCCGCCGCGCCCAGAACCAGCAGGCCGGTGGACAGGGCGTCCATGGCGGCAGGCGACGGAGCGACTACGACGGCGAGGATGTTATCCCGCACCGGCGCACCCGTACGCGGATCGATTACATGGCCGAACCGTTTCCCCTGCGCCCAGAACGACTTGCCGTGAACCGCCGAAACACTCAGCGCCCGGTCGCGCAGGCGCACTTCCCCCAGACGCGCCGCAGGCTGAAGCGGGTGCTGGATGGCGACGCGCCACCCTCCTGTCCCGGCGGAGTGCCAATAGCGCCGATAGTGGACGCGCCGCCGTGCAGCAGCGCGCTTTGGATTCCCGCTTCGCGCAGCAGATCCAGCGCCCGCTCCAGCGCATATCCTTTGCCGATGGCCCCCGGATCGAGCCGCACACCCGGCTGCGAGAAGCGGACGGTTCCTGCCTCGGCATCCAGCAGCAGGTGCGTCCGCATGCCAACGCGAGCGCGCGCCGCTGCAATCTCGTCTTGACCTGGAACCGCGCCGCCGTCGCCGCCCGCAAAGCCCCAGCAGGCAAGGAGCGGCCCGATAGTCATATCGAACGCGCCGCCGGTTCCCGCAGAGAATTCCCGCGCGCTCAGAAATCGGAAAAACGAGAGGGTAACACGCACGGGGCCACTGGCGGCGCGCTCGTTCACGTCCCACAGGTCGGAACCGGACCGGTAGCCGCGCTTAGCTGCGCCTCAATACGCTCGATCTCGTCCAGCGCCTCTTCGCCCGCCGCACGCAGACGGCCGGATCGGCGTCATCCGCCAGAACAACTTCCACCGCGTCCGCATCGCCTCGCGGGCTAAGGTAAGCATTGGTTGACGTTAAATCGCCAAGACGCCAAGAACAGAAGGAGAGTTTTAATATTCTCTTTCCCCTCTTGGCGATTTTCTCCCTAACCCGCCGTCCAAGTCCGCTTCTTCTCGTCGAAGTTCATCGTCCTGTTCAGGCGCTGTGACATCTCCGCGAGCGAGATGATCGTCTGCACCTTTGTCGCCAGATCGATGTCGCAGTTCGGCTTCTTGCCGGTGCGGATCGCCGTCAGCCAGTCGATCTCGTGCCGCTGGTGCGGCTCACCGGTCGGGCCGAGCAGCGGTACCGTGCCGCCCTCGATCTCCTCGGCATACGGGCGCTCAGGCCGGATTTCGACGTTCTGGCCGAAGTAGATCGTGCCCTTGTGGCCGCGAATCATGTCCGGCAGACCCTGCTCGTTGACCGTGGAGCCGACGAACAGCATAGACCAGCCGCTGGGGAACTCCGCCAGCACCTGAACCGTGTCGGGAACGTCCCGGTCCTTGTTCTGGACGCCATGCGTGCCCAGAGAGGTGACGCGGGTCGGATATTCGGGGTTGCCCGAAGCGATCAGGAACGGGTGCAGTTTGTGCGGCATCAGGTCGCCCAGGATACCGGACGAATAATCCCAATACTTGCGGTAGCGGGCGAAACGGGCGGCGGCATCATAACGCTCGCCCTGCTGGCCGTTACCGGCGGGGCCGGTCGTTTTCCAGGGGACGTCGGGAGCGGAGCCGAGCCACATGTCCCAGTCCAGGGTCTGCGGGCCGAGGTCGCCGGGGATGTCGTAGTTCCATTCGCCGCGCGGATTGTTGCGCGTGTAGGAACCCTGCCCCATGACAATGGGGCCGATGCGGCCTTCGCGCACGGCCTTGCCCGCCGTGTGCCACTTGAATCCGAGCAGCCCTGCGAGCCGACCTGCACGACCCGACCGGTGCGCTTGGCCGTGTCCAGCACCTGGGAACGCCTCGTCCAGATAGCGCGTCACCGGCTTCTGGATGTAGACGTGCTTGCCCGCCTCCATGGCCTGGCAGGCGATCTGCGCGTGCCAGTGCTCCGGCGTCGCGATAACGATAGCGTCGATGTCTTTGCTTTCCAGCAGCCGCCGGTAATCCCTTATCGCCGATGACATTCACGCCGCCGCTTTTTCCTTTGGCGTAATAAAGAGCACGCGTCAGGCGTGGCTGATACACATCGCAGACACCGGTGACGACCGTATTGCGGTTCTGGGCGTCGTCCCCGAAATGGCGCAGGTGACCGCCACCCATTCCACCAACACCAACGACAGCGACATTGATCCGGTCATTGGCCCCGATGACGCGGCCTTTCGCCATGACCGGCCCCCGGGGCAGTTTCCCGCCCATCATGCGGGCAGCGTCGGCCTGGGGCACCGGGATCGTTCCCGCCGTTTTGCTGCCGCCGCCGCTGCCCCTGCCGCCCCTTTGAGCGGTAGCGGCGGCGGCCTCAGTCTCGCGCGCGGGTGCGGCAAGGCTCGCAGCCACAACACCGGCTGCCGTGGTTCCGGCTGCCTTCAAGAAGTCGCGGCGCGTGTTCGATTTCGCTTCGGAAGTTTCCGGAGCGTCCTGTTTCTGCTCGTCCTGAGATTCCAGCATTGGGGTTCCTTTTCCTCGACTTCCCGAAGGAAGTATCTAATAAATGACCGGCTACGCCAGGTCGAAGTCTTCTTTCTTAAACGTCACTTTATTGCCGGAGCTGATAGCCTCGTTCGCCCGCAGCGCCGTGAGCGTGGCCTGATAGCCCTCCGCCGGGCCACAGGGTGTCTTGCCGCCCTTGCCCGCTCCCGCATCGCGCACTTCATTCAGAAAGGATTCGCCCGCAAAATACAGCGAGCCTTTGGTCGGGTCGGTTTCTCGGTTCTTGCTCGGCTCCTTGCCCACCGCCAGCAGTTTCGTGGCGTCGGCTACCAGCGCGATACCGGTCTCGTCGCCGATGGTCTCTTTCGCGGCGTACACTTCCCAGCCGAGCGCGGGAGCGTCCGTCTCCTTGAACATCCACGCGCGGCCATCTTTCACCAGCACGGCGGCGTCCGTTCCCTGAAAAAGCTCATACGCGCCGTCGAACGAGTTGGCGAGCGTGGCGTTGTAGCTCAGATAGATATTGCCGGGGTACTCTACCAGACACTGCACGGTGTCGGCTACATCGCGCCCATCGCGCCAGTTCACGATACCGCCGAAGCCGGTGATGGACAGCGGCATCGCCTTCAAAAACCAGTTGGCGACATCCAGTTGATGGATACCGATCTCGCCCATCAGCCCGCCCGATGTAGCCTTCGAGAGCCGCCAGTTCAGCGCCTTTTCTCGCTCCGGCGTCGCCGCCGCGCGCCGCCAGGAGGTCTTCTTGTGCCATTGGGAGCGCATGTGCGCCGTGTTGCCCAGCGCGCCGGTGCGGATGAATTTGACTACATGGTTGTGCTGCGGGTTTGTGCGCTGCTGAAGGCCGGTGTGGAACACCTGCTTGGGTGCGGCGGCCAGCCCCGCTTTCGCTATCGCTCTGGCATCCTCGATGCTGCTGGCAAGCGGCGCTTCGCAGTAGACATGCTTGCCCGCCTGGAGCGCGGCCAGCACGATCTCCCGGTGCTGATG
>JAUJOK010000014.1:9780-104075 GCA_030447685.1 Armatimonadaceae bacterium
AGTAGACATGCTTGCCCGCCTGGAGCGCGGCCAGCACGATCTCCCGGTGCTGATGTGAGGGCGTACAGACCCAGACGGCTTTCACGTCTTTGTCATCGAGAACCTTGCGATAATCCTCGACGGCGGTCGCTTTCGGGTGCAGTTCCAGAGCGCGCTTGTGCAGCGGGACATAGGTATCGCACACGTAGCGAACCGTCGCGCCGGGCACATGGACAAGCGACTGCAGGTGAAGTCGTCCCTGCTCGCCCAGACCGATAACGGCGCAGCCCACGGGCGCGACATTGGCCGCCGCCGCCGCGCCTCCCGATGCGGCGGCGGGCGCTTGAATCTCTTCGGCGCGCAGCGCGGAGGAGCCGCCGACCAGCAGTCCCAGCGCCAGCGCGGAGCCGCCGGTGAGCAGGTCGCGCCGATTAAGGGTGTTCTCTTTGTTTTCCGCCATGGGTCTTGCCTGAATCTTTCTAAATCACCGCGCCGCCGACAAAGCCGAAACCGCCGGAGACAGCGTCTTCACGCGAATATTTCTATAGGCGACGGCGCTGTGGTCGCCCTGAAGCAGAACCGGCCCCGGCTCCGCCACCTTGTCGTCCAGCGCCAGCCCGCAGACGCCCTCGACAGGCGCGTTGTCGATAATCTTCGTGCCGTTCAAAACGACGGTGATTCGATTGCCGATGACCGTCGCTTCCACCTGCTGCCACTGACCGGCGGGCCTGCTGGCGAATACCGACGGCGTCACCTTGCCGTAGATCGCCCCGTTTCCCGTGGCCGTGGGCTTTCCCGACTCAAAATCATCGGACACCTGTATTTCATAGCGCCCCCGCAGATAAAAGCCGGAATTGCCGCCTTTAGGAACCAGATATTCATAACGGACGGTGTGGTCGCCGAAGGTGGCATCCGTGACCAGATCGGTGCCGCCGCCCTCGTTCACCAGCATCGCGTTCTGGACACTCCAGGACGCTTTTCCGCCTTTGTGGCGCAGGTGCCAGCCGGACAGGTCACGCCCGTTGAAAACGGCCCGGAATCCCTGACGTTTTTCATCCGCCGAAAGTTCTGACGCCGCCTGCTGCGGCTTGGCATCGCCTTTTTCCAGTCCCAGCGCCCAGCGAATGCCGCCCATCAGATGCTTCTGGTACCAGTCCGCCTTCCAGACTTCGTCACGATGCCCCAGCGCCGTGTAGAAAACGCGCCCCTTCCCCTCCATACGGTTCCAGGCTATCGGATAGTCGCCGGGCGCGCCGCTGTTGGGATGCTTGTCCAGGGTGAGCAGGCCATGCACGCGGCTGCGGTCAAAGCTCTTGAACTGGTAAATCTCGTCGAAAACTTTGAAGGAAGGGGTCAGATGCTTGACGGCGGGATGCTTCGGGTCTTCCACCCGGCACTCGACCTCGCTTTGCGGGCCGTGCGTCTTGAACTCTCCTCCGATCATCTGGATATAGGGCGCGTAGCCGTGATAGGTGTCCGTGGCGGCGTGCGCGCCGATAAAGCCGTGGCCGTCCGCGATCCACTTCATGAAGGCGTCCCGGTCGGGCAGGGGCAGGTCGCCGGTCGTATTGACAAAGAATACGCCGTCATAACGCTTCAAGCCCTGCGGCGTCATCTTCTGGGCCATCTCGGCGTCGGTACGCACATAGTCCACGGTAAACGCGCCGCCGCTTTTCGCGGCCATCTGCTGAAGCGTCTGCTCGGCGACGGGAATAGAGCCGTGGCGGAATCCTTTGGTGACGGTGACGATCAGCAGGCGCTTGGGAGCCGCTGCCCGGCAGGACGCCGCGCCGAAAATACCCAGTGCGAACGAAGCAGCCATTAAGCAGAGGACGGCGCTGACGGCAGTGGGGAAAAGGCGGAATGCACGCGGAGCGGGCGGAATCATACGCTTGAATTACTCTCCCTTGAAGTATGCAGCACCCACAGCAAAAAGAAAAGGCCGGGGGAGCGAGCGATGCGGGCACGTTCCCGCAAAACATTCTTTATAGTATATCGCGTTCCGGCGTGAGCGGCAAGATACGTCTGCTCGGTTTCACCGGGAACTCGGTTGACACGCTGCCTTCCCCGGTTTATAATAACAGACACAGCCGGAGAGCGAACACCCACCTTCAGCCGCAGCCCTCATCTCCTCCTGCTGATCGTCTTTCCTTAGTTATCGGAGGTTATCTATTCCATGCGTTTGAAAAGAAGCGTGTTTTTGGCCGTGCTGGCATTACTGCCGGTGGTATTGGCAGGCTGCGGCGGCGGTGGGGACGACTCACCCGTCGCCGGCAGATACCAGGGGCCGTTCACGTTTAACAGTCCCCAGGGAAATCAGGTGGGAACCATTGACGCCACCATTGACAATAACGGCACTATAACCGGCACCGCCGCCAACATCACAACGGGTCGCACGGCGACGCTGACCGGCACCCTTAACGACGAGGGACAGATCCAGACGACTTATTCTTTTCCCGGAAACATCGTGGTCAACGCCAGCGGCCCCGTCGGTTTTAATGCTGCCGGGCATCTGGTGGGTACGCTGCCTGCCACAATTCAAGGCAGCCCCTTTGGTACGATCAACTTTGAGTTGACACGGCAGTGACCTCGAACAGAGTCAGATCGTAACGCAAGCCTGAGGTTCGACGCCGCAACAGGCCCGGCCTGCTTGATGAGCAGGCCGGGCCTGTTGCCGCTGCTTTATCCCATTACCGGGTCTGCTCGCGCTCCTCGCGGGCGCGGGCAATCTGGCGTAGCGTCAAAAACTCCATCAGGTTTTCCGCCGTCAGCATGCCCACCAGGTGTCCGTCTTCCATAACCAGGACCGGCGCGACCTGAACACCATTGGGTCGTGTCAAAACCTCTTCCAGCGGTTCGTTCGGGGCGACGAAAACCACATCGCGCGTCATCGCGCCCGAAACATAAGCGGTTTCTCCGGCCTGCGCCAGAGCGCGCAGCAGGTTCCCCCGCGAAAGAACGCCCACCACCTCGTCGCCGTGGGTGACGGGAAAGTCCTGCTGCGTGGTGTCCAGCAGCACCTCGGCGGCCCGGCGCAGCGAATCGCCGACATTCAATGTTTCGAACTGCCGAACCATCGCGGCGGAAACGGGCGCGCCCTCCATCACTTCGCGGCTGTCTTCCGCCTGCGCCTCCTGCCCCGCGCCGAAATAGACAAACAGCGCGATCAGCATCCACAGGAACTGCCCGTTCATAAAGCCGTAAATGCCGAACGCAATCGCCAGGCCCTGCCCGATAGAGGCGGCGATACGGGTGGCGCGCGGACGGCCCATGCTGAGGGCCAGGATAGCACGCAATACACGCCCGCCATCCATCGGAAAGGCGGGCATCATATTGAAGAGCGCCAGAAACAGGTTGGCGCGCAGAAGCATGGTCAGTGCATCGCCCTGGAAGGCGCGGACGGACGTGAAATCCGCAGCCTGGGGCGCATTGCCCGTGATCGTCAGATACAGCCACAGAATTGCCGCGATGACCACGTTGACGGCAGGCCCGGCGAGCGCGATCCACAGTTCATGCCGGGGCCGGGGGACGCCCTCGATAGAAGCGACGCCGCCGATTGGATAAAGCACGATGTCGCGCACCGGATAGCCGTAACGCTGGGCGACCAAGGAGTGCCCCAGTTCGTGCAAAGCGACACAAGTAAAGATACCGACCAGGAAAAGCGCCATTCCCAGGCCGCCCCGCCCGATCCCGCTCACGGCGAACCAGACCACCATCAGCAGAAACGTAAAGTGCAGCCGCAGGGGAATCCCCGACACCGTCGCGATACGCAGCGACCAGGAATCACCGCGCGCGCCGCCGCCGGAGGGGGCAGGCGGGCGTGCGCCATTATTGTCGCCGGTCGGGGAGTTATTGGGCAGGGTCATTCCGTTTCTTCTTTCAACGAAGCCACTCCGTTTTCACGAGCAAGGTCCTCTATCCCATCCCGCGTCAGGCGATAATAGTGCCAATCCTGAAGATGCCTGCCGCCGCGCCGCCGGTAAAAGTTCTGGGCCACCTCGTTCCAATCGAGAACTACCCATTCCATGCGCCCGCAGTCACGCGCCAGGGCTTCAGATGCCAGCGCTTTGAATAAAACGGAACCCGCCCCGCGCGTTCGCGCCTCCGGCAGCACGAAAATATCCTCGATATACAGCGTCGGCTGCGCCAGAAACGAGGAATAGGTCTCGAAAAAGAGCGCGTAACCGACCGGCACGCCCCCCTCGTCGGCCAGCAGCGTTTGGAAGCGCGGCGGTTCGCGCTCGAAGCCATCCGCAGCCAGACGCTCCCGCGCCGCTGCGTCCGGGCGCGCCAGCTTTTCGTAATCGGCCAGCGCATCGATCAGTTGCAGCAGCGTGTCTGCGTCTTCACGCCGCGCCTGTCGAACGGTTATCAAGTTGCTGTCCTCATGCCGTTTTATTGTACCTGCTTGCCGGGACATTGCTGACGCGGGGCGTGGTCTGAAGGATGACCTATCGGCGAATCTCGGTGTATACTGGGGACGGCGGGCGAGAAGCGAAAGATAGAATCGGCCTGCCGTAAAGGAAAGAAAACCCGTTGGACAGCATTCTCGATCTCTTCCTGCACCTTGACGAACACCTCAAAACCATTATCACCCAGTACGGCACCGGAACCTACGCTATTCTTTTTGCTATTATCTTCGCCGAGACCGGGCTTGTCGTGACGCCGTTCCTGCCGGGGGACTCGCTGCTTTTCGCGGCGGGCATCTTTGCGCATCCGCAGCACGGCCCTTTAAATATTGGGCTTTTGATGGCGCTCCTTACCGTGGCGGCTATCCTGGGTGACACCCTCAACTACCATATCGGCAAGCTGTTCGGGCACCGGCTTTTCCGCAACGAGAAGTCGAAGGTCTTCAAGCGTTCCCATCTAGACAAGACCCACGCTTTTTTTGAAAAGCATGGCGGCAAAACCATCATCATAGCGCGCTTCGTTCCCATCGTGCGCACCTTTGCGCCGTTCGTGGCGGGCATGGGCAGCATGTCCTATGGCAAGTTCCTCTTATACAACGTCGTCGGCGGGGTGCTCTGGGTCGTTATCTGCGTGTCGGCGGGCTATTTCTTTGCCAACGTGCCGGTGGTCAAAGATCGCTTCGAGCTGGTAATCTTCGCCATTATCGGTGTCTCACTGATTCCCGCCGTGGTGGAAGTTTTGAATCACCGGCTTGCTTCCCGCCGCTCCGCCGCGCCTGTCACTTCCACCGAAAAGCGCTGAGGCGTCGGCAAGGGGAGAGAGGCACGAGATGCGGATCACGTATAACCACGAATATCCCCGCCGGGTCCGGCTCGCGGCCATCGGCTGCGGCGGGCACGCCCTGCGAAATATCTTCCCGACCTACCAATTCGCGCCGGTGGACCTGGCGGCGGTGTGCGACCTGGACCGTGAGCGCGCCGAGGCGTGCGCGCGGCTTTTCGGGGCGGGTGCGGTGTACGCCGATTATCGGGAGATGCTGGAACGGGAACGGCCCGAAGCTGTGGTGATCGTTACCAATTACGACGAGAACGGTCGCCCGCGCTACCCCGGCATCGCGATAGACGCGCTGCGGGCAGGCGCGCACGCCTGGATCGAAAAGCCCCCCGCCGCCAGCGTCGCCGAGGTGGAGGCGATGATAGCCGCGTCCGACGAGACGGCCCGGTTCGTCGGGGTCGGCTTCAAGAAGATGTTCTTTCCCGCCAATGTCAAGGCCAAAGAGATTATTACGCGCCCGGAGTTCGGGGCCGTCAGCACGATTACCGCGCGTTACCCGCAGTCTCTCCCGCCGGAAGCCGACCGGAGCGATTCGCGCAGGATGTGCGGCTTTCTCGATCATATCGTGCATCCCTACTCGGTTTTACGCTATCTGGGCGGGCCGATAGAATCGCTCCAGGTGGAGCGCAGCCGCATCAACGGAGCCTCGTTTACCCATATCCGGTTCGTCAGCGGTGCGGTGGGCAGTCTGCATCTGGCGCACGGGCAGTCGGGAATGTCGCCGCTGGAGCGCACCGAGATTATCGGCGACAGCGCGAACGTGGTCGTGGACAACAATGTCCGTGTCACCTACTACCGGCGCGGCGGGGCCGAAGGCGGCTATGGGCGCGCGGGCACATTTTTCGGCAGCGATGACGCCGCGCCGCTGCACTGGGAGCCGGAGTTCTCGCTCGGACAGCTTTATAATAAGGGGCTGTTTCTGCTGGGCTACGCGCCGGAGATACGCTATTTTTGCGAATGCGTGCTGGAGAATCGCGCGCCCGAAGTCGGCAGCCTCGCCGATGCGCGGGAACTGCTGCGCGTCTTTGAAGCCTACCAGCAGCGCCCGGACGGCGAACGCGTGGTTATCGCTCGATAGTCAACTCGTAACGGCGCTCTGGTGCCGGGGCTGCCGCCGCAGATGGAGGATGACGCGGGCAGCCGTATCCTGGCGATAATAACCGCGCAGAACGTGATACAGACGCTTGTGCCTGCGGCGCAATTGACGGGGCTTTTCAAAGAAGGCTTCGGTCACCACGGCGAAGAACTCCCCGGCGTCGTTCGCGCCGTAGTCGGATAAGACCTCGGGGCTGCCGCCCTGCCTGGACTCCTCGATAAGACGCTCGTACTCCTGGGTCATCACCTCATACCACTCGTCGTACTGCGCCTGGCTGTGCAGGCGCGGCGTCCCCTCTACTGTTCCGTCGGCCATATCCAGCGTATGGGCGAACTCGTGGAAAACGACATTGTGGCCGTCGCCGGGGTTTTGCCCGCCCGCCCGCGCGTCCGCCCAGGAAAGCACCACCTGCCCCGACATCCACGCTTCTCCGAGGCGGACGCTGCTGCTGCGCTCATCCACCACGCCGCTATCCCCCACCTCGCGCTCCGGCGCTTTGTACGCGGCGGGATACACCAGGACGCTTTCCACCTTCGGATAATAGTCGTGGTTCTCCAGGCCCAGAGTCAGCAGGCATGCCTGGGCTGCGATAGTCACCTGTATCTCGTCGGTCAGGGTCAGGCCGCCGCAGCCTTCCCAGTTTTTCTCTTCCCGAAAGATACGCAGGTCGTCGCGAAGCCTGCTCTGCTCGGCCTCGGACAGATAGGCGTAGTGGGGCACGTTCGCGTCCAGAAACGGCAGCCACGCTTCGGGAAAGGGTTCGCCCACGAGGTTTTCGCGGCGGCGCTCTGTAAAAAACGAAAATAGCATCTTGTTCCCCTGCCGCGTGGGCCTCTCCCCCTTCTATATGAACAGGCCGCCGGAGATGTTAAGCTCACAGCCGGTGACATGGCTGCCCTCGTCCGAAGCCAGGTACAGCACGCCCGCGGCAATATCTTCCGGGGTCTCGTGGCGGCCCAGCGGGCGCTTTTCCCCGGTCTCCTGGAGATACGCCTCGCCGCCGCCGTGGGTCCGGTCGCGCAGCGCGACTTCCTGCGGGGTCGCCATCCAGCCGACAATCACCCAGTTGACCCGGATTTTGTCCTTCAGCAGCGCCGCCGCCATGACCCTGGTGAGTGTCAGCAGCGCGCCTTTGAAGACGAATAGGCGATACGGTCGAGATTGCCGCCCCGGTACGCCATCGTCGTCCCGATATTGATGATTGAGCCGCCGCCCTGTTCGCGCATCAGCGGAGCCGCCGCGCGGCTGCATACGAACGGCCCGCGCACGTTTGCGGCATACGCGGCGTCCCACTGCTCCACGGTGATTTCGTCGAACGGATGCTGCGCCAGCGCGGCGGCATTGTTCACGAGTATATCCAGCCGCCCGAACTGCTCTTTCGCCGCCTGAACCAGCGCCAGACAGTCCGCTTCATCCGCCACGTCCGCGCGCTGGAAAAACGCCTTGCCGCCGCCGCCGCCTGCCTGATTGATCTTCTCGGCGACCGCTTCGCCCTCTTCGCAATGCCTTCGCGCCGCCCCGAAACCACCGCTAAACGACGCCCTCCGAGGCCATCATCTGCGCGATGCCTTCGCCCAATCCGCCGGTCGCGCCGGTAATGATCGCCACTTTGCCCGCTAAACGACTGCCCATAGTCCGCCGTATCCTCCTGTGTCCTTCGCTATCTTACGCCTTCCCTGTCGTTACTCCTGCCGGTCGCATTTTCCTCAGAATCTGTAAAGGCAGGGGGGCTTTTTTAGCCCCCCTGCCTTCGGACACCGAATCACTTTACGCCTGGCTGATAAGCTGTCGCAGGACATAGGGCAGGATGCCGCCGTGCAGGTAGTAGTCCACCTCGATGGGCGTGTCGATACGCAGGGTGAGTGGGACCAGGGTGCGGCTGTTGCTGTTCGGGCGGCGGATGACCAGCTCCACCTCCATGCGCGGCGTGATGCCGTTCTCGATACCGACCAGATCGAATATCTCGGTGCCGTCCAGCTTGAGCGAGGCGGCGGAGTCGCCTTCCTGGAACTGGAGGGGCAGCACGCCCATGCCGACCAGGTTGGAGCGGTGGATGCGCTCGAAGGACTGCGCGATAACCGCCTTGACCCCCAGCAGGCGCGTGCCCTTGGCCGCCCAGTCGCGCGAGGAACCGGTGCCGTATTCGTGCCCGGCGAAGATAACCAGCGGAATGCCGGACGACTGATAATGAATCGAGGCATCGTAGATGCTCATCTGCTCGCCGTCGGGCTGATGGACGGTGACGCCGCCTTCGACGCCGGGAACCATCAGGTTCTTGATGCGGACATTGGCGAACGTGCCGCGCATCATGATCTTGTCGTTGCCGCGCCGCGAGCCGTAGGAGTTGAAGTCCTCCGGCGCGACGCCCTTTTCCTGAAGATACAGACCGGCGGGCGAAGTCGCCTTGATCGCCCCCGCCGGGCTGATATGGTCGGTCGTCACCGAGTCGCCGAAGATCGCCAGCGGGCGCGCACCCTTGATGTCCTTAGCCGTGCCCGCTTCCATGCCGAACCTATCAAAGTAAGGCGGCTCCTGAATATAGGTCGAGCTTTCATTCCACTCGTACACCTTGCCGGTGCTGCTGGGAACCTGCTGCCACAGCGGGTTCTGCTCCTCGAACTCGCTGTACAGCCGTCGGTAGGTTTCCGGGTCGTTCGCCGCCTTGAGCGCCTCCCCTATCTCCTCGCCCGTCGGCCACAGGTCTTTCAGGAAAACCTCTTTGCCGTCTCGGTCCGTGGCAATCGGCTCGGCGGACATATCAATATCCACTCGTCCGGCCAGCGCGAAAGCAACCACCAGCGGCGGCGACATCAAAAAGTTAGCCTTGACGTTCTGGTGGACGCGCGCCTCGAAGTTGCGGTTGCCGGAAAGGACGCTGGCGACGACGACATCGTTCTTGGTGATCGTCTCCTCCAGACGCGGCTCCAGCGGGCCGGAGTTGCCGATACAGGTAGTGCAGCCGTAGCCGACGGTCTGGAAGCCAAGCTGATCCAGATACTCCTGCAAGCCCGTTTTGTTCAGATACTCCGTGACGACCCGCGAACCCGGCGCGAGCGATGTTTTGACGGTACGGCGCACGGTCAGCCCGCGCTCGACCGCTTTTTTGGCGACCAGGCCCGCCGCCAGCATGACGCTCGGATTGGACGTGTTGGTGCAGGAGGTGATGGCGGCGATGACCACATCCCCGTGGCGAAGACGCCCACCCGCCGTCATGTACTCCTCGGCGGCGGCGGCGGAATCGTCCAGCCGGTCCGGGGTCGGGCGGTTCTGCATCATCTCTATCTCGGTTTCGGGGTTGGTGTTCTTCTCGCTGGTCAGCGGCTCCGGCGCGAGCGGCATGGTCTCCGGGTCCTGCGCGCCGCCGCCCGCCAGCACCTCCGCGCCTTTTCCCGAAAGTATGACAAACCGCTTGTTCAATTCACCGGAAGATTTGTTGTAGCCGTTTTCATTGGTCGGCTTCCTGAGCAGGTCCTGAAACTTTTCCTTGACCTCGTCCAGATCGATGCGGTCCTGCGGGCGCTTCGGCCCGGCGACGCTCGGCCCGACGGCGGCCAGGTCCAGTTCCAATCGCTGGCTGTATTCGATCTGGCCCTGCTTCGGCATGCCGAACAGCCCCTGCGCCGTGAAATACTGCCGGAAAGCGTCCACCTGCTCGTCGGTGCGCCCGGTCGCCGTCAGGTAGCGGCAGGACTCCTCGTCCACGGGAAAAAAGCCCATCGTCGCGCCGTATTCGGGTGCCATGTTGCCGATGGTCGCGCGGTCGGTCAGCGACAGCGACGCCGCGCCCTCGCCGTGGAACTCGACAAACTTGCCGACGACCTTCTGCTTACGCAGCATTTCGGTGATGTGGAGAACGAGGTCGGTGGCGGTGACGCCCGGCTTCAGCGCGCCCGACAGATGCACGCCCACGACATCCGGCGTCAGGAAATAGACCGGCTGCCCCAGCATGCCCGCCTCCGCCTCGATACCGCCCACACCCCACCCGACGATTCCCAGACCGTTGATCATGGTGGTGTGCGAATCCGTGCCGACGAGCGTATCGGGATAGTAGACACCCTCCTTTTCGAGGACGCCCTTCGCCAGATACTCCAGATTCACCTGATGCACGATGCCGATGCCCGGCGGCACAACCGAGAAGCCGTTGAACGCCTGCGTCCCCCACTTCAGGAACTGATAACGCGCCTGGTTGCGCTTGAATTCGATCTCCATATTTAGCTGGAGCGCGTTGCTGACCTCGGAAAAGTCCACCTGAACGGAGTGATCCACCACCAGGTCCACCGGAACCAGCGGTTCGATAATGTCGGCGTCCCTGCCCATGCGGGCCGCCGCCGAGCGCATCGCCGCCAGATCGACCAGGAGCGGAACACCGGTAAAGTCCTGCAGCACGATACGCGCGACGACGAAAGGTATCTCCGCCGTCCGCTCCGCATTCGGCTGCCAGTTCGCCAGCCCGCGCACGTCAGCCTCGGTGACGCGCTTGCCGTCCACGTTCCGCAGCACGGATTCCAGCACGATACGGATACTGACCGGCAGCTTCGAAATCGGGCCGACGCCTTCCGCTTCCAACTGCGGCAGCGAATAATACTGCGCGGTCTGCCCGCCGCCGAACGTGAAGCTTTGCAGGGTGTTAAAAAGATTGTGGTTGTCCGCCATTGGTTTTCCTTAGATGTGAATAATTTCGAGGAGAAGTTTGTTGTCCGCGCTTATTTTACCGCCTGCACACCCATAATACAAATGATGATTTCTCATAAAATCCATGCGATCTACGTATGGCAGCGGCAAGAGGTAGGATGGTGGAACTGCATCAACTGGAAGCGTTCGAGGCCGTGGTCGCGCATCGCAGCTTTACGCGGGCGGCGGTGGCGCTGCATCTGACGCAGCCCGCCGTGACGCGACAAATCGCGGCGCTGGAAAAGGAGCTGCGCGCGCCGCTTTTCGACCGCCTGGGCCGCACCGTGCAGATGACCACGGCGGGGGAAACCCTCCACCGCTATGCCGAGTCCATCGTGCGTCTCGCGCGTGAGGCGCGGCATGCGGTCGCGGACATCGAAGCGGGTGCGGCGGGACGTGTCGCCGTGGGCGCGAGCAGTACGCTGGCTACGTATGTGCTTCCCCCCCTGCTGCGCCGCTTCCGAGAAGCGTATCCCCGCGTTGAAATTACCGTCCATACCGGCGTCTCCGCGCAGGTGCTGGAGATGGTGCGGGTGAACGAGGCTGACATCGGCCTGGTGACCGGTGACGTGCCGGACCGGGCGCTGACCGCGACGGCGCTGGCGGATTATGAAACGGTGGTCGTCGTGCCGCCGTCCCACCCGCTCGCCGCCCGCTCTTCCATCAGCGCGTCGGAACTGGCCGGAAGTCCGCTGATTATGATGGAAGCCGGAACCAACCTGCGGACCTATGTGGACGGCCTGCTCAGCGCGGCGGGCGTCGAAGAGCAGGTGACGATGGAACTGGACAACGTGGAGGCGATAAAGCGCATGATCGAGGCGGAACTGGGGCTTTCGATGCTGCCGGAGGTATCCGTCAGCGCCGAGGTCGCCTCAGGCCGCCTGGTCGCCCTGAAGCTGACCGGTGTGCCGCACGCCCGGCGGCGCATCCGGCTCGTGCATCGGCGCGACAAATACCTGCCCACCGCGCTTCAGGCATTCATGCGCCTGCTGCAAACAGCGGCAAAAAATACCGGATAAACATCGTTGGCAGTTGAAAAGCCCTGGCCCCCGTGGTAGAATTCGGAGGTTTGCCGGAACCTTAGCTGACTGCTGCGGCAAGCCGCCACTTGAATGCGTTTGAAATAAACCGGCTAAAAACCGTCTACGAGGACAACATTGATGAGCAGCACCGAATCCGCCGAGACAGCCATGCTTTCTGAAACCGAAGTGCCTTCCGCTGAATGGGTCAAAGCCGTGTCCGACTTCCTCGACACCGACCCGTCCGACCTGCTGGCCGAACTGGGCTACTACGACCGCCCCGAAGAGACAAGTGAGGCCGCTGCTGCCAAGTAGTAACCACGGCTACGGTTTTCCGAGATGAAGCGGGGAGGAGACAGTATCTCCTCCCCGCTTCGTTTTTATTGCGGCGACAGCGTGCGCCCCTGCGGCGTCACCGTCAGCGTGTACGGTGTCCCGGCATGCTGAATACCCGTAATCGTCAGCTTTTTCCAGGCAGCGGGCAGGGCCATGGGACGCCGTGACTTCGCTCTTTCATCGAAATCGTCCCAGCGCAGATCACCGAAGCCGTAGACGACGCTTTGCAGCACGCCGCCCGCGCCCGTCACGAACACGGCCCGTCCAGGCTGCGCTTTTCCGAGAACAGCAGGAACGGCCCGCGCACGAACGGGCGGTAGGAATCTCGGAAATACTGCTCGGCTTCCTTTGCCGCCCCAGTCGCGCCGCCAGCAGCGCATGGATGGAGGCGGTCGCGGTGACCGTTTTTGATGGGGCGTGCGGCGTGGAAGTCGAACGTGTTCTGCGCCGTCTTTTGGGGCATCGGCAGCGCGGCGGATACAGAACTAACTCTCCGTCAGCCTGTTTGGTTTTTACGCCGTCATCGGCTTCACGGGCCAGGTAGCGGTCACTTGCTTTATCGTAGGGCAGGGCGATATTTTTTGCCACGTTCGTCCACTTCGGATTCGCCCGCTGTCCCAGCACGCGTGCCGCGTCCCCTGCCGCCATCAGGCAGTAGCGCACCAGGGCGTTGGTATAGGTGTTGTTGTCCACCATTCCCTTTAGCTCGTCCGGGCCGAAGACGCGCCGAATGTCATACTTGCCGGTCACGGGATTTTTCTTCGCCCGCGATGCGAAGTAGTCGGCGACCCCGGAAAGCACGGGCCAGCCCGCTCGCGCAGCCAGGCTTGTCCTGTGTCGCCAGCCAGTACTGCCAGTGCGCCCAGCCGACGCCCGCCGTCACATGCCGCCCTGTGGAAAAGCCGCCCGGCGCGACCTCTTTGCCGGTCGCCGCGCTTTCCCAGGGGAAAGTCCGCGCCCGCAAAGCCCTGCGCCTTCGCCCGCCGCCGCGCCTCCGGCAGATGCCGGAAACGGTAATCGAGGATGTTTTTCGCCAGTTCCGGGTGCTGCGCCAGCAGAGCGGGGAACATCCAGACGTCGGCGTCCCAGAAGATATGGCCTTTGTAGAAGTTGCCGGAAAGCGTCTCCGGTGCGATGGAGTCCGCGCCGCCGGGCCGCACCGACTGGAGCAGATCGAACATCAGCTTATGGACAAGCTGCTGCGCCTCCGGGTCGCCGTCGATAATAATGTCTTTCTTCCACAGCTTTGCCCATGCCGCTGTATGTTCGGTCAATAGCTTATCGAAGCCAATGGCAGCGGCTTCATATACCGCTTTACGCGCTGCCGCGAGAGAATCTGATGCTTCACGAGAGGTATATGTCGCAATGTAATATGTCCGCACGCCATCTCTGTCCGGTGTCTGGGCAACTGCCGTGGAGACAGTAAGAGGGCCAGAAGTATAGACGAAAACGTTCACAGGATTGACAATATCCGGTCGCACTTCCTCGTCGCCCTGAATATTCGGCAAGTTTTCCGCGCGCAGCACAGCAACATGCGGTCTGTCACGACAAAGAAATGCTGTGATGGTGGCCTTGTCTCTCCTGGTAACGAGCAGACCCCGCCGCATGTCCAGCGTCTGAGAATATCTGCCTTCCAATAATTTCGAACGCAGATTCAGCGTATTCCAGACCGGTAATCCAGCTAGAACCTCCCCCGGTTCTGTGTAGGCTCCCGCCACGTAACAGACCGTGTCTTTTCCGGACAGCCCATCCGGCCCGAAGGTCGCGCCGAGGTAGCCATTACCGAGGAAGATGCCGTGGTTGCCCCGACTCGCGTTCGGGTCGGTGGTGGTGAGCAGCCACGGGTCGGTCTGCGCGAACGCACCCGCGCTCCGGTCGGCGTTGAGCGCCTCCAGTGTCAAACGCGGTTCGCCGTCGTTCCTATTCCCGTTGGGGCAGCCGGTGGTAAAGAGCAGCAGGGCGAGGAGGAAGAAGGCCATTGGGCCTCTCCCCCCTGCCCCCTCTCCTAAAGGAAAGGGGGAGCCTGTACTTCGGAAGGCTTTACAAAGCCCGACGCATTCGCCGAGGCATCGGAATAACTGGCACACCCCCTTCCCTTTAGGGAGGGGGGGGCAAGGAGTCCGCGACGCCGTTGGGGTAGGTTTCCTGAATTTCATTCTTTCTCAGCGACAAATAATAATCGGTCGGATTTGGGGCCGGGGGGACGCCTGCCGTAGTTACCGAACACGTCGATGCGAACAAAGCCTGCCGCGCCCAGCCATTCGGTGATTTCGGGAACGGTGTAGGCGCGCTGGATATGCGTCTCCGTGAAATGGCGCATCTCGCCGGTTTCGCTGTCGCGCACCCAGAAGTCCATCTCGACACGGCACAGGCGCGTTTCCCGATCCCAATACGATTTCCATACGTGATGAATCGGGCCGAGCGTGCCGGTCTGGTCAAAAAAGCCGTGGGCAAGCGCGTACATCGCGTTCAGGTCGAAGGCGAAAACTCCGCCCGGCGCGGTATGCACAAAAATTCGCTGGAACGCCGTTTGTAATGCCGCCGAATCCGTGATGTAGTTCAGCGAATCGAACATACTGACAACGAAATCGAAGGTCTGACCGGGAAGATCAAGCGCAGCGGCGTCCTGCTGCGTGTAGCGGATAGGATAGCCTTTTGCCTGGGCTTTGGTGCGCGCGATAAGCACCATCGCTTCAGAAAGGTCGATGCCGCAGACGGGGGCGTAGCCGCGTCGGTGCAGCAGTTCGCTGACCAGGCCGGTGCCGCAGGCGATGTCGAGTGCGGACTTTGGAGCCTTGCCGCGTTCGCCGCGCGCCTCGGCTTCGATGCGGCTCAGCCATTGCCCGTGGGGAACACCCGCCATGAGCGTGTCGTACACAGCGGCGACATCTTTATATTGCTTGGCCGTCCACGGGGCCACGTCCGTCCCTTGGTCATCGGTCAACCCTGGCAATCCTTTCGGCATAGATGTTGCATCCCGACCCATTATAGCGCGGGGCGCGGCGGCGCGGCAAACCGGGCGCGGCAGGTAAAAAAAGCGGCTGTCCCTATGTTCAGCGGCCCGCTTTGCCATAATGCAGGAATGGATGCGGGAATGCGGATGAATTCTACTACACCCAATTTGCCGTCTCGTGAGGCGGAGGAGCAGAATTTCGCAGCGGCGGCTGCCGGAGGCGCTTCAGATCGGGGCGCATCGGAAGGCGAGCGGCGCGAGCGGCAGCTTGCGGCGCTGTACGAGCTATGGCGGGCGGTTCCCTATACGGCGGTGGATCGCCTGCTGCAAATGCTGGCCGAGCGGGCGGCGGCGGCGATGGACGCGCATACCTGCTCGCTGCTGATGCGCGAGCGGTTGGGCGACGCGATGACCGTGGCGGCATCGGTGGGCCTGCCGCAGGATGTGGCGGAATCGACGCGGCTTCTGGTGGGCGAGCGAATCGCTGGGCGGGTGGCGGCGACCGGGCAGCCGGTGCTGCTGGGCGGCGACCCGATGAACCACCCGCTGCTGGCTGCGGGAAGCGGCGACGTTCAGGCGCGGCCCGACGTGGCGAGCGCGCTGTGCGCCCCACTGATGGCCGCTGACGGCGAAGTATTGGGGGTGCTGTGTTTGTCGCGGCTGGTTCCGGCCCCGCCGTTCACGGAGGCCGACCTGCGGGTCTTTTCGCTGTTCGCCGCGCAGGCAGGCTCGGTTGTCGCACAGGTGCGTTTGCGGGCGGAGCGAGCGCGGCGAGACCAGGAACTGGCCGCGCTGGGCCAGGTGGCCGAGGCGATACGCGCCCGCCTGCCCGAAGAGGCGCTGCTGCGGCAGCTTGCGGAAGGGGTGCAGGAGGTAATCGGGTTCGAGCGGTGCCAGGTGTGGCGGCGCGAGGACGAAGGCGAGACGTGGACGCTGGCCGCCGGACGTGGCTTCCGGCGCGGGGCGCACAGCCTGCCCGCGAACGCGCTGCGCCTGCCGCCGGGGCTGTGCGATCTGCGCGGGCCGCGCCTGATTGCCGACATCGCGGCGGAAGATGCCGAAGTGGCCCGGTTCGTCCACAGCCTGGGTGTCACCTGTGGCGTAGTCGCGCCGGTGCTGGTGCAGAGCCTGTGCGCCGCCGTGGTGCTGGCGGACGTGACGCCGGGCAGCGGGCGGTTCGGCGCGGAGATGCTGGAAACGCTTGGCGGACGTGACGCCGGGCAGCGGGCGGTTCGGCGCGGAGATGCTGGAAACGCTCAGCCTGTTTGTCGATCATGTTGCCGTGGCGATTGAAAATGCGCGGCTGTTTGCGGATTTGACGCGGGCCGGCTGCGAGGCAGCGGCGCTGGAGCGGGAGATGGCGCGCACGGCGAACCTGGCCGCGCTGGGACAGTTGGCGGCAACCGTGGCGCATGAACTGCGTAATCCGCTTAGCTCGATCAAGGCGGCGGCGCAGTACCTGATTGCGGACTGCGCGGATGCGGAAGACGCCACCGTGCGCGATTTCCTCAATATCGTGGTCGAGGAGGTCAACGGGCTGGGAAGCATGACCACCGACCTGCTGGAGTTCGCGCGCCCGCCGCTGCCGCACCGCGAGCGCTGCGATCTGGTCGCCATCACGCGCGGGGAGGTGGACTTTCTGCGGGCGGAGCTGGAAAAGGGCAACATCACTGTGCAGGAGTCGTATGCGACCCCGGCCTGGACGGACGCGGACGCCGGACAGGTGGGGCGTGCGCTTCGCAATCTGCTGCTGAACGCGGCGCAGGCGATGCCGGAAGGCGGTCGCCTTTCCGTCTCCGTTCACGCGGTTCCCGACGGGAACCAGTACGAATTGACGGTGCAGGATGCGGGGCCGGGAATCCCGGAGGCGATTCGAGAGCGCCTGTGGGAGCCGTTCTTTACCACCAAAGCGCGCGGCACCGGCCTGGGCCTGGCGCAGGTGCGCCAGGTGGTCGAGGCGCACGGCGGAACCATTACGGCGGAAAACGCCCCCGGCGGCGGCGGCGCGCGTTTCGCCCTGCGCCTGCCGGGAACGCAAGAAAAATAAAGGAAACAGCGAATGTCTGAGTCGGAGATGCCAATAGCCGGTGCGCCCACCATCCTGGTTGTAGATGACGAGCCGAATCTGCGGCGCGTACTGGGAGCCGTGCTGACGCGCGACGGCTACAATGTCCTTATCGCCAGCGGGGGCCGCGAGGCGGTGCGGGCCGCCAAAGAGCAGACCGTCGACCTGCTCGTCACCGATTTCCTGATGCCGGACATGAGCGGGCTGGAAGTGCTCGGAGCGGTGCGTAAAGAGCACCCGGACGTTCGCGCGCTCTTGATTTCGGGACATGGAACCGTGCGCTCGGCAGTGGATGCCATGCGCCTGGGAGCCTTCGATTTCATCACGAAGCCGTTCGATGTGGAGCAGGTTCGCGCGACCGTAAAGCGCGCCCTGGAAGCGTCGGCGGAAGAGGTATCCACGCCGTCTGCCGCCCCGTCCGCAAGTCGCGCCGCTTCGCCTGCCGCCGCCGGTCGGGCCGGAGCGCGCGCGGACAGCAGCGGCGTCGGTCGTTCTCTGGTGGGCGATGCGCCCGCGACCCGCAAGATGAAGGAGCGGCTGATAGCGGCGGCGGCATCGAAAGTCACGGTGCTGCTTCTGGGCGAGTCCGGCACCGGCAAGGAGGTGGCGGCGCGCCTGCTGCACGAGGCGTCGCCGCGCCGGAAGGGGCCGTTTGTGGCCGTAAGCTGCGCCGCGCTGCCGGACACGCTGCTGGAGTCGGAGCTGTTTGGGCATGAAAAGTCGGCGTTCACGGGCGCGCTGGCCGCCAAGCCGGGCCGTTTCGAGCTGGCCCATGGCGGCACGCTGTTTCTGGATGAGATCGGCGACATCCCGCATATCACGCAGGTCAAGCTGCTCCGGGCGCTTCAGGAGCGCGAGGTGGCCCGCATCGGCGGTGTAAAGACGGTTCCCGTGGACGTGCGCGTGGTGGCGGCGACCAACCGCGATCTGTGGCAAGCCGTTCAGGAAGGGACATTCCGCGCCGACCTGTATTACCGGCTGTGCGTCGTGCCGGTCACGCTGCCGTCGCTGCGCGAGCGCCGGGAAGATATTGCGCCCTTGGCGGAGCACTTTCTGGCTGCTTTCGCCGCCGAAAACGGGCGAAGTTTCCCGGAAGGAATCGCCCCGGAGGCGCTGCGCGTGCTGGAGGAGCATGACTGGCCGGGCAATATTCGTGAACTGCAAAACGCGCTGGCGTACGCCGTCGTTCTGTCCGCGCCGGAGGCATGCCGTATCGAGCGGGACGCGCTGCCGCCCGTGCTTGCCGCATCCTCTTTAAGTGACGCTTCGCTGCGCCTGGTGGCAAACGCGTAGCTTCGAAAAAGGCTGTATAATGGGAGGGATGAGCGCCCGGTGATTTCACCGGGTGCCTCCCTTCCCACAGGGCGGGCGCGTCCCGTGGGTTCACGCAGGCAAGGACCGGCGGAGGGAACGCCCCCATAGGGTTCTTGTTTTTTCGTTCCCAACCATACGTTCCGCACCACGGGCAGGGTTACCCGCAGTGGTATTACGCGGTTTTCCCGCAGGAGAAGAAGAGAATCATCTCATGGAATTTTGGAGACTTTACCGCCTCGTTTACGCAAAGCGCTGGCTGATCCTGGCTATCATGCTGACGGCGGCGTGTGTGATCTTTATAGGTTCGCTGCTTCAGGGGCACCGCAACTGGTATCAGGCCACCGCCCAGATTCAGCCGAATGAGCGCAGGTTTACCGCCGCGCCCGCCGAGACGGACACCCACACCGCTGCCCACAGCCGCCAGGATGTCGTCTCCGGTCTTATTACGACGCTGCGCAGTAACTCTGCCCTGCGCTTCAAAACGGCGGAGCTTCTGAGCCTGCCGGAAGAGGAGCGTTCCGCACGGGTGGCGGCGGTTCTGGACAGGAACGGCACCTTTACGCATCAGGAAGGCCTGATCGCCAGCGCGGTGGAAAAAGAGATTGAAGAAGGACGGCTGCCCGTGGCGGAAGGCAGGGAAAAGATCCGCCAGGATATTGCCGCGCTGCACAAAAACTACGCCGACGCTCTGTCCCAGGCGCGGGACGATAAAGGCTCCTTATGGATGGAAGGCATCCGTGATAAAGAGAAGCTCAACAAGCTGCTTCGTGATAATCTGACGTTCGAGCCGGTGGAAGGGCCGCTTAGCACGGAAAACACCCGCGACATCACCAGCGTCATTAATATCCAGGCTACGGATGGCCGGGAGGCCGGGGCCGAACTGCTCGCCAATATGGTCTGCGTCGCTTTGATCGATTATCACATTGAGAAGGGCAAGGAAAGCTTCGGCGCGCAGAAAAAGCAGTTGACAGCCAAGCGCCAGGACCAGCAGAAGAAACTGGATCAGGCGCAGAAAGAGCTGCTGGCTTACCAGCGACGTCCTGAAGTCGTTGCGCTCAATCCCGACCAGGCCGCCGGAACAAGCCTGGCTGTCAAGTATGGCGCGGACCGCAACGCCCTTCAGGCGGAGGTCGATGCGGCCCGTCAGGAGGTTTCCCAGGCGACAGCGGCGCTTTCCAATGAACGCCCCACCACCACCCGCGAGATGCCTGCTGCGGAAGATGCGTTCGTTCGTTCGCTGGTCGCGGACGTTGCCCGGGCAAAGATCGAGTTCGACAAAGTGGCCGCCGCCAAGATGGAAAACCATCCCGATTACAAGGCTGCCCGTGAGGCGTGGACAGCGGCGCAGAATCAGTTAAACGCCGCTCGATCACGCAATACCACCGTCACGACTCCCAACCCGCTCTGGGATACGTACAAGGACCGGCTCACCCAGGCGCAAACACGGCTGCGCGGAGCGCAGGCCAAGCTGCTCACCACGGAACGGCAGCTTGCTCAGGAACAGGCCAAAGTGGCGAACCTTCCTGCTGCCCAGGCTCGGCTTACCGAACTGCGCAAGCGGGTGGCGCTTTACGATAAGGCTGTCTCGCAGATAGACGAACAGCTTACGCAGATAGACCTTAAAATGTCGGAGCAGGACCTGGCCGGCACGCTGGCTATCGCCAGCCAGGCGGACGCCCGCCCGATGGGCGGAACGAAATCGCGCGGGACGCTGATTGTCTACGGCATGATATTGGCGCTGATCTTCGGTGTCGCCCTCGTCATTGCCATGGATGCGCTCGACAACTCCATCCGCGATACGTCGGATGTGGAAAAACTGCTGGGTCTGCCCATCTGCGGCATCATTCCCGCGCAGCTTCCCGACCCGAACCGCGCCCCGCGTATCACCTATCTGGACCCGCTTTCGCCGGTTTCGGAAGCATATCGCCTGCTGCGCACCGACCTTCTATTCACCGCGCAGGACCGCCCGTTCAAATCGCTTCTTCTGGCAACCGGCAAGCCCGGTCAGGGCGCGACCACCACGGTCTGCAACCTGGCTATCTCCCTTGCGCAGGCCGGTAAGCGCGTGATTCTGGTGGACGCCGACTTGCGCCGTCCCCGGCTGCATACGATCTTCAATACCACTAACGACGTCGGGCTGACCTCGCTCCTAACCGACGGGTGCGAGATCGAGGAGGCGCTCAAGGCCACCGAGATCGACAATCTGCTCCTTCTGCCTTCGGGGCCGCTGCCGCTCAACCCGTCGGAACTGCTGGCCTCGCCCCGCATGCGCGCCCTGCACGAGCAGCTCAAGCCGCACACGGACTACATTCTGTTCGACACGCCCAGCGCGATTGCGTTCTCGGACTGCACGGTGCTCTCCTCGTTCGTGGATGCCGCCCTGATGGTGATTCGCGCAAGCAACGTTCCGCGCGGCTCGGAGCTTCAGGTCAAGTCCATGCTGACCAAGGCGCGGGCCAATATCCTGGGCGTTGTTTTGAACGGCATGAATCCGGATCGGGTGGACTCCGTTCACTACCACTACCACTACTATCCGGTGCTTACCACCAACGGCCCCGTCGGCGCGCTGGGCAGCGGCAATGGGAACGGCCACCACGGCGCGGCGGCGCTGCCGCTGGCGCTGCCCGGCGAGGGCGGCACGATGCCGCAGCCGGTGGCGACAGCCGCCGCCGCATCTGCTTCTGCCTCGGAGAGTTCAGCTCCCGTTCTGGCAAACCCCAGCAGCGGCGTCGGCGACAAGACCATCTCCTTTATTTCGCCCGTGCAGGCAGGCCGTGTCGCACCGGCACCGCCCTTCGTGGAACCACACCAACAGAGCTTCTGGAAGCGTGCCAAAGCGGCTGCACCCTGGATCGCGCTGGCGGTGGCTATAGCGGTGCTGGTGCTCCTGCTGAATAGCTCCGTGGGACCCGCCGCCAGGCCGTAAAGGGCGGCGGCAGTGCCATTAAAAAAGGGAGGCGCATCACGCGCCTCCCTTTTTTCTGCCGGCTTATACTATGGCGGCCCCTGCACCAGGAACGACTGCCAGTTCGGGGCAGCCTTTGCAAAGGCCAGGTCGATGTAACGGTTCCCGAACAAAGGCCCGACGCCATCGGCTTGATCCAGATCGATACTGCGGTATCGCGCCGGAGACGGCAGGAAGATCGCCAGGCCCCGTGAATTGGGATGACCGCTTCCATTGACGTTCACCACCAGCGATGCGCCTACGGCGCTTTGCACGTCCCGCGCCGCCGCCTGGACCCCCCCATCATTTACTCTGCCGATCAGCAGTTCCGTGAAGTGGAGCAGGTCGTGGTTTTCGGGGTACTGATACTCTTCCGCATCGCTGCGGGCGGCAGCGATAGCAGAGCCGTGCTGCGCCGTCGCCGAGCGCAGGGCATCCCCGAGACGGTTTACCGAAGCCGCGACCCCTTCCAGCTTCGCGGCATCCAGCAGCGAGTGCGTGATGGAGGAGCTTTCTCCGTAGGAGGCAATCGTATCGCGCACGATATGGGCACCGAATTCCCGACCGTCCATGTTCGGGTTCTGCACCAGCTTCGCCAGGAAGCGGTCATACGGGTAGCCCTCACCGGGCGGGCTTTCCTCGGAACCGGCGATATAGCGGGCTTCATTGCGTATCTCGTAGGCTACCTCGGCCATCTGCATGAGCGAGGCATCGAAGGCCAGCAGGTCCCACTTGCGCCCGTTCAGGCGAACAGCGTCAGGAAGCTGTATCGTATCGATATGCGAGCCGGTCAGGTCATCGTAGGAGACGCCGCGCCCCTTGACCGAGCGCCACCCGGCCCCGTGGTTCCAGATGACCAGGGCATATCTTTCGGCGGGAAAGGCGGCCACGCCCCAGTCGATAAACTTTCTCAGGGCGTCCGCCTTACCCATATCCACCGTATTATTCTGCTCCAGAACTTCGGACGATATACGATTCCGGTTATTGTCTTTACGTATCAGGAAGCGGCGCGTACCGGTATCCTTCCAGTCCGGGAAGTCCGGATCGTACCGGGGCGAGTTGAACTTCTTGACCTGGACGACGATATTGACATCGTCCGTGGAGCCGACCGCCTCCATCTGGTTCATGTTCAGGCCCGCATAGGGATCCAGGTTACTGACGCCGTTGAGGAACACCAGAAACGTCCACTTTTTTTGCGGCGGGACCGTATAGCGCGTTACACGGTTCCATCCTTCCTGGACGGGCGGCGGTTCCGTCCCCGGCCCTGGTCCGGGGCTGCCGCCGCCCCCACCGCAGCCGACAGCCGTCAGCAGCAGGCCGAGAAGAAAAAAGGGGGGAACGCCTTTGGAAAGCGTATGCCATAACCGGCGGGGGGATCTTCTGCAAAAACCGTTCAAAAAACTAACTCCTTTGCTGTGAGCGCGGTGTGTGGGGAAAGGCCGCCTTGCCTTGTATACGGCATCGGCCATTGTTTTGTCACTCTTTTTCTGGTGATTGAGACATCCGCAGAGCATTTTCGCTTCAAATTCCGGTGACAGTACGCAATCGAGCAGAGATTCCTGTCTTCCGAGATATACAAGCCGCCATAAATAAGTTATAATGGACACAACCCGTGCCGTATACGGCAGGAGAGACACACTAAATGTTGTTCCAGTCGCCGCGCACTGCTGTTTTTCCTATCGTCGCTGCCATCGGGGCGGTGTGGCTCTGTCTCGCCCTGCTGTACCCCGCGCCGGGTATCACGGCAGAGTGGTACCTGCTGGCGGGCCTTCTGCTTTTCCTGGCCCGCGCTTTGCCCGTGACCTCCACCCGCGAGCGCCCTGTCACCTTTGTCGCGGCGGTGGTTTGCGCGGGAACCGTGGTGGTGGGACCGTGGGCGGCGGGAACTCTGGCGCTGGGCATTTACGTTGTGGACTCCCTCCTTTTCCGGCGGCAGAACCTCTGGCACGACCTGGAAGACAACGTTCTCTGCACGCTTGCCACGGCTCCTCTGGCGGTTCTGTATCATCTGTTTTCCCTGCCAGTGCCGCTCCCAGGCGTCCATCTGCGATTTCTGGCCGTTCTCGTTCCCGGCGCTATTTTATACTTCGTCTGCACCGCTGCGCCTTTGCTGCTGGCGCTTCGGTTCGCCACACCCGCGCGGCGCGAGGACGTGCGGATGACTCTGGCGGCACAGACCACGACATTTTTTGCGGGGCTTCTGCTTGTCGGTCTGCTGATCGGATTGCGGGAAGACAATTTTCTGGTGGGTTTACTGGTGTTTGCCATTAGCACAGCAGCGATTGTCGGAGCGATCCGCGCGACAATGGAACTGAGCACTCTGCGAAAGCAGGTTCAGGCAACGGAAGTGCTGGGGCGGCAGGCTGTCGAGGCACAGGACGAAGGCGCGTTGCTGGCCCATCTTCTGGCGGCGGCGCGCGATCTGGTCGCCTTCGATCAAGCGGCTATCTGGGCGACGGATCCAAGCGACGCGCGCCTGGAGATTCGCGCCGCGTGGCCGGAACGAATAAGGACGGATCTGCCGGAATCGCTGGAGTTTGGCGAGGGAATCGTGGGGCGCGTGGCCGAGCGACGGCGCGGCATCATCATTGCCGCCGGCAGTGACCCGCGCTGGCGCGGAGCGGTCGTCGCGCCGGGACTAAGCGCAAAAATGACATCGGCGCTGGTGGTGCCGCTTACCACGGCGGAGCGCACGGTCGGCGTCGCCCTGTTCGCCCACACCGACCCGGGCCGGTACGCGCCCCGCGACATGAAGCTGATGCAATCGGTCGCTAATCTGGTCGCAAGCGCCATCGAGAACGTCCGCCTGCACCAGAACCTGCGCGCTCTGGCGGTCACGGATGAACTCACCGGACTTTTGAACCGCCGCCGCCTCCAGCAGATATTGACCGAGGAGGTGTGGCGTGCGCGGCGGTATGAGCGCCCGCTTTCAGTAATTCTCTGTGATGTGGACAACTTCAAGCAGTATAATGATACCTATGGGCACCCACAGGGCGACGAGGTGCTGCGCCGCGTGGCGCGCGTTTTGAAGAACAGCACGCGCACCGTCGATAGCGTCGCCCGCTATGGTGGTGAAGAGTTCTGCGTGATCCTGCCCGAAACGGGCCGCCTCCAGGCTGAGCGCATGGCCGAGCGGCTTCGCCTCGACATGGAGCAGGCCGCCTTCCCCGGCGAAGGCGGCGCCGATACCGAACAAAGAACCATGAGCTTTGGCGTCGCTTCCTATCCAGAAGATATGCGTGACCCGGAGCAGCTTATCCCGCTTGCCGATGCTGCCCTGTACCGGGCGAAGCGCGAAGGTAAGAACCAGGTTCAGGGAGTGCGAAGCGCGCCTGCCACGGCACCCGGCCCGGCACGCCGCTCGCGCCGCATCGCCTCGCATTAAACAGGCTTTTCCGGTTTTTCTTCTATGTCCGCAGTACACCCGACGCATGACTCCGAAGCTTCCGACGCCTGGCCTGTCGTGCGCGCCCTGACAAGAGCGCGTAAGGACGGCACACCCTATTCGCGTGAGCCGCATACGGAAGCGCAGATACGGCGTCTATGCGCAATGGCGGAGCGGGAGCGGTATGCCTGCTGCGAAATAGGCGACCGAAATCACCCGGATTTCGTGGGAGAAGAGGCACTGGTCTACTGCCTGCGCGCCTACCAGGCTCAGGGCGACACAGACAGAGCCTGGCAGATTGCCGAGCGGCTTACCGAGCGTGTGGCCGGGCATATCCGGCGCAAGCTCGCCCGCTGGCGCTTGACGCCCGACGATGCGGATGAGTGCGCGCGGGACCTTTTTGCCGCGCTCTACGAGGCCGTTTTTAACAGGGAACCGGCGGCGGAGTTCTGGGAAGTGCGCTTCTGGGTCTGCCTGGATCGCCGCCTGTGGAACCTGATCGAAAAGCGTCAGGCCACCGCCGATCAGGAGTGGTCCGGGGCGGAGCGCGAAGATGAGGTGCGGGAAACCGAAGATTCGCTGCTGCGCGTTCCGGATACGCGGCCCGGCCCGGAGGAACTATTGGAACAGCGGGAAGCGCTCGCTCTGCTGACCGAAAATGAGCGCCTGAGCCTTTATTTATGCCGGGTGGAAGGCTGGCCGGAAGAGAGCGACGACCCGGAGCGCCCTTCCGCCGCACGCGCCCTCGGGGTGACGGGCCGCACCATCCGCAACTATCTGAGGCGCGCGGAAGCGAAGCTGAGAGCGTGGGAGCAGGAAAGTAAGGAAGATCGATGATGAGAAGTACATTACAGGAAAATAACGAAGCCGAGGCCGTTTTGATCGCCTTTGCACAGGCTGGGACGGATGCGAACCTGGCGGACTGGACAGGGCGTTACCCGCAATATGCCCGCGATCTGGTACGCCTGGCGGCGGAGCGATGGGAAGGGCCGAACACCCTCGCGGCAGAGGATGCCGGAGCGGACGCCCGGATGCTTGCTATCGGGCACGCCGTCCTGAACACCCGCCGCCAAGAGGCGCAGGCCGCGCCGCTGACCAGCCTGGTGACGGCGGCAAAGGCACGCGGTCTGGATGCCGAGACAGTGGCCGCGCGCCTGCATCTGCCGGTTGCTTACTTCTGGAAGCTGCATCGCCGCCTGTTCGCGCCGGATTCGCTTCCGCGCACACTGGTAACGGAGATAGCGCAGGCGCTGGGCAGCACCACCGATGAGGTCGCCGCCTATCTGCGGCAGCAGCCGACGCTCGCGGCGGGCGCAAGCTACCGCGCCGACACTTCTCCACGGGTTGGGGCACGGGAAGATTTTGCGGCTACTCTGGCCGCCGATTCGGAACTGACACCGGCGCAGCGGGCGCGCTGGAGCGAGACGGAGGCGTAGCGATCCGTGGCGGCGGCAAGCGACGGCTGGTCATCGGTGCGGCAGGAAGCCTGCCGCCGTCGTGCCGCTCTGCTTGGTGACGACAGCAGCGACACTGATGCGGAGACGACGCTTGCCGCCGCCATCCGCGCGGCGGGTCTGGATTGCCATGCCCGCCCGCCCGATGATGCGCTTTTATCCGGGGCGCATGCTGTCCTCGATACCGAAGCCGAAGCCATCTGGTTCCGCAGCGATCTGCCACCCGAAACACGCCGCCTGATAATCGCCCACGAACTGGCCCATCTGTGGCTGCACCACACGGAAGACGGCGAAACGGCCCATCCGGCGGAGGCCGTCTGCCGGACGGAGGCCGTCTGCCGGTGCGCCGAGTCGGATTTCGAGGAGCCGGAGACGGCCACGCTGGTCGGCTACGGCCCGCGTGAGCGCGGCGAGATTGAAGCCAACATATTCGCCCGTGAGTTCCTGCTGCCCACCGCGCTGCTCCGCCGGTGGTTCTGGGAAGAGGGCCTCTCTGCCGACGCTATCGCTGAGCGCGCCGGTCTCCCCGCTCCCGCCGTACGCTGTGGGAGAGGGGGAGCCGGAGGGGGAAGGCCGAACTGCCTGCGGTATTTCATTCTTCCTCCCCTCTCCCATAGCGTGGGGGAGGGGGTTGGGGGGAGGGGGCAAATATTCCCTTGACAACAGCCAGCGCGCGGCGGCGTATGCGGAGCGCGGGCCGCTGCTGGTAGGGGCAGGGCCAGGAACGGGAAAGACGCGGACGCTGACGGCGCGGGTTTTCCATCTGGTGCGCGAGCGGGGAGAGCGCCCGGAATCACTGCTGGCCCTCACCTTTTCCCGCCGCGCTGCCGAAGAGATGCGAGAACGGATCGCGGCGGAAGAGCCGGAAATTGCGCGCCGCGCCTTTATCAGCACATTCCACGCCTATGGCCATGACCTGCTGCGCCGTTACTGGCAGGAGGCGGGCCTGCCGCCGCGCCCGCTTCTGCTGGACCGTACCGATGCGTTCGCCCTGCTGGAGCGGCGCGTCGGGACGCTGGGACTGAATACGCTGCGCTATCTTCATGACCCGACCTTTCCTTTGCCGGATATTCTCTCCGCCATCACCCGCGCCAAGGAGGACTTGATCGCGCCGGATGAGTTCGCGGCCCGCGCGGCGGCGTGCGGAGACGAGCGGCTGAAGGAGGTTGCGGCGGTTTATCGGGTTTATGAGGACCTGCTGCGCGAAGCAGGCGCAGTCGATTTCGCCGATCTGGTGGCGCGGCCCGTGCGCCTGCTTCAAAACAATCCGCGCCTGCTCCACGCCGAGCGGGCGCGATGGCGGCATCTGCTGATAGATGAGTATCAGGACGTAAACCGGGCAGGCGCGCTTCTGGTTCGCCTGCTGGCCGGAGACGACGGCGCGGGGTTATGGGCGGTCGGCGATCTGCGGCAGGCTATCTATGCCTTTCGCGGCGCATCCCCGGCCAACGTCTCCGCGTTCGAGACGGATTATCCTACCGGTCGGCGGACGGAACTCGCTGTCAATTACCGTTCCCGACCCAACCTGGTCACGCTTTTCGGCGCGACGCAACAGCAGCAGCATTCCCGTGGCAGCGAGGACGCGCCCCTCTGGCATGCCTCGCGGGACGGGGAAGCGGCAGCGGTGCTGGCCGTCGCCGCCGATGACGACGCGCAGGCCATGGGAATCGCCCGGCGAATGCGCCGCTTTACGGACGAGGGCTATTCGTGGGGGCAGCAGGTAGTATTGTGCCGCACGCGCGCCCAGGCGGCGGCGATGCAGGAGGCGCTGCGGGCGCGGGATGTTCCTGTTCAATCGCAGCAGGAAGGGGGGCTGCTTGCCTGCCCGGACATAAAGACGCTGCTGATTCTGCTGTCGCGTGCGTTTGAGCCGCACGGCCCGGCCCGACACAGCCTGCCTGATCTGCCTGAAGAGTTGTCGGGCACAGATAACGTCGTAGCTTTTCTGGCGCAGGCGCTGTTCGGTCCGTATGGCCTGGCGCGGCGCATGGAAAACGGGGCCGCCGTGGCGCGTCTGCTGGCGCTGGCCCAGGCTTTCCAGGAGCGCGCCTCAATACTCATAGGCGGCGAGGAGACACAGGGACGGGCATTTCTGCGGCATATCCGGCGCATGGCGCGCCTGGGCGGCGTGCCCTTCGAAGAGGATTCCGCCTGCGAGTCCGATGCCGTTCGCGTCCTGACCGTTCATGCCTCCAAAGGTCTGGAGTTCCCGGTCGTTTTCGTGCCGAATCTGTCTCAGGGGAAGTTTCCGGCGCGCGGCAGACCGTCGTTGCTTTCTCCACTCCCGCGCTCCGAGGGCGAAACCGAAACCGATGATGGCGAAGAAGAGACACGTCTGTTCTTTGTCGCCCTGACGCGGGCGCGCGATCACCTTATTCTGTCGCGAGCGGAGCGGTACAACGGACGTTCCGCCGCGGCATCGCCGCTGCTGACCTGCCTGGACGGCGCGGTAGGTTTACAGCGGGAGGTGTGGGACGCAGCCCCCCCCGCCCCCAGCCGCGCAGCGGCATCTGAGCCGCCCTCCGAGCGTGGGGGTGCCGGAAGTGTCTCCCCTTCTCCCCAAGCTGGGGAGAGGGGGCCGGGGGGTGAGGGCCGAGGCAGGGGGGGCCAACCCGCTCCTCTCGAAGCCCGTGATGCGGAACTCTATCTGCGCTGCCCCCGCCGCTTCTTTTATGAACGGGTACTCGCTCTGCCGCATGCGGAGACGCATCCCTACAGCGGGTTTCAAAAAGCCGTGCGACATGCCCTGCGCGCCGCCGGAGAAGGCGCGAACCCGGCGGCGGCTTTCCAGGCCTATTGGCCGCAGGTGGGGCCGGACCCGGCCCACCCGCACGAAGAGATTTATCGATTGGCGGCGGAAGAGATCCTCACGAGCCTGCCACCGGAAACGGTTCCGCCGCAGCATCCGGCGACGGCAGTGGAGACGCTGACTGTAGCTCTGGAGCAGGGAACGCTTTCTGTCCGTCCCGACGTTTCACACGACTCCGCGCGGCTGGAATGTCACACCTTCCGTAAGCCGCCGAAGGAAGACAAAGTCGAAGTGAGCGGGCGTCACTCGCTGCTTCGCGAAGCCGCCGAGCAGGCTGGCGCGCCGAGCGGGCAGGTCATCCTGCATCTGCGTTATGTCACGGCGGGGCAGACGCTTCCCGTCCCGGACAAGCCTGCACAGCGCAAAAAACACCTGGCAAAATACAACGAGGCGCTTCGGGGCATCCGTCTTCAGGTCTTCTCCGCTGCTCCCGACGATGCCGATGACTGCCCCGCCTGCCCCTACTTTTTCCTCTGCCCGGCGTAGGCTGTCTTCCGCCCTTCCCCTCCGCACCGTAGTTTCCAGGGTGAATCCGTGGCTTTATGCAAAGGAAAGACACCCATGCTCAAAACAGACAATATTTCGTCCTTCCCCGCCCAGTTTTCCGTTGTCCGCTCTGCCGTGCTGAACCGTTCCGACCTGACGGCGAACAACAACAAGTTCTATGTGCTGGAGCTGCATGAGGCGGCGGGTAAATATCGCCTGTTTACGCACTATGGGCGTGTCGGGACGGTGGGAATGCGCGAGGCGCGCTTTGCGGATGACCGGGAAGCGCTGGAGCGCGAGTTTGAGCGGATTCTGCGGGAAAAAACCGGCCCGAAAAAAGGCTATGTTCCGGTGGATGTCGCCAAAGCGGTTGTCGGCAGTGAGGCGCTGCAAACACAGACGGCGGATAGCTATGCCCAAACGCGCGGCGTGCGCTGCCCCTCAGCGCTGCACCCCTCCGTCGCGCGCTTTATCGACCATATCTATGATGAATCGAAGACGGAACTGGTGCGCCGCATCGACACGCCGCTGGGCGCGCTGACCAGGGAGCAGATCGAGCGCGGCACGGACAAGCTGCGCGCGTTGCGCTTCGCCATCGCGCGTGGGCGCGAGGATCGTATCCTGGCGCTGTCATCGCAGTACTACTCGCTCGTCCCCCACCGCTTCGGCAGGCGTATAGCATTGGAGGAGGCGGCCATCAGCAGCATAGAGAAGGCGGACGAGGAAGAAGAACTTTTGCAGCTTATGCGCGACGTTTTCTTTGTTCAGGGAGCGATGGATGCCGAGACCGACCGCAAGTACCGTGCGCTCGGCGCGCAGATTGAAGCGATGGAGGCGGACGACCCGGAAACGCGCCGGGTGACGCGGCAGATTCTGGATACGCAGTCGGCCCGCCACGGCTTCAACATCAAGGTCGGCCAGGTTTTTCGCGCCTGCCTTCCCGACGAGCGCGCCCGTTTCGATGCCGCGCCCGGCAACAATCGCTTGCTGTTCCACGGCTCCCGAAATTCCAATATGGTCGGTATTCTTTCGCGCGGACTTCTGGTAGCGCCCAAAAACGTGCCCGTCAGTGGTTATATGTTCGGCAAGGGTATCTACTTCGCCGACCAGAGCACCAAGTCCGCGCAGTATTCCGGGCTGTGGGACGACGGCAAGCGCGGCGGTGTCGGTTACCTGTTTCTGGCCGATGTCGCGCTGGGCCGCATCAAAAAACAGCGGGTGCCCGTTTACCGGGAAGAAGCGCCGGACGGCTTCCATTCCGTGCAGGGCTGCAAAGGCCTGTGCCTGCTCCATAACGAGTTTATCATCTATCGGCGGGAACAGTGCACTATCCGTTACGTCGCCGAAATTAAGAAAGCCTGAACCAGATGAGCCGGGACATGGACACTTCGTATATCGATCAAAAAGGCCGCACACGCTGGCAGCGCAACGACGAGATTGCCGAAAAGCTCAAGGAGCTGGCGGACTTCCTCGTTATTGGCGGTTACGACGAATCGCACGCCGCGCGCTATCCCCGGCTGGCCTATGCAATCTCCCGGCACCCGGAATCTATTGTCCACCTGCACCACCAGGGACGCCTGAGCGAGATACCCGGCGTCGGCGGAACTATCGCGACAATCATCGGGGAGCTTATCGAAACCGGAACCTGCCATAAGATGGAAGCGCCGATACAGGAAGACCGCCTGAACCCGCCGCGCACCGTGCTGGAGATAACCGCTATTCCCCGCTTCGGGGCGAAGATGGCGCGGACGCTGTATCAGGAATACGGGATCGACAGTCTGGACAGCCTGAAAAATGCTCTGGATGCGGGTGTTCTGGACGCCGTGCCAGGGATGGGCAGAAAAACCGTGGAAACCGTGCGGCAGCATCTGGCCGAGCGCGGGAAAGACGGATAAAGGCAAAGGATTGTTTGCCTGCTGCGTCGAATCCCACGGGAGGGAGCAGCAATCCGATGAAAAAACTGAACCGGGAAGCATTCGAGCACGCCGCCGCCTTTGTCCGGGGCCATGCCCGCGCCGTCGATCAGCGGCTGTTCGACTACTATTTTACGGACGGCGCGGCGGACGCCGTTTGTGCGGCAGTGGCGGCCTATCAGAACAGCGACGGCGGGTTCGGTCATTCGCTTGAACCCGATTTTCGCCTGGAAGCGTCGTCCCCGCTGGCGACCACGGTCGGGTTTCAGTATCTGCGAAATGTCGGTGCGTCGTCCAATCAGCCGCTGGTTCAGACCGGTATCGCCTACTTTGTCCGAACCTTCGATGCGGCGCGCGAACGCTGGGAGAAAGTTCCGCCGGAGGTGAACCATGTTCCCCGCGCCTTCTGGTGGGAATACGATGAATCCGCCGCCGCTCAGCCGGGCTTCCAGCCGAACCCCGGCGCGGAGATTGTCGGCTATCTGCATGCCTACAGAACGCTCGTTCCAACAGATTTTCTGTATCAGGCGACCGATCTGGCGCTCCGCCACCTGGAAACGCAGCCGGACGCTTTAGAGATGCATGACGCGCTGTGCTATCAGCGTCTGGCGGAAAATCTGCCGGAGCCGCAGAAATCCGAAGCCTGGGACAAACTGCGCCGTGCCGCCGCCGTTATCGTTCCCCGGAACCCCGACGAGTGGACGGGCTACACGCCAACACCGCTTCTCTTTGCGCCCTCGCCCCAATCGCCGCTGGCCTCTGTCTTCGGGGATACGCTGCTGGAACATGATCTGGACCGGCTGATCGAGCGGCAGACCCCCGAAGGATGCTGGTCGCCCGCCTGGTCCTGGGGCCGCTACGAAGACATTTGGAAAACCGCCGAGCGCGAGTGGCAGGGCTTTATCACCGTCCAGACCCTCAAAACCCTCGCCGACTATGGCCGGATTGCGCCTCTGTAAGCTGTTCTTTTCCGAATCGCCGCCGCTTGCCGGAGTAACTGCAATGAACATGCTTTACTTTGGGAGGAGGCACGGAAGATATGAATACAGCAGCGACAACGAGCGGCGGCGACAGCGCACAGGCGGCGATGACGACACTTGTTGAGGAGGCTGTGGAGGCGAAGCTGAGGTCGCGCGATCCTTTTACCGCGCTCGACATCTCCAACGAACTGAAGGCCCGCAGCTTTCCCGTACGGCACGGCGAGGTAGCAGTGGTGGTGCGCGACATCTATGCATCTGGCGCGATGGGCCATTACGATTACGACCGGCGCTTGATCGATGTGGTGACTGAGTCGGGGAAAAAGCGGACGCAGGCGTTTCTGTATCTGCACGACGCGGTCAAGGAGCGGCAATACACGGCGCGCAGCCAGGACGCGCTGCCGCCGGTCCCCCCGGATCAGGCCCGCAGTCTGGATGATGCGGTCGCGGCAGGGAACCCACTGTCACCGCTCGCGACGATTCATCAGACAGGGAAGACTTCACGCCCCCGCGCCCTGTCTCCGGCAAAGCGTTCGCGGCATCGACGGGACGGCGCGCTGCCGATACCGCGCGCCCTGGTACAGCAGGCCGGGTGGCAGGTCGGAGCGACGCTGGCGCTTTCGGTGAACGGGACAGCGGGATTGAGGCTGGAACCGGCGAGCAACGGGAGTGGTGATGCGGCTATCGTCCGGGTCTGGGGGGACCTTCGGGTGCGGGTGTGCCGGACGAAGCTGCGAGGCACGGCGCTTACGATAGGCAGTGTGCGTTTCCAGGTGGAAAAGAGCACGCTGCGGGCTGAGCCGGAATAAGCTGCCCCGTCCCAAAAGGAACGGTCTGCTTCGTGGGGAGAAGCCCGCTAAAGCGGGTTGTATTACCCGGCAGGCATTTCAGCAGCCCCATTTATGGGGCTTTTCTTTCTGAACAGCCCGTTCCTTCAGGGACGGGGCTATTATCCGCCGTTGGATGCCGCTGTTCCTGCCAGCATCTCGCGGGCGTGCTGCAAAACCGTGTCGGTGAGGCGTGCGCCGCCGAGCATACGGGCGACCTCCTGAACGCGGCCCTCGGCGTCCAGGTGCGTCACCTGCACGACGGTGCGCTCTTTGTGAACGCGCTTCTCGATATACAGGTGCTCGCTGCCGCGCGAAGCGATCTGCGGCAGGTGCGTGATGCACAGAATCTGCGCGGTTTCACCCAGCTTCGCCAGTTTCTCGGCAAGCACGCTCCCGGTGCGCCCGCCGATGCCGGTATCCACCTCATCGAACACCAGCGTCGGGACGGAAAGAATCCGTGCCAGCACCGATTTCATCGCCAGCATGACCCGGCTGATCTCGCCGCCGGAGGCGATTTTCGCCAGCGGTTTCAGCGGCTCGCCAGGGTTAGGGGAAAGCAGGAACTCGACATGATCGGCACCTTTGGCGGTAACCGGGCGCGGCTCCACGGCGACGGAAAAGCGCGTGGCGGTCATCGCCAGGTCGGCAAGCTCCTTCATCACGGCTTTGGCGAAGGGGGCGGCGGCTTTTTTGCGCGCTTCGGTCAGCTTCGCAGCCCGCGCCTCCAGTTCCCGGCCCGACGACTCGCACAGCGTTTCCAGTTCCGCAATACGCGATTCCGCGTTTTCCAGCGTGTCCAATCGCTCCGCGATCTCCTCGCGGTAGCACAGCACCTCTTCCAACGTGTCGCCGTACTTTCGCTTCAGCGTCCGCAGTGTATCCAGGCGCGTTTCTATCTGCTCCAGCCGCTCCGGATTGAACTCTATCTCATCCCGGTAGGTGCGAACATCGCGGGCGGCCTCCTCGGCGGCATACAGGGCGTTTTGGAGCGATTCCAGCAACGGGCTGAGCCGCTCGTCCAACTTCGCCGCGTGCTCGATCTCCGCCACCGCCGTGGTCAGGCCGTCTAAAGCGCCGCCGCTTTCTCCCATAGACGAGGTTCGTCCCCGCGCTGCCGCACCGCCGCCGCCACCGTGCAGCGCGGCATATGCCCCGCCTGCCGCCTCGTGCAGCTTTTCCGCGCTTGCCAGCCGTATCCGCTCCGCCAGAAGCTCTTCCTCCTCGGCGGGTTTGGGAGCGGCGGCGTCTATCTCGTCGCGCTGGAACTGAAGCAGATCGAGGGTGCGGGCGCGCTCGCGGGCGTCCTGTTTGAGCGCGGCCAGTTCCCGCGCCGCCGCCTGCGCATGGGAATGCGCCTCTACCACTGCCGCCTTGAGTTCGAGCGTCTTCGGGCCGCACCAGGCATCCAGAATATCGGCGTGGCGCTCCACGGCAAGCAGCGACTGGTGCTCATGCTGGCCGTGGATGTCCACCAGGGCATCACCCAGTGTCTTCAGCATACCTACCGTCGCGGGCCGCCCATTGATCCGCACGGACGATTTGCCGGAGGCGGAAAGGTCCCGCGACAAAAGCAGCAGTCCGTCTTCCGACTCGACGCCCGACGCTTCCAGCGCCTCGCGCAGCCGCTCGTTGTCGTCCTCGACCGTGAAAGCCGCTTCGACCCGCGCCCGATCCGCGCCGTGACGCACGGCATCCGCACCCATGCGCTCGCCCAGCACCAGGGCCATCGCATCCATCAGGATGGATTTCCCCGCGCCCGTTTCGCCGGTCAGGATGTTCAGGCCCGGCCCGAACGCCAGGCGCAGCCTATCCACCAGGGCAAAGTTTTCGATGGAGATTTCGGTAAGCATTCCTGCCCATTATACCGCGCCGCACACGATGGTACAAACAGTTTGCCTATATGAGCGAAGAGGACGCCCCTGGTTTTCAGCCCCCGCGCTTCTGCCCCGCCACGCCCTGCTGCTCGGCAGCCGCCTGGCGAATATAGGGCAATATCATGTGCATCAGTATCTGTCCACAGATGACCCCACCGATGCCGCCGCCAAGGAAAGCGCCGACCTGCGAAAAGCCGTGCGCCGCACCGATGCTCACGCCGGTTCCGCCACAAATACCAGCGAATGCAATGCCAAGCCATGCCTGCCAATGCCGATACGCCTTCGGATAACTCAGGCGCCAGATACGGCCCCTTTCCTTGCGGGACAAAGGCGCAAGTTCCGGAATGGCTCGGAGGGTCCAATAGATCGGCATGGAAGGATCTCCTCGGAAGCTCTGTCAGGACTGAAGGCGCTCGCCGTAGCGCCAGCGCGCGCGTATCTTATGATAAAAGTTAGGGCCGCCGACGGTGAGCAGGCGGACGTTGTAGGGAGCGCGGCGCACTTCGACACTGTCTCCGGCGTGCAGGGAAACCTCTACCTGACCGTCTACCGTCGCAATGACATTATCCCGCTCGACAGCGGAAACCAATGTCAAAGAAACCGTTTCGGTATCGGGGACGATAAGCGAGCGGGCGTTGAGCGTGTGCGGGCATACCGGGGTGATGAGCAGCACGGGCGCGGACGGCTGGACGAGCGGGCCGCCCGCCGACAGCGAGTAGCCGGTGGAACCGGTGGGCGAAGCGACGATTACGCCGTCCGCGGCGTAGGTGGCGACTTCATCCGAACCGATAGCAGTTCGGACATGAACCATGCGGGCAGCGCCGGACTTGACAACGACATCATTCAGGCCCAGCGGCAGCTCTTCCCGCCCGTTTTCTCGGCGCACCGCGCAAGACAGCATCATTCGCTCGTCTATGCCTGCCTCGCCTGCAATGACTCGCAGGGTAGCCGACATCAGGTCATCCGGGAGCGCCTCAGCTATGAAGCCGAACCGGCCCAGATGAATGCCGAGGATAGGGGTACCGCAGGGGGCCAGAGTGCGAGCGGCGGCAAGCAGCGTGCCGTCACCACCGAGCACCACGGCAAAATCCGACGCGGCAATCTCGGCCTGATCGGCGCGGCAGCCGAGTTCGCCAATCCGCTCCGCCGTGGAGGGCGCGGCGCGCACGGCGACGCCTTGCTCCAGAAGCGCCCGCGTCAGCCGCTCCGCCGCTGCAACCGCTTCCGGCTTGTCCTCGTTTATCAGCAGTCCAACGGTCGGCATGAGGGAGGGATTTGAGAGGGAGAAAAGAGTTATCTCCTCTCCCCCACCGTCTTACTAATAACGCGCTCGCTGTCCCCGGAAGCGGGCAAGGTTGCTCCGGGCGTCGGCCAGGTTAGGGTTGATGGCGAGCGCCCTGCGGTACTGGGCGATTGCCAGTGAGAGCTGAGCGCGCCATTCGTAGACGACACCGAGATTGTTGTGGGCGTAGGCGTTTTTGGGATCAAGCCGGATGGCCCGCTTAAACGCCGCTGCCGCCGCATCGTAGTTCTTCGTCCGCTGGTATGCCAGCCCCAGAGCGTTCTGCGCTTCGGACGAGCGCGGGCGCAGGTTCGCCGCCGCCTGGTACAGGCGGATGGCTTCGGCACTCTGGCCCCGGCCCAGCAGATAGCCCGCGAGCAATGCGCGGGACTCGTAGTCCTTCGGGTCGAGGCGGGCTGCCCTGCGCCATGCGGTCGCCGCACCGGCTTTGTCACCCGCCCGGCTCGCTGCCGCTGCCAGGTTGCGGAACGCCAGCGGAAGCTGCGCGCGCAGGGGCGATTGCGGGTTGGCGGCAACGTCCGCCTCGGCCACGCGCACGGCGTTGCGGAAGTTGGCAACGGCTTCGGCGGCGCGCCCCTGGTTGAAGCGGATAAAGCCCAGGTTCAGATGCGCGCCGAAGAGATTCGGGTCGGCGGCGAGGGCCTGTTTATAGGCGTCGGCGGCTTCGCTGAACCGTTTCACCTGGGCAAGCTGCACGCCCTGGTTGAAGCGCGCCACGGCTATAGAGGCGGGGTCGGGGGTGGTTCCCGCCGCCGCGAGGGCGGCGGCAGCATCGAACGCTTCGGCGGCTTCAGCCCGGCGACCCGTTCTTTGATAGGCGTTCCCCAGATTAATCAGCACCGCTTCCTGTTTCGGGTCCAGTTCTCGCGCCCTTTTCAGGGCCGTAATCGCCGCCGCGTAGTTCCTGCGCTCCAATTCCAGTTCGCCCAATGCCGCCTGTGAAGCCGCATTGTCGGTATTAATGGCAATGCTCCTGCGATACGCCTCGGCGGCTTCCCCGGTTTTTCTCTGCTCCCGGAGTACGCTGCCCAGGTCGGCCCACAGGCGGGCGTCTTCTGGCTGACCGGCGGCCTCTCTCAAACGAATCGCTTCGCGATACGTCTCTTCCGCCTGGCCGTATTCTCGCTTACGCCGCAATGCCGACCCCAGGTTTATGCGCGCCTCCACGGACTGCGGCTGGTCCTCCGCCACTTTGCGGAAGAATGTAATCGCCCGATCCGCCGCCTGGTCTCCGGCCTCACCGGGCGCGTTTGCCAGCGTCAACAGCGCGCTGCCCAGGTTTGTTTGCGTTGCCGGGTCAGGGCGCAGGGTGAGCGACTTTTCCAGCAGCGTAATGGCGCGCTCGGTTTGCGTGGGATCCTGGGTCTCCCCTTTCAACAACAGGAAGCCCAGCCAGGAAAGCGCTATCGGGTCGTTCTCGTTGGCGGCGACAGCGGCTTCCAATTCCCGCGTCGCCGTCGGAATGTCACCGGCGTTAAACGCCGCGATCCCTCGGCCCAATGCGCTGTCGCGGGGAGCGGCAGCGGCGGCGGGCGTTTCCTGCGTGGGTGGTGGCGGCGCTTGCTGTGCGGGCGGCGTCGGCGTGGCGGGCGCGGGCGGCGTCGGCGGTGTGGCAGGCTCGGTTTCCTGCGCCCCGGCAGAAGACCCGGCGGACAAAAAGGCGACAAGTGCGGCAAAGGCCAGAAGACGATTTATTTGCATGGTAATTAGTTCCGGAAAAGTTCCTGATCGCGACCAAGATAACCCCGCATGCGCAGCACCGCCTGCGTATGCAATTGATAAACCCGCGATTCCGATACCGTCAGCACCTTGCCGATCTCCTTGAAGGTCAGTCCTTCGTAGTAGTACAACGCGATCACCAGACGCTCGCGCTCGGGAAGGCGGTCGATGGCCTTACCCAGTTGGCGGATCCGTTCGCGTATTTCGGCGTCACCGGCGGTGTTCGCAGCATCGTCGGGAAGCACATCGGAAAGGTGCAGGTTTTCCGATCCCTCGCCGCCCAGAAGCAGGTCATCCAGCGAAAGAACACTGGTGCGGCCCGTGTCCGACATGAGCTTCGCCAGATCGTCCTGGGAGATGCCCAGGTGGCCGGCGACCTGCTCTTCGCTGGCGGGAGCGCCCGTTGTGGATTCGATATGCGAAAACGTACGCTCCAGAGTTTTAGCGCGCTCGCGCACCGACCGGGGCACCCAGTCTTCTTCACGCAGCGATTCCAGGATCGCGCCGCGAATCAGCGCGATAGCATAGGTTTCGAACTTGACTTGACGCCCCGGATCGAATTGATCCACGGCTTTGATCAGTCCCATGGAACCCGCCGTGTACAGGTCTTCGCGCTCCAGATTCGGGGGAAGGTTCGCCACGACACGACCGGCGGTTATTTTGACAAGATAGGCGTAGTTGTCAATGATAGACTCACGAGCCTTCTGGTCATTATTTTTTTTAAAGCGCCGCCAGGCGTCTTCCATGGTTCGAAGGGGCATACGTCGGCTTTCGTGTGTTACTCATCCGCCTTGTCATCCCGCAGCAGGTCCGCAATCGGGGTGCCCGGGGTGATCACGTTCACGTTTTTGCCCGTAACGGGCGCATCGGAAACCGTTGTGGAAGCAGCAGCATCCTCGTCTCCGGCAATCGGCTTCCCATCTGCGGCAGCGCTCAAATGCGGCAATATCACCCGGCGCACCACGAGGCCCGCCAGAAGCAGCACGACAAAGGTGATGCCGATACGCTGCGCCGACTCCCAAAGGTCGAAGCCGTTCCACAAACAGACCGTGCCGACCAGAACGGCTACCACCGCGGCAAGACGTAGCGGCAGTGTGTCCACAAAGTCGCGCATCAGCGTTGCCCCATTATAGCACAGCGGTACAATAAAAGAGAAGAAGAGTTAACGCCTTTGACGTCGCCCTTCCAAAAACCAGCAGTTATCCGCGCAAGGGTTCCCGGCGGGAACTTCTTTACCTAAAACCTGGTATTTTATAGTGATTAAATAGGCTGGGATAGGGGAAGAATAGAACAGCGCACCAAGTGGAGACGCGGGTGTTCGCTGCGCTTATATCGTATACCCGCCCAAAAGCTTCACAGAATCATGAGGAGGTTTGCAAAACCATGTATCGAAAATTCACCGCTCTACTGGCGGCTGGTCTGTCGGTAGCGATGACGCTGGCCTTGGCAGGCCCTGCGGCGGCGCAGGCCCGCCAGAGGGACAAGAACAACATGCGGAACCTGGGTATCGGCCTGGGCGCTGCTGCCGTTCACCAGGCGATCAAGGGCAAAAAGACCAACGCGATCATTCTGGGTGCGGGCGCGGCCTATTCCGCGAAGAAGTACGAGGATCAGCGCAAGGCGCAGAACCGCGATAACCGCAACCGTATTTCACGCGTCTACCGGTATCGCAATGGCCGCCGGGTCGGCTATTACAAGTACATCAATGGCCGCAAGGTCGGTTACTACCGGGTGTCCAACCGCTAAGCGCGTCTGTAAAAAAGACCGGAGCCTCTTGCAAGAGGCTCCGGTCTTTTTTTTCGATTCCGGAGTCAGCGACGCCCCGGGTTTCGCAGACTCCTGCCCTACTCCTTCTTGAACAGAAAGCGGGCGAAAAAGGGTCGGTTAGCGGCAACGATACGATAGCCCAACTCCACAGCCCAGATAAAGGGCGGCAGCGCCAGAATCCGCGCCGGGATCCGCCAGCCGATCTGCTCCAGGAGGAACAGCGACGCCCGCCCGGCGCGTAGGATCTCCCCTTCCATCGTCACCACATGAACGGCTTTCTTACAGGCGGCGAACAGTTCCGGCGTCATCGGCGGCGAAGGGGCCTCTTGATAGGCGACGAAGCGCAGACTGCCATAAACATCTTTCCGCCTGACCCAGGCGGTCGCGCGCCGTCAGAATCCTCACCCGCCGTCCCAGAGAACCCAGTGCCTGCCATCCAATAGCGTTATAACCCCGGCGCTATCGGGTCCGCTGGTACAGCAGCGGGTTCAGGTCGCTCACCGCAGGCTCTCCCGGCTGTACGCCGGGGTGCCAGACGCGCAGATCGGTGAGGCGGTTCTCGTTGTCCGGGTTTTGCAGGATACGGGTGCCATCGGCGTAGTAGATAATCGTCATCACCTCGCGGGTCTGGTCAGTGTCGTTGCCGGGCGCCCAGTGCAGCGTCCAGCCGCTATGGAACGTCGCGTCGCCCGCCTTCATCGCCGTGTTCACCTGCGGATAGCCGCGCTCCTTGACGAAATCGTCATACCGATCCTGCGACTCATCGGAGATAGCCATGTGCCCCAGAAAGCCGCCCGTGTGCGAGCCGCTGGCGAATGTGACCGGCCCCATAGTGACGGAGACATCCACGAGCGGCATCCAGAGCGTAATGGTGTTGTCGGTGTCGAGCGGCCAGTAGAACTGATCCTGATGCCAGGGCGTGTGCCCCCCGTGCGCCTCTTTATACAGCGCCTGATCGTGATACAGGCGCACGCCATCCACCCCCATCAGATCGGCGGCGACCTGAGCGAAGCGGCGGGCAAGAACGAATCGAGCAACATTCTCGTCCCGCTTCCATAGGTTCGTGATCTGCAAAAACGCCTTGCCGTAGGTGTTGCGCTCATGGAGCGGCTTGTAGTGGCGCGATCCCTCTTCGACGACCCGGCTGATGTGCGGGCGGTACGCGGCAACTTCATCGGCAGAGGCCAGATTTCGAATGACGATATGGCCGTCGCGCTGATACTGCGCCCGCTGCTCTTCGCTTATCGGGTAGGCTTCGGACAGGTCCGGCAGGGCGGACAGGGTCGGTGTCGCCATCGTCACACTCCTTGTATCGGGTAGGATATAGCCGATAATTCGGCGCGGCGGAGCGCGTACCTGCGTGGAGTCGGGAGCGAGCGGGTGCAACCGGAAGACATCGGCGCGTGTCAGACACAAAGAACGCTTTTAAGGATACCAACGCACATGGAGTGGATGGAACCGGATTGGGAAGAGCTGGATAAGAAGGCGGACGGCATCGTAGCGCGTTACGCTCTGGTTTCCGGCGCGTGGAACGTGCTGCCGCCACCGCTGGACATGATGGGAGTGGCGGCGACATTCAGCAAAATGGTGACCGAGCTTGCGGGCGTGTATCAGGTTATCGTCTCGTCCTCACGGGCGCGGCAGATGGGCTGGGCCATTGCCAGTACCACGGCTTCCGTGCTCGGAATCGCCTTTGCCGGTTCGCGTCTGGTGCGCCTGATTCCCGGCGGTGGCTGGGTGGCGTCGCTCGTTTTGCAGGCCCCGCTGGTGGGCGCGGTCGCCTGGGCCGCCGGGGACGCGCTCAAGGACTATTTCAAGCAGACGCGGCGCGGCGTGGAGCCGGGAATCAACTCCCTGCGTGATTCGTTCAGCAAGACACTGCATATCAAGCTGCGAGGGGCGAAGGAGGCGGAAAAGAACGGAGCAGCAGCAGCATCGCCGGACAAGAACGGTGCGTCCTCCGCCGCCGCCGCTGCGCCGCAGCCGACCGTAAGCAGCGCCGTCGAAAAGATCGCCGGACTGCACGAACTTTTGCGTCAGGGCGCAATCACCCAGGAAGAGTTCGACGCGAAAAAGGCCGAACTGCTTTCGCAGATGTAACGGTTCCGGCGCTTCCCAGCAGACCAGGGACACCTTCTGATACATGGGAATATATCCCTGGTCTGTAAAAATACGGTATTTTCTCTTTTGCCGCGATAACAGGGAAGGAAATGGGCAGGAGTGTCGCGGAATATTCTTTCTGCCTCAACTAACCGGCATCTGCCCAAGAAGGATTTCACCCTGCATGTTCCATCGTCTTTTCCTCCCAGCCGCCACTGCGCTGGCAGCAGCTTTCATCGCCTTCTCCGCGTGCTCCGCCGCACAGGCGCAGATTACCTATGAGTACGCAGGGCCAACTATCGTGATCCCAACATCCCCAAACTCCGTTGGCACAGCCGATCCCTACCCGGCCAGAATCAGTGTGGGCGGGAATGGGGATCACCTCATCACGAATCTTACGGTAACGCTGACAAATCTGACCCACACCAATCCAAATGACCTGAACATCCTTCTGGTTAAGGCGGGCAGCAGCACCGCGAATACTCTTCTGATGTCGGACGCGGGCGGAACCGCGGATATTTCCAACGTGAACTTGACCTTCAGCGATGCCGGGTCACAGATGCTGCCGGATGAGACGCAGATTTCCTCCGGTACCTTCAAGCCGACGGACTACCAGGAAGACAGCGACGCTTTTCCGGCCCCAGCCCCCGGCGGGCCTTACAGCCTGTTTCTGTCCGCCTTTAACGGACAGCTTGCCGACGGCGACTACGACCTTTATATTTTAGACGATGCTTCTCTGGACACAGGCAGCCTGAGTCGCTTCAGTATAACCCTGACCACCGTCGTTCCCGAACCCGGCACGTTCGCGCTAATTGCCAGTGCCGTCGTTCCCGGCATAGCCGTCGTCCGCCGCCGCCGCTCTCGTCGCAAAAGCTGAATCTCCCCGCCTCGAAGCATAACCCCCCGGGGCGCGGACTGCGTGCGCCCCAGGGGTTATGCTACCACACCGCCGCAGGAAGAGCCTGCGCCTGCCGTGCAGCCCAGGCAGTGTTCGCCGGTGACGATAGCGCGGCGCGACAGCAGATAGAGATCGAAGTCCTTGATATGGCGCGGACTGCTCTGCTCCACCGGCATCTCCAGCATCTGATTGAAATCGCAGTCGTACAGCGTCCCCTCCCAGCCCACCGACACCAGTGAGCGGCACATCACGTTTACAGCGGCAGCGGGGTTGAAGGCGGCGGCCAGCTTGTCCAGGTAGCGCCCATAGTTGCCGGAACACTCGAGAAAATGGCGGAAGCGGGCAATGGGCATGTTGGTGATGGTAAAGAGGTTATTGAACACGATGCCGTAGCGTCTCCCCATCTCCGCTTTGTACTCGGCCTCGATAGCCGCCTGGGCGGGCGGCAGAAACGCGCCGGTGGGGTTATACACCAGGTTCAGGGCGAGGCCGGAGCCGGGCTGCCCGTAACCCAGGCGGTTCAGAAGCCGCAGCCCTTCGATGCTCTGATCGAAGACTCCCAAACCCCGCTGCGCGTCCGTGCGCTGCGCCAGATAATAGGGAAGCGACGCCACGACCTCCACCCGATTCGCCGCCAGAAATTCGGCCAGATGTTCCCTGCCCGGCACAAACAGAATGGTCAGGTTGCACCGGTCGATGACGTGCCGCCCCAGCGCGCGCGCCTCTGTCACCAGATATTCGAAATGTGGGTTCAGCTCCGGGGCGCCGCCGGTAATATCGAGGGTAGCGATCTGCGGGCAGCGGCGCAGCGCGTCGATAACCAGTTCCGCCGTTTCGCGCGCCATCTCCTCAGTGCGGTTCGGCCCGGCTTCTACATGACAATGCTTGCACGCCTGGTTGCACCGCTTGCCGACATTGACCTGAAGCGTGTTTATCTCCGCCGCCCGCAGTGGAAACTGTCCCGCTGCGTCCAATTTGGCATCGAAAACCGGCAGCGCTATGGTAAGGGGCAACTCTACATGCTCACTTTCTCGACCGAGCGCAGCGCCTGAAGGCCGTGTATCAGCGCCGCGCCGCCGCGCACGCTGGATGCGACATGAATCGCCTCAGTCATCTGCTCCGTATTGCCACCCGTCTCCAGACAGGTCTGCGCGAACGAATCGATGCAGTACGGGCACTGTATCGCGTGCGCCACGGCCAGACCGATCAGCGCCTTCTCCCGCTTCGTCAGCGCGCCTTCTTCCAGCGTCGCCCCATACCAGGCGAAGAACTTCTCCATCAAATCCGGGCGTTCTTTGCCTATCTCCGCAAAGCGGGAAAGATCGTTTTCGTCGTAATAGTCGGCCATAGTTGCTTATCTTCCGTAATCCGATAAAGCCGGGGAAAGTTCCGTCTATTTCCAGGTCGCCTCACTGTAGATGCGCTTCATCAGGCGATGGCTGGGAAAGCGGGGCGGTGGCGTAGTTTCGTTCAACGGTGAGTTTTGCTATACCCGAAGGTCAACCCTTCGGACGGACATGGCTATGGATGCTCGTTTCCTAACGCGGCGGCACGGGATTCTACTGCCTCCGCTTCGGCCTCACGCCCCATAACGCGTAGGAGACGAGCGTAGTTTGTTCGCCGGGCGACTGCGTTAGGGTGGTCAACTCCAAGAGCATTTTCGGCAATTGCTACCGCGCGTTTAATCAACGGTTCCGCCTCAGCATATCGTCCCTGTGAAAAGTAGATAGCTACCAGGGCACCAAGGTGTGACGATAAATTAGGATGCTCCGACCCCAACGCCTGCCCTGCTATCTCTAAAGCCTGTTTTATCAACGGCTCGGCCTCAGCATGTCTGCCCTGCCTGATGTATAAGTCCGCCAAGTTATGAAGAGCAATCGCGTAATTGTGATGCTTTTCTCCGATAGTTTGCTGCACTATCTCCAATGCGTGTTTATATAATGGCTCCGCTTCGACATACTTGCCCTGCGTTGCATACAGATGCGCCAGATCGTTAAGGTTCATAGCAACATTCGCGTGATTGGAGCCTAAGATATTCTCCTCTAAGGCTATGGCTCTTTTATAAAGCGATTCTGCGGCGGCGTATTTATTTTGCTGGTCATAAAGTGCTGCTATATTAAACAAGCTTCGCGCTTGCCCCGCCTGGCTTTGATCTGTGTTCAAAGCCGCCATCCACATATCCAATGCCTCGGACGTATCGCGTTCAGAGGCTGTTATCGATTCCGGCCCGAGCAGCACCTCTGACATCTCGCGAATTAGCAGGGCAGCAAGTTCCCGCGCTTCTTCCACGGCCCCGACGTTACGAAGAGCGCTGGCCGCAACAACTGCTATACGGCCTACCTCCCACACGGGAGCGCCTGCCACAAGTGCCCTACGGAAACGTTCAACAAGGTAAGCGGCTTGACGCTGGGCATCGGCAAGGTTGACGAGAGCGCGGTCGGAGAGGGAGAAGGCGAGCAGTTCACTGCCGGGAGGCGGGGCGACCGGTTCCGCCAAGTGCAGGCGGACGAAGAACCACGAATTCAGGTCCGGCAATGCCTGGAGGAACAGACTGGTGACGGCAGGTGTCATCCACCATATCTGGCAGACCGGAAAACGGGCCAGACGATCCCGGTTGAAGTTCAAAACGCGCAGCGAGTCCACCAGTGGAACGTTTGGGTCAAAGGCCGTAGCAAACCCGGCCAAAGACACGAGGCAACGTTCCGGTAACGCTTCGAGCCGTTGCAGGAGGAAGTCCACCACGTAGGCGGCGGCCTTGTAGCGCACCGGCAGGTCAATCTCATGGAAGGGAATACCGGCGGCTTCACACTTCTGGCGCAGTTCGTCCACCACGGCACGGCGGGCAAACTCGTTGTCGTACTCGACGCGGGCCAGCCCTTCCGGGGCACGTCTGGCCCAGGTGAAAAGGCGTGCGACCGTATGGGCTACGGAGCCGGGCGGTGCTGCCGTATCCGCCGCAGGTGCGGCTGCCGCCACCCCATCGTCGGCGTCAGGCGGCACCGGGAACCACTCCTTCCGCGTTCGCTTCGATCCCGCCCTGCCGCTGGAGTATCGAAACAACGAGCGGATGCACCCCGAACCACCCCTCACCGTTGAACTCCTGAACGGCGCGGGCGCGCAGCAGCGAATGGAGCACGGCATCGGCGACTTCCGCCTTCTTGTCTCCGTCATAGATGCGCTTAAGACGCTCTACCTTGTTCTCGTACGTGATATTCGCCGCGCGGTCGTCCGGGCTTTCACCCAGGGCGCGGGTGTAATCGAGGCGCAGCCGGTTGATCGCCGTTTCCACGTCCGTTGCCTGTATCGTGCCGTTTTCGGCCTCGTCCCGGTCCAGCGCCTCGTCGGCGGCCTGCACGATCAGGGAAAACAGGTCGCGCAGGTTGCCCCCCGAAGCCGCAAGAAGACGATCAAGCTGCCCCGGCGCGAACAACTCCGGCGCAACGCGGGCGAAGACCACCGTGCGGAGGGCCTGCCGCCCCTGGATATGCTCCTGGTGATCGGGCGTAAAAACCGGCGTATCGGGAATGCTGTGGCGATGGCCCCGCTCGAAGGGCAGGCCCGTGGCGCGGTTGGAGTAGAGGAGAGCGACGGGAATGGTAAAGATCAGGTGAGCGCGCAGATCGTTGAAGATGTTGGCGTAGTTGACGAACAGGTCTTCGGTGCGCTCCAGAGTTATCCCCGACTTCTCGAAGTCATCGCCGATGAATAGCCACTCCTTACCCGTCGCCGTTTTCAGCAGGCCGTTGCACTCATCCAGCAGGCGGTTCGCCAGGTCGATAAGCGAAAAGATGCGCTGAAGCCGGTACTCAACCACCTCTTTGTTCCGGTCGGAGGTATACTTGGCCTCACCTCGGGCATTGAAGAACAGACCCATGACGGCGGCCCAGAGGGAGTCGCCCTTCACCCCAACACCCGCTTCCATAGAGGCGCCGACCGTTGTTCCCTCGGTGAACTTGCTTGTTTCTGTCGCGAACCAATTTTGAACGGCTTGAAGTAATGAATCGGACGGCCTTTTGCCCGCGCCACCTTCCTGCACCGGTTTCGCCGTTTCCTCAACCAGTTTCATCATCATGACGAGAACAACGTCGAAGGGCCGAAAACCGCCGGGGTCAATGTCGGACAGGGCGCTGAACCAGAGAGGCTGGAACTTTCCAGCGACCTCCTCCCTTTCGGTCAGGTAAGCCAGTTCCGTCGTCTTCCCTACCCCCGAGTGCCCCCCCAGAACCGCTTTATAAAAGGTCGCCCCGTGCGTGCGCAGCAGGCCACGCGCCATCCGCTCCGTCTTCGTGCCACCGCGCGCCCGGTTCAGCGACTCCTGATAATAGGCGCTAAGCAATTCGGGAGTGATGAGCGGTTTGGGGGAAAGAGTTTTATAAACGTCTTCCAGTGTCGTCGCTACCCTTGTCTGCATCGATTCTCCTCGCGTTGCGGCGATAGGCCGGGAACGAACGCGGCAGCCTGCTTTTTCATTGTACCACCGGAGGCTTTTTGAGGCGGCGAACCCAGCGGCGTTACTTCCAGGCGGCTTCGCTGTAGATGCGCTCCAGCAGGGCGACGGTGGGGAGGGCGGAGGCGGCGTCATACAGGTCATGGGCGGTGTCGGGGCCGAAGCTTCGACGGGAGCGCAGCGCGGCGACGAACGCAGTGTCGGGGGAAAGGTCGCGGAACTGGGCCGGGTCGCCCTCCTGGGCCGGGCCACCGGCGGGGCGGATGTAGAGGGTCGGCGGGGCGTCCTCGCGCAGATGCCATCCCGCCGTGCCGTTTTCGCCGAAGATTTGAATGCGCTCCACCCGCTCCGTGGCATCGCCCAAGAGCGTGACATCGGCGCGGACTCCGTTGGTGAAAGCAAGCCGCAGAGATGCCCGAACGTCCACCTCCGCGCCGCGCCGCAGCAGTTCGGCATCCACGGTGTCCACGGATGCATCCACCAGGCGCAGCAGCAGGTCCAGCATGGAGGCGCCGGCATCCCAGAGGAAGCCCCCGCCTTCCGAGGCGCGCAGACGCCAGGTGCGCCCGTGCGGGTCGCGCCAGGGCTGCGCACGGGTAATGACGATATGCGATAGCGGGCCGATTCGCCCCGCCGACGCCAGCAGGAAGCGGGCGTGCCCCCGGCTGCGCCGCGTAAACGACGTAAAAAGAGCCAGCCCCAGCGACCGGGCCTGGGCTACCAGGTCACGCCCTTCGTCGGCGCAGGTCACAAAGGGTTTTTCACACAGCACATGCACCCCGGCATCCAGCCCGGCCCTGACCTGACGGGCGTGCCGCGCGTGCGGAGTACAGAGTACGACCGCCTCGGCCAATCCCGCCGCCAGCAGGTCCTGCTCCGACCGGAACAGGCGTGGCCGGGTCGGCAAACGGCTGACCATGCGCGCCAGCGCGTCGGCATCCGGGTCGCAGATGGCGACGATGTCGGCGGCTTCCTGGGAAAGCCGCTCCCGGTGGAGGTTGCCGACGGCTCCGCAGCCTACCAGACCGATGCGCGGACGGTGCGCGGACGGTGCAGCGGCGGAAGCGGTCAGAGACGCCATAACGGTTTTTCCTTCAAGAAATTCACTCTTTCTGGTTCGACGCGGCAATGCGGTGTCCCTTCCCACAATCGCTTTCCCAAACCGATAGGCGCAGGAGTTGCTCCCGTGGGCCGCGAACGTTGGCTGTATGGATGCCTTACAGGGAATCTGGCTGGTGGCACGGACTCCGCGCTTGTGGCCGATGTGCTTTGTGCCGCTGCTGACCGCTCTGGTGGTCTATGTTCTGCTCGGCGTGATAGGCGGGGTTCTGCTGGTGCCGCGCCTGCCGGGGTGGCTGGGGCTTGCGCCCGGCGGGCGCGACTGGTGGGCCGCCGAGATACTGGGCACGCTGGCATTTGTAGTTCTGTGGGTTGTGCTGTTCTCGTTCGTTTTCGTGCTGCTGGCCGGCATGTTTTCCGGTCTGCTATGGGAGCGGCTGAGCCTGGCGGTAGAGCAGATTCTCGATCCGGGCAAGCCGCCGCCGATACCGGTTCGTCTGGGCTGCCGCGCGCAGGCGTCGGATACGTTTTCGCGGCTTTTGCTGAACGGCGTGTTTGGGGCGCTCGCGCTCGTGCTTTCCCTGGCGCTTGGCCCGATTCCCGGCCTGCTGACGGCGGCTCTGGTGGGGCTGCTGGACTTTACCTCGCCCGCTTACCTGCGCCGGGGCTATACACTGGGGCCGCAGATGGGCCGCCTGCTGGTGCGGCCCGACCGGGCCACGATGGGTTTCGCCTTCACGGCGGGACTGCTGGCGCTCGTGCCGCTTGTGGGCGTGTTCCTGATGCCGGGTCTGGTGGCGGGCGGGACGCTTCTTGCACGGCGGCGGGAAGGTCGAAATGTCGCGCTGTCGCGCCAGTAGGAGCTTTTGTAGGAAACGCCTGCCTGGTTTGCGCCCGAAGCGGGCGGTATGATACAATGCGACGTGCCGAACCCTGCCCGCTGAGGCGAGGATGGCGGCACGCGCAGCTTAACGAAACGCGGTAAATACGATGCAAATTCGCTGGTGGAACTCGTTCATCATTCTGGCTGCCATCCTGATCGCCATCGGTTTCATCGGAGCGATTACCGGTACGCGCATGGTCTTCGATCCGGGCCGCGTCTCGTCCGGCAAGGAGTGGGTCCTGTATCTGGTGGCGGGTATTCTGATGCTGATAAACGGCCTGCTGCCCGCGACGGGAGGAAACGGCGCGAGCGAGGATGAGAGCAAGCGGAACCCCAAGGCATAAAAACGGCGTTAAACCAAGAATAAAGAGGCCGAACTGATGACAGTTGTAGAACCGGATGAAAAAGTCGTAGAAGAGGTGCATTGTATCGAGTGCAATGCGCCCATACCGGCCATTCCGGCCTGGTATGCGCAGGTACGGGTGAAGTTCACCTGTGATACCTGCCGCCAGAAGTCGCCGCGCCTTGCGGCGGCGCTGCCGCCTGCTCTGGCCACCACGGAGCGGGTATCCGCTGTCGCCGATGATGTGGAGCCGGGGCTGGATGAGGTCGCCCTGGACCCTGATATTGCCGACGACCTGGATATTGACGAGCCGGATACGGACGACACCGCCGAAGAATAACGGCGAAAACGAATGCCAGGAAGCAGGGGCGCATTCCGGTGCGCCCCTGCTTTTTTATTTTTAACAGGCCGAGGCTGCCCCAGCCGCCTTCTCCCCCCCAGGCGAACCGAACGCGCGGCAGGTTCACCAAGGAGCGCATCGGCCAGCCGTCTTCCGAGAGACCCAGCCACCGCCGTCCCGTTTCCCGGCGCATCACCAGCGTCAGCGGCATCCCCCCCACAAAGCGTCCCCGGTGCCGGTATTTGTGACAGTGATGGTCGTCATCACCAGCGCCTGGTTCGGCTTCTCCGGGGAGATAGTGACCTGCGGCGGGCGCACCTGCACATCGAACTCCATCCCGCGCGCGCCAGAAGATACGCCCGTGTCAACTGCATACGCCGCTTCTCCTTGTCCTTGTTCGAGGCGTCTTTATAATCTTCGGAGACAAGCCGCATCACGCCGTTCGTATCCCGTTTCCTTGCTGCCTCTTCCGCTTCCTGAAGCGCCGCGCGAATCAGGGTTTCCGGACGCGGCTGCGCGCGCTGTCCCAGCAGCAGAAAGCCCGCCGCCGCGAACAAAAGGAGAGCCGCCGCCAGCGCGATCCAGGATCTCTTTTTCATTGCGTCGCCTCTTCTCCGCCGGTTCCGGTGGAAGTGCCTGCGGGCTGCTGCTGCTGCTGCTGCTGCTGCTGGGCGCGCAGTTGCCGCAATGTTTCCCCCAGCGCTTTGATCTCCTGCCCATAGGCGGCGAAGTCCCCGCGCTTCAGGGCCGCGTCCGCGCGCTCGTACTGCGCCCCTGCCCGCTCGATAAGCGCGTCCCGCTCTGTCCCGGCGACGCCTGCGGGCGGGCGGGATTCCGGCGCTCCACTCGCGGCAACATTCGGGGCAGCAGGTGCGCCGGGACGGCCCGCGAAAAGGCTTCGCAGCGCCTCTTCCAGCGTGCCTTCCATAACGACCCGATTTTCAAAGGCGGCGATCACCCGCGTGAGCGCCGGGATACCGGCCCCCTGACCGGACGACGCTGCGCTTTCCATCGGCAAGCCCTGCACCGGCGACAACACGCCTTCCGCCGCCGTTTTCGCTCGCAGGTACAGCGGCTGGACGTACAGCAGGCTCTTTTCTATGGGTACGACCAGCATGTTCCCGCGCAAAACGCGGCTGCCCTGCTGGTTCCACAGCGTAAGCTGCGGGCTTATCCGACTGTCCTGCTGGATGAGTGAGTTAATCTGCTGCGGCCCAAACACAGTGCGGTTGGGGGGGAAGCGGTACAATATCAGCTCGCCGTAACGGTCATTCGTCGTCCCGCCCGCGCCGGGGTCGCAGCGGGCCGCCAGAAGCGAGATCATATTTTGGCGGTTACGCGGCGTGAAGGGCGACAGCAGCAGAAACTCTTCGTTTTGCTCTTCGGGCAGCCGCATAATTACATAATACGGCGCAACGACGCCCGTTCCCGCCCCCGGAACAAATGCGGCCCCGCCTTCCTCCATGTCCGACTGGGCGCGCGCTATGTCCCAGGAGTCGTCGCGTGAATAAAACCTTTGCGGCTCGGTGACGTGGTAGTCAGCCAGAACGCGGCGCTGTATTTCGAACAGGTTCTCCGGGTAGCGGATATGCGCGCGCAGGCCCTCCGGCATCTGATCCATTGGCTTGACCAGAACCGGGAAGATACGCCGGTACGTTCTCAGGATCGGGTCTTTGTCATCGGCGGCGTACAGTGTTATGGTTCCGTCATAGGCGTCCACGGTAGCCTTGACGCTGTTGCGGATATAATTCAAGCGCAGCGGCATCCCACGAGCGTCACGCACGCCATTGATGGCGGAATAAGGGTAGGCGTCGGTCGTCGTGTAGGCGTCCAGCATCCAGACCACGCGCCCATTGGGACTTATGACCGGGTACGGATCGGCATCGAGGCGCAGAAACGGTGCGACACGCTGAACGCGATCCGAAATCCGGCGGGCGAACAAAAGACGTGAATCGGCGGTCAGCGTGCCCGTCAAAAGCAGGGTCGGGTCGCGGAACCGCCACGCGAACGCCAGCTTCGCCAGCCCCCGCAGCGGCACGCCGCCCTTGCCCCGATAGGCATTTTCACGGTCGCCGCCGCCGTTGCCGCTGCCGCTGCCGCCACCCGCGTTGTCGCTGGGATAGTCGAACTCCGGCTGGCGCGTACCGACCACCACATAGGAAGCACGCGCGGCGTGCTGACCGTAGTAGATTCGCGGCTCCGTCAGCGTCAGGCCGGGCACGGACGATTCGGTGGGGATGTTCTTCAGGTAGAAGGTCGGCAGGCCCTCATCCGTGAAGGCATTGACCGGACTCATGACGACGCCGAAGCCGTGTGTGTAGCGCAGGCGCTGGTTTATCCACGTCTGGGCGCGCGCATCGAGGCGCTCCGGGGCGATCTCGCGGGCGGCCAGCCACACCTGGCGGTACCCTACACCACCGCCGAAACGATAACGGTCAACGTCCACATCCGGGAAGGCGTAGTATTGGCGCAGTACCTGCTGCTGCGGGTAGGTTTCCAGCAGCGGCTCATAATCCCACAGGCGGATATTTCGCAGCGTCGCCTGGTTTCGGGCAAGATCAGCGGTGGTCAGATTCTGCTCAACGGGAAATTCCCGTACCTGAACCTTGTCGATGTTATAAGCGGCGCGCGTTGCCTTGATGGCATGCCGGATATAGGGAGCCTCCAGATTCGTCTCGTTCGGACGCACACGCGTCGCCTGAACGCTGCCGGGAATGATTACCCCGAGCACGGAGGCGACAAGCCACAAACCAAGCGCAGTCAGCGGCAGGCGGATAGCCCGCTGCCGTATATTTACGAGCACTGCCAGCGCCGCCAGCAGAGTGACGACGACGAGAACGTTCAGCATCGGCAGACGGGCATGGACATCGGTATATCCCGCGCCGGTGAAGATATGCCCGCCTGCCTGAAGCAGTTCGAAGCGGTCAAGCCAGTACCCGAACGCCTGCGTCAGCAGGGCCAGCGCCGCAATCGCCGACAGGTGCGCCCGCACATGCGGCGCAACGAAGGTTCTTCCCGCCGCCGTGTCTATGCCGCGCTGGAAGACGTAAACGACGGCCACTGCCGCCCCAACAAGCAGCAGCACCACCATAACCCAGCTCTGCACGTACCGCAAAAACGGCAGAGTGAAGACATAAAAGCCTATATCTTTGTTGAAAAGCGGATCGACCACCGGGCTGGAAGCGTCGCCGAAAGCGGTGGCATTGCGAAACAGCAGAAAGCTGTCCCACTGCCCCGAAGCGGTCAGTCCCGAAACGATAGCGAAACCCAGCGCGCCCAGGCCGAGCACCGCCTGAAGGATGCGCCGCATATCCGACAGCGTCCGCACCACCCGCCCGTTCACGCGCGGCGCGCGGCGCGGCCTGCCCTCCCGGTCGAACAGGAAAACGTCGCCGCCCTCCGGCCCTTCGCCGGGAATATTGATCCCGATGGGCGGGCTAAACCGCTCCGCCAGGCGCAGGTTTATGTAGGCCAGCGCGAAAGACGCCGCCCCAAAGACGAGGAACAGCAGCAGCCGCGTCCCCAGCATTTTCCACAATACGCTTTCATATCCGACCTCACGATACCAGAGCAAGTCGGTATAAAAGAAGGCGATATTGATGCCGAAGACTACCAGCAGCAGAAGAAGGAATACCAGGGCCTGCACCCAATAGGCGCGCAAAAGTTTCAGCAACGAAAAACCTCGCAAAGTGGCTGCGCGGCGGGGGAATACAAAGCGAAACGCCGCTGCCTTGTTCTACCCTAAAATACGGGGATCAAGGCGGCGGCGTTACAGCAAGTCAGGGTGACGGTTGCGTTAAGTCCACCGGTTGAAAACGGCGTCTGAGTGGCGTTCCGCCAAGCACCCTTCGGGTGCGGGAGAAAGGTGCCCGCCAGGAATAAGGCGGTCATCTGTCTTTCGCCCGAAGGGCGGTTGGCCGCAGGCCGCATAGACGCCGGTTTTCAACCGGCGGGCGGTTTCGTTACCAGAGGCTTCTTCGCGATGGCTCGCTATCGTCCTTCGTTCTCGTCGTCGCTGCTGCTCTGCCGATGGTTTCGCTGCCGCGTACCATCACCTCATCCACCAGGCCGTATTCGACGGCTTCAGGCGCGCTCATGAAATAGTCACGCTGAATATCGGCCTTGATTCGGTCCAGGTCCTGCCCGGTGTGCTCGTGGAGAATACGCGCCACCAGATCGTTCGCCTTGAGAATCTCGCGCGCCTGGATGTCTATGTCGATGGCCGTGCCCTGAAAACCCGCCGATACCTGATGCACCATCATGCGCGCATGGGGCAGAGCGCCGCGTTTTCCTTTCGCCCCCCGCCAGCAGAACCGCCGCGATGGACGCCGCCTGCCCGATGCAGATGGTCGCCACGTCCGGCTTGATCGTCTGCATCGTGTCGTACATGGCGAGACCCGCCGTTACCACGCCACCGGGCGAGTTGATATACATCTCGATGTCGCGGTCGGGGTCCTCTTTTTCCAGAAACAGCAACTCTGCGACTACGAGATTAGCGATATGGTCATCCACCGGCTCGCCGATAAAGATGATGCGGTCTTTGAGCAGGCGCGAATAGATGTCATAGGCGCGCTCACCACGCGCGGACTGCTCGACTACCATCGGAATCATTGCCATTGTTTTTCTCCTGCGGTAAAGGCTGCCGTCCGTCTTCGCGCCGCCGCCGCTGCGCGCAGCGGTCGCGGCGGCTGCTGGGGGCGGCGTTGGGGGCGGCTTATGGCGGCGAATCGCGGCGTCAGGCAGGCGTACAGGCGGAGCACCCATTCACCGCCGCCGCTGTTCAGCAGGGATGCCTGCGGGCCGCCGCCGCTCAATGCGTCGTGGGTCAGGCGCAGGCGGGTTCCCCGCCGGGTGTCGGCGCCAATGTCCACGTTACCAGAGTCGGCGGCTGGTCCGGCTCCGGCTGCCAGATATACGCCAGACGCTGCGCCTCTTCCACATGGAGAACTTCGCAGCCGATAAGGCCATCCCAATCACCGCGCGGCTCTGCCTGGAAGTGGAACCGGTGCCCCGGACGCGGCTCGAAATCACCGGTGGGCAGCAGCCATCTGCCCAGGTCGTCCTTATCGGTTAAAGCGCGCCACACACGCTCCGGCGGGTGGGGGTAGGTCACATCTAAATCGACGCAGTCAGCAGCAGCAACAGGGGTCGTTGTCTTTTTCATGGGGTCTCGTTTTCGTTATCCAGATGCTCGCCGAGCGCGGCCAGCCGGTCGTGCCAGAATCGCTTATAGTTCCCTGCCCAGTGCGCCACTTCCCGCAGCGGATCGGCATTCAGCCGGTACCAACGTTCGCGGCCCACGGGCCGCATGCGGACAAGATCAGCCTCACGCAGCACGCGCATGTGCTGCGAGATAGCCGAGAGCGTCACGGCAAACTGGCGCGACAGATGCGTCACCGGCTGCTCGCCGTCGCGCGCCAGCAGGTCGAGAATAGCGCGCCGTGTCGGGTCTGCAATGGCATGGTACACGGTGGCATTCGCGGCGGGACGGCTCATGCAGTTACTATACTTTAGCATTTACTAAAGTGTCAAGCCCTTTTTGCCGAGGGAGCAAATCTGGTCTGGTTCGGGTACACCATCACTGGCCGTCAACCGGCGGCCCTACCGAAAGAAAGGGAATAAACCCTTATGAGCAAGCAGTATGATGCGCCGCCGCCGATGACCATCGACACGAGCAAGGCCTATACGGCGACGTTCAACACCACGCGCGGCACGATTGTCTGCCGCCTATTCGCCGGCGACGCGCCGATGACCGTCAACAACTTCATCTTCCTGGCCCGGGAGAAATTCTACGACGGCACTGTGTTTCACCGGGTCATAGCCGATTTCATGGTCCAGGGCGGCGACCCGACCGGCACCGGGCGCGGCGGCCCCGGCTACCGCTTCGCCGACGAGACGGCGGGAAATCCACACAAGCACCAGGTCGGCTCCCTTTCGATGGCGAACGCCGGGCCGAACACGAACGGCAGCCAGTTCTTTATCACCCACGCGCCCCAGCCGCACTTGAACGGGAAGCATACCGTGTTCGGCGAGGTGACGCAGGGGCAGGAGGTCGTGGACGCGATCAGGCAGGGCGATAAGATTCAAAGCCTCACCATCGCCGAGTCGTGAGGCCTCTCCCGCCTGCCCCCTTTCCTTTAGGAAAAGGGGTGTGCCAGGAATACCTATGCTTCCGCTAAACCTAACGTTTTTGCAGAGCCTTTGGTGAGATTGGCTCCCCCTTTCCTTTAGGAGAGGGGGCAGGGGGGAGAGGTCAAAAAACGCCGCCCACCGAATCTTCGGCAGGCGGCGCTTCGTTTTTAAACCGGTGGAAACGGCTACTTGTAGGTCGTCAGCGGCAGGCGGGACGCGCCCATCAGGTAGGCATCCACGCCATGCGCGGCTTCCCGACCTTCGGCAATCGCCCATACGATCAGCGACTGGCCGCGTCGCATATCGCCCGCCGCGAAGATACCCGGCACCGAGGTCTGGTAGCCGGAATCGGTGGCGACGTTGCCGCGCGCATCCAGATTCACGCCCAGATCGGTCAGCAGACCCTCGTGCTGGGGGTGGACAAAGCCCATCGCCAGCAAAACCAGGTCGGCCTCGATCTCCATTTCGCTGCCGGGAACATCCACCAGCTTCGGACGACCGTCGGGACCGGCAGGCCCCGGCTGGACGCGCACGGCGTGCAGTGTTTTAACGGACCCATTCTCGCCGGTGAAATGCGTCGTACGGATGCTCCAGTCCACCATGCCACCCTCTTCATGCGCGGACGAGCGGCGCAAAATAGACGGGTACAGCGGCCACGGGTTATTGGGCGCGCGCGATTCCGGCGGCTTGCCCATAATCTCGAACTGCATCACCTCTTGTGCGCCCTGCCGGTGCGCCGTGCCCAGGCAGTCCGCGCCCGTGTCGCCACCGCCGAGGATGACCACCCGCTTGCCGTTGGCGTCCAGGGTCTCATCCGGGGGGAGTTCATCTCCCGCAACCAATCGGTTCTGCCGGGGAAGGTAATCCATCGCGAAATGAATTCCCTTCAGCTCCCGGCCCGGCACCGGCAGATCACGGGCTTTGGTGGAACCGCCCGTCAGCAGCACGGCGTCGAACTGTGCGCGCAGCTCGTCGGCGGTGACGTCCACGCCGACATTGACACCGGTGCGGAAGAGTACGCCTTCCTCCTCCATGATCTTGAGCCGCCGGTCGAGCACCCACTTTTCCATCTTGAAGTCGGGGATGCCGTAGCGCAGCAGGCCGCCAATGCGATCCGCCCGCTCGAAAAGGGTGACGGTATGCCCGGCGCGGTTAAGCTGCTGCGCCGCCGCCAGCCCCGCCGGGCCGCTGCCGACCACGGCAATGGTCTTGCCGGTGCGCTGCGCGGGCGGCTCCGGCACCACCCAGCCCTCCTGATAGCCCCGGTCGATGATGCTCTGCTCGACCACCTTGATCGTCACCGGGTCGGCGTTAATACCCAGCACGCACGCGCCCTCGCAGGGGGCCGGACACAGCCGCCCCGTGAACTCCGGGAAGTTGTTGGTGGCGTGCAGCGAATCGAGCGCGTCCTTCCAGCGGTTGCGGTAGCTCAGGTCGTTCCAGTCGGGAATCAGGTTCCCTAACGGGCAGCCGGAATGGCAGAAAGGAATGCCGCAGTCCATGCAGCGCGACGCCTGCGCGCGCAGCTTACCCTCCTCAAACGGAATATAAATCTCTTTCCAGTCGTGAATACGCTCCTCGACGGGACGCCGCTTGGGCATCTCGCGCTGAAGCGTAATAAATGCTTTACTGTCACCCATACCTATTATCCTTAAAAGCCCCCTCCCCCGGCCCCTCCCCCACGCTGTGGGGGAGGGGGAGCCAGAAGAAGGAGACGGAAAGCCTGACGAAACATTTCCCTCTTTCACCCCTCTCCCACAGCGTGGGGGAGGGGCCGGGGGAGGGGGCTAAATCCTAATCCACCGGTTCCGGCTGCTTGCTGATCTCGGTGCGCTCCAGGAACTCGTGATCCGCCTGTGACCGGCGCGTTGCCAGAAGCGTCTTGTATTCGACCGAGATGACCTTGACGAACCGGGGCAGTGCGCTTTCCCAGTCCCGCAGCAGTTCTTCGGCGCGCGCGCTGCTCGTATAGCGGCGGTGGGCCTCGATAAGCTGCTTCAGGGTCGCCCTGTCGTCGGCGTCCTCGACCCGCTCCAGAAGAATATTCTCGCGGTTGACCCGCTCGCCGAAGCGCCCGTCGATGTCATACACGAACGCCGTACCGCCGCTCATGCCCGCCGCGAAGTTACGGCCCGTCTTGCCCAGCACGACCACGGTTCCACCGGTCATGTACTCGCAGCCGTGATCGCCCACGCCCTCTACGACGGCGCGCGCGCCGGAGTTCCGCACGGCGAAACGCTCGCCCGCCTTGCCGGAAAGATACGCCTCGCCGCCGGTCGCGCCGTACAGCAGGGTGTTGCCGACGATGACGTTTTCCGCCGGGTCGAATGCCGCGCCCTGCGGCGGGAAGACGACGATACGCCCGCCCGAAATTCCCTTGCCCAGGTAATCGTTGGCGTCGCCTTCCAGGGTCAGCGACACGCCGGGAGCCAGGAACGCGCCGAAGCTCTGGCCCGCCGAGCCACGGAAGCGGATTTGAATCGTATCCGGCGGCAAGCCCTCCGCGCCGAACCGTTTGGCGACCTCACCGGAAAGCATGGCCGCCGCCGTGCGGTTGCGATTGCGGATGGGCAGGGAAAACGTGACGGGCGCGCGGCCTTCCAGAGCATCCTTCGAGCGCGTGATCAACTCGTAATCGAGCGCGCCCGTCAGTCCGTGATCCTGCTCGGTGACACACCGGATCGGCACTTCCGGCCCGGCCTCCTGCCTGTGCAGAATCCGCGACAGGTCGATACCGCGCGCCTTCCAGAAGCGAACGGCCTCGTCCACGTCCAGGCGGTCCACCTGGCCGACCATCTCGTCTATCGTGCGGAAGCCCAGTTCGGCCATAAGCTGCCGTACCTCTTCGGCGACAAAGAAGAAGTAGTTGACGACGTGCTCCGGCTGGCCGTTGAACTTGGCGCGCAGAACGGGGTCCTGCGTCGCGATACCGACCGGGCAGGTGTTCAGATGGCAGACGCGCATCATGATGCAGCCCTGCGCGACCAGCGGAGCGGACGAGAAGCCGTACTCCTCTGCGCCCAGCAGCGCGGCGATCACCACGTCGCGCCCGGTTTTTAACTGGCCGTCCGTCTGGACACGGATGCGCCCGCGCAGATCGTTTTTTACCAGCGTCTGCTGCGTCTCGGCCAGGCCCAGTTCCCACGGGATGCCCGCGTTCTTGATCGAACTCAGCGGGGACGCCCCCGTGCCGCCCTCGTACCCGGCGATCAGCACCATGTCGGCGTGCGCCTTGGAGACGCCCGCCGCAACGGTGCCGACCCCGACCTCGGCCACCAGCTTGACCGAGATACGCGCCGCCGGGTTGACGTTCTTCAGATCGAAGATAAGCTGTGCCAGATCCTCGATACTGTAGATGTCGTGGTGCGGCGGCGGCGAAACCAGCGTCACGCCCGGCGTCGTGTAGCGAATGCGCCCGATATAGTCGTCCACCTTATGACCGGGCAACTGCCCGCCCTCGCCGGGCTTCGCGCCCTGCGCCATCTTTATCTGCAAGTCGTCGGCGTTGACCAGATACTCCGTGGTGACGCCGAAGCGCCCTGCAGCGACCTGCTTGATGGCCGAGCGGCGCGAATCGCCGTTCGGGTCGGGCGTAAAACGGATGGGGTCTTCGCCGCCCTCGCCAGTGTTCGACTTGCCGCCGAGCCGGTTCATGGCAATCGCCAGCGTCTCGTGCGCCTCGCGCGAGATAGAGCCGAGCGACATCGCGCCGGTGTTGAACCGCTTGACGATCTCGCTGGCCGGTTCCACCTCTTCGATGGGGATCGGCGTCGCGGGCTTGAACTTCATCAGGCCGCGCAGCGTCGCCGCGCGCTCCGCCTGCTCGTTGATTAGCGCGGTAAACTCCTGAAAGGTCTTGAAGCCGCCGCCGCGCACGGCGTGCTGCAGCTTCGCCACCGAATCCGGGTTGAAAGCGTGGCGCTCGCCATAGCGCCGCCACTGGTACTGCCCACCCGGCTCCAGCTCCAGGCTGCCCGCAAGCTCGGCGGGTGGGAAGGCGTCCTCGTGCCATTTGCGGCATTCGCGCTCCAGTTCCGCCATGCCGATGCCTTCGATACGCGACGGCGTGCCGGTAAAATACCGCTCCACCATTTCGGTCTGAATACCGACCGCTTCGAAGATTTGCGCGCCCCGGTACGATTGCAGCGTCGAGATGCCCATCTTGGACATCACCTTGAGCAGGCCTTTGTTGACGCCCTTGACGAAGTTGGCGATGGCTTTCTCCGACGTGATCTTTTCCGGCAGATAGTCCTGCGCAATCAGATCGTCCAGCGTTTCGAACGCCAGGTACGGGTTGACCGCGCTCGCGCCGTAGCCGAGAAGCACCGCGAAGTGGTGCACCTCGCGCGCCTCGCCCGTTTCGACGACCAGACCGACGCTGGTTCGCAGTCCCTCTCGAATCAGATGGTGATGGACGGCGGAGACGGCCAGCAATGATGGAATGGGCGCGTGCTTCTCATCCACCTTACGCGTGGACAGAATGATAATGCCGTAATCATCCCGAACCGCCTGTGCCGCCTGCTGGCAAAGGGATTCCACCGCTTCCTGAAGCGCGCCTTCCGGGCGACCAACTTCAAATAGCGCGGACAGCGTCTTCGTGTGGAAGTCGAACCAGCGCCCTTCCAGACCACGCAGCTTTTCCAGATCCTCGTTGGTCAGGATGGGGGTTTTCAGCTTGATCTGGCGGCAGTTTTCCGGCGTCTCCTCCAAAAGCGAGCCGTTGCGGCCAATATACCCTTCCAGGCTCATGACCAGGGATTCGCGAATCGGGTCAATGGGCGGGTTCGTGACCTGGGCGAATAGCTGCTTAAAGTAGGTGTACAGCGGCTGCGGCAGATGCGACAGCACGGAAAGCGGCGTGTCCGTACCCATCGAGCCGACCGTCTCTTCACCCGCTTCCGCCATCGGGGCCATCAGGATACGCAGGTCTTCGTTCGTGTAGCCGAATGCCTTCTGGCGCACCAGAACCGTGTCATGGTTGGTAGAATGGACATGGGCGGGTTCGGGCAGCGCGGCCAGATCGACCCGGTTCTCCTCCAGCCATTGACCATAGGGCTGCTGGCGCGAAATATCCCTCTTCACCTCTTCGTCGGGCAGAATGCGGCCCGCTTCCGTGTCCACCAGGAATATCCTGCCGGGCTGAAGCCGCCCGCGCTCCACCACATCTTCCGGCGCGAACTCGATAACGCCCGTCTCCGAGGCCATTACCACCAGATCGTCTTTGGTGACGGTGTAGCGGGCGGGCCGCAGGCCGTTGCGGTCGAGAACGGCCCCGATCTGGCGTCCGTCCGTAAAGGCGACCGCCGCCGGGCCGTCCCATGGTTCCATCATACAGGCGTGGTACTCATAAAACGCCTTGCGCTCGCGGTCCATCAGGTCGTTGCCGCTCCACGCTTCGGGTATCAGCATCATCATGGCGTGGGCAAGGCTGCGCCCGCCGTTGACCAGAAGCTCTACGGCATTATCAAGCGTCGCCGAGTCGGACCACTTATCGGTCATGGTGACGAGCGGAAACAGCTTGGGCAGGTCGTCACCTAAGACATCCGACGTGACATTACCCTGCCGGGCGCGCATCCAGTTGCGGTTGCCCAGGCGAGTGTTGATCTCGCCGTTGTGCGACAGGAAGCGGTACGGATGGGCGAGCGGCCAGGTCGGGAACGTGTTGGTGGAAAACCGCTGATGCACCATCGCAATCGCGCTCACCAGCGTCTCGTCGTTCAGATCGCAGTAAAAGGCCGGAATCTGATGGGCCAGCAGCAGCCCTTTGTAAACAATCGTGCGAGCCGACAGCGACGGGATGTAGAACTGATTCGGCTCCTCCAGCCCCGCTTCCTCAACCTCATTCTCGATTACCCGGCGAATCACATACAGCTTGCGCTCGAAATGGTTCGTGTCTGCGATATTTTCCGCGCGCCCGATGAAAAACTGTCGGAATACCGGCTCCACGCTGCGCGCCAGGGGACCGATCTTTGTATCGTCTACGGGAACATCACGCCAGCCCAGGAACGCCTGCCCTTCGCGCTCGGCAACCTGCTCGATAAGGCGCTCGCAGAACGCGCGCGCCTCGGTATCCTGCGGCAAAAAGACCATACCGACGCCGTAGTGTTCCGGCGCGGGCAGGTTTATGCCGCTTGCGGCGCATGCCCGCCGCAGAAAGGCATCGGGGACTTGCAGAAGGATTCCCGCGCCGTCGCCGGTTTCCGGGTCGCAGCCGGTCGCGCCGCGATGGACGAGGTTTTCCAGAACCTGTAAACCCATCCGCACGATCTGGTGGGTGCGCTCACCTTTGATACTGGCAACGAAGCCGACGCCGCAGGCGTCATGCTCGAATCGCGATTCATAAAGGCCCTGAGGGACAACTGCTTCTTGACGGGTCGGTTTCGGGTTGGACAAAACGTGCTCCTAACAGGATATGCCGACGATGCGCGCGATAAAGGCTCGCGGCGCTTACTCGCGTTGTTAGGCGGCCACGCTGCCACGACAAAACGCTCCCTGTCTCAAGGGGGAATGAATTTTACCACACCGCCTGCTCCCCGTCAAATTGCCGAAAGTTACTGAAATCGCGCAGTCGATTGAAGGGTTTTAATTGATAGGTGTCTTATTCTTGGACCTGTCGGGCGCATCCGACTTTCTCCTGCGGATTGCGCGACTACTCAAGGGTGAGACATATCCGCTTTCACAACGAAGCGAGGAGGTACCTGATGCGGAAGTTCGCGATGGTGTTTGTTTTGTTCACGGCTCTGGTCGCCGCCGGATGCGGCGGCGGGGGCGGAAGCACCCCCGGTCCCAACGGCGGAACCGGGCCGCTGGGTGTATTCGTCACCGATGCCTTTAACGATGATTACGACCATGTGTGGGTCAGGCTGCACCGGGTCGAGCTGCTGGACGCCGCCGGAACGGCGGAAACCATCTTCGATGACCCGACCGGCGTCGAGATCGACCTGAAGACACTGCGTGATGCGTCCGGCTCGCGCTTCGCTCTGTTGAGCAACGCCGCCGTGCAGTCCCGCACCCACACCCAGGTTCGCGTCACTACAGGCAGCACGTTCATACTGTTCCCGACCGGGGCCGCCGCCGGTCAAAGCACGCCGGTCGCCGACGCCGTGGCGCGCGACGGCAGTGGCCGTCCGATCATCGTATTTCCGCTCTCCAGCCCGCGCAACCTGGGTTCGGGCACGGACGACCTCGTAATTGATTTCGACCTCGCCAGCTTCACCGTCGTGAATGGCAAGGTGGTGCCGGTTCTGCGCGAAGGAGAGAAGAACGGTCTGAACAATCCGGGCCGCCAGGAGCACCGCACCTTCAACGGAACCGTTGCCGGCCTCTCAGGAACCTCGCCCGACTTCACCTTTACGCTGAACCAGGAAAACGGGCGCACGTTCCCGGTAGTAACGAACGCCGCGACGCGCATCTTCCATTCCGGTGCCGCCACCAATCCTCAGTTGCAGAACGGCGCGCGCGTGCAGGTTCGTGGCACGTTCGATGTTTCCACCAACCGCTTCACGGCTACCCAGGTGAAGCTGAAAAACAACGACGACAACAACCAGAACGAAGCTGAGATCAAGGGCGCGCCGTCGGCCATCAATGCAGCCGCGGGCCGCTTCGCCGTTGCCGCCACCGAGGTTCGCGGCTTCCTTCCCACGCAGACCACGGTAACGGTAGCCACCACGGGCACGACGGTTTTCCGCTCCGACCGGGGCGTGTTGATCTCCGCCGAGCAGTTCTTCGCCGCTCTGCCGACAGCCCGGCGCGTCGAGGTGGAGGGAGTCTACGACGCGGCCACCAATACGCTTACAGCCCGCAAAGCCAAACTGGAAGATGACGACACCAACGTCAATGAGGCGGAGGCGCGGGGCCGCCCGGAAAACAACAGAATCAACGCCGCGGCGGGCACCTTCCGCATCAATCCGCTGGACGAGTGGGAAGGGTTTGTTCCGGCGGGGGCCTCGGTTTCCGTCGTTACCAACGCCTCCACCCGGTTCCGCGACAACGCCGGGAACGAGATCAGCGCCACGGTGTTCTTCGCCAACCTTGCCGCCAGCCCGCTGGTCAAGGTCGAAGGCGTCTATTCCGGCGGCACTATCACCGCGTCTCAGGCCCGCCTTCGCAGCAGCAGCAACGGCGGCGGCGGCGGCGGAAATAGGGATGATGATTAATTAACGCGGTTTTTGCAGCTGTAATGCGGGGCCGCCGAAAGGCGGCCCTGTTTTCTTATTGCCAGTGATCAGTTCTTCTTTTCCGCGCAGCAGGACATCGGGGCAGTCCTGCTCGGCGCGGAGGCCACAGCAGACAGGTCGCTGGTTCTGCCGGTCGCTGACTTTCTGCCGGTGAAGGAAAACGCGCCGTAGTTGGCGTTGGAGCCGTCGCCGAGAATCGTGCCGACGCGCCGGTCCTCAAAGCGCAGCGGCAGCGCCTTTCCTTTGATGGCCCGGCGTATCGGCCAGACGGTGTTGTTTTCCACCACGACCGGGCTTTTGCCGTCGCCGCCGATGATGACGCGGGCCGTGAAGCCCCCGTAACCGGCAAAATTGAGGCGCAGATCGTTCCCCTTCACGCTATGGGTGATGCGCGCGGGCACAAAGGAGCGCGGACCGGAGGCGGGGCCGCCTTTGGCGAAAACGGCACGAGCCACCTGCTCCAGTGCGGCGCGCTGCGCGGGTGTCGCGCGCTCATCCACAAAACCCAGCGTGCCCTTAGAACCGTCCGCGCCGCCGAATACCAGCCCCGAAAGATCGGTTTCGCCCCATGCGCCCCTTTCCAGCTTATACGCGAAGACCGCGTGGCAGTACGGATGCGGCGACGGCCCTTCCCCGAAGTTGCAGGTGCAGGGCACGGCGCAGGTACAGGCTTCCAGCAGCGTTCCCGTCGCGCTCCAGCTATCCGAAGGAGAACGGGCAGAAGAGGGTACGAGGCGCAGACCGAAAAGCGCGGCAGACGTGAGCAGCGCAGCGGCTACGGGAGCAAAGCGGCGGGACATGAACGATACCTCCGGTCATTCTACGAACGGCGCGGAAAAGGCGTTCCCCTCACGCCGTGTTTGTCGGAGACCTCGCGCGGGTACAAAAAGGGACGCAATGGCAGCCAACCCGGAACTGGAAAAACCTATCTCGTCGCGCCCGGTGGACGGGGGAATCGACCCGAACACCCAGGTGGTGCGCGTCGCCAACTATCACCGCGTTATCTTTTTCGGGGCGGGCGTCTATCTTGCCATCGTCTTTTTCGATGCTATTGCCAGGGCGCTGCTCCTCTTCTTTGCCGCGTTTCTTCTGGCGATCATTTTGAACGCCCCGGTGCGCTGGCTGGAAACCCGAGGCATCAAGCGCAGTCTTTCGGCAGCGGGCGTGGCGCTGATCGTGCTGGGCAGTCTGATTACGCTGGGATTCGTGGCCGGGCCGCCGATAGCGAACGAGGCGGCCTCGCTGATGCAGCAGGGGCCGGAACGGGTGAAGCGACTGCAAGCAAAGGCGGAAGCCCTTTCCCAGCAGTACCCGGCGCTGGAAAGTGTCTTCAAAAGTAATGAGCTGAGCGCGGAAGCATTGACGAAGCGGGCGCAGGGGCTGCTGCCGCGCCTGGGACGCTATACGCTGGGGTTCTTCGGGACACTGGCGGCGGCCTTTTTCGTACTGGTGATCGCGCTGTATACGCTGGCATCGCCCCACACTCTGCTTCGCGGCTTTCTGTCCGCCGTGCCGCCGAACTACCGCAACGACGCGACCCGCGCCCTCACGCGCATCGTCGGGCAGTTAGAGGCATGGGCGCTGGCGACTCTGGTGCTGATGCTGATTATAGGGGTGGTGTGCGGGGTCGGCATGTGGCTGCTGGGCGTGCCCAACCCGCTCCTTTTCGGCATTATCGCGGGCTTCGGTGAGGCCATCCCGACCATCGGGCCGATCCTGTCCGCCCTGCCGCCCGTGCTCGTCGTTCTGGGCGACGACCCCTCCAAGGCGCTGCGGGTGGGCATTCTGTTTCTGGTCGTGCAGCAGATCGAAAACAACGTGCTCGTGCCGATGATCATGGCGCGCAACCTGAAGCTGCACCCCGTCTCCATCCTGTTCTTCGTGCTGGCGCTGGGCGAGTTCGTCGGCATTCTGGGCGCGCTGCTGGCCGTGCCCGTCGCGATCATCGTCAAGGTGCTGTTCGAGGAGTTCTACGAGAAGCGGCGCGCTCCGAAAACCGAGGCGCTGGAAGAGGCGGCGAACCAGATACTGCGCGCGGGGTCGCGTCCCGGCAGAACCACCGCACCCAATCCGCCGCCATCGCTGAAAGAAGACGATGACATAGACAGCACCTGGATCAACGTCCGCCCACCCCGCCTGAAGCCCGTGCCGACGACGCGCCCCGCTGTGGACGCCGACATCGAAGGGACGCTGGTGGACGTGACCCCCGAAGCGCCGTCGCCGGACAAGCAGTCTTAGACCGGCGCTTCCGCGCCCAGTGTCGTCACTGCCACGGGCGCTTCATAAGCCACTCCCGCCTTTTCCGCAAGCGAACGAGCGACAGCAGCACTTTCCGGCGCACCGATGCGCGCCTGATCCAGCGGCGGAATCTCTGCTGCCCTGCGTTTCGCGTCAAGGATACGCTCCACCGCCTCGTCAATGCGCTCCTGAGGCAGATCGCCGGACCGGGCGGCGGCAAGCAGGGCGGCGTGGGTGGCGCGCTGGCGCTCCGGCGTGTGGCAGACCAGCAGCATATCCGCGCCCGCCTTGGCGGCAAGCACCGCCGCCTGCGCCGTGCCCCAGCGGTCGGAGACCGCCTTCATCTCCAGACAATCGGTAACGACAACGCCGCGAAAACCGAGGTTGTGGCGCAGCAGGTCGGTCAAGATCGCGCGGCTCATGGTGGCAGCCAGTCCTGAATTATCCACGGCGGGAAACAGGATATGCGCGGTCATAATGGTGTCCACGCCGCTTTCGATGGCCGCACGAAAAGGAACCAGTTCCCGCGCCATCATCGCTGCCAGATCGCCGGGTACGGTCGGCAGATCGTAGTGGGAATCGAGGGCCGTATCGCCGTGGCCGGGAAAGTGCTTGGCGCAGCTTAAAATGCCCGCCTCCGCATACCCGCCAATCTGGGCGCGAACGAAAGGCGTGACCGCTTCCGGCGTCGCCCCGAACGCGCGGTCGCCGATTACCGGGTTGGCGGGGTTGGAGTTCACGTCGGCAACGGGCGCGAAGTTCCAATTGATGCCGACTTGCCGCAATTCTTCTCCGGCAACATGCGCGGCAGCCCACGCCAGGTCCGTATCCCCCGCCTGCCCGATAACCTGCGCGGGCGGGAGCGCGGTAAACGGGGCGCGCAGTCGGGCGACACGTCCCCCCTCCTGATCGGTGGGCAGCAGCAGCGGGATTTCCGCCCGGCTTTGCAGTTCGTCCAGCATAGCGCGCACGGCGGGCGCATCCACGGGTGGCGGCGGCTTCACGTCCTGACGCTGGACATTGCGCCCCATCACTATCATCGCCCCAACCTTCATCTCGCGGACGCATTCCACGGCCTGCGCGTTCACGGCATGGAGCGAATCGTCGCCGCGCCAGCCGAAACAAAGCATCTGTCCAATCTTCTCTTCCAGCGACAGGGCGGAAATGTCCGGGATGTTCTTCAAGGGGTGTGGTTCTTTCTATTCCTGCGCGCTGAACGCCTCACCGATTGTAAGGAGCACGCCACAGGTGCCGTCTAACGCCCGCCCTCATCGGCGCGGCCAGCTAAGCCTTTGTGCGAAGGCAGGTGCGCTGCCTATCGTGGCAAGCGCCAATACGTCGGCTCTGTGTCTCTTGGTATGCGGTCGCCTTCGGGTGTGAAATACCAGTTGTTGAACGATGTGCTGCACATCCCGACTATCTCCATCTTGAGCGTGCCTGGGGAGCACGGGCTTGGTACTTCCTCACCCACAGGAATCAGCACAATGTTGGCCGTGCCGCAATTGAGACACTTAGGTGGACTAACCCGGCTGTCTCGCCACTCGCGCCGCCGCAAGGTTGCCGTCAGCAAGGACGCGTGCCATGTGTCCTTATCTTCTATTATGCTTTGCTCCACGATGACTTTGTATGTATCCGAGTTCTTGTCGTGAAGGCCAGCGGAGTGACGGTCAAGTTCTTCGAGCGCTTCGATAACTTCACCAGCGGGCAAGTCTTGGCACTGCTGGCACCAAACCGGCGGTGTCTGCTGGTCTACCCTGGAGCCCTCGGCCAGTGCTTACTAGTTGCCCCGCGTACCTCCGTCATCTCGGCCCTGGCCGTGGGCAGAAAGGTAATTTCATAGTAGGTGGGCATTAAAGGTCTGCTTTAGTTCGCCCCAGAAGGGGCCACGCAGCGACAAAGCCATCTGCGTCTCCGCAAAGCCGTGGGGAATGCCGGTATCCCAGCGGGTGCCGTCCAGATAGGCAGCGCGGTACGGCGCGCTCGCGCAGTAAGTCCTGCGCCGATGTTAGCTGGAACTCGTTCTTGACGCGCGTGTTCGTCTCGATCAGATGCCCCAGGCAGGCGAAGATTTCCGGCGTGAACAGGTGCAGGCCGAAGTGGCACAGATACCAGCCTTCGGGGACACCGGGCGTGGCAAAGGCGCGCGCCTCTTCCGGCGTCGGCTTTCTTTGAAGGCGACAATGTCGTAGGTCTGGCCGGGGCATCGGCGGGCAGCGCGGCGTCCCGCGCCTGGCACTTGACCACTCCCGTTACGCTCACCGCGTCCTCGGGGTCCAGGCGGACGCTCGTCACCGAGCAGCCTTCCCGCTCGCCGATATCCAGAAGCCGCGCGGCACAGGGCGGGACGCCAGGCGGCGTGGTGTAGACATGGTCGCCGAGCAGCAGAAGAAACGGCTCGCTCCCTACCCAGTCGCGGGCCTGGAAAACGGCATGCCCGGAACCCTTCCGGCGCGGGCTGCTCCACATAGCTGATACGCCGCTGCATATCCGCGAGTTTATCCGCCTGCTCCAGCGCCCAGGTCTTGCTCGCGAACGATGCGCGCTCGTTCGCATCCAGCCCTCGGAAATGCCGCTCAAACGGCTCCGCCCCGCCCCGGCTGACCACAATGCAGACCTCTTCGATACCGCTTCGCAGGCATTCCTCGATAATGATCTGAATCGTCGGCTTGGTGATACCGTCCGTATCCACCAGGGGAAGCATCTCTTCTGAATCGAGCGTGTCGCCGGGAACTGCCGCGTCCCCCGCCCCGCCGCCGTTATCACCGCCTTACGCGCGCGCCGCCGCTGTGCCATCGCATCCGCTCCTGTTCGTTCGTTCACTTACATCCATCACCCCTCATTTCTCGGCGCTCATACCTATCGACCATAATTGTCCTCGCATCTGTTCAAGCTGCCGGGAAGCTACACTTCCCGAATCAATGTGTGTAGTCCCTCGGCTTGCTGCTCGCGTATAAATCGTTCATCCGCCGCAACAAAGTTGCAAACTTCGCCTGCCGTCGCTCGTTCCTGCGCGAAATTCATGTATATCCCAAGCAGCGCTGCATCCGAGGTGTTGATATTGTGAGGGTATACCAGGGATCGGGCCTGATAGAAGGCATCATCGTCAATTGTCAATAGGCGGAAATCATCATCATGAATCAAGTCCGCTTCCAGGGCTGACGAAGAAGTGATAAAATTCGCCTCCGTTATATCTCTGCGATTCTTGGCCCGAACCAGGGCAGCAAAAGTCTCCACATAACCCATGACGGATGCTACCATCCGTGAGGAAGGTATATGTGAAAAGAGAGTATTGACGGTGTCGGTTCCGAGTTCCTTTGCGTACCGTTTCACCAGGGCGCTCGTGTCCCAAAGCAGCAAAGGCACAGAAGGTTATTCCTCCCGCGCCTCTTTAATCGCCTGGGAGAAGATGCAGTCCTCTGCCCGTACGTTCTCCATCTGCTGCGCCTTCTCAGGGGTGGCTGTTGGGTCGAACACAATACCCAGGCGCCCATTCTGCGCTTCTACAATCCGCCGAAGCGCGGCCTTATCAGCAAACTTGACTTTGTCCGTGTCTCCCTTGAGTACTCCTTTTTTGCTCATGTAGAACGTTCCTCTCCCGGCTACAACTCGGAGAGCCTAAAAGCGACAGCCTATTAATTGCCACGTATAAGACATTTCAACGTTTGCCCTGCCCGCCGGCTTCCCGTTATAACAGTTCTTCGATCTTCGGCGCAAGCTGATCCTGGGTCACCAGGCCCTCTACCGAGTGGACGACCTTGCCGTTCTTATCGATCAGGAACGACGCGGGAATGGCCTCGACGCCGCCGAAGGCTTTCTGCGCGCCTTCCGGGGCCATCAGAATGGGGTAATTGAATCCCTGTTTTTCGGCAAAGGGGCGCACAACCGCCATTCCCTCTCTATCGATGGAAAGACCGACCACTTGAAGGCCGCGCGGGCCGTACTTCTTCTGGAGTTCGATCAGGTGGGGAATCTCCATCTTGCAGGGGCCGCACCAGGTCGCCCAGAAGTTGACCAGCAGAACCCGGCCTTTGTGGTCGCTTGCCCGAAAGGTTTCGCCCGTCGTCGTTTCACCGACAAGCGCGGGAACCGGCGCGCCCACCAGGGCCTGATTGCCCTCAGTCGGCGTCGCTGAACCCAACATCCAGATTACTGCCAGAATGGCGGCCACCAGGACGGCAGCGGCGACCGGCGTGGGTATTTGTCGCTTCATTCCCAACCTCACCTTCAACGAACGCTATACGATAAGCGTACCATAATTTACGGGGGATGAAGCGTCACGGGGGCGGAGGAAGGTTGGTGCCGAAGGGGGGACTCGAACCCCCACGGGTTTCCCCACACGCTTTTGAGGCGCGCGTGTCTACCGTTCCACCACTTCGGCACGCGGGAACGCTGGCATTATACGGCGGCGCGGCGAGCGTGTCAAGATGGTGATCTGTTTGCTGATACCTACTGCCTATCGGGAATCTGCCAATCGATGGGCGGCCTTCCTCCTGCCTTCAGGGCGTCATTGATCTTTGAGAAGGGACGGCTGCCGAAAAAGCCGTTGCGGGCCGAAAGCGGCGACGGGTGCGCCGACTGAATGACGGTATTGCGTTCGCCGTCGATGAGCGACAGCTTTTTCTGCGCGAAGCCGCCCCAGAGTACAAAGACCACCGAATCGTCTTTGGCGCTGACGGCGCGTATCACGGCATCCGTAAACTCTTCCCAGCCTTTGTTACGGTGCGAGTTGGGTGTATGCGCCCGGACGGTCAGCACGGCATTGAGAAGCAGAACACCCTGCTCGGCCCACGGCGTCAAATAGCCGTTATTGGGAATGGCGCAGCCCAGATCGTCCCTGAGTTCCTTGAAGATATTCACCAGTGACGGCGGCTTTTTCACATCGGGTTGAACGGAAAACGCCAGACCATGCGCCTGACCATCATCGTGATAGGGGTCCTGCCCCAGAATCAGGACGCGCACGTTCTCGTACGGGGTAAGCTTCAGCGCGTTGAAAACATCGGGTTCCGGCGGAAACACGGCGTGCTTTTGCCGCTCCTCGTCCACGAACTGCCGGAGCCGCTCGAAATAGGGCTTATTCACTTCATCGCCGATAACCGCCTGCCACGATGCGGGAAGGGATATTTCCATAAGAGGTGCGCCTTTTTCGTGCAGATTCTGGTTGGTTGTTCACTTGAAGGCGCACCCGTCAAACGGCACGCGGCAGGGTCATTCAGTTTTCTTTCTGGTTCTGTTATACTTGCGGCAACGCTATCTTGATGAGGTTTGCTGGTGACGGAATCGGGTTGTCGTCCTTTAGTGGACGTGCTCTCGGAAGTGAAGGATTTTCGCAAGAGTCAGGGCAGACGCCATCCTTTAGGAGCGGTGCTTGCTCTTGCCTGTGCCGCAACGCTGTGCGGTTACAAGAGCTACGGCGCTATGGCCGACTGGGGCAAAAACTACGGCAAGGAACTGGCACAGGCACTGGGCTTCCCCGGTGGTAAGACACCTTCGGTGGGCACGCTGCACACGATCTTTCGCCACCTGGACAAGAAGGACTTGGAGGCAAAGCTTTCTGCCTGGGCACAGTGCGTTCTGAAGCATTCACAGCCGACGAAAGCGGCAGTGGTTGCCCTGGATGGCAAAACGCTGCGCGGCAGCCAGTGCCAGGGAGCCTGCGACGCATCATCTGTCGGCGGTCAGTCATGGCCTGGGACTGACACTATTGCAAGAAGCGGTTTCCGACAAGACCAATGAGATTGGGGCCGTGGAGGAGGTACTCAAGGCTTTAGTGTTGGAGGGGCGCGTGGTGACGATGGACGCACTGCTCACGCAGCGCAAAGTCGCCGAGACCATAGTGGACAAAGGGGGCACTTCGTGATGCTCGTCAAGAACAATCACCCTATCCTGCACCGTAAGCTGAGATGCTTCTTTGCCAGCCCGAACTTGTTTGAACCCGTGCTGCACCGAGCCAGCAGCAGTGACCTGAGCCACGGAAGAGTCACGGTGCGGCGTCTTGTGGCAAGCGCCGATGTGCCTGCCGGGTATCTGGACTTCCCCCACGTCGCTCAGGTGTTCTGCCTGAGGCGCGTGCAGCATAAGAAGAGCGGCGGCAAGCGGCAGGAAGAGACGATCTATGGCCTTACCAGTTTGTCGCCGCAAGAGGCCAGTGCCAAGCGTCTCCTGTCGCTGCTGCGCGGCCACTGGCACATCGAGAACAAGAGCCACTATGTACGCGATGTCACCTTTGATGAAGACCGCTCCCAGGTGCGCTGCGGCAGCATTCCTCAGGTGCTGGCAGCCATCAGGAACACCTGCATCGGCCTGATGCGAAACAGCGGCTACAAGAACATTGCCGCCGCCTGCCGCTACCACGCGGCACAGCCACACGCCGCGCTCGCACTGCTGGGTATACGGAAAACTGAATGACCCTGCGGCACGCGGCCATTAAGGAGGGGCGGGGCGGGCAAAGAGGTAAAATAACGGGCAGGAGAACTGTTTACCATGCCTGACGACGCGACGCCCGACGCCGGGGCTTCTGCTTCTTCGTCTTCCAAAAAGCTCGTTCTGATTGACGGGAACTCGCTGCTGTATCGCGGCTTCTTTGCGATGCGCGCGCTCACCACCAGCGCCGGTCAGCCTACCAACGCCGTGTTCTCGTTCACGATGATGCTGCTGACACTGCTGAACGAGCAGAAGCCGGACGTGATGATCGCCGCCTGGGATGCGCCGGTGAAGACATTCCGCCACGAGGAGTTCAAGGCGTACAAGGGAACGCGCGCCGCGCCGCCTTCGGAATTGGTGGAGCAGGGGCCGGTTGCCCGCGAGATGCTGACGGCGTTCGGCGTGCCGATGATCGAGGCTCCCGGCTATGAGGCCGATGACATTATCGGAACGCTCGCCGCGCGGGGCCGCGCGCAGGGCTATGAGGTGCTGATCGTCACCGGGGACCTGGACGCCCTGCAATTAGTGGAGCCGGGCGTGCGAGTGATGACCACCATCAAGGGCGTCACCGACACGGTTATCTACGACGAGGACGCCGTCCGCAAGCGTTACAGCCTGCGCCCCGATCAGCTTGCCGACTACCGCGCGCTCAAAGGCGACACCAGCGACAATATTCCCGGCGTCCCCGGCGTCGGCGATAAAACGGCGTCTCAGCTTCTCCAGCAGTACGACACGGTCGAAAACCTGCTGTACCACCTGGATGAGATCAAATCGGCTAAACTTCAGGCCGCGCTGGTGGGCGGAACCGAGCAGATGACCCTCAGCAAGCGCCTGGCGACGATCATCCGCGATGTTCCCCTGGAAAATATCGACATTCCCACCCTCGACGCCGAGCCGCTGTCGCCGGACTACGACCGGGTGCGCGCTCTGTTCGAGCGTTTGGAGTTCCGCACCTTGCTGCGCCGTCTGCCTTCCGCCCCCAATAATGGGGGTGCCCGAAGGGGCGACACGACTGATAACTCCGACACCCCCCTTATTGGGCGAGCGTCGCCTGCGTGGGGCGCGGGGGGCCTCAACGACGAAGACCTCCCCGACCCGTTCGCCGTGCCGGAGGACAATAGCGCGCTGCCTGCCCTGCCCACCGTGGTTTCCTCCGAACCGCCCGCCGAATACCGCGACGCCAATACGCCCGAAACGCTGGCGGCAATGGCGGAAGCGGCGCGGAAGGCGCACCGGATCGGGCTGCGGCTCCACACCACGGACGGCATTCTGGACTCCCAGCTTCTCGGCGTCACTCTCGCTACCGGCGACGGCGTTGTCTATTATGCGCCTGTGGAAGCCCCCCCCGCCCCCAGCCGCACTGCGGCTATTGAACCGCCCTTCGGGCGTGGGGGTGCCGGAATTGCCCCTCGTGCCGCCGCTCCTCTCCCCCTCTCCCACAGCGTGGGGGAGGGGGCCGGGGGGAGGGGCCAATCCTCACTCTTCGATGAACCGACGCCTGAACCAATCAGCGTCCCACCGGCGGTTGCGGAAACGGTTCCCCTCCCTGACGTCCTGCGCACTGTGCTGGAAGAAGCGACCGTCCTGAAGGTAACGCACGACGCCAAAAGCGACATCGCCGTTCTGGCCCGGTATGGCGTCACCCTGCGCGGCATCGTCTTCGATACGGAACTGGCTGCCTATCTGCTCAACGCCGGACGCCGCTCCGGTTTCCCCCTGCACGAAATCGCCGCCGATTATGCGGGGCGCGAACTGTCGCCGCTCGATAAAAAGACGCGCAAAGGAATGGACGCGGAGGCAGCGCGCGCCCACGATAAGGCGCAGACGCTCGCCGAGGCGGATGCGATTCTGGCGACCATGCGCGTTCAGGAGCCGCGTCTCGCCGCCGACGGGCTGATGGAGGTACTGAACCGGCTGGACCTGCCGGTTTCTCCGATTCTGGCGGAAATGGAGATTAACGGCGTGGCGGTGGACGTGGCGACGCTGAACCGGGTGGCGGCGGAGATGCAGGCGAAGGTGGACGCGCTTCAGGCGGAAATTTACGCGGCGGCGGGGGAGACATTCAATATCGGCTCCCCGAAGCAGCTACAGGAAGTTCTGTTCGAGAAGATGAAGCTGCCGTCGGGAAAGAAGACCAAGACCGGGTATTCCACAGGCGCGGACGTACTGGAGGAGCTTGCCGCGGAGCACCCTATCGTCTCCCGGATTCTCCAATATCGGGAACTGACCAAGCTCAAAAGCACCTACGCCGACGCCATGCCGCTGCTGGTGCGTCCCGATACGGGCCGTATCCACACGTCACTGAACCAGACCGTTGCGGCCACCGGGCGGCTTTCCTCGTCCAACCCGAACCTGCAGAATATCCCTATCCGCACCGAGATCGGACGCGAGATTCGACGGGCGTTTATCGCCTCGCCGGGCAATGTGCTGGTGTCGGCGGATTATTCGCAGATCGAGCTGCGTTTGTTCGCGCATGTTTCCAAAGACCCGGAGTTGATGGCCGCCTTCTCATCGGGCGAGGATATCCACAAGTACACCGCTTCCCGCATGTACAGCGTTCCCGTCGCCGACGTCACTTCGGATATGCGCCGGGCGGCCAAGACGGTGAACTACGCTGTTATCTACGGCATCTCGGAGTTCGCGCTGGCGCGGATGCTGGGCATCAGCATGGTCGAAGCCAAGGAGCTGAAAACCTCCTACTTTGCCCGCTTCCCCGGCGTCCGCCAGTATCTGGACCAGACAATAGCGTTTGCGCGCGAAAAGGGCTATGTGCAGACCCTGTTCGGGCGGCGGCGGTTTATTCCGGATATCACGTCGCGCGTCTTCCAGTTCCGCCAGGCCGCCGAGCGCGCCGCCGCGAATATGCCGATTCAGGGGTCGTCTGCGGACATCATGAAGGTCGCCATGATCGCTGTTTATGACATGATGAAACGGGAAAAGGTCCGCTCGAAGATGATCCTCCAGGTCCACGACGAGCTTCTTTTCGATGTCCCGCCCGACGAAGTGCCCCATCTGGCCCCACGGGTCCGCGAGTGTATGGCAGGCGCGTATCCCCTCGCGGTGACGCTGGACGTGGAGGTCAAGACCGGCAAAACCTGGGCTGACGTAACACCGGTGGAAGATATGGCAGAAGCGCCGCCGGGCGAGGAGTAGAAAGCCCCTTCCCGCTGCACCTTTCCCCTCCCTTCACCGGGGAGGGGAATAACGCAGCTAAATCGGAGCGGCGAAAGCGGCAGTGGAACGCACCGAGGAAGAAGAGGCGCGCGATAAATGCGCTCTGCGACCCGGTACGAACCGATTGGCCTGCACCTGAGCGCGCTGGGAGGCATAGCGACGCAGAAGAGACGCAGCCAGGACGGCATCGCTTTTGTTCATGAAGCGATTTACCTGCTCAAGCGCCTCGGCCTGCTTCCCCGCGTCCGCATAACGCCGCGTCGCTCGGTTCCTTTCCTCATCCCGCTGTTTTCGCGCCGCCAGAATTCGGGGCAGCATTTCGCGCTCGTAGAAGGCACGCAGCACTTCTTCACTGTGGACAATCCGCTCGCAAACATCCGGGGACGCCACCCTTTTCGCCAGTGCCATCTCGACTCGCCCCGCCTGCGAATCCAGGGCGCGTCCCGTTAAAAAGGCCTGGAGGGTAGGAGACGGCGTCGCCAGCGCCTGCGCGCTCAGTTGGCGCACCCGCATCACCCAGCCCTGCGCTTCCTGGGGGTCGCCCGCCCGAACCTCCTGCATGGCCCGCGCGCACAGCATTCTGCCCAGAACGATCATGCGCGCTGCCGAAGAAAGATCGCGCGAAACCGATTCCAGATCAGCCGAATCGGGCATTTCCACAGGCTGACCGGCGGCCTCTTGCAGCAAGGCGACTGCCTCGGCGTCGCGTCCCGCCTCCAGAAGTTCAGCGGTTCGGTCATACAAAGCCAGTGTTCGCTGGGCAGCGGCGCTTATGGCGGGCGCATCCGAGCGGGAGGCGGCGAATCGCAGGGCGAGAGGGAGACCCAGCGAAACGGAAAAAAATACAGCTATAGGCACTGTCCATTTGCGCGTCTGCATACAACGTACTCCTTTTGCACTATCATCGAACCGGGCAAGGCAGTGTTGCTTCTTACGCCTGGCCGAGGCTCCGGTACTTTAACGTCGCCTGGCTCTCGCAGTAAATTACCTATTTTTTAGATTTATAACGAAACTTTTCGTACTCTAAAAATAGCGAGGCAACGCCCCATCCTGTAAACGAATGGGCAGCACGTTTCAGCGAACTCACGCCAAATTTAGCAGATAAAAGCAATCAGGCGCAAAAAATCTATTGACATCTACGACGTAGTTCGTAAATAATACAGAAACTGCGTAGTGAGAGGGGTTTCTTTATGAAGGAACAGACGAACAAACCAACCGACGCAGAACTCAGAATCTTGCGCGTGCTATGGCAGCGAGGCCCCAGCACCGTCCGCGAGGTTTACGAGGAGCTGCATCGGGACCGCCCGGTGGTATACACGACCGTGCTGAAGTTCCTGCAAATCATGACCGAAAAGGGTCTGGTGACACGGGAAGATGCCGGACGCGCCCATGTCTACCATGCCTGCGGGTCGGAAGAGCAGGCGCAGCGTCGGCTGGTCGAGAATCTGCTGGACCGCGCCTTTGGCGGTTCGGCGCAAAAGCTGGTTCTGCAGGCGCTGACGGCCCGTAAAGCGTCAGCGGAGGAGTTGTCGGAAATTCGCAAGATTCTGGATGAGCTGGAAGGTGGTGCATGATGACGGCTCTGGAGGATTTCCTTCAGCACCCCACGGTTTCTGTCCTGGGCTGGACCCTGGTACATTTCCTCTGGCAGGGCGCGGTTATCGCCACGCTGCTGGGCGGAGCGTTCCGTCTGCTGCGCCGGAGCGCGGCGGCCAATGCCCGCTACGGGCTGGCTTGCGGCGCGCTTTTGCTGATGGCGGTCAGCCCGGCAGTCACCTTTGTCGTACTGACGCCTTTGGGGGCAGGCTCATCCGTTCCGCCGTGGACACTGGTTAAATCCTCCGCCGGCGCTTTCCTGCCGCCGTCTCCGCCGATCTGGCTGCCCCTTCTGGTGGCGGCCTGGGGAGCGGGCGTGCTATTTCTGTCACTGCGGCTTCTGGGCGGATGGGTACAGGTCGAGCGGCTGAAGCGGCGGGCTACCCGCCCGATTAACGGCCCGCTCCAGGACATGACCCGAGAGATGGCCCGGCGGCTGCGTATCACGCGGCCCGTGGTACTCTTGGAATCCGCCGTGGTGCAGGTACCCACCGTTCTGGGCGGCTTCCGCTCCGTTATTCTCGTGCCTGCCAGCGCCCTGTCGGGGCTGCCTGCGCCGCAGTTGGAGGCGCTTCTGGCCCACGAACTGGCGCATATCCGCCGCTGGGATTACCTGGTAAACCTGCTTCAAACGGCTATCGAAACGCTGTTGTTTTACCATCCGGCAGTATGGTGGATTTCCCGGCAGATACGTGTCGAGCGGGAAAACTGCTGCGACGATATGGCCGTCTCCCTTCTCGGGGATCGACATACTTATGTCCGCGCGCTCGCTTCTCTGGAAGAGCTGCGCGCGGTCTCCACGCCGCTGGCGCTGGCCGGAAACGGCGGCGATCTGCTGGCCCGCATCCGGCGACTGCTGGGACGCCCTTCGGCTCATCCGGGCGTAGGGCTGGTGTCTTTGTCCGGCATGGTTTGCGTGACTCTGTTTTCCGCGCTGGCCGTTCTGCACCTGCACGCCTCCATCGCAGGAGAAGGTGCGGAGGGCAGCAAGCAGCGCCGCCGGACGCTCGCGCAGACGGAGCAGCAGTCATCTGCCGCTTCTTCCGTGGCGGCGGGGCGACAGGCTCGGCTCCCTACCGTAAAAGCTGCTGCTGCGCGACGGCAGCGCGCGCGCAATAGCCGCACGCCGCGTGTCATCGCCGCCCAGCAGCAGCAATCTGCGCCGCTTCCCCTGGTTGCCGCGCCCGCCGAACCGCGCCGCCGCGCAGCGCTGCCCGCGATACCGCCGCCGCTGGTCACGCCCGCTGCAGTTCCGCTGCCCGTGGCATCCGTCGCCGCCCCGGCAAAGATCACGCTTGCCAGGCATACGGTAGAACCATTCGCTGTTCGTCTTATTACGCCTCCAACCGTCCCGACAGAGGTATCTCCAGCACCTTCGACACCTTTGCCTCCGCGCGGCTTTCATCGGGCGTTCGCTCGCAACCTTGTCGACCCGCAGGAGCAGGCGGATCTGGCCGTTGACGGGGAAACACCGGAACCGGCGACGCCCCGACAAGCGATAACGCCCGCGCAGACGGTGAAAACGGCCTTCGGAAATGCCGGGGCCGATGACAACACCGAAGACGGCGTGACAGATTCTGCCGATCCCGTGGTCATGGTAGACGCCACAGACAGCAGCGATTCCACCGCCGATGAGCCGACGGAAGACGTTGAGATAACGCAGGCGAAGGGACGGGGCACCGCGACAACGCCCCCGGTGCAGGTCGCCGAGCAGCAATCAGCGCCAGCCTACAAGACGGTAAAAGACGTTATCGAAGAGTTGTGCCGGGAACTTGCGCGTCTTGACCTGGATGTGACTATAACCCAGGTACGGGATGGCGTGAATATAAGCTCTCTATCGCGCGCTGTCCGCCACTCCGTGCGTCTAATCAAGAAGCGCCTCGATCACTGTCCGGAGGAGCGGATAATGGTCTGGATCATCCTTCCTCCCGAAGCTGGCCCTGCCATTGAAGGTCCTGCGAAGCCGGAGTTCCTCAAGCCGGACACATCGCCCTTGCAGGCCGATTGAATCTTCTCTTTCCCTCCTCGTCGTTTTCAAAAGCCCGGTGACAGCCGTCACCGGGCTTTTGTTATGCCGCACGGTTTACGTTCCCTGAGGAAACGGAAAAAGCAGTCCGATAATAGTTCAAACGATAGACCTAAATTGGCTGTCGTTCCGGTGTCTATCGTCGGTGCGCTTCCCACCGTGGTTCCGCCCGCAGCGGGAAATCCGGCATTGTGTATGAAGGAGACTTAAGGATGCGCTTTTCTTTCGGCTTTCTGCGGATAGCTCTTGCCCTGCTGGTTCTATTGACTGCCCCTGCGGCACGCGCGCAGGTCGTCACCACTTTCGATAACGGTCTGCCCCAACTGGCTCCCGGCAACGATATGTCCTTCTTTATCCAGGCCGAGGACTTTTCCCTGACCTCCGCCACGGTGCTGAACGGTGTCCGCTTCTGGAGCAGTGAGGCGTCGCCGTCCGCCTATCGCGGCTCGCTGACCTGGTGGATATATGCCAACAACGGCGGGACGCCGGGGCAGGTATTGGCGACTGCAACCACCAGCGCCGTAACGCGCACCGACACCGGGCGCACCACGTTCATTGAAGGGACGGCATTCAGCGAAGTCCTCAACGAATTTTCGCTGCCCGACGTTTCACTTGCCTCCGGCAGCTATTGGCTGGGGCTGCACAACGGCGCTCCTGACGACATATCGGGCACGGACATGCTCTGGTCGCCCGCCGCCGCTAACAACACCGTGGCGGGCCGTGAGGACGTCTTCCCCTTCGGGGACAGTTTTACCAGCACGGATAACGGAGCGGAGCATGCCTTTCAGGTTTCCGGTATCACCGCCGTTCCCGAACCCGGTACTGTCGCTCTGGCCGTCGGTGGCGTGCTGCCGCTTGCGGGCGCGGCGATCCGACGAAAGCGGCACAAGCGGTAGCCACTGCGCAAAATCTCAGGGCTTTTGCCCCTGCCCTGACAATAGCCTGCCCATCGTCCACACCAGTACGGTTGCGCCGACACCGACATACATCGGTTCCCAATGCAGGGGGTAGTGCGCGGTATCCAGTCCGCCTGCCCGCGCGCCCAGAATCATCCAGACAATCGGCAGGCCCGTACCGGCAAGCATGGCGACGAACATAAAGACGGGCGGGACGCGCAGGCGCGGCGGCGCATAGGATGTCAGCAGGGGCAGCAGCAGGCCAGGCACGAAGACCGTGCCGAGGGTATACCACAGGCCGACAACCGAGGGTAGTCTTAGCGCGGCGACGATAGACAGCAGCGAGGTCAGGCCGATGCCGACGCGGGTCCAGAATACGTCTTTCCCCTAGGCGTGGCGCGGTGATGCGCGCCAGACGATGTCGCGGCCCAGTGTAATGGCGGCGATAAAGGTGTAGGAAAGCACCGTGCTCATCACCGTCGCCAGCATCCCCACCCAGAAAAATCCCTTGGCACCGGGCGGCAGCAGCGCCTCGGACAGCGCGGGGTAGGCGTTGATGGTCTGCTTCAGGTCGGGCAGCAGGGCGCGGGCGTACAGCCCCGTGGTGACGGTCAGGAAGTCGAACACGGCCCAGCAGCCCACGGAGATAAGGATGCCCCGGCGCGCGGTGCGGGCGTCGCGGGCGGCGGAGCAGCGCTGGTGAAAGCCGGGGTCTACTAACGTCCACAGCGCGATAAAGTACCAGACCAGCAGATAGGCGGGCGGCAGGCCCCCCGTCGGCTTCTTCAAATCCGGCGGAAGCTGCGCGGCAAGGAACGTAAAGCCGCCGTGCCGGGTGACGGCGAAACCGAGGATCAGCGCGAACGCCGCGAACATCAGTACGAACTGAAAGATATTGGTACGGACATCGGTGTTGAAGCCGCCGGTGACGACGAAGCCGACGGAAATCAGCGCCCCGATGATGACGGCCCATTCTACCGAGCCGCCGAAGATGCCCTGAAACAGCGTCCCGAGCATGAGCACGTAGGGCGCGGGCGTGACCAGCAGAAAGACGAACAGCGCGCCCAGCAGCGCGCACGGGCGGCCATAGGCGGCCTGGAGGGTGTCCGGGATGGTCAGCCGGGCTGCCCCCCGAACCCGATGCGCCAGAAAAAGCGCGTAGACTACGGCATATAGATAATACGGCAGTCCGAAGACCGTCCACGTCGCCAACCCGGACGAATAGGCGAACTCGCCGACACCGAGAATTCCGCCGTACCAGGTCGCCACCAGGGTCGCGACGAACGCAGGCAGCGTCAGCGTGCGCCCCGCCACCATATACTCCTCGCTCGCCGCCGCCCCGGCGTTTCCGCGACTCGCTTTCGACGCGCCGTCATGATTCCGATAGCTACGAGGGCGGCGAAGTAAAGACCGAGAATAGCATAGTCTAAGGGGGCGAAGGTCACGGCTTTGCACCCCTCGCAGGCACCCCTCGCAGGCGACGCTCGCCCCGCAGGCGACGCTCGCCCTCGCAGGCGACGCTCGCCCCGCAGGCGACGCTCGCCCATTATTGGGGGCGGGGCCGTGATGCAGCATCACCAGCAGGTCGCCGGAACCGGCGCGCAGTGTCGCCGTTTCAGCCACAATCTCGTTCAGCGTACCGTCGCGGACACCCGGAGCGAGCGATTCGCGTGCAGCGGCCAGCGCAGTCCCTCCGTCCGGATATCCGTGACAACGCCGAACGCCATCAGCGATAGAATACGCCCCGCAAGACCCGGCCCGTTCAGTGTCGCTTCGCCGTGGAGAAGCCAGGTCTCGCCGACTTCATCCACCAGGCGCACGTCTGCGCGCCGCCCGTACTTCAGCACTGCCGAAAGCGCGGAGTAGGTATGATCGAGCCGCCCACCGGTCGCGCCGAAGACATAAATCGTGCACGCTCCCAGAACCTCGATACTATAACCGAGCGCTTTGTCCAGGTCCGTGTAGTTCTGGTCGGGTGTCGGCACGATCTGTGCGCCCGCTGCCGCGAGCGCCTCTTTCGCTTCGCCCGAAAGCGAATCGAAGTCGCCGGTGACAAGATGGGGAATCAGGCCCAACGCGTGCAGACGCGCCGCGCCGCCGTCCACCCCCCACCCGCCATCCCCCTGCTGATTCGCTCCCGCAGATAGCGTTCCGCCGCCCCGGGCAGCGGCCCATTTGCCAGCAGAACGGCGACATCATCGCTCAGCACAGGAACCGGATTGTCTGCGTCAGTCATGATCCCATTTCGAGTTTTCCCAGGTTTTGCTGCCATCCGGGGTCACATACATCTTTTCAAACTGCTTTGCCGAGACATGGAACTTGGCATGGCCGTCCGCGCAAACACAAAGCCGCCGCCGCGCGGGTGCCATTGCTGATAATAATCGGGGTAATAACCATAGCGCTTGCCCTCGGGGTCCTGCTCTCCCGAAAACCAGGGCAGCATCTCATCGCGCATGATCCGCGTTTCGGCGGGGAATTGAAACATCGCGTCCGTCACCAGGTGGGGCGGAATGCCCCACTCGTCGGTGGTAAGGTTATTCTGCGTCGATCCGCTCGCGCCGCCGACGATAGTGTAGCAGCCCGACGTAAAACGATAGGACGCGCCGTAGCAGGCGTGGTACGATCCACTCTTGCCCGGATAGTCCTTGCAGCCGTAGTCACTGCTGGGGCTGTTCGCGGGAACGGGACCGCCGGAATCATTCGGGCACTTGAAAATATCCTTGTTTTTGGTGTAGGGCAGGAGCGCCAATTCTACGCCCTTGTGGCCCGGTTCGCCCGCAGGCGGCTGAGTATGGTAGGCATGGAAAATGGGGAAGGTTTCATCATAGTCCTGAACATACATCCGTACCGCCATCCCGATCTGCCGCAGATTGGACGCGCAGGTCACTTCGCGCGCCTTTTCTCGCGCCTGGGCGAATACAGGGAAAAGTATCGCGGCCAGCAGCGCAATGATTGCGATCACGACTAACAGTTCAATCAAGGTGAAGGCCGCCCCTGCCAGTAGCGCAATTCCGCCGCCCTGCTGATAATAGCCCTAGCCCGGTAGGGGAACATTTCTACCCCGACTACTGCGATCACGACTAACAGTTCAATCAAGGTGAAGGCGCCGGGTCCCTGATAATACATTGGGATCGCGCATCGGTACTGGCAGGCTCCGCATACATCGCCTCGGTGACGATGCTTGTGGCGCGGCTTGTCGGCTTATTGTTAGAGACGGTTTGAAAATTCGAGCGGTCGCCCGATGGCGGGATAGGCTGTGGTTATCTTTCCTGACCGACCGCCAATGGCATTGTATCGAGCCTGATTCCTGCGGCAAAACGCCGTGGAGGCCGCGCCTGCTGGAAATGCGCCAGGTCGTCAATGCCCTGCTGTACCTGCTGGTGGGCGGCATCGCGTGGCGACTGCTGCCCCAACCCACTGGCAGACGTGTATTACTACTTTGGCAGATGGCGCGACGACGGCACGTGGAGACGCATTCATGAGCGGCTGCGGGCACAGGTGCATCCCACAGCCGGGGCGCTGGACAGCCAGAGCGTCAAGACCACGCAGGTAGCAGGCGTGCGCGGCTATGACAGCGGCAAACAGATCAAGGGGCGCAAGCGGCACCTGCTGGTCGATACTTTGGGTCTGGTGCTGGCAGTGGCAGTCACCGCCGCCTCGGTGTCCGATCCGGCAGGAGCGCGTCTGTTGTTTCGTCGCCCGGGTCGAAACTGCGCCGCATCTGGGTAGATGGCACCTATAGAGGTCAGTTGCTGGTCGCGCATTTTCAGGACGGTGCTGGCAGAAAGGCTTTGTGCTACTGCCGCATCGTTGGATGGAGCGCACCTTTGCCTGGCTGTGTTGTTGTCGGCGTCTGTCCAAAGATTATGAAGTGTTGCCCCAGAGCAGCGAGGCGATGATCTACCTGGCGATGATTCGGGCTGCGAAGATTGGCGAGAAACTGAGAATTTTGTTAGAGATGGAGTAGCGGTTGACGACCGAGAAGCCGCGCCGCTCGAAATAATTGGAGGAACCATACGCCTGAAAGTAGGTGCTGGTGCCCGGAACGTCCGCGCGCTGAAAGGGGCCGCCCGCATCGTTGGGACACTTGAAGATGTCCTTGTTTTTCGTGTAAGGCAGCAGCTCCTCCTCGATACCCAGATGCGGATCGTTCGTCTTTTTATGGTAAGCGTGCCAGATCGGGTATGTTTCGTCGTAGTCCTGAAGGTACATCTTGATCGCCATGCCGATCTGGCGAACATTCGAGGTGCAGACGGCAGTACGCGCCCGCTCGCGGGCCTGCGCGAAGACCGGGAAAAGAATCGCAGCAAGAATAGCGATAATGGCGATAACGACGAGCAGTTCGATTAAGGTAAAAGCGGAGCTTTTACCAGGGGTAAAACCCCGACGGTGCATTCGGTGCGGACAAAACATGGTTGTTTCCTTCCACGAACGCGCCCGGCGTCGGGAAGGCAGTAAAAAACCACCTCCCCGACGCGGTGAAGGTGGTGGTGCGCGGGCAGTGACGCACTTCTATAGCGCCTTGCCCGCCTCGCCATCCGCTTCCCTACGCCGGTACAAACCGGATCAGGTTCCCAGGGTCGGCCCTCAGCCCTCTCAGCCGCACCGCGCATCGCCTTTTCGGCACTGCGCTCGCGGTCCCCCCAGCAGACGCTTCGCTATTCGTTTGTTACCGGCATTCTACCCGGTCCTGGGGAGGGTGTCAAACCAGGAGGGGGCGTTCGCGCCGCCGCGCTACCCTGCTTGCCACACCGAAAGCCGCCGCGATATAATGAGCTAACCCCATAAGGAGCTTCCTCTTTTGGCTATCTCGCAAGGACGCGATAGTGCACTTGCCCCGGCCCGGTCTACCACGCAGGAACAGGCGGCGGCGCGGCCACGCGTTGTCACCGCCGGTATCACACCACGCGCGTTTCTTATCGGTACCGCGCTGATCCCGCTGATGTGCTACTGGGTGGAATACACGGAGATCGTTGCGCAGGGAACCGACCTGGCGGCAATGAGCCTGATTATCGGCGCGGTTTTCGCGCTGTTCCTTTTGATCTGCTTCAACGGGCTGCTGTCGCGTGTCGCGCCGCGCTGGATGTTTTCGCAGGCCGAGCTGATGTTTATCTACATCATGCAGACAGTTTCCATCGGTATCTCTGGCATCGGCATGATGCAGTTCCTGGTGCCGACGCTGGGAAACGCCTATAAATTCGCCACGGCAGGCAACGAGTGGGAAACCCGGTTTCACCCCTTCATCCCCGCCTGGCTGGTGCCGAACCGCACCGACCCGCTGGTTCTGGACAAGTTTTACCAGGGCAACGCGAACTGGACCGACTATGCAGGCGCGTGGGCCGGGCCGATCTTCTGGTGGACCGGCTTTATCTGTGTGCTGCTTGGCTCCATGCTCTGCCTCAATGTCATTTTGCGCCGTCAGTGGATGGACCAGGAAAAGCTGCCCTTTCCCATCGTCTATCTGCCCCTGGAGCTGACCCGCTCCGACCCCGAATCCGGCCCAATCTGGCGGAACCGGCTGTTCTGGATCGCGTTCCTTATCCCGGTCGTCCTTGAAAGCCTGGCGTCGATCAATTACCTGTATCCTTCCGTTCCGGCCATACCGCTCAAGCCGAGCACGCTGCCGAACCTGGGCCAGTTTCTTACCAGCCCGCCCTGGAGCGCCGTGGGGGGCCTGTCGCTCGCCTTTTATCCGATGGTTATCGGTCTGATCTACTTTTTGCCGGTGGATGTCTCCTTTTCCGGCTGGTTCTTCTTTCTCTTTGCGCGTCTTCAGGATGTTTTCGCCACGGCGATGGGCTGGCGCGGCGAAGGGGTTCCGCCGACGCTGGCGCGCATCCCCTATCACGGCGAGCAGGGCGCGGGGGCGTTCCTGGGGCTGGCGCTGTTCGGCTTCTGGTCGTACCGCAAGTATCTGGGCGCGGTAATCGGCAAGGCATTCGGGGAGAAAGAGGCGGCGGACGTTCACGACGAGAACGAGCCGATGCCGTACCGCATGGCCGTCTTCGGCTTCCTGATCGGCTTCGCGCTGCTCTGCTTTTTTGCGATTCAGGCGGGCATGGCGTGGTGGCTGCCCCCGATTTTCCTGATGATCTATTTTATTTTCGCGACCACGTTCACGCGCGCGCGCGCCGAGGCGGGCCTGCCCTGGGGCTACGGCCCTTTTGTCAGCCCGCACGGCCTGCTGACCAGCGTGGCGGGAACGAAGGGCTACGATCCGCAGACCCTGACCGCCTTCGCCCTGTTCCAATGGTTTACGTTCGACTTTCGCGCGATGGCGATGCCGCACCAGATGGAGGCAATGAAGATCGCAGGCTCCACCGATGTGCGGATGAACAACCGGCATCTGGTCTGGGTAATCCTGTGGGCGACGCTGATCGGGGCGCTGGCGTCCTGGTGGGCGCTGCTGGCGATCTACTACGAGCACGGCGCGGCCACCGCCAATGTCAATAGCTGGCGCACGAGCATGGGGACGACCCCCTGGCGCAACCTGGAAGACTGGCTGCGAAACCCGACGCCCTTCGATATGAACCGGGTGTACGGCGTCTTCGGCGGCATGGGTTTCGTCGGGTTCCTGATGACGATGCGGACGCGCCTGCTAAGCTGGCCGTTCCACCCCATCGGCTACGTGCTCGCCGAAACCAGCACGATGGGCTGGCTCTGGTTCCCGACATTCCTGGGGTGGCTGATCAAGCTGCTGGTGCTGCGCTACGGCGGCATCCGCGCCTTCCGCACCGGCATCCCCTTCTTCATCGGCCTGATCCTGGGCGATTACGTCATTTCGTGTCTCTGGGCGTTGTTTGGCCTCTATCTGGGCATCCCGACGTACCGCGCGTTCCCTATATAGTTGCCCCTTCCCTAAAGGAACGGGCTGTTTCATAGAGAAAAGCCCCATCAATAGGGCTGCAATTTCAAAAAGGCGGCTCTCAAAAGCGCGCAGAGCGTGCGGGATGAGACACGGCAGCGGGTTCTGGCCGCCGCGCGGCGTCTCAACTACCAGCCCAACGCCATGGCGCGCGGATTGGTGCGCCGCCGCATGAATGTGCTCGGCGTCCTGTTTCATGTGCCCGCGCGCGCCATCATTACAGACCCCTATGCTTCGACGCTGCTCCAGGGTATTCTGACTACTGCCGCCGCCACCGGCTACAGCGTCACCCTGTCTCCCGAGCCGTGGCGCGACGCCCCCCAGTCCGCTGCGCTCCTCCACGAACGCCATACGGACGGCATTCTGGCAATTGCCCCCCACACGGACTCGGACATGCTGCCCAGCCTGGTCGCGCGGGGAATGCCGCTGGTGGCGATTGCGGCCCCTGCCGACGCGCCCGGAGTTATCGTTGTGGATGTGGATAACGATAAGGGCGCGCGCCTCGCTACCCGGCACCTGCTTTCGCTCGGCCACCGGCGTATCGCCCACCTGATGGGCAACCAGAACGAGGCAAGCGCCCAGGCGCGTCTTGCGGGATTTCTTGCCACTCTGGCGGAAGCCGGGATAAGCGCCCCACCCGCTTACATTGCTGCGTGCCGGTACAAGGGGCGGATCAGTTACGACGAGACACGCCGCCTGCTCGCGCTCCCGGAGCCGCCCACCGCCCTCTTCGCCGGGAATGACAACATCGCCCTGGAGGCGATGGAAGCGGCCCGCGACGCCGGGGTTTGCGTACCAGAGCAGCTTTCAATTGTCGGTTTTGACGATATTCCGACGGCATCGCTGGTGACGCCGCCATTGACAACCGTCCGTCAGCCACTGGCACGGATCGGGGAGACGGCGGCCCGTCTGCTGGTGGCGCGCGTGGAGGGTAAGCCGGTGCCGCCCCCCACGACGCATCTTCTGGAACCGGAGATAATTATCCGGGGCACGACCGCTGCTGCCCCACCCATCGTTTCTTAATCACCGCGCCTGCAATCGGGCAGGTGCCGGGAGCGCCATCGTGCGCGCTCCCTGCTTCCCTTTCTTAAAAGGATAAGGACACAATGAAGGGGTAGAGGTCAGGCGGCTTCCAGGCGCAGCCGCCAGCGCACTTCGCGCGTCCCGGCGGGCAGGTCGGCGACGGCGGCTTGCATGAAGCCGTTGCGGGTGGCAACACGGGGGCCGCCACTGTCCAGAGCGAGCCGCGCGCCGGAAGGGGAAAGTAGCTCGCAGGTAAGAACGGCCCCACCATGCGTCACCCATGCTTGTCCATCCATGACCGTGACGCGTGTATCCGATGCGCCATCCGAAACGAGCAGCGGGAACACGGCGCGGACGGCGGCAGGCGCGCTCGTATCACTCACCCGCGCCGTTACCTCCACGCCCGCCGCGCTGACGACATACTCTTCCTCTACGGGCCGCGCCCCCTCCCCCGACAGCTCGTAGCGAACCGTGAAGGCGACGTGGTCGGGCCTCTCCGCATGGACGCGCAGGTCGGCCCCACGGGCGACCGTCGGCCCATAGTTTTTTTCGTCCTTCGGGTGATGGAAGTCGGCCAGCGAACGCCATGCACCTGCTTCCTGCTCCTTCCACGCAATGCCCGGTGACATGCCCACGCGCGGCCCTTCGCCGGGGGGGCCGTAGCTGCGGTGCGAGGCGGCGTTATCCGAAAGCGGGGAGAAAGGCACTCCTGCCTTATGAACCCGCACCAGGCCAGTGGCGTTGTAGTGCGCGTCGGCGGAGGTGTCGATAAGCAGGTAGGTGCCGCCCGCGCTCGCGCAGATTTTGTGGAATGTGTCCCGCAGGTCGAACACATAGCCGCCAACTTCCGAGGGAATCGGGCGTTCTTCAATCGTATCGTCGGCGTGCGCGTGGACGATGGCGAGCATGGCGACGGCCAGCAGGTTGTACTGCGAATGGAACGAGTAGTTCTCATATCCATGCCGCAGCGACGGTTCGGCGCGGTTCTTGACGATCCACATCTCCCCGGACGGTCGCTGCCAGCGTTTCATGGACGTGAGCGCGAGCCGGGCCGCCCGCTTGAAGGCACCGGCGATGTCGGGCCGCCCGCGCTCTTTCCAGCGCCGTGCGTTGATTTCACAGATCACCGCTGCCTCCGCCTCGTTCCACTGGTGGTGCGCGGAACGCCCGCCGTTCGCCCACTCCCCTATTGGCGACAGCAGCAGCAGGGTCGAAAGGCCGCCCAGCGTCAGGAACTCCTCCAGCCGGGCGCGGCGCGGGCCGTCGTACGCGCCATCAGCCAGAACATCCTCCAGCCATAGGCGGGGAAAGGCATCATAGGCCAGCGGCGCGTTGGGGTCCTCATACATTCCGAACTGCGTATAACGCTTCTCCTGCCGCTCCAGGCACTGCTCCAGGTACGCGGCGTGCGCCTCTTTTTGCGCCTGCGGCACCAGCCCGTCCCTGCGCCGCAAACACTCCCCGGCGATATTGACCACGTTCCAGTTCGCGCGCCCCTCGACATCTCGATAGGTTTCTTCCGGTACCAGACTTTCCAGAAGTCGTGTCCAGTTGTCGAAGGTCGCCTGCGGCGCGTGCCCCGCCAGCAGACGCCGCGCACGCACGACCAGCGGGATGTAAAAGTCCGGGTGGTTATCCGCAGGGGTGCGGTTCGCAAGGGCTTCCAGCGCGAAGGTAAGGGCGCGAAACGCCGGTTCCTGCAGATCGGCGCGGCCCGCCTGGGTCACCAGGGTCGCCGCTGCCAGCGCAAAGGCTGGTGTGGAGTATTGACGCTCCTTTTTTTCAAACGGGTCGATGATCGCCCCACGCGCATCCTGGTGGTTCTTGAAGAAATCGACGTTTCCGGCAATAACAGGCAGATAATCCGCGCGCTTGAGCCGCGTCGGCGAAAAGCCCGGCGACCCGGCGGCACGCGGGTCGGGGAACAGGCGGCGCAAAGCAGCGGCGGCGGGGTGACGAGAAACAACGGCGTCCCATTCGTTCATGTCTTTTATTACCGCGCACGGAGCGTGATTTCCTGTTGACAGGGTAAAATACTCATGGTAAAGTAACAACGAACAGGGGCGAATAAGCGCACCCTGTTCTTTTTTGGATGTTTTTGAGGGTCGTAGACTGCAGGGAAGGCTTCCCTGGTCTGGAAGGTAATCCGATGGCGAACGCCAAAGAAACAGCAGCCCCCCGCCCCCCGGTGCGCCCGGCCAGCAGTAATGGGCGCGGCCCGTCACTGAGCGGCTTCGGAGAATATCTGCGCGGCGTCCGCGAGGAGTTGCGTAAGGCCGAATGGCCCACCCGCCCCGAGCTGATACGGTTGACCCAGGTCGTGCTGGCCGTTATTTTTGTTGTTGCGCTGTATGTCGGCGCATTGGACAGAGGGCTTTCCTGGGTTACGACACGATTCCTGGGCTTTGGTGAGTAGGCGAAACGAGTATTCCTATGCAGAGACACTGGTACGCCGTTCACACCTATTCCGGCCACGAGAACAAGGTTAAGATCAACATCGAGCGCCGTGCGGAAAGCATGAACCTGAAGGACAAGGTCTTTCGGATTCTGGTTCCCACCGATACGGAAGTGCGCAACCGGGCGGGTAAAAAGACCGAGGTCAAGCGCAAGGTCTTCCCCGGCTATGTGCTGATCGACATGGTGCTGGATGACGCCACCTGGTACCTGGTAAAAAGCACCACCGGCGTCACTGGCTTCGTCTCTTCGGGCAACAAGCCGGTTCCCCTTCAGGAAAGCGAAATCAAAGCGATCCTGGATACGGTGGAAGGGGTCGCGCCCCGGCCCAAGACGACATGGGAAAAGGGTCAGGTCGTGCGCGTCACGGCGGGGCCGTTCGCCGATTTCGCCGGGAAGATCGAAGATGTGAACGAGCAGCGCGAAAAGCTGCGCGTGCTTATCTCCATCTTCGGGCGCGATACGCCGGTCGAGCTGGACTTCAACCAGGTCGAGAAGATTTGACCTCTCCCCCTCCCCTGCGAGGCGAGCGTCGCCTGCGAGGGGAGGGGGAGAGGTTTCGTAGGAGACAGGCGGCCCGTTTCATGGGAAATCGTGAAACGGGCTTTCCCCTGTCGCTAACACTACCAGAGTCTGCGCCGCTGTGCGCGCCGGACTCAAGGAGAAAGAAAAATGGCAAAGAAAGTTGTTGGAGTCGTCAAGCTCCAGATCAACGCGGGCAAGGCGACGCCCGCACCGCCCGTCGGCCCCGCGCTCGGCGGCTACGGCATCAACATGATGGAGTTCATCAAGGGCTATAATGAGCGCACCGCCCCGATGATCGGCTCCATCGTCCCGGTCGAAATCACCATCTACGACGACCGTTCCTTTACGTTCGTCACCAAGACCCCGCCCGCCGCCGACCTGATTAAAAAGGCGCTCGGCATTCCGGCGGGTTCGGGCGTTCCCAACCGCACCAAGGTCGGCGCGCTGACCCAGGACCAGCTCCGGCAGATCGCCGAAACCAAGATGCCTGACCTGAACGCCAACGATATTGACGGCGCGATGAAGGTTATCGAGGGCACCGCCCGCTCCATGGGCGTGGACATCCGGGGCTAAGGAGGCAAAACAATGCGTAAACAGGACCGCAAGCACGTCGTTTCCAAGCGTTTCAAGGCCGAGGCGGCCAAGGTAGACGACAAGCGCGAATACGATCCGATTGAGGCGCTGGAGATGGTCAAGTCCACCGCTTCTACCAAATTCGATGAGACAGTGGACGTGGCGATACGCCTGGGTGTAGACCCGCGCCAGGGCGATCAGGTGGTACGCGGCACGACCGATCTGCCCAACGGCACCGGCAAGACGCAGAAAGTGGCTGTGTTCGCGCGGGGCGCAAACGCTGAGGCGGCGCAGGCCGCCGGGGCCGATACCGTCGGCGCCGAAGACCTGATCGAGAAGATTCAGAACGGCTGGCGCGACTTCGACGTGCTGGTTGCGACACCGGACATGATGCCCGCCGTCGGCAAGCTGGGCCGCACGCTCGGCCCGCGCATGCCCAACCCCAAGTCGGGCACCGTCACGACCGATGTCACTAAGGTCGTCAATGCGATTAAAAAGGCGACGCGCGTTCAGTACCGTGTTGAGAAGGCGGGCATCGTCCACGCGCCCATCGGCAAGGTATCCTTCCCCACCGAGCAACTGGCGGAAAACTTCAACGTGCTCGTTGACACGCTGGTCAAAGCCAAGCCCGCTGCCGCGAAGGGACGCTATCTGAAAAAGATCACCGTTTCTTCCACCATGGGGCCGGGCGTAGAGATAGATTCCCAGCGCGCACAGGCAGCCACGGGCAAATAAAGCGCGCCGGAATATCGAGAGAAAGCGACCTGCTCCGGCAGGTCGCTTTTTTTATAAAACTTTTTTATTCGTTGTTTAGCAAACGGGGCCGGATATGCTATAGTGTCCCTGGAAGACCCGCGCCCGTGCCCCGCCCACGCCTGCGCCCTTCCTAATACGCGAGGAGGATCGGAATGTTTCAACTTCGACATAATGATAAGCGAAACCCGATGACCGCCTGCGCGTCCCCCTACTCCGTCCGTTAAGCGGCTCATGGGCCTTCGGCCCGAAGCCCTCCAACGGCGCGGTCTGCGAGGAGGACGCCGCATCTGCGGTCTGATCTCGTAGTCGCGCGCCACAGCGCAAATTTCACTTTTTCTCGCGCGTCAGCGCAATTCCTAACTTAATTGGCATGCACCGTCCCTGTGACCAGTGCTGTGCCGCGTCCCCGTAAATCGGAGACCCAAATTGGACAACGTACTCTTGTTGCGTGCTCGCGGCGGTGATGTCGCCGCGCAAGATTCGCTGCGTGAAGGTCTGCGTCCCCGTTTGGAAAGTTTGGCGGGTTACTACGCAGCCCGAACCGGCATGGATTCGGCGGACCTGCTGCAGGAGGCCTGGCTGGCCGTCTTCGAGGCGCTGCCGACCGTAGACACCAGCATCGGAACGCCATCGCAGTTCCTGCTCCGGCACGCCCGGTGGCAGATTCTGGACCACATTCGCTGGAGCAAGCGCCGAAGCTGTGAGCCGTTGGATTCGATGGACGACACCATCGCGGACTACGGCAGCACTCGTCCCGGCACCGGCGATGTGGAGACCCGGATGCTGGTCGCCGACCTGGAGCGGCGGCTGAACGAGCGGCAGAAAAGCATTCTGAAAGGACTGCTGGCAGGCCGCACCTGGCGTCAGATCGGCGATTCGATGGGCTGCACGTCCGCCAACGTCGCCTACCACGTTCGCGGCATCCGCGAAGCTTACGGCAAAATGACGGCGGATACGTGATTGCGCCTTTAGCGTTTCGTCACGTCCCGGCTATAAAGAGGTACTTCAAATGGAAAGGAGGTGGGTGAAAACATGAGGTACATCCTCACACCCGCCTCCGGAGGCGGGCGCTTCTAAGACCTTCGGGTTTTGAAGTAACTCCGGAACGGGCGCGGGGGGGGGGGGGGGGGGCTGGGGGGGGGGGGGGTGGGTGTTTAAGAAAAGAAGTAGGTCTTGAAGATAGGAAAAAACACACCCACAGAGAAATAAATAAAAAAAAAAAAAACAAAAAC
>JAUJOK010000081.1 GCA_030447685.1 Armatimonadaceae bacterium
GCGTGTATCGCTCCGGCTATTGCCTCGGTTCCTGCTCCAAATGCTGTCATTGGTTTTTGCTCCTGATAAAAGAAAAAGCCGCCGAAGTCTGCACTCCCCGTTTCGAGCGGGAAGGAGTATCGGCAGCCTGTCCAGGCGCGCGGCGGGTGATTCGATTGTGTGTCGTTAAAAGGCTATGCGGCTGCTGCTGCTTGTCTTACCTCGGTATCGGGTCGCCATGAATGGCCGCAACGTTCACACGTTGCCTCTTCGAGATTTCCCGCCAGAACGAGCAGCCGGGTACCGCGTCCCAGCCGGCAGCGGACAACGAAGCGACCGGCGATGATCTCCCCGATCACGTTACGGCATTGCGGGCACGTTATACGCATCAGTCTTCTGCTTTCTGGTCTTCGTCACCGAACGGGTCAAAGTCATCATCGCTAAACGGGTCGGAAATACCCTCAGTGTCCACAGGTTCATAGTCAACAGGGGCATGTGAGTATAGTGAGTCTTTTGAGTCTATTCCACCGCTCTCTATAAGAGTATCAGCCTGTACATTTTCGGTATACGTTTCCGCGTTAGGGTCAAGTGAACTCATTACACTCACTATACTCACTACATACTGAGCAGCCCGCGCCTTGCCTTTTGCACCGCAAAGCCGGTACTCACCATAGATGCGGTCACGCTTATTTCGGAGCAGTCTTCCGAGGGCGATTTTTTGCGACTGCTCGCTGCCCGGTCCCAGCGCCTCCAGCAGCAGCCCGTCTTCCGTAGCCAGCGGGAAGATTTCGGAAACGCCTTTGGGATTGTCGCCATACTCCTTGTGCCATTTCGTCAGGAACGCCCCCCACGCTTCGCGCTCCGGGTCAAGTCGGTCGTACAGTTCCGAAGCGTTCGCCAGGAAGCCGGGTACTTCGATGGTTTCGAGGATGCCGCCGATAATTTCAGACCACCGCTCGAAACTTCCCAGCGGCTTGCCGGAATACTTCGGGCGTCCCGCTTCCAGCCAGGCCCGAACGAGTGTCAACGCCGCCGCTATCAGCTTGGGGCGCTCCTGCCGTGCCCATGCTTTAATGTCGCCGATGTGGAAGCCTTCACGCAGCCAGGGGCGCTCTACACGAGCGTCAAGTCGAATCCAGAGAGTACGGCGGGTGATCTCATCAGAGAGGGTGGCATTGTTACCTGTGCCGACCCAGACGCAGCGCACGGGCAGGGTAACGTCCTCACTTTGGCCTAAGCGTCGGTCTGACCACTCCACCGCCGTTATCGCCGCCGCAAGCTGACCGGACACAAGGCGGCGCTGAATGTTATCAACCCAAAAGTGCGACGGGCCGCGCAGCAGGGAACTCGTGATCTTTTTTCGCCATTCGTCTTCGTCTTCGGCGGCAGTGGTGGGAATGGCCGCGCCGGGTACGAAGGGGATGCTCACAAGCTCGGCAAGAAGGCTTTTTCCTGTGCCCGCCGTGGGCGCGTCTATCAGGTGAAAAGGGGTCGGGCCGGGTATCAGCAGCCGCACGAACGGGAGCAGCAGTAAGGCGAGCGCATGGGCGCGGGAGGATTGGTCAACGAACGGGAAGTCACGCATCAGCGTATCGAGCAACAGAGTCTTTGCGGCGCTGATGTTCTCAGGGGTCGGCGTATTGTCCGGCAGCGCGAGGGTTCCCGGCGCATGGTAGTACACCCGCGCATCAGGCAGGTATCCCGGCTCCGTCCGCAGCGTACCATCCGGGGCCACAAGTGGCGCGGTCACGATACCGGACAGGGCAGGGACACCCGGCCATTGGGGGAGGGAAAGAAGGTCTTTCACTACGGCGGCGGGAGGATGAATCGGTATTGCGCCGCGCCGGTCACTGGTACTAATCCAGTTGGCGCAGCGGTCCATGTGCCCCCTGAGCATCGCTTCATCAAACTCGGCAATGCCCGCGCGGTCGTCTTCATCGCTTTCCACGCGCGCTAAACGACCGGCGCGGACAAAGACGGTCGGCGGGTCGTTGCTGGAAAGGATTGCCGAAAGCGCATCTGCTGACTGTTCTCGCAGCCGCCGATGGTTCGTCTCGATAGCGGGTAATCCCTCAGTCAAGGCGGAATCATCGGCCTGATCTGCGTCCGTATCTTCTTCGGTCGGTTCCCACAACGGCGCGGCTTTAGCGATCTGGCGCAGGTCTGATGCTGACCCGCCCGCCTTTAACCAGTCGCTTACGTCGCCTTTGACCGGCAAATCGGGCAACTGGACAACGCGCAGCGATGCGGCCACCGGATGAAGCGCACGGGCGACGGTGCGCGCGTGCTTGCGCCCCGGCTCGTCATTGTCCGGCAGGATAACCACATGAGCGCCCTGGAAGAAGGGTACATACTCAGGCCGCCACTTTTCCGCCCCTGCTGCATTGGTGGTGGCGGTCAGACCAATAGCGCGCAGGGCGTCTACGTCCTTCTCGCCTTCGCAGATGAAGACGACTTTACCGGCCTGGACCGCCGCAATCAGTTCCGGCAAATGGTACGGGACGCGCGGCGCGTCGCCCAGATTCCAACTCCAGCCGCGCCCGTCCGGTCGGCGCTGTTTGAAACCCTTCGGACGATAGCGCACGGCCTGATAAAGCAGCGTGCCGTTCTCTTCTACATAGTCGTAGGTGGCGACGATCTGCGGCCGGGCGGCACGCGCGGGCTTCTCCTTCGGCGACCACAGGTCGGACATTCCCATGCCCAGCGCGGCGACGATCTGCTTGGTATCGCATCCGGCGTAGCAAGTCAAGATGACTGCGCCGTTGTCGCCGGGGAATTTGATGCCGAGGCTCTGCTGAACATCGGCGTGGGCAGGGCAGCGGGCAATCCACTTGCCCGTTCCCGAAGGCTTCACGCCGTCCAATTTCGAGAGGAGGAGCTGCACCGGGTCTGAGGTGTTCACTGTGCGCGCGCCTCCCGTACCGACCGATGCAGGGCCATCGTGTTCTCGATATAGCACGCATAACAGGCGAGCGCAGCGGCTTCTTGAGGGTGACGGTTGATCGCTTCCCGTAGCGAGGTAAGCGCGGCGACCGTATCGGCATCTACCGACTGCGGCGCGCGTGTCTCGAAATCCCGCAGCGCGCTCTCAACATCACGCAGCAGCCAGGCCACGACCTCAGAAGCCTGGGCGGATTCGGAGCGCACGGCGCTGTGAAATCGGAGAAGGACAAACGGCCAGTCATCGCGCGGCAGGCGCTCCAGAAAAGCAAAAAGGTGATCCGCCGCCTGCGGATTCGGCGCGGTGTGAAATGTGTTCTTCATGCGCCACCGCCGAACTGCGGCAGTCCGCTTCGATAACGGGGGTCACGACGGCGTACCGGTTCGGTGCGAGCTATAAACTCGGCGCGGACGACGGCCTGCTCGTCGGGGGTCATGGCTTCGGACTTACCCGCCAGCCAAAAAACATAGGGGGTCGGGACGCGATCAATGGGGCGTCCCTGGTACGTGCCGCAACACAGTACCCGATTCGGGTTTACAAACATTGGTCACTCCTACTTTGCCCAAACAGACAAGCGCCCACCTACGGAGTGACCATCGCAGGCAGGCGCTATCTCACGTTCAGCATTACGCTTTGAATACGGTGCGGCGGGGCAGGCAGCGCCGGACGAATACTGAACGCTATCGAAAAAAATGTGCGCGGATTTTGGTCACTCGCAAACCGAAGCGGAATAGGAGTGTCCAATGCGCGGTATAATGAGACGTTCACGCCGAACATCTCGCGTAGCGGATTGGTCTCCGCTCCACGCACCGGAAACCCATTCCTTTGCCCCCAAAGGTTTGGGTTTTCCTATTTCCAGACCTATATTACCCCACCGTTACAGGCTTTTCCTCTTTTTTAGGGGAATAGGGTGTAACTTTTTTTGAATCCCTATGCCGCCGCATCCTTGCTCTGCTGCTGCACCGATTAGAACAATAGCGTTGATCGGCGCGTTTTATGATATGGATACTCTGGCAATGTTCGCACTTCCCAAGCCTCGCCTCGCCTGTCTTCATCTCACGGATAAGCGCCCGCAGTTGAAGCATGATGATCTGGCGCGGCAAGTCTTCTGTGTGCGCGCTGCTGCTTTCTTTAATCATGCTTAGAGGGATGATGTAATGGAGCGTGCCTTTTTCATCGCGCCATTTTTCCGTGAGTTCATCGGGGTCGGGGGTGAGGAAGCCTGACGGAAACTGCCTCATGTGAAAATCGAGCGACATATTCTCCCACTTCGTAATCCCGCCGCGTTCGTAGAGCGTGGTCATCACGTTTCGGGTGAGTTGGCAGACGGCGGCAAGCCATTCCTGCTTCTGTGCCCGATCATCTTCCGAGAGTTCGGCAAGGGCGTCTTCGTACCTCTGATGGTCGAATCCCGAAAGCATCTTTTTAGTCAGGTGTTCTATCTCCTCCGGTTTTGCAGGGTCTATCTGGTACACCTGTGTCAGCATCGGCAGGGTAGCATCCTCGCCTTTGAATATCGCCATTACTTCGCCTCGTTTCGCTTTCCGCCGAACAGCCGCGCAAAGAAGCCGCGCTTTTTGCCTTCCGCTGATGTATTAGGCTGCGAGTGCCCGCCTTCGGCCCTATCGCCCGTATTTTGGGCGTCTGGCGCTTCCTGCGGGGTATTTTGCGCCGGGGCTGGAAGTGCCCTCAATGTCTGTTCACGGGAAAGGTTCTGCTGCGCCAGGGCAAGCTGCTCGCGCAGGAAGGCTATTTCCTCGTTCTTGTCCTGAAGCTGGCGCTCATACAGCGCGGCCAGGCGCATATCCCCCGTAGCGTTCGGTGCGTCGTGTCTGGCGCGTTGCTGTTTGCCTTCGGCGCGTCCCGTATCCGTTCCCGTCGTGTAAGCGTCCGGCGCGTTCTCCTCCGATGTGAGCGCATCGCCGATCTCCACCACTAAAGCCTCCGGTAACATTCTCGCCTGGCGCGTACCTGTTCGTGTCCGGCGCGTTCGCGTTACCGTTCGCGGAGCGTACTCTTCACGGGCCAAAAGCCGGCGCAGGCGCTGTTCCGTGACACCTAAGCGCGCGGCGGCATCGGCCACCGTCAGAAGACCCGAATCCGGCCCCTCGTTCATTCCCCGCTCTGCTGCTCCGACAGCCACCGCTCCAGGCGTGTTTTGAACTCGCCGCTGTCCACATTGCGGGCGGCATCCTCGGCATAGTCAGTGAGGCTGTAATACGTTACTGCGTTGCCGTCTGCCGGTAGTGCCCGAATAGACTCAGACTCGCCGGAAATCGGCCTACAGGCTTCGTACCGGGGGTCAAAGTCCATAATAAAGGCGGAAAGTGCCGTTACTTCTTCAGTTGTCATTTGCGGGTGTCCTTGCCTTTGCTCATTCCCGGCCCTTCGGCCCCTCGACTTCGAGCCGCAGGCGCTCGGCATCTGCTCCGATGCTGCTGGCGTATCCGAACGGTGTACCGTCCTTCAGTGTCCAGCCGCGTTCCCGGTCTACCGCAGCAGCGGCGTCGGTGGCGCTTTGCAGGAGATCCAAAAGTCGGCGCGTAGCCGGGGTATCGAGAAGGTGCAGCGGCACGGGCTTGCCTACCCCGGCCCCGGCGACCGGCGCGGCCCCGGCATCCACCAGGGCGCGGTATACCTGCTGTCCCATAGCCATTGCCACTGTCAGCAGCTCGCGCGCTTGTGCGGCTGTCCTGATCGATCAGGCGGGCGGCATGGGTAGCGTTATGCCAGGTCGCAAACGCAGCAGCGGCAAGGCTATCCAGGTCGGCGCGTTCGGTAGTGTTCACTGGGTTGCCGCCTCTCGCTTTGCCCTCTGGTACAGAAGGCGTCCGCGCGGGCAGGTTGTCTTATGCCCTTCGCCGATCTCCAGCGCCGTGCCAGCGCCGCAGGTGCATTTGAGCGTCAGCGGGTCTTTTGGCGGCGGTCCGCCAAACGTCTTACGCTTCGTCAGATTCTGCCGCGCCGCAGCCGCTTTGCGTTCGCTGCTCATACTGCCAAGCATCCGGCCTGCATTGCTCGCGGCTTCCGGGTCGGGAGCGCGCAGGGTGGCCCCCACCGCCGTTTTTTCTTTTGTCTGTCCCATCAATGTACCCCCTCGATTTAGTATACACCGAACGTTAGGACTTTAGGAAAAAAGTTTCTTCAACTGCCAACTATTTTCGTCTTTCCTCTTGACATACTACCAACGTTGGTAGTATAATAAATACAACAAAGACGGAGGGAACGAAGACAATGGAAGCAACCACGAAGACAACCGAAACCGCAATCATCACCGTAGCGCAGGACAGCATCAACCCGGCGCACTACATCGTAACCGACGCCACCGGGCGCACCTTTGTAGCCGGAATCGGCGGAGGCATCCAGAACTGGTGCTCCTGCGGAGCGGTCGGCACCTGCACCCACCGGGAAGCCGCGAAGCAGGAAGCGGCGGACGTAGCCCGGTGGGAAGCCGAAGCCGCCGCCCGCGAAGAGTACGAAGCCTTCGGAAAGCACCTCTAAGCGAAACCGGGGAGGGTGAAAGTCCCTCCCCACTGACCAACCGTGCGAAATCGCACTCTTGAAAGGACAGCGCACCAATGGAAACACTGACCCGCGAATTTACCGACAGCGACGCGCCCGAAGAAAACATTCTTACCGGCGAGAATCTTTCTGCGCGCGCAGAATGTTCCGCCAGCGGAACCATTACCACCGCTGCCCGCCCTGAGTTCCATATCGTTGATGAATCAAGCGCCAACTGGTTCCTCCGCAAGCTGGCCGGTATCGAGAGCGAGAAGGCCCGCGTCCGTGCCCAGGCCGCGCAGATCGTGGCGGAATTGGATGCCGACGCCCAGCGCCTGCGGAACCTTTACGAAGCAGAAGCGCGCGAATGGGCGCGGGAGGAGCTGGAAAAGAAAGGCAACCGCCGCAAGTCCTTGACCTTGCTACAGGGCACCCTGGCCTTCCGCAGCGTGCCCGCTGGCCTGCGTGTGGACGATGCAGCCGCCGCCTTGAATCACGCTGCCACCATCGGCGCGGTCAAGGTGGACGAAGCCGCATACCGGGAGGCGGCAATCGAGGCGCAGAAGACGACCGGCGAACTGCTCCCCGGCGTCGTGGTAGTGCCGGAAAGGGAGAGCTTCGCTATACGCTTCGGCAAGGGTGACAGCAGCGCCGAAATCTGATACTTTCTGATACTCGAAGGAGATCACACGGGCCGGGAATCCCTCCCCCGGCCCTTTTTATGTGGCGGGGTTTTGTCGGTTTTGTCGGGTCGGGGTATGGGATACCTGCACTTTTTTTACGTCCAACTTCGTCCAACTGCCTGCCGAAGAAAACCTTCTTGCCCCCGAAAAATACTTTGTCAGAGTGCCTATTACTATTGACATACTACCAACGTTAGTAGTACAATAAGAGTGTAAGATAATTCACACCGCAGGAGGCAGGGCAGAGATGATTACTCCGAATCAGAAGACGTGGAAGCGGCACTTACAGCACCATCGGGCGCTGAATCCAGGCGTGACGCAGGAGCAGTTCTCGAAAATGGAGGCGCTGGGCCTCAAGCCGCGCTGGACACGACGCGGCGAGTTCTGCGAAGCATTCGACCCGCGTGAGGGGCGGCGCGTTTCGTTTAGCTTTGCGTCTACCGCAGACGGGGTTATTTCCAGCGCGGAGAAGGTGCAGATGTAGAAAAGCCTGCCGGGGAAGCTCTGACCCTTCCCCGGCAGGCCCACCACCCAAGCCAGGGTGACGCTTTCATTCTACCAAAAGCCGCCACGAGGACACAGGGCGGCCACCAACAAGCCAGGGAGATTGCACGGACACCCGACGAAGGAGAAGGTTCCGTGAACAAAAACACAGACACCGCGCAGCCGCAAAAGGTTGCCAAAGCAAGCCGGTGGGACGCCCCCCGTTCCCGGCGAAGGGGAATGCCCCTACGACATAGACCTTACCGAAACCGAGTACCACGTTATCGAGGTGCTGCGCGCGGGCCGCAAGCGCGAACAAAGCTGGGAACTGTATTTCCAGTGGGAAGCGGCGGACCTGCTGCAAAACATGGTGGAAGGCGTCCAGAAGGGCATTACACCGGAGGCGCTTCTCAATGACGGCTACTGCGACCCCGACCAATTCGAGCCGCTGTATACCGCCGCCGTCGCCGTCGCCCGCTGCATCCGTGAGATTTCCGCGCCCAAGATCGCACGCCGCAGCGAAGGAGCCAAAACCAATGCCTGAGATCACACCGGAGCGCATGGAGCATACCGCCGACGTGTTGACGGAGAACTTCCTTTCCGCCTATCGGCGATGGTGGCGGAACTGGACAGCCATGACAGCCGCCACGACCCGACCGGGGAGCGCGGCCCGATGCCGCTGTTCGGCCTGTTCGATGGCCTGGTAAGCCGGTTCAATGACGAAGCGCCTTCGCCCAAACCCCTGCGGCGGGCGGACCTGGAAGCGTACGCCCTGCTGGGTTCGATGATCTTCGGCACGGACTTGGAAAGCGAGCAGGACGGCTCCTATGTTGAGGATGCTTTGACCGTCGCCAATGCCGCGTTGACCGCGCCGCGCAGCAGGGGCATGGAGTATCTGTTCTTTGCCGTCGCTATCGTCGCGGCCCGGCTCACCGAGCAGCAGAAGGCGAAGGACGCCGCCACACACGCGGAAGGAGACACGCAGAAGCCATGCCAGCCGTGCCCGTCCTGACACCCTCTGCGCCCGTGCAGGACGCCGTAGAGCGCCTGCTGCTGCGCGCGAAGCTGACACCGGCACAATGGAAGCAGGTACGCTGATCCGCCTACAAAAGCAAAAGCCCGGCTTCCTTGTTTGGGGTCGGGCTTTTGCTTGCGTCGAACCGTAGCGCAGTCTTCTCTGGCTACACGAGGATTCTGCTGAGAATCACTGCCGCACCAAATCAATACTAAGCGTGCCGAAGGGATTGCCTTGAACCGTCACCGGCAGCGTACCGACCATATGCCCGGCGTTGTTGAAGCCGACCGTGCCGGTCACGACTGCCACCAAGTTCGGATAGGTGTAGGTACTCTGGACCTGTCCTTCATCGTTGATCGTTCCTGAAATCGTCGCGGTGGCGTTAATCGACGTGTTGAAGGCCGTGCCGGTGATCCTGCCCGCCTGGTCCACCCTCAGGTCCACCGTTCCTTGCTGGTTTCCCCCCTGCGGCGCGTTCGCTGTGGTGAACGTGCCCAGGTATCTGCCGGCAATAGGGTTTGAGTCACCGCCCCCACCGCCCCCACCGCACCCTGCCGACAGCAGTGCCGTCGGCAATAGCGCCAGGACGGCCAAAAATAGACTTCTCTTGATGCGCATGGAACCTGTACCTCCTCCGTTGGGAAAATGAGCAGCAGGAGGGGGATGCGGTTTGCTGCTGAAGGTGCGCTCTCCTACTTGGCGGCTATTATAAACAGGCGAAGGCGTTCTGTCAAGCGCGAAGCTGACACCGGCAGCATGGGAGGCGCTGCGCCCGCTGTGCCGCCTGACGATGCGTACCACGATCTTCGGCGCGCGCTATCGCTATGTGGCTGTCACCTTCCCCGACGGGTCGTACTACAACATAGTCGAAGGGCCGAACGATGCCCCTGGCGCTCTGGCCTGGTGGAGCCGGGTATTGGAGGTGACAGCGGAGGAGTAAGCACAGGGGGGGGCGCTGGTCAAAACCGGGCGGTATAGACGGTGATTGGCATAGGCAAAGCCTATAGCCCGAAGGAGACACACACCATGAACCGACCGAAGAACCGACGCCGCCGACCGCGCCGCGACAATGACATCAATGCCGGACTGTGGATTCGCATTGGCCTTTTCCTGGCCGACCTGTTCGACATTGACCTCGGCAACGACAGCGAGTAGCCAACAAAAAGGGACGGGGCATTTGCCCCGGCCCTTCTCTGTGCGTTAGGACACGAGGCCCATAAGTACGGCTGAGTAAAGCCGAATATACCCACAGTTGCCGCACGCCATCTGTAACATCGGGACTGAAGGACCTCCAACGACCAAGTTACCGCCGGCATAAATAGTCCCGTTGATAACTTCCCCAAGCGACCATTGTTGGCCGCCACAGGATTCGCATAGATTACGGACTTTTTTCCCGCTGAACCATGCGTTTGCCTTATCTATCTGGTTCTGATCGAGAGGCATGACAACTCCTTTACTGTGACCGATCTGTAGTACAGGGATTATACCCCCGCCACGGCCACGCAAGCGTGTCTGAATCGCGCCAGGATTCGATTCTGTCGCCACAGGGCTATGGTGAAGGGAAGCGTTACGCCTTCCCCTGCCGCAGCCGTTGCCGCTGCCGCTGCCGTTGCCGTCTTCGCAGCGCCATGCCTGCGATAGGCAGCAGGCCCGAGAAAGCCAGGGCAGTAGTGCCGGGTTCGGGAACGGCGGTACCGGAGAGGCGGAAGTTAGCATCGGTGGTGGTGTCAGAAAAAAAGGTATCGGCAGTGCTTCCTGCCTCGTAAAAGTTGCCGCCAGCATAGGTATTTGGGCCTCCAGAAAGCACGAATCGCTCGTTGGCATAGAAGAAGTATTGGGTGTTGGACTGGAGGGTCACGCTCGGGTCGAAGACATACACACCATTTTCGATGCGTTGCGACTGCGCCAGGAAACCGGCGGTCGAGGAGTTCAGGGCGTCGGGCCTGCCCTGATACTGCTGGCTCAGCAGGAACAGTGTCCCTGCGGCAGCAGGGGTGGCGGGGTTCTGGCCAAAAAAGTTAAAGCGGATATTGTTGAAGGGGCCACTGCCCGGCGTGGTCACGGACTGGCCCGGAACCAAGGCGTCGGCGAAAGACCCGCCCGTATTTTCCACGATAGTAATCTGCCCCCGCGCCATGCGGGGAGCAGCAACCATCGCCAGCAGTACCAGGAGAGCGAACCGGCGTGA
>JAUJOK010000015.1:0-1714 GCA_030447685.1 Armatimonadaceae bacterium
GCTGCGGCGATAGTTCTGGTGGCTCGCAGGGTCCGTGTCCCGCTGGCTTAGTAGCCGCCACCACCCCGGTCATAACCGCCGCCGCCGCCACTCCGACCGCCGCCGCCGCCCCGGCGACCACCACCACCACCGCCGCCCCCGCCGCCGCCGCCGCCGCCGCCGCCGTCGGTGCCGCCGCCGCCACCGCCGCCGTAGCCACCGCCGCCGCTGCGACCACCGCCGCCGCCGCCGTAGCCACCGCCGCCGCCGCTGCGACCACCGCCGCCACCGCCGCCGCCACGGTCATCACGCGGCTTCGCTTCATTGACGGTCAATGCGCGGCCACCCATCTGGTAGCCATTGAACTGGGCAATGGCCTGTTCCGCCTCTTCAGCGTTCGGCATCTCGACAAAACCGAAGCCACGCGACTGGCCGGAATATCGGTCCTCGACGACCGAAGCCTGGGACACCTCACCGGCCTGCGCAAACAAGTCCTGAAGCTGGTCCGACGTTGTGCTGTAGGGAAGTCCCCCCACGTAAATCCGCATATCTGCTCTCCCGAACTCCCTCACCTACGATATTGTGCGGCTCCAACCAAAAATTTGAGAGCAGAGTCTACACGCCGGGCCGTCCCGACTGAAAGCACTGTCACTGTCTTTTGGATACCCGCGGGTGGAGGGTCACACCCACGATACGCACGCACCTGAAGTATACCCCGCATAATATCCATTTGCAAACGAATACGCGGCCCGCAAAATCCGGTTTTCCCGCACGTTTTCGCTTGCCTGTTCCTGCCTTTCTATGGTAAACTGAGCCGTTTTACCCGGCGGTAAGCGAGGAAGCAACGTGGGCGAAGCGGCAGGCAGGGAGCGCGGCGAAACGGCTCAGGATCGGTGTCTCGTGGAGCGAACGCTCGCGGGGGATCAGGACGCCTTTGCCGTGCTTCATCGGCGCTATTATGCCCGCATCTATCGGCTGGCCTTGCTCCGCTGCTCGAACTGCGCCGACGCGGAAGACATTGCGGCGGAAACCTTTCTTCGCGCCATTTCCCATCTGCCCGCCTACCGCTTTCGCGGCGAATCGCTGTTTCCCTGGCTGTCGCGTATCTGCCTGAACCTGGTAGCCGATCTGCACCGCCAGCGTCCCGCAGCGACTCTGCTTTCCCTGGACGCCCCGACCGGGCAAAACCTGCGCGCCCTGCTGGAAAGCCTGCCCGGAGAAACGCCGGACCCCTACGCCGTGGCGGAACGGCACGAGGTACAGGCGCTTTTGCGCACAGCGGTCGCCGCGCTTCCGCCCGACCAGGCCGATGCCGTGCTGCTGCGCTTTTTGGGGGATCTGCCGCTTAAAGAGATTGCCGCCGCATTGGGTAAAACCGAGGGAGCCATAAAATCGCTGCTGCACCGGGCGATTATCGGGCTGAGAAAGTCGCTCCTGGACAGCGTGCAGGACGCGGAGCTTTTCGACCGCCTGCGGCGCAGCAATACCCCGGCGAGCGGCGTAAACCAGACACAAACTTATGGAAGCAACTACTACCACCCCAGCGATGCAGCGAGCCATCGGCGCGCTCCTTGACGGCCAGCCGGTTCCCGAAGAGGTTCGCGCCAGCCTGACCGAGGACGAACGGGCGGAGGCAGCGCGTCTTGCCGCCACGGCGGCGCTCGCGCGCGCCGTTTTGCACGCGCCCACGCCGCCGCCCGAAGCCGAAGAGGCTTCGCTGCGCCGCGCTCAGGAA
>JAUJOK010000015.1:1814-104139 GCA_030447685.1 Armatimonadaceae bacterium
GGCGCACGGGGCTGGCTGGCGCGCTGGCGGCGGAGGAACTCCTGATGGTATCTTTACTCGCGGCGGTAACTTTTCAAAAAGTCGGCAAGCTGTTTTACTACCCGGCGGACGGCCTGGAACTGACGGTCGGCGCGCACGTCGTCGCGGAAACCCAGCGCGGTCTGGAATACGGCGAAGTCAAAATCCTCCGCGATGTGGCAGGTGACGCCGACGAAAGGGAAAGCAGCTTCCAGATTCTGCGCGTCGCCACCGCCGAGGACGATGCCATCGCCCAGCGTCGCCGCCGACAGGCTGAGGAGGGCCTTGCGCTGTGCCAGAGCCGCGCGGACCATCTGTATCTGCCGATGAAGGTTGTCGATGCGGAAGTCGCCTTTGACGCTAATCAGGTGACATTCTATTTCGTCGCCGACACGCGGGTGGACTTCCGCGATCTGGTCAAGGAGGTGGCCGGGCAGATGCGTATGCGCGTTCATCTGCACCAGGTCGGCTCGCGGGATCATGCCAAGCAGTTGGGCGGCTACGGCCCCTGTGGTCGCCCCCTGTGCTGCACCACCTTTTTGCGTGATTTCGCCCCGGTTTCGATGAAGATGGCCAAGGATCAAAGTCTGTATTTGAACCCCTCGAAGTTCAGCGGCGTCTGCGGCAAGCTGATGTGCTGCCTGCGCTACGAGCATGACATGTATCTGGAGGCCAGAGACCGCATGCCCCCGGTCGGCGGCTCGGTCGGCTGCCCGGACGGTGAAAAGGGCATCGTCACCGAAGCCAACGTTTTGCGCGAAACCGTTACCGTCGTCATTCGCACGGATGATGAGACGCGCACCGTCACCTACCGCGCTGATGAGGTCGTTATCGCCCGCGCCTGCGGCGACTGCGGCTCGGCGGGCGGCGGCTGCGGCGGGTCGTGCGGCTCCAGCGGCGGCTGCGGCACGAAAGCAAAGGCCGCCCCCTTCCCCGCCGTCATCTCCCTGCAACGCTGGCAAAAGAACTGGCAAAGTTAAACGATATAAACCGGACACAACAAGAAACCTACATGATTCGCACGGTAGAAGCCACTATTGATGAACACGGAGCAGTGCGCCTGCTGGAGGGCGTGGAACTTCCCGCTCCTCGTCGCGCGATTGTTACCATCTTAGACGAGGAGCCGCCGGTTCACCCACACGAAACCGCCCTTCTGAGTGAAGCGGCTCTGGCCCAGGACTGGAACCAACCGGAAGAGGATGAGGCATGGTCACACCTTCAGTCGGTTCCGTCGTTCTGATCCGGTTTCCCTTTTCCGACCTATCGGATTCGCGGTATATTGAACGGGAAAGACACAGCTATGCCTATCTACGAATTTAAATGCAAGACCTGCGATAGCCGGTTCGAGACCCTGCGCGGAATGCGCGACCAGTCCCCCGCTGTCTGCCCCGCCTGCCACGGTGACGATACGATGCGCCTGCTGTCGCTGTTCGCCGCGCAGACGAAAGATGACGGCGCGTGCGAAACCTCCGCCGCGCTGGGCGAACCGTGCTGCCGGACGTTTGCGCCCGGCGGCGGGTGAGGCATTCCCGTCCGCTGACCGGTTCGGTCGGCACGTGCCTGCTTCTTTCCTCACGTTTAACCCGACGCCCTTTGCGGCGATACCAGCAATATGCCCGATTCCAAAAAACGCTACTATATCACCACGCCTATCTACTATGTCAACGGCGAACCGCACGTCGGTACGGCCACCACGACCGTGCTTGCCGACGCCACGACACGCTACCGGCGGCTGCGCGGCGACAACCCGTACTTCCTGACCGGCACGGATGAAAACGCCCGCAAAGTGACTGAAGCGGCGCAAAAGGCGGGCCAGGACCCACAGACTTTTGTGGACGCGGTTTCGCTGCGATTCGTGGAGACGTGGAAGTTCCTCAAGTGCGACTACGATGTCTTTTTCCGCACTACCGAGGAGCGCCACCGGCAGGTCGTGCAGGCGGTGTTCGAGCGCCTTCGCGCTTCGGGGGACATCTATACGGGAACTTATGAGGGCTGGTACTCGGTCACGGATGAGACGTTTTTCCGTGATTCGGACGTGGACGCCGCGACGGGCCGAGTCATCGAAACGGGCGCAGCCGTCGAGCGCGTCAGCGAAGACACCTATTTTTTCCGCCTGTCCGCCTATGGCGAGCGGCTGAAGGCGCATATCCTCGCCAATCCCGACTTTTTGCAGCCGGACACGCGGCGCAACGAAGTGCTGGCCTTTATTGACCAGGGCCTGCGCGACCTGAACATTACCCAGAACAGATCGGGATGGGGCATCGAAGTACCGGGCGAGCCGAACCGCATCATCTATGTTTGGTTCGATGCGCTTATTAACTATTTGACCGAATCCGGCTGGCCCGACAGCCCGGATTGGCGCACGCTCTGGCCCGCCGATGTCCACCTGATGGGCAAGGAGATTTTCACCCGCTTCCACGCCACGCTCTGGCCCGCGATGCTGATAGCGCTGGGCCTGCCGCTTCCCCAGCATGTCGTCGCGCACGGATGGTGGCTGATCGGCGGCGAGAAGGGCGCGAAATCGAAGGGCAATATCCCCGCGCCGCAGGACGTGGTTGCGATGCTTCAGGAGCGTTCCGGCGCGCCGCAGGAAATATGTGTGGACGCCCTGCGCTACTACCTGCTGCGCGATATACAGTTCTCGTCGGACGCCGAGTTTTCGCCGGACATTCTGCTGGCGCGCTACAACGCCGACCTGGCGAACGACCTGGGTAACGTACTGAACCGTGTGCTAGGGGCGAACTTCTTTCCCGGAACCATCCCGACGCCGCGCGCCGACCGCAATATCACGGCGAAACTGCGGGAAACCGCTGAAACCTCCGTTCGTGACTACGAAGCCGCGCTGGAGCGCTTCGACTGGGGAGCGGCGCTTGCCGCTGCCTGGCGCATCGTCGGCGGCGTCAACGACTTTTTGCAGGAAACCGCGCCCTGGAAGCTGGCAAAAGCCGGTGACACCGAGGCGGTGGGCGATGTGCTGTACGGCGCATTGGAAGCGACCCGAATCGCCGCGCTGCTGGTCGCCCCGGCCATGCCCAGCGCCGCCGCCGAGATGGGCCGGCAACTGGGTGTCGCTGACATTGCCGCCGAGGGCGGCTGGGCGGAGGCGACACGCTGGGGCGGCCTCGCTCCGGGCACACCGGCAGGTGCGTCGTCCCCCATCTTCCCCCGCATTGACACGCGTACGGCCAATCAGGCCGCTCCGAAAAAGGAAATGCAGAAGACCGTGAATCCGACAAATCCAACCTTCTCGCCTATTGCGCCCACGGAATCCGCCACGTCGCAGGCGTCCGACACCATCACGATAGACGATTTCGCGCGCGTACAGCTTCGCATCGCCGACATTCTGACCGCCGAACGTATCCAGGGGGCGAAAAAGCTGCTGCGTCTTCAGATACGGGTCGGCGACGGCGATGAGCGGCAGTTGGTGGCGGGTATCGCGGAGTCCTATGCGCCGGAAGACCTGCCGGGCAAAAAGATCGTGGTCGTAGCCAACCTACAGCCCGCAACCATTCGTGGTGTTCAGTCGCAGGGCATGCTGCTTGCCGCCACCGACGAGGCGGGCCGCGCCATCCTGCTCGCGCCGGATACGCCGGTCGCCGCCGGCAGCAAGGTTAAATGACGGCGGCGGGCTTTGCCTTGTATGGAATAGACCACGTGCAGTTGGCGGCCCCGGCAGGCTGCGAAGCCGAAGCCCGCGCCTTTTACCACGGCGTCCTGGGCATGACCGAAGTCGAGAAGCCCTCCCGCCTGCGCCTTCGCGGCGGTGTCTGGTTCCAGTGCGGCGCTCAGCAGGTGCATATCGGCATCGAACCGGCTTTTGCACCCGCCCGTAAGGCACACCCGGCCTTTGTCGTGCGAAACCTATCTGCCCTTCGCAGGCACCTGCTCGCCGCCGGTATCACTCTAACGGATGACGGCGCGCTGCCGGACGTGGAACGCTTCTATGTGGACGACCCGTTCGGGAACCGCCTGGAGTTCCTGGAACGAGCCGCCTGAGCAATCGGCGCAACCGCGCGTTCGTTCCCGGTGTCTGATGATCGGCGGCGCAATCACCGCGAACGCCGAACGGGGAGGCGTGCATGGGACGAGTTGGCAGTCGGCGGGAACCGGGTCTGGTGCTGCTTTTCAGCCTGATTACCTGTGGTATCTACTACTATTGGTGGGTTTACAAAGTTTCCGGCGAAGTCCAGGAATTTCTCGGAGAGCCGGATACGCCGCCGATCCTGGAATTGGTGCTGTCGGTGCTTACCTGCGGTCTGTACCTGTTCTACTGGGACTGGAAGATCGCCGAAAAGATCGCCCGCATGCAGGAGCGTGTCGGCCTGACGCCGGTAAACAACGCTCCGCTTTATCTGGTGCTGAACATCGTGGGGGCAGGGCCAGTGTACGGACTGGGGCTGATCGTCCCCTTGATCGAGCAGATGCATTTGAACGAGGTCTGGCATGCCGCTCAACATCGCCCGCTGGTTTAGCCGGGAGGGCAGCCGTTCACAGCGCCTCACGGCTCTGGGGCCGCTGCTGCTGCTGGCCTTTCTTTATTTGGTGCCGCCGCCGCAGGGAAGTGGTAAATCGCTTGTCGGGCTGCCCTCGCTGTGCCTGTTTCAAAATGTTTCCGGCCTTCCCTGCCCCGGATGCGGGATTACGCGCTCACTTGTCTGCTGCGCGCACGGGCTTTTTGGGCAAGCGATACGATTTCATCCGCTGGGGCCGCCGGTATTCGCGAGCCTCGTCGGCATGGCGTTGACGGGCCTCCTTTTCGCCGCGCGCCCCAAGTTCGTTGTCAGGCTGCCGCAGCAGCAGCGCTGGGCGAACGGCGCGGCCTGGGTCAGTCTCGTTCTTCTGGGCATTATATGGGTAGCTCGGCTTTCGGGTGCGCTTCCCGCTCCGCCCTGAGTTTCCGGTTGAGGGGCTGCTGAAAACACAACAGGCGGTGCCCTCGGCCCCGCCTGTTCGCTTTCTAATTCTCTGTAAACTGAGCTACGCAGCCCGGCTCAGGCGTCGCCGGTTCCGAGGCTCCTCCTCGGTTTCGGCGGATTCCCGTTCCGTATCGCCGTCGGCGGCGCGAACGCCATCGGTCGGCAGCGGGATCACCACGGTCTGCGCCTCCTGCCGCTTGCGGAAGTTGACGGTTTCCCAATCCCGAACGTAATCCAGCACGGTCTGCGCCATGCGCCGCGCGTCCCATTCCGGCATCAGCAGCGTCAGCGAGTCCGTGGCCTGCACCATCTTGACCGCACCGTTGCCGACCGCCTCGCCGACACCGTTGTCGATCTTGAGGACAAAGGGCTGCCGATACTTGGCGTCCTTACGCAGCGTCAGCACCCGCGCCTGCATCCCCTCATCCTGGGCCGTCCCCTTGTGGTCCGTCCATTCCGTAAACAGGCCGTGCAAAATGTCCCAGCACACCAGCTTGAAGTCGGGAACGTCCACGAAGTGCCGCACGCGCGTCCTTGCCTTGTGGTTCTCGTCCCACTCCAAAAGGGTGAAGCCGATTTTGTTGCGCCGGGGGTCCAGGCTCAGCATATCGCTGATGTCCAGCACCCGGTCTTTGGTGACGTACTTATAAATCTGTACGCGCGTCATTTCGTTGCTTAACATATTCCTTTGCCTTTCCTTAAACCTGAGCCATTCACTCAGCAACGATCACTTGGGGCAGTCATCCCCTTTACAGCACCTTGCGATACCGGCAGGTGGGGTTTTCACTCAGCGAACCCCAGCATTCCCAGCACAGCAGGTAGCCTTTGCCACCGATATAGTACAGGTTGGAAACCAGATCGTCGCCGCATTCCGGGCAGCGACCTCGCACCCACTGTGGATCGGGCCGCCGATCTTCCCGGTGCCGAACCGGGGTAACGGGAGCCTCCTCCAATGCATCTTTCCTGCGCGCCTCCTCCACAACCATCCCCTGTTCCATGCGTTCCACACTCCTTCCGTTTGCCTCAAGGTTGCGGGTTAAAACCTCTGTTTATTATATCGCACATCACTGTGAGTAGCAACGTCTATCAGATAAAATGGCAAAATTTCGTTTGCTTATCATGGTAGTGTTTGCCCTCACGAAAGATACTCCGGGGAAAGCGGAACAGGCGGAAAACAGTTACGGAGAGGATTTTCCGTTCGCGTTTGAAAGGGAAAGCAGGTACGCCTCCAGGGCGAAGGCGTAGTCGCCGCGGGCGCGAAGAATCGCTTCGATGGCATCGCGAACTGCGCCCTGCCCGCCCGCGCGCGGCGTCACCAGGTGGGCGATGGTCTTTACTTCGGGGATGGCGTTTGCCGGGGCAATGGCGACGGCAGCAATACGCAGGGCGGGCAGATCGTTGAAATCGTCACCGATATAGGCGACGCTGTCCGGGGTCAGTCCAAGCCGGGTTGTCAGCCCGACGAGCGTCGCGGATTTATCGCGCACTCCCTGATACAGATGCTCGATCCCCAGTTCATCCGCGCGCCGCTTCACCAGGGGCGACGAGCGACCGGTAAGCCAGGCGATTCGCAACCCGACAAAGGCCGCAAGCACAATACCCAGGCCGTCGTGGATATGGAAACGCTTTGCCTCGGTGCCGTCGTCATGGAAGTAGACGCCGCCATCGGTCATCGTGCCGTCCACATCCATTGCCAGCAGGCGGATTCGCGCCAGGTCGGCCATGTTACACCAGTCCCGCCCGCAGCAGGTCTTTGAGCATCAGCATGCCCACCGGGAAACTGTCCGCGTCCACCACCGGTATTTCACCGATGTCGGCGGGAAAGGTCTCGAAAAGGCGCAGTCCTTCGGCGGCCAGTGCATCCGGGGCTACCGTCAGGGGTGCGCGCGTCATTACATCGGAAGCCAGATGATCCAGGCAGTCATTGCCGAACTTCTCCAAAGCGCGGCGCAGATCGCCACCGGTCACCAGTCCCGCGAGCGTCCCGTCCGCGTTCAGAACGAGAGCCGCCCGCTGATGGGCGCGCGGCATCGCAAGAACCACATCGCGTATCGAGGCATCCGATCCGACCGTTGCCACGTTGTCGCCGGTGCGCATCACATCGGACACGCGCAGCAGCAGCCGCCGCCCCAGCGACCCCGCCGGATGAAGACGGGCATAATCGTCGCGCCCGAAGCCGCGACCGACCATCACCGCCACCGCCAAGGCGTCGCCCAGCGCCATCATTGCGGTCGTGGACGTGGTGGGGGCAAGGTTCAGGGGGCAGGCTTCACGGGGGACGCACACATCCAGAACGACCTCGGCAGCCTGCGCGAGGGTCGAGCGGACATTGCCGGTCATCGCGATCAGCCCGGCTCCCACCCGCTTGAGGGCCGGAAGCACGGCAAGAAGCTCATCCGTTTCGCCCGAATACGATAGGGCCAGTACAACGTCGCCCGCCGTCACCATGCCGAGATCGCCATGGAGCGCCTCGCCGGGGTGAAGAAACAGCGCGGGTGTGCCGGTGGAGGCAAACGTCCCGACGATTTTACGCCCGACAACGCCGGACTTGCCCATGCCGGTGACGACCGCGCGGCCCGCGCCGTTCAGAATGAGGTCAACAGCGCGTACAAAGGTTTCATCCAGCCGTTCCGCCAGCGCCCGAAGCGCCTCCGCCTCATCAGTGAGAACACAGCGAGCGCGCGCCAGCGGATCAAAATCCGGTGCGGAAACAAATGCCACGTAAAAATTATAGCACGCCGAATCCACCCCGGCAATCAGACCGAAAAAGCAAACCGGGAAATTGTCTGAAGCATAAGACCCGCCGGTTAAAAGCCGGTGGGCTTGGCAGCGTTGGTGAGGTGATTGTTCGGAAGGCGTCAGGCGGCTCGCTGCCGCGCCGGGGTTTCGATGATCGGCTGATTGGGCCGAAGCAGTTCCCGCAGGGCATCCGATCCGACGGGGCGGCTGAAAAGATAACCCTGTACCATGTCACACCCCAGCGCCCGTAAACAGTCGCGCTGCGCCCGTGTCTCCACCCCTTCCGCGACGACCAGCAGGTCCAGGGCGTTTGCCATCTCGATAACCGCGCGCACCAGCGCCTGATCCGGCGTGTCCTGGCCCAGCCCGGCAACGAACGAGCGGTCGATCTTCAAAGCGTCCATGGAAAAGCGGCGCAGGTACGCCAGCGACGAATAGCCGGTGCCGAAGTCATCCACGAATAGCCGGATGCCCAGGTCGCGCAGTTCCGATAAAACGTGTGGCGTGGACTCACCGCCCGCCGCCAGGGATGTTTCCGTCAGTTCCAGGTCCAGGCCCGCCCCCGGCAGGCCGGTATCGCGCAATATACCGGCGACGGTTTCCGCCAGCCGGGGATAGGCAAGCTGCCGCGCCGACAGGTTCACCGCCACCCGCAGGTTGGAGTTCCCCTCTCTGCGCCAAAGGGCGGCATCCTCGCAGGCGCGCCGCAGCACCCACTCACCCAGCGGCCCGATCAGATCAGCCTGCTCGGCCAGCGCGATAAAATGGGCGGGCGGAATCTGCCCCCGCTCCGGATGACGCCACCGGGCAAGCGCCTCTACTCCCAGCACCGTCCCTGTCGCCAGATCGATTTGCGGCTGATAACACAGTGACAGTTCGCCTTTGTCAATCGCCCGCCGCAGGTCGCTCTCCTCTACCAGACGCTCGTAGCCGTTGGCGCTCAGCGAGCGCAGATAGTTCTGGTAGCCGCCGCCGTTCTTGGCCTCGTACATGGCGATGTCGGCGTTTTTCAGCAGCGTTTGCGCGTCTTCGCCGTCTTTGGGAAACGTGCTGATACCGATGCTCGCGCCGATATGCAACTCCTTGCCGCCAAGCAGCACCGGACGGCTCAGCGTTCGCAGCAGCATCTTTGCGACATTGGATGCGCTTGTCGCGCCGCCGATGTCGGGCAGCAGAATCGTAAACTCGTCGCCGCCCAGACGCGCCAGCGTATCTTCGGGACGCAGACAGCCGCTGAACCGGGCTGCCACCTCTTTGAGCAATGCGTCGCCCGCCGCATGGCCCAGCGTATCGTTTATCTTCTTGAAGCGGTCCAGATCGACGAACAGGACCGCTATCGTATCGCGCGAACGTCCCCGGGACGCTTTGCGTTTAGCGCGAACCTGCGCCAGGGCTTCATCGACACGCTGCAGAAACAGCCCGCGATTGGGAAGGCCGGTCAGGCCATCATGCAGCGCCTGCCAGCGTGCCTCCGCCTCGGCGCGCGACCGGTCGCTCACCACGCCGGTCAGGTCGGCCACGCGACGGCGAAGTTCCAGCAGTGTCACGACCTGCTGACCGACCGCCCGCAGCGCGAAAATCTGGGTATCATCGATGAGCCGGGGTCTGGTGTCGAAAACCGTCAGGCGGCCCAGCGTGTCGCCATCCGCCGTCACCAGCGCCACCGCCGCGAAGAATCGAATACCCGGTTCGCCTGATACCAGCGGACTGTCAGCGAAGCGGGCATCGTCGCGAGCGTCGGGCACCACCAGAACGTCGGCGCTGCCCAGTGTGCCCGCCCGCAGGGCGATGTCTTGCGCGCCACCGACGCCGCCGCTGCCGCGCGCGGAGAAACCGACGGCGAACTGCTGCCGCGCCGCTCCCGGAAGGCTGAGAAGGGCCATTGGCGTCTGGCAGGCTTGCGCGGCCAGCCGGGCTAAATCTTCCAGCGCCGCTTCCGGCGCGGTGTCGACGCAATCGTGCCGATGCAGCGCGTTCGGCAGAGTCCATTCAGCGTCCTGTTCTGGAATCGTCGTGTGCAAAACTATCCGTCTCCCCCCAAACCGCCCCGGCGAAGATTGCCCGGTTATTATATCGGCAGACCTGCCGTCTCTTCTCACAGGCGAATCTACGGGGTCACGCCGCCGCCGCGCCCGCGAAGCGCGCCTTTCCAGGCATTTCGGACCTCTGGCACGCGACCCGAACTCGTGATACAATAAGAGCAGTTTCGACCCGCGCCGCTGTTGGCTGACGCCCGGCGCGGGTCTTTTTGTCGCGTGAGACAGGAAAATCTATGCTGCGTAACATCGCTATCATCGCCCACGTAGACCACGGTAAGACGACGCTGCTGGACGGCATGCTCCGCCAGGGTGGCGTTTTTCGTGACAATCAGGAAGTCGCCGACCGGGTTATGGACTCGATGGATCAGGAGCGCGAGCGCGGCATCACCATCGTCTCCAAACACACCGCCATCACCTACGCCGCCCATAAGATCAACGTTGTGGATACACCCGGCCACGCTGATTTCGGCGGCGAGGTCGAGCGCGTGATGCTGGTCGTTGATGGCGTTCTGCTGCTGGTGGATGCGGTGGACGGGCCGATGCCCCAGACCCGGTTCGTGCTGGAAAAGGCGCTCGCCGCCGGCCACATCGCCGTCGTTGTCGTCAACAAGATCGACCGCGCCGATGCCCGCCCGGATTGGGTCGTCAACGAGACGTTCGACCTGTTCGCCGCACTGGGCGCGAACGATGAGCAGTTGGATTTCCCCGTCGTTTATTCCAAAGCCCGCGAAGGCCGCGCCACGCTCGATCTGAACGAGCCGCTCACCGACCTGCGCCCGCTGTTCGATACGATTCTGTCCCACATTCAGGAGCCGCGCATTCTGGGCGGGCCGGAAGCACCGGCTCAGGCGCTCATCTCCACCGTTGACTACGACAACTATCTTGGACGTATCGGATTGGGCAAGGTGATGGCGGGAACCCTTTCGCCGAATCAAAACGTTACCGTCTTCCGCCGCGACGGTTCTTCGTATGCGGCGCGCACCCAGGGGGTCTTCCTTTTCGAGGGGCTGAAGCGGACGCCCACCGAGCGGGCGACGGCGGGAGACATCTTCGCCCTTACCGGTCTGCCGGAGATCACCATCGGCGAGACGGTGGCGACCGGCGAGAATCCGGCCCCGCTGCCCGCGCCTACGGTGGATGAGCCGACGCTGCAAATCACCTTCGCCGTCAACACGTCGCCATTCACGGGCCGGGAAGGGCAGTATTCCACGTCCCGCCGTCTGCGCGAGCGGCTGTTCCGCGAACTGGAAACCAACGTCGCCCTGCGTGTCCAGGAGACGGACTCGCCCGATTCGTTCGTGGTGTTTGGGCGCGGCGAGCTGCATCTTGCGGTTCTGATCGAAGCCATGCGCCGCGAAGGCTACGAACTTCAGGTGTCGCAGCCGGAGGTAATCGTCCGCCAGACGCCGGACGGGCGGGAGGAGCCGTATGAGCGCGTGCTGATTACGGTGGACGAGCAGTACCAGGGCGCGGTCGTGGAGGCGCTGGGTTCGCGGCGCGGCGAACTGCGGGATATGCGCGCGGGCGAGCGCGGCGGCACCCGGCTGGAGTTCGTTATTCCGACGCGCGGCCTGCTGGGCTTCCGCTCGCGGTTCCTGACGCTGACACGCGGCACGGGCATTCTGCACACCCTGTTCGAGGGCTACCGGCCCTGGGCGGGCGAGATCGGCGCGGTGCGTACGGGGTCTCTGGTCGCCTCCGACACCGGCACGGCAACCCCCTTCGGCCTGTCCAACTCCGAAGATCGCGGCGAGCTTTTTATCCCGCCCGGCACGGAAGTATACGAGGGAATGATCGTCGGCAGGCATCAGCGCGAGGGCGATCTGGTAGTCAACGTCTGCAAAACGAAGCACCTCACCAACATGCGCTCGTCCAACGCTGACGTAGCCGTGCGCCTGACGCCGCCCATCGACATGAGCCTGGACCGTTGCCTTGAATACATCGCGTCGGACGAACTGGTAGAGGTTACGCCCAAGAGTGTGCGAATGCGCAAAAAGGAACTGGACGCCAAAATGCGACGCCGCACCGAAAAGCGCGAAGAAGAGTACGCGCGTTGACCTCTCTCTCCCCTGCCCCCTCTCCTTGCAGGAGAGGGGAACGACTTTTCCGGCCCTACCGCAGAAACGATCAGCCCCGCTCCCGCTTGAGGGCCTCCTCAGCGAGGAGCGGGTTATCTATGTTGTGGTTCGCAGCCCACTCCTGAAAGGTGCGGGATCGATCTTTCGCACCGATTCCCGCCCCGCTTGGCAGGTGCTCTTCCAGCAGGTCCTTCACATACTGCGGAACGGAGACTCCCAGTCGAGCGGCTTCCTCACGCAGTGTCTTCTCCTTTTCCGGCGTCAGTTTAATCGTTAATGTCATCGCGGCACCTCTTTTCTTCCTCTCTTCATCATAGCACCCCACACTTTCTTTTGCGTAACGGGTACACTAACAATAATATGAAAAACGTTACCATCTATGCCGACCGCATCGCCGAAGCCATCGGCAGGCACGCCACACAGCCCCAGACCGAGATGAAAAACCTGTTTCTCCTTCTGCAAGCCGAGGGCTTAGACACGAACCGCCAGATCCTTTATGGTTACGATGCCACCCGAAATCTGTTCTGGTTTCGCAATGACACGCGCGGCGAGATGATAAACCTGCCGTTGCACAAAGTCAAGGTATGGCCTGAGGCGTCGCTGCTGAGTTCGCAGGTTTGACGCTCCCGGTGCGCCTGCGGTACAATACCCTTCGTGACTGCCCCTTCCGTTTCCCTTCGCCATGAACTTCTCGATCTGCTCGCCTGCCCCGATGATGGCACATCCCTGAATGGCTGGGATGGCATCACGGAGCAAGGGTTCCTCACCTGCGGCGGCTGTGGGCGTGCGTACCCGGTTATAGACGGCTTGCCGCGCCTGCTTCCCCAGGCAATGGAAGAAGCGCCCCCCAGTATTGGGGGCGGGGGGGGGCACGAATTCGCTCAAAAACGCCAGGAGATGGCCGCGCGCGACGCGCAGGTGGCGATGTACGACAGCAACCTTCCCCTGCGCCTGTTTTCCCTTCCCGAGATACCGCTCACGCTGCACTACCTCTGGCTGGAACCGGACGTGCTGATGCTGGAAGGCGGGTGCGGCACGGGCCGGATGACGGCGGCCTTTGCCGCCCGCGTGCGTGGCCTGATCTGCATCGATTTTTCCGCCGCATCGCTTCAGGCGGCGCGTGCCAAGCTTTCCCCCGAACTTGCCGCCAAAGTCCTGTTTGTTCAGGCTGATCTGTGTCATTTGCCGCTCCTGTCCGATGCCTTCGACCGTGTGGGATCGTTCCAGGTGCTGGAGCATCTTCCGACGGCGGATGCGCGCGAGCGCGCCGTCGCCGAGCTTACACGGGTTCTTCAGGCCCGCGCGCGCGGGGGACGCCTTGCTCTTTCGGCGTATCGCTGGGGGCCGCCCCTGTCCTGGGGTGCGCAAAAAGAGGGACACCACGAAGGCGGCATTCCGTTTTTCCGCTCCACCTGGACCGAACTCTCGCGCCTGGTCGCGCCGCACATCGCCGTGGAGCAGCATACCTGCGCGCTTTTGTATCACTACCTGCTTTGGGGAAGAAAGGTCTGAACAGCATTGGGTTCCGCCTATACGCCCGGACTGAGCGTCAGCCCGCGCACGACGATTCGCAAAACACGCCGCCTGCCGCTGAAGGGGAAGGTGCTGGTATCCGTCGGAGAACGTGTTTCCCCGGACGCCGTGGTTGCCCGCGCGGAGTTGCCGGGGCCGATGCAGACGGTGAAGGTCGCCGCGGCTCTGGGCGTGGAGCCGAATGATGTTCCGGGCGCGCTCCTGGTCAAAGTGGGCGACCGTGTAGATGCCGGGCAGGTTCTGGCGCAGACCAAAGGACTTTTCGGCCTTTTCAAGACCGACTGCAAAAGCCCCGTCGCCGGGATAGTGGAGATTATTTCGCCGGTGTCCGGAAACGTCGGCGTGCGTGAAGCCCCACTCCCGATTGATGCGACCGCCTACATACCAGGCCGGGTGTCCGAGGTGCTGCCGGAAGAGGGCGTCGTCATCGAGACGCAGGGCGCGCTGGTCCAGGGCATTTTCGGCATCGGCGGCGAACGGCGCGCGCCGCTGCGGCGTGTTTCGGCGCGCGCGGACGCTCCGCTCACGGAAAGCGACATCACGCCGGATCTGGCGGGTAAGATTATTATCGGCGGGTCCAACATCTCCGGCCCCGCCCTGCGGCGGGCGTCGGAATTAGGCGTCACCGGCATCGTCGTCGGCGGCATCGTGGATCAGGACTTGATCGCCTACCTGGGGTACGACATCGGCGTCGCCATCACCGGCCACGAAGAGATCCCGCTCACCCTCGTCATCACCGAGGGTTTCGGTACGATCAGCATGGCCGAGCGCACCTTCGCCCTGCTGTCCTCGCTGGAAGGGCGCGAAGCCTCGCTGTCCGGGGCCACGCAGATACGCGCCGGTGTCATCCGTCCCGAGGTCATCGTTCCCGACACGCAGCCCGCTGCCGCTTCCGGCGCGGCCACTGAGAATGAGGACGCCTTTTCACTGTCCGTCGGCACCCCCATCCGCATCATCCGTGAACCTTACTTTGGAAAACTCGCCACCGTCACCGGGCTGCCGCCCCAGCCGGTCCGGGTGCGCTCCGGTGCGGTGGTGCGCGTGCTCGAAGCCCTCCTGGCTGACGGCGGCGGAGTCGTCACCGTTCCCCGCGCCAACGTAGAGATCGTCGCCGAGTAGCAACGAGAACCCGCCCGCCGTGCCCTCTATATCCCCTCCGATGCTGCCGATAATCTCAGCAGGCATCTACGGAGGATTCATGCATGCGTCTGGTTACGCGCTCGGATTTCGACGGCTTGATCTGCGCGGCCTTGCTCCAGCAGGTCGAAAAAATTGATGAGATTCAGTTCGTTCACCCCAAAGACCTTCAGGACGGCAAGTTCGAAACCTCGGAGAACGATGTCCTGACCAATGTCCCCTTTGTTCCGGGCTGTGGACTCTGGTTCGACCATCACGCCACCGAAGTGGAGCGCGTCGTCGGCAAGACTCCCTTTCGTGGCGATTGCCGTATCGCGCCGAGCGCCGCGCGGGTCGTCTACGACTATTACGGCGGCAGGGCGCGCTTCGGGGACGTGGACCAAATGATGGCCGAAGTGGACAAAGCGGATTCGGCGCAGTTCAGCCGGGAAGAGATTTTGAACCCGACGGGCTGGCCCCTGCTCTCATTCATCATGGACGCGCGCACGGGCCTGGGCCGGTTCCGGGATTATCGCATCAGCAACTATCAGCTTATGTACGACCTGATTGACGCCTGCACGCGCCTTTCTATTGAGGAGATACTGCTGCTGCCCGACGTGCAGGAGCGTGTGCAGCGCTACTTCGAGCAGGATGTTCTTTTCCGCCAGATGCTGGAAAAGCACACGACGGTGGAAAACAACGTCATCGTCACCGACCTGCGGAACGTCGAGCCGATCTACTCCGGCAACCGCTTCCTGATCTATGCCCTGTATCCCCGGCAGAACACCTCCATCTGGATCGTGGACGGGCGCGGAAAGCAGAACGCGGTTTTCGCCTGTGGAAAAAGCATTCTCAACCAGAGTTCCCGCACGAACATCGGCGCGCTGATGCGCCGGTTCGGCGGCGGCGGGCACGAAGCGGCAGGCACCTGCCAGGTTCCCTGCGACGATGCGGAAGCGACACTAACGGAATTGCTTGCGGCCATGCATTGCGACGAGCGGGAAGCGGCGGTGCCGCTGCCCAAAGCCGCGTAGACGACGAAACATGGAAAAACAGGATGAACATCAGACACGATAATGTTAATGCTGGAAGCCGGACAGGAGTCATAACGGCAGCCCTCGCACTTGTCGCCATCTTCGCGATGACCGGCTGCGCGCGGGACGGCTCGGATCGCATGGATACGGCGCTGCTGCGGGGCGCGGAAAAAAGCAAGAAGGCGATTGAGCACAAAGCGGGGGCGCAGAAAGCGCATGGACAATGCCACCTCTATTCTGGATGGTAAATAGACCCTAACCCTCCCCGCCTCAAGCGCGCTGTGCATAAACGCGGCGACATCGGCCTTCAGCTTCGCCAGCGAGCCGCTGTGGATATACATCATGTGACCGGCCTCGTATTCGGCGGTGACGATGTTTCCGCGCAGGCCGGGATCGAGGCCCAGGTGGCGCGGGGTATATTCCTGTGGCGAAATAGGGTGTGGCGAGATCATAGTAGCCGGAAGCAACGAACAGTTTCATGTACGGGTTTTTGGCAAAGGCGCTGCGGAGCGCCTCGCTGGTATCGGTGTAGCCCTGTTCCCCGGCCCCACTGCCACGGTTCGGAGATGCCGCCGCCCAGAATGTGGTAGGGCAGGTCGCTCTTATAGCCTAACTGCGTGCGGACGTAGTGGTTGAAAACGGCGGTATACGGGGGACGAATCGCTGCCATGCTGGCGTCGAAGTCGGGATGCTCCGAGGCGGCAGAGCGTCTTATCCCCTTGATACGGCTGTCGAGTCGCCCGACGGTTCGCTTTTCGTCGCGCAGAAGCTCCTTGCAGAACTGCTGAATCTGATCCGCAGATCGCTGTGATCGATGAAGCGTTCGGAAAGCCCCGTGTAGCGCGCGAGCCGCGCGATTACTGCCGTGCGCTCGTCGTCCGTCAGTGTGTCCCCTTTCGCCAGCGCGACGGCGTACTCCGACAGCGCCCATCCGCTCTACCTCGTCCAGCGCGGCCCGCAGATTTTCCTGCAGGTCGGCGGACAGACGGCGGTGATAACAGGCGGTGGCCGTGTACGTCGGCAGGAACAGGATGTGCGGAAGGTCGTTGCCCCTGTCGAAGTCGGCGGTCTGAAGTTGAGAATCGAGGATACAAGAAGGATGCCGTTGAAGGCGATACCCTGTTGATCAGATGCTCGGCCAGCTCCGGCGGCGCGTGTGGTTCCATAGCTTTCCCCACCAGAAACAGCGGTGACGCCCACCGCTCGTAGCGTGTCAGATACAGCCGGATAAACTCGCCCACCGAGGCGATGTCGCCCTCCACTCCAGAATTTCTTGCCCAGTTCTGCGCTTGCGGCGCGGCTGTGCCCGGTCCCGACCGGGTCGATAAATACCAGGTCGGTCTGGTCGAGCCAGAAGGGGTTGTCCACCATGCGGTACGGCGGCGGCGGCGGCTGCCGTCTTCTAACATGCGGACGCGGCGGGGACCCAGCGCGCCCAGATGCAGCCACACGGACGACGAACCCGGCCCACCGTTGAAGGAGAACATCAGCGGGCGCTGCTCGCCGGTGGCGCTGCGGTCGGCGTTCTCACGGGTGTAGGCCATGAAAAAGATATGGCCCTCGGTCTCTCCGGCGTCGCTCCGAATCGGCAGGCGGCCCGTGGTGACGGTGTAGCGCAGTGTTTTGCCGTCCACCTGTATCTTGTGCTTGGTGATGACCGGTTCCGCTTCCTCGTCCGGCGGTTTCGGAGCGTTATCCGGCTTCGCTGCTTCGTTACCCGCCGGGTTTTTCTCTTCCACGCTGCCGTCTTTCTCTTTCGAAGCCATACCCGTTCCCCTCTTCCGAAGAAATTGCGCCGCGCGGCGATTTATCCCGCCGCAGGGGATATTATAAACAGAAGGAGCATTTATGGCAACGCACGACTTCACCCCGACGCATTACCACACGACGCTGGGCACGCACGACCCCGTGCTGCGGATCGCGGACGGCGATACGGTCGTCACCACGACGGTGGACGCTGCCGGGCACGATGCCGCGAACCAGCGCGTAACCCCGCCCGGCAACCCACAGACCGGCCCCTTCTTCGTGGAAAACGCCGCGCCGGGTGATACGCTCGCTGTCCGCTTCGACCGCCTTCGCCCCAGCCGCCGCTACGGATTCACGAAGACGACGCTCGCGCCGAACGTCGTGGACCCGGAGTACATTGCCGAATTCCCCCGCGAGCAGCGGCAGCGCGGCGAGTGGGACATAGATGTCGCAATGGGCACGGCGACATTGCTTAAACCGGAAACGGCGCTGGGCCGTCTGACGCTTCCCCTGCGCCCCATGCTCGGCTGTTTTGGGGTCGCGCCCGACGGCGGGCAGGCGATCTCCACGGCCACCTCCGGCAGTTACGGCGGCAACATGGACTACAAGGGCTTTGAAGAGGGTGTCACCGTCTATTTCCCGGTGTTCGCGCCCGGCGCGCTTTTTTTCCTGGGCGACGGACATGCACTTCAGGGAGACGGTGAGATTGTCGGAACCGGCATCGAGATCTCGTTCGATGTGCAGTTCACAGTGCGGCTGCTGAAAAACAAGCGTATCTTTCAGCCGCGCGCGGAAAACGAGACACATATTCTGACCGCCGGTAACGCCCGTCCGCTCGACCAGGCGCTTCAGCACGCTACCACGGAAATGGTTCGCTGGCTCCAGTCCGACTACGGCCTTGATCCGGTCGGCGCGCATACGCTTCTGGGACAGTGCGTCGAATACGAGATCGGCAACGTCTTCGATCCGGCCTACACGGTTATCTGCAAAATGTCCCGGACTCTGCTTCAACGGATCGGCAATCCGCGATGAATCATCTACGCTTCTTTTTGAGGGTGGCGTTATGTGCCGCTCTCGCCGTCTGGCTGACAGCACTGTTATCTAAATCCCCTTCTATAACCGTTGTGGAATGGCTGCGGCAAGAGCCTGTCGGAGCCGTCTTTGTGGCCGCACTTGCTGTGGCCGCCGCTGTCTGGTGGTTCAAACCGTTCCACTGGCGCGACTTCGAGAGTACCGAGCGAGATGACAACCGTCGCGGCGGGGGCATCTGGTAAAATGCTTCGGCATAGGAGGAGGCGAAGCATTACAGCAGCGGCGGCGGTGCGGATGCTGCGTGGGGTGAGAGCACGGCAGTAGACGCCCGCGTAACGAAAAACAGGCCTGTCCGCGCCCCGATCCACAGACCGCCGCCTTCCGTGACGCATAGCGCCTGGCACTCGGTATCCAGGAACGAGGCGTGGGCGGCGGTCAGTTTTTGGAGGCGGCCCCTCTCCTCCTGATGCCATACGCCGCTGCGGGTCGCGATAAACAGACCGTTCGTGGCAGGCGCAAGCGCGGTGACATTTTCACCGGCGAGCGCGGCTGCCGCACTCCATCGGGTTCCGTCCCAGCGCGCCATACCGCCGACGAACGTGCCGACATACAGGTTTTCCCCCGCCCGCTTGATGTCCGTTATCCAGTCATCGGGCAGGCCGTGGCGCTCGTCGTGCCAGCGCAGCGTCCCTATCGCCCGGCTCCACTGCGCCAGGCCGCGCCCTTGCGTGCCGATCCACACGCCGTTGTCGTCCGCGTAAAGCGCCGTAATCGGCAGTCCCTGAAGCTCTGCCGCCGACAATCGGTGCGTCCATTGGTCGCCGTCGTACTCGCTCCACCCGCCCCACTGCGCCGCATACAGTCGGCGGCCATCCGTAGTAAGCGCGGATACTTCCTTTCGCGGCAGGCTCCGACAAACGTCGCGCGTCCAGTTCTCGCCATCACGGGTGCTGTCCACCCTGCCGTTGCCATGCCGCACATACAGCGCGCTGCCAAACGTCACCATCTGGCGCGGCGCATTTGAAGAAAGCACGCCCTCCGCCAGATGCGCCCAGCCGCGCCCCGTCCGCACGGCCAGCCCGTCTTCGAGCGTGCTCATAAACAGGCGGCCCCGGAACATCTGGAGCGCCTGCGTGTTGTGGTCGTAGGGTTCATCGGGCAGAAGGCACTGCGTCCATGCGGTTCCGTCGTACTCCCAGACGCCTTCGCGCCGCGTCCCCACCCACAGGGTTTTCCCATTCGCGGCAAGCGCCGTTGTCTCCCGCGCCTGCGGCGGCAGGTCCGTCACCACGCGCCGCCATTCTCCTTCCTCCCCATCGTCGCTCCATTCCCACAGGCCGTCGCCGAAAAGCGCGGCCCATATCCTGTCACCGCGCGCAAGCAGGGCGCTGATATGCGTGCCGGTGGAAGGCGGCAGCGCGATCTGCCGGGCGAATTTGCCGGTTCCGAAGTGGAGTCCGCTCACGGTCGCCACCAACAATCTGCCGCGCCAGACAATGCGGCAGGTTTCGCCCGAAACAGGCGCTTCAACGGGACGGCTCGCGGCGGCCACCGGTTCCACCGTCCAGCCACCGTTCCGCCATGCCGCTGCTGCCCGGGGCAGTATCACACGAATCTCCCCGGCAGCGGTCAGGGCGACGCGGGCCTCATGCGCGGGCAGGCCGTCCCTTCGCGTCCACTTCCGCCACACGCCGTCCGGGCCGCGCCGCAGCGCCCCGCCTGCCGTTCCTGCCCAGACCGTTCCGTCCGGTAAGGCGATGAGACTGGTGACGGCCCGCGTGCTGGTAAAGACGGTGTCGGCGGCGGGAACGACGGGAACGGTGGGCGGCAGAAACGCCGGGACGCAGCGAACAACGGCGGCCAGCAATCCGGCGGCAAGAACCAGGCCCGCCGCCAGTTTCGTACCCCTGCGCGCGCTCACGGGGATACCTCCACAGTAACGGTACTGCGGTTGTGCGCCTGATCGGTGACGATAAAGGTGACGGTCTGCGTTGCTTTTTCCGTCTGACCCAGCGGCACGGGAACGCGCGCAAAGAACGTCCGCCCCTGCCCCGATGGCTTGAGCGCGATCTGCTCGCCCCAGGGCAGCAGCGCAGACACGCGCGCGGTATCCGTGCCGCCATCGAATTCCAGCCGAAGGGATGCGCCGCCCGCCGCCTGCGCTCTGCCGACACCAGTGGGTGGCGTCACGTCCACATGGTAGCGCAGCGTCAGCGTCCGCCGCGTCCCGTTCCTGTCCACGATAATGACGGTGATAACATAGGTTCCTTCCTGCGCGTAGGTCGGGATATCGAAGCGCGCCTCCCAACGGCCCGCCGCCGCGTTCCACATGAGACGCTTTATCTCGCCGCCCGGCAGCACCGCGACGACCTGAAGGGCGTCCGGCGGCGCTTCTACCTGAATCAGCGGATCGCCCATGCGCGCCCGAAGCTCCTCGAACCGCCGGGTAAGCTGGGCGCGGCGCTGCGTCACCTCCGGCGTCGGCGGCCCCTGCGTCTTTTCCAGCCGATCCATCTCCACTTCGACCGCCAGCCGCTCCAGCCGCGCTTCTACGTAGCTTCGGGGCCGCCAGCTTTCGTGCAGCCGCCGGAACTGTCGCTCCAATTCCGTGATTCGCAGTCGGTCCGGGTTCTCCTTTCGCCGTTCGGCAATAAGCGCTTCGCGTGTCTGTTCAAAGCGGTTCTTCCCTTCATTTCGCCTCGCGTGATCGATATACTGCTGTGGGGTCACGCCTGCGGCCCGCGCGAGGCGCGCGAACTGCGTTTCGACCTGCGCAACATGCGCCTCATCCGGGTTGCCGCGTCGCTGCTCCATCAGCAGTTCCGAGGCCAGCCCTTGCAGCCGCCACTGCCAGTTTGCGCGAAGCTCCGCCTCCGAGTCCAGGCCGCCCTGCCGTGCCAGGGCATCGAACCGTTCCCGTAGACGGCGCGCCAGTTCGCTGTCGCTCTGACCGTGAAGAAGCTCCGCCGCGAGTTCCTGCGATACGCTGCCCGACGCAGTTCGAACAATCTCTCGCAGATAGTACTGTGGGTTCTGCCCAAGCCGCCGGTTCAGGTCAATGACACGCGCCCGAAGCTGTTCCGCCCTGTTTTCGGCCTCACGTCCCTGTTGGTATTCCTCCGTCAACTCCCGGCTGGCGGCATGCAGATCCCGGTATAGATAGTCCTTTTCGACCCGCCGGATGTGGTTCTCGATATACGGCTTGCCGAGTGAGCGTCCCAGACGATCCATCTTCTGTCGCAGGGCCGCGATACGGACAGCGTCCGGGTGGGCATTACGCTGCTCGCGAAACAGCGCGTCGGCCAGCGGGTATACCCAGTTGTCCAGCCGCTGCGCCAGCAAATCATGCGGCTTCTGTTGCGCCTGACGGCTCAGGTGGTCGAGCCGTGTCCGCAGACGCTGCGCCGTGGAGGCGTTTTCCCGCCCGCTGATGATCTCCTGGGCTAATTCGCCTGCGATCTGGCCGGCTTCCTCATAGACCATCTGCCGATACTGCCGCGCAATCTCCTCGCGTGGGTTCAGTCCGATTTGGCGGCATAGCTGATTCAGTCGGGCACGTGAACGGCGAGCGCCGCGCCCGCCGCTGCTCCGCCCGCGAACCATTTGGCGGGCGATCTGGCTGCTCAGTGTCTCTATCTCGCCGGAAAATACATCGCGCAGCCGCTGCCGGGGGTCTTCGCCGATCTTGCGGGACAACTGCGTAAGCCGCGCTCGGATGCGCTGCGCCCGGCGGCTGTTGGCCTGTCCCTGCCGAATCGCCTGCGCCAGTTGGCGCGCGGCGACGCTTATCTCCGCCTCGGCCTGCTCGCGCTCGTACCGCTCCTTTTCCGCCCGGGGAATCGCCAGCCAGGAGGTGAACTTGGACGGCAGCGTGTACCGCTTGCTCAGCGCCACCACGGCCTCTTCATTCCCGCGATTCGCGCTTAACTGCTCGATACGTCGCGCCGCCCACAGCTTCGAGGCGACGTTGTTCGGCTCCGGTTCGGCGGGGAACGGGACGGTCTCGACCTGCGCCGTCCGGGAACCATCCATCAGTGTGACCGTCGCCGTGCCGCTTCCTTTATAACGCCCGACGATCATCAGCGCCTGATGCGCCCGGACGAAACGTGGCCGATCAGCGACGATGGCGTAGGTGCGGACGCCCTGCACGCGAAGGGCAAGCCGCTTACCGGCAGTGCCGGGCGTGACGGCGAGGGCGAAGAAGCCATCCCCGCCGCGCGACGACGGCGCGGCATACGCAGAGACCTGCATCGGGCGAACCGGGCGTATCAAACCGATGCGGAGGTCCTTTTGCGGGCGGAAGTTGGTTCCGGTCAGCCGGATGCGGTAGCCGTCATTATCCGCTTCCACCGGCAGGCCGTAGTTGTTTTCGACCGCTTTCAGACGCGTATCAGGGCGCACGCGCACCGACACATTCACCGCTTCCAGCGCATCGGTCTTTGTCTGAACCCGCAGCGGCAGGGTGTAGGCCGCGCCGTTCGCCGTGGAGGGCAGTGCCTGGACCAGCGTCATCTCTACCTTCAGGTCGGCGTCAGGCATAACCGGAAAGATGCGGGCGCGGAACGTACTTTTCCCTATCAACTCGATCAGGGCCGGGTCGCGCATGCGTGAGGTGATATACCGGTAAATCGCCGCCGCCCGCTCCTTTTCGACCACGCGCGCGACAACTTTCTCGTCACCGAACCAGTAAGCAAAATAGGTGACAAGGGTGTCTTTGGGCAGCGTATAGACGAAATCCGCCTCAATCCGCTCGCTGGTTTCGTTCTGGAAAAGCAGCGTCAGACGGGTGACGGCGAACTGTCCCTGAATGCGGACATCGGCATCCAGCGTTTTCGTCCGCAGCGGCAGCGCGTTTCCGCCGGTGGGCTTCAGCAGCACCTGGGCACGCAACGGAGCATGCAGCAGGAGGCAGACTATATATGTAGTCAAAAAACCGTGGAAAAGTGCCCGTTTTTGCATCGTTACCTCACATTATCGCGCCGCTGTCTGTTGGTCTATCGGGGACAAAAGGAACGCCCGCCGACGCCCGGAAAGCCACCCGGAGCCGACGATCTGTCCGTGCTCGTTTATCGCCCGCGCCTCCTCCAGAACCCAGGCCGAGCCGGGCGGCAGCAGGCGGTTCAGGTCGATGATTTCACCACCCCGCCACAGCACGGCGTGTTTCTCACCATCCCGTTTACCGAAAGTGGAGCAGCCGACGATCCGGCCCGCGTTGTTTATGGCCCGCGCCCGGCTGAACGTCCCGCCGGGCAGCGTTCCCAGGTCCCGCATCACGCCGCCTTCCCACGAAAAGGCGCGCATGCCCCTGCCGGTGTGCGAAAAGCCGACCACCTGTTGCCGGTCGTTGATGGCGCAGGCCAGACTGTTCGCGCCGCCGGGCAGCGTCCCCAGATCACGCATCGCGCCGTTGTCCCACAGAAAAGCGTGTGTCTGCGCATCGCGACCGGTGCCTGCCTTGCCGACCACCTGCCCCCGGTTATTGATTCCGTAGGCATGGCTGTATTTACCGCCCAGCGTTCCCAGATCGCGCATCCGTCCCTTTATGGAAAGGAAAGCGCGGGCGACCAGCGAATGGCCGTTGCGACCGCCGGTTTGAACACTGCCCACCACCTCGCCCCGGTCGTTGACATCCCGCGCCCGGCTGTAGCGATAGCCCGGTACCCGGCCCAGGGGCTGCTTTTCGTCGGCATACAGGAACGAATTCTGGTAGTCGTATCGGTTGTAGCTTGCGGCAATGATCTGACCGTCGTTGTTGATGTTATACGCCTGGCTGCGGCTATAAAGGTGCAGATCGTCCAGATTCCGCATCGCGCCCGCGCCGCCGCTACCGCTTGTCGGTTCCCACAAAAACGCCCGGCCCCGGCGGCTGCGCGGCGAGACGGTCGCCCAACCCACCACCTGTCCCCGGTCGTTGATCGCCAGCGCATCGCTGGTTTTTCCGCCGAGCGTACCCAGATCAATCAGGCGGTAGGAGGGATTTGAAGCCGTCTGCGCGATCCGTACTGGGGACGGCAACGAGCCATCTTTTACGGTCACCCGCCAGGGCAGCGCCCACGGGGCCGCCGCCACAAGACAGGCCGTAACCAGGAAACGTCCCCGACGCCGCACCGGAAACGCCGCGTCCCGCTGTAACGCCATCAAACGCCGCTTCAAGAGCGAAAACCGGCAGTAAGCCCGATTGCCGCCGCAGACGGTGCGCGAACATCCCCCTGCCGCTATTCGCAGCAGAAACTGCCCGTACCGCGCGGCGGGCACGCCCGTAACCCCCAGGGCGGACAGATCGGCGGCCTCTTCGCGCGCGATGGCCGACTCGCGCGCAGCCAGCCCTGCCGGGGAAAGAAAAAGAACATCGACTGCGCAATGGCGGGCAGCAGCCCCAGCCATAGATCGCCTCGCCGCACATGGGCCAGTTCATGCGCGAGCGCCAGCCGCCACTCGTCCGGGGAAAGCATGGTTAAAAGGTTTTCAGGGAATACCAGCACGGGCCGAACCGGCCCGATGACGAGCGGCGTGGTAACACTCCCGGAAGCGACGAGGCGCGGCGCGCGGCGCAGGCCCATACCAGCGGCAAGGCAGGCCATCTCCTGCGCCAGCACATCACCGTCCGCCAGGCTCCGCGCGCCGCGCACGATGCGCTGCAGAGCCATGCACCGGCGAAAAAAAGAAACCCCGGCAACCGCCACGCCCGCAAGCCAGAAGGCGAGGAGAAATGTCGATACCGACAGCCGGGGAGCCGGGCGCAGAACGGGCGCGAGGCCGGAGTTGTCGGCGTCGGGGCGCGGCAGCCGCCGCTCCGCAGCTTCTTTCCCCGGCGGCAACGCTGATGCGCCTGCCTCCCCGCCGCGTGTGTGCTCTGCCGTTTTCTTCCTTCCCTGCACCGACTGCTCCGCCCAAACGTGCGCCGCGCGCCGCATCGGAGGCTCCGCTGCCGGTGGCAGCAGGGGAAGCGGAATCGCGGCGGCACAGATAAGACTGATGACCAGCTTCAGGCAGGCAAGCCACCATAAGCCGTACCGTGTCGCGGCGGGCAGACGGGGCAGGAGGCGGCATACTATCCATACGCCCAGCACAAACAGTCCACCCTGCCAGCACGCGCGCCAAAGCGCGCCCATCCCCTGCTGGGCGCAGCCATTCAGCAGAACTACGATGTCTTCGGCGCTGCTCATCGTCTTTCTACGCCTTTTCCGTCGGCTCTTCTATCGCCTGCACCAGCTTACGAAGCTCCGCCACCTCCGTTTCTGACAGCCCTTTTGCGTCGGCCAGGTAGGCGACGAACGGTGTGAGCGATCCGCCCAGTGTCTTTTCGACGAAATCCTGCACCAGATTCTGCATTAGCTGCGTTTTGGCGACGGCGGGCGCATATTCGAAAGCGCCCTTGGCGCGGCGGCGGGTGAGGAATCCCTTTTTTCGCAGCCGCTCCATCATGGTCAGCACCGTAGTGCGCGCGAGCTTGCGCGGCTCGCCGTACTTTTCGGCGGTTTCGCGCACGGTGATCGGCGCGTTATCACTGACGAAGCGGAGCACCTCCAGCTCCTGCTCCCCCAGCAGCGGCAGTTTCATCATGTTTCCCGGCTCCTCGCGTTTACGGTGGAATAGCTATGGCAAGTATACCATTCGCCTACTAATGTAGTCAACCGCAAAAAGATGGCCCCGTTCCTTTAAGAACGGGGCACGACTGTCTATCTCAGACGCAGCTTGACACGAATCACCTGATGCTTCGCATCGGTGGTGACGAACACGATTTCGGGATTGGCTTCGGGCGTCGCGCCCGTGTTCCGGTAGCTGATCTGCGCCGTCAGCGTCCGGCCTTGCGGTCTGCTTCCACCAGGCCCGGCGCGTTCCACGCCGCTTCCGCCCGCGCCGCCTCTTCGCGCCCCCATTCCGCATCGGTCAGACGGCGCAGGCTCACCACTGCGGGTTCCAATTGATCCACTCGACCCGAAGGCGGCACGGATACGCGAAGATCCTGCTCCCGATAGCCGCGCTTCTTCAGCCGCAGCGTCTGCGAGCCGGGCGGCAGGTTCATCAGGCAGAAAAAGCCGCTGCCGTCCGTTTCCGCCGTCTCCGGTCGCCCGTCTACGTTTATTTTCGCACCGGCTACCGGCTGCTCGCTTTCCTTGTCCAGTACCAGGCCGGCGACGCTCACGCGGCTGGAAACGTCGTGCGGGCGGCGCGGCTCGTCCGAATGCGTTCCCGGCGCGACCCCGACCACCGCCTCGCAAACGACCTTTGTCCATTTGGTTTCAAAGGGATCGAACGGGGCGGTGACCAGAACGCCGAGAGCCGGGCGCAGTCGCCCGCCCAGCGCCTGCCACAAACCGGGCGGGTCCTTGTACGCCTCGTGATCCGGCTGCGTCACCGGCATACACCGTGACCAGATACGATAGGTCCATGCGGACCAGCGCGCGCTTGCGCCCTGCGACCGCTTCGGTCGGCTTGCTGAAGACGCGGTACGATTCGTCCCGCATCAACAGGTTCTCCCGAAGATCGTGCAGATACAGATTGACATGGGCAAAGCAAGCAGCCGGGTTAATGTAACATAAAGTCAATCGTTAGCGAGCAGGTACGGGCAGTTTTTTTTGCAGTCGCGCTCGTTCAGCGACGGCGCGCGCTGCGGTGTGGTCGCGCCGAATCCGGCCCGGTTGTGAACTGCCAGCGGTGTGCCGTGTACGCCCCGTTCCCTGCCCGCAAATTGACGGAGACGCGATAGGTGGTATGGGGGCGCAATGGGCGGCGAGGTATGAGCACGACGGCGTTTGTCAGCATATCGTCATTGTCCGGCGTGTTTACATAAACCGGGACAATAGCGCCGTCATCGGTCGTCAGTGTCGCGGTGGCGAGTTTGATCCGGCTGCTTCGGGCGGTGAAGCGAGCCAGCAGGATCGGATAGCCGACAGAACCGCCGGTGCCGGACGCGCCATGAATCCGCAGCGGGTCCGGCAATTCGCCGCCCTGCCATACGGTCGGAACGTCGTCCTGACCGTCCCCTGGTGAGCGCACGATCTTCTCGCCTTCCGTCTGCCCGAACGTCAGCGTCACCGTCCTGCCCACGGCTCCGGCCCCGAATTCCGGCGAGCCGGGCTGCAAAAAGGCGATGCGATGGTACGGGGCGTCAAAGAGGGTTTGCAGGGAGCTGGACAGCGACGGATTTCCCTGCGCCACGTTTTCAAAGCAGGCTCCGGGGTAGCCGAAAGCCGCCGTGCGCTCCGCCGGGTGTTCCCCGACGAAGCCGGGGTCGCCGCGCCGTTGCTCATGGCCGCCCCACGGATTCCGCTCCAGATACGCCGCGTGCGCTGTGGCGGCGGCGCACAGCCGCTCGTCGAGCCGCAGCGGCGGCAGCCCGATTCTCTGCCGAAGCGCATTCGCTATCTCCCAGGCTGCCTTCTGCTGCGAATCGGGCGCGGGCAGTAATCCGCCGGAAGCCGTACCGGCGACGGTAAAGCGCCAGTCCCGCTCCACAGACTGGCTATTGTCAAATTCGATGCGGCAGGTAACGGCGTAGCTGCCGACGGGAAGCGGCTTCGGACAGCGGTACACCACGGCGCGCTGCTCCTGCGAATAGGCGACCGGCACCGCTTTGCCGTTCACAGCCAGCCAGACGCGCGCGATGCGCAGACCATTACCGGGCCACACTTTCCACGTGATGACCGGCTGCCGAACATGCAGCGTCCCTATCGGAGAAGGATCATGAAAGTGATAGGTTGCCGTGGCGGCGGCGGAGGCAGCAAGGGGAAGAAGGAGGACACTTAACGCGAGCAGCAGCGACCCGAAGACATCCCGAAACGAAGCGTATGGTGTCATGAATAATCCCCGCGCACGATGGAGAGAGTTGGCAGATGCACGCCGAAGCCGAAAAACCTATCTTGCAACTATAGCTTTACGACCATAAATTACAACCTGTCGTGATTCCAGGTATTGTAGGACAGCGGACAGGCGTGGCCCTTTATCTGGTACGAAACACATAGTACGAACGCGCAACCACGGGATTAGAACGGGGAAAACGGATTTACAGCCGCCGTCTGAAAATTTATTTACTGCGTGCTCGCCAGGCAGCAGGGTGGTATCCGTTTCACGGCGAAGCAGGCAGCGGCAGCGGCGGCATGTCTATCATGACGGTGTCTTCGTGCGTATACGCGGGGGCGCAGCAGCATAAAAAGACCAGGTCGTCCGATCCGTGGTTCGCTATCTGGTGGGGCGCTCCAGGGGGAATGGCGATACCGTCGCCGGGGAAAACCTCGCGCGTTTCGTCGCCGATCCGCATTTTGCCGCTGCCCTGGAGAATGTAATATATCTCCTCGGTGATGGGATGGTAGTGCGGATCGGTGGCCGCGCCGGGCGGCAGCGTCGCCTCGGCGAGCGACTGATGGCGAATGGACTGCGGCGCGTTGCGTGGCGCTAATATCTCGCGAATACTACTGGTGTCTTTGGTGACGAACGACTCTACGGCATTCCGATTGACAATATCCACGGCTCAGTCATCTCCGGCCCGGTGCGACGGCGCCGGTAGTTTCGCCGCCAGAACGCGCATCGCCTCCCGTCGCCATGCGGCTTCGTCCGCGTCCGAAGGAACCGGCACATCCGGCGTAACGCCGCGCCCTTCCAAACGCTCGCCCTCCATGGTAAGGTCCGTCACCGCCAGCGAAAGGTAGAAGCGAAAAGGCTCCGTGGTTCGCGCGCGAATCGGCAGCCCGTGCATCGCCAGAACCGCGCCTGCCGTACGCTGCCCGACAAGTGTGGCCCGCTTACTGCGCTGAAGTGTCCAGGCCAGCATCTCTTTGGCCGAGCGCGTGCCCTGGTTGGTCAGCACCACGAGAGGTTTGCCATATCCGGTTGCGTAGCTCTCGCCGTTTTTGCCGTTGTGTCCGCGCCGCCAGCCCGTAAAGTCCGGGCGATAAAAAACGTCCGCGTAACCTTCAGGCAAGCCGCCGAACCCGTCACGTATATCGAGGATCAGGCCATCCGTATCGTGCAGTTTTCCGCGCACCGCCGTTTCCAATTCGCGCGCGAAACGGGTATCGGCCATCGTCCACAGGCGGATGTAGCCAGCGCGCCGCCCATTGGGCAACGGAAGCAGCGTCACGCTTTTTCGGGTCGCGTTCAGCAGGGCGTCCAGCGGCGCTTCATTGACCGGCGAAACGCGCGCCGTCATTGTCCTGTCGCCACGTCGGTAGGCAATCGTCACCAGCTCGTTTTTGCCGAACTGCGTCAGGCCCTGATACGGTTCGCCGTCCACCGATACCAGCACATCGCCGGGCTGCAAGCCGGTCAGATCGGCGGGCGAGCCGTCCAGAACCGCCGCCACCACTCCCGGCTGATCCGCCCGCGTCATCGCCCCGATATGGCGCAGCGCCGGGCGTCGCCGCGTGGTCAGCCGGTTCTGTTCCCGGTCATCGCCGAACAACGCAGGCAGCAGGTAAAATTCGAAGTCGTCCGGGGTGAACAGGCGGGTATGCGAAGCCTTCAGTTCCCCCAGCATCGCGTTTACCAGTGCGGCGAAGGACCGATCATCGCGCGCCTCGGGAAGCCGCGCACGGTATCGCTCACCAACGGCGCTCCAATCCAGGCCCCGCATCTTTTCGTCATAGAACCGGTCACGCACCGCTTTCCACACCATGTCGAACTCCTTCCGGTAGGGCGTCGTCGCCTCCTCGGAAGCATCTGTTTGCGGGGCATTTTGCGCGATAGGGCGAGCGGCGTTCGGCGAAACGGAGATGGGCGCAGTTAATAAAAACAGAAGCAAGCTGTAACGGACGAAGCGGGCTTTTCGCACGAGTCGGGGAGGTTCCTTTCGGGGTGTTTGCACTTCCACTGTTCATTACGCGATATAAACGTACGGTGTCACAGGCGGAATAAACAGAGAAAAGGCCAGGGCAGAAGATGCCCTGGCCTTTTCTCTGCGGCTTTGCCGATTGCTTAGAAGCTCAGCGAACCAGAACCTCATTCAAAATCGCCAGCGCGAACCCGGTCACAAACCAAAGGATCGCGATAGTGCGGGTGTAGCCGGAAAGCATATCGTCGTAACCGGCTTTGCCCCGGAAGTTGGACGACGGCGTGTTGGTGACGCTCCCGAACCCTTCGCTTTTAGGCGTCTGCATCGTGACGACGGTAATCAGCCCCAGGGACAGCAGAACCAGAATAACGGTCAAAATCGTATTTAAAATCTGCACAATCCGCTCCTGATAGTTTTACTTCGCTGCGCCCGTGGTGGTATCGGCCTCGGTGGGGTTGGACGCGGCGGGTTTACTGTCTTCGGGCCGGTTCTCGTCATGAGCGCCGTCCATGCTCGTCTTGAATTCGCGGATGCCCTCGCCCAGGCCGCGCATCAACTGCGGAATCTTCGCGCCGCCGAACAGCAGCACGATTCCGCCGACAACCAGCATAATTTCCGTGGTTCCGATATATGCAAAGGGTACGGTGGTCCACATAATCGTCAAAGCTCCTTCTGATTGCTCGGCGGTCCGGGCGGCTCCGCCATTGTCACCGGCTCCCGGCCTGCCTCCGGCGTTTCCGCCGTTATCTCTTCCTGTGCGTCGTCACCGCTGCTGTAATGCGCGTAGTCCGGCTCGTCCGCTGCCGTATCGTCCTGAATAGACCAGGGTCGCGCGCCATCGTAAACAGCGGTTCCCCGCGAAACCGCGCCGTTTGCCGCCGTGTCGCCTTCCGCATCTTCCTGGTACGAAGGCATCGGCTCATAATCGTGCGCGGACGAAATCGCCGCCGGTTCCCCGCGATGCGAATCTTCGTATCGGTAATCGTTGCGATTGTACTGGTAATCGTCCACATCCAGCGTCCGGCGAACGTCATCGCTCATGCGGCGCATTTCCCGCATCAGCCCGCCGATCTGCCGCCCGATCTCCGGCAGCTTGGCCGGCCCGAATACGAGCAGCGCGATTACCAGTACAATCAATATCTCGGTAGTGCCCAAACCGAACACGGCATCGTCCTCCCGTCCATTATACCCCACCCGGTCGGGCCGGGCAATAACTGCGCCCGGCGTCTTGACAGGCGGCGGCTTTTGCCGTAGAATAAGAACGCTTCGCCGAGGTGGTGAAATGGCAGACACGCTAGTTTCAGGAGCTAGTGCTCGCAAGGGCGTAGGGGTTCAAGTCCCCTCCTCGGCACCAGATTCAATAAAAAGCGACCGCTCAAAAGGCGGTCGCTTTTTTCACCCTCACGCGGCTTGCCCTCACCCCTGCCCCTCTCCCGTAGCGGGAGAGGGAGCCTGGCATGAAAACGGCCCCGGCTTCGCACAAGAACGGAGAAAACAGCATGGGTGAAATCAAGTTTTCGTAACGTTACAAGCATCCCATCGGTAACGGGCGAAGCCGGGGTTGGCAGCGCCACAGGCGCCCCTCTACCCGTTGCGGGAGAGCACCTCGGCAGACCGAGTGTGGGGTGAGGGCCTTCCCTACACCCACCCAAACACGGCGTCCACCGCCGCCGAGCATGCGGCGCACCTGCTCGATAAGCGCCTCGTCGGGGTCCACCAGAAGCGGCGTTTTGATTTTCGGCTCGCACTCCGCGCGGCCTGTGGAAAGACGCAGGTAGACCGGCGATCCGCCCGGCTTGGACACCAGCGTTTCGCGCACCATCCGCATCAGTGTCCGGTTGGAATCGTCCAGACAGATGTGACAGCACGCGGGCGGGCGTCCTCGGCCATCGCGTCGCGGGCGATCTGCTCCACCTCGTCCACCAAAACCTCCACCTGGGTCGGTTTGCCCTCGTCCCCTTCCCCGCTGCCGTTCCCGCTCTTGACGATGCGTTCGCGGTGCGACGCCTTACCCTGACCACGACAACCGCATTTGGGATGAGGATAGAGGCAAAGCGGCTGGTAGCCTGCGGAAAACAGGTGACGGAAAACGAGCCGGACGTGTCTTCCAGGGTGACGAAATTTCATCGGCTCGCCTTTTTCGTGTAGTGCGTGCGGCGGCCACTAACCCCCCTACCGTCACCTGCTGGCCGTTCTGCGTCTCTTTCAGCGCGTCGGCGGGAACGGCGCGGTGCTTGCGGCGCAGGATCGGCTCGAAGTGCCCGGCGGGATGCTCGCTCAGGTACATTCCCAGCAGCTCTTTTTCCATCGCCAGAATCTCGCCGCGCCGTAGTCGGTGACATTGGGCGAGGAAACCGTGCGGGCGACGATGGGCGTACTGGAAGAATCGCCCGCCTCGCCGAAGAGCGAAATCAGCCCCGCGCTTTTTTCGCGCGCCCCCGCGCGGTGCAGCTACAGCAGTCTTCCAGGCTTTCGATCAGCGCGCGGCGGTTCGGCTCGATTGCGCGGAACGTCCCCGCCTTGATCAGCATCTCGATGACTGATTTCGACGCCAGCCCCTCGGCGAAGACGCGGATGCAGAAATCATCCAGGCTGGCAAAAGAGCCGCCTTTGGCGCGGGCGCTCAGGATCGCCTCAATCGGAGCCTTGCCGGACGTTCTTGATCGCCATCAGGCCGAAGCGAATGGTATCCGTGCCGCTGACCGTGAAGTCCGCCGAAGAGTTGTTGACGCAGGGCGGTCGACCTTGACATGAAGCCGCCTGCACTCCTCGATAGTCGCGACCACTTTTTCCGTATTGTCGCCGTAGGTGCTCATCAGCGCGGCCAGGTACTCCGCCGGATAGTTCGCCTTCAGATACGCGGTCTGGTAGGCCACCATCGCATAACAGGCGGCGTGCGCCGTTGAACGCATAGCCCGCGAACGGCTCGATCTCGTTGAAGATAGTCTCGGCGTCTTTCTTGCCGACGCCCCTGGCCTGCGCGCCCTTCATGAAGTTGTCGCGCTGCTTTTCCATCTCTTTCTGCGACTTTTTGCCCATCGCGCGCCGCAGCAGGTCGGCCTGGCCGAGCGTAAAACCGGCAATCGCCTGGACAATTTTAAGAACCTGATCCTGGTACACGATGACGCCGTAGCTTTCTTTTAAGATCGGCTCCAGCAGCGGGTGCGTGTACTCGATCTGCGACGGGTCGAATTTGCAGCGGATATAGCGCGGAATATGCGCCATCGGGCCGGGCCGGTACAGCGCAACCATCGCGGCAAGCTCTTTCACGGAGTTTGGCTTGAGGTCGACGATGTACTTCCGCATGCCCGTGGATTCCAACTGGAAGATACCGGTCGTCTCGCCGCGCCCGAGCATCTCATAGGCGCGATCCACGCGCGGATCATCACTCAGGGGAATCTTCCAGACATCCACCGTCTCGCCGCGCGTCTCTTTAATCAGCTTCACGGCCCGCGCCAGAATCGTCAGGTTGGACAGGCCCAGAAAGTCCATCTTCAGCAAGCCGATGGCTTCGAGCGACGAGTGCGGGTACTGGGTGACCAGCGCGCCGTCGGCGGTGCGCGCGAGCGGCGTGTATTCCACCAGGGGCCGGTCCGCGATCATGATGCCCGCCGCATGGACACTTGCATGGCGGGAGATACCCTCCAGTCGTTTCGCCGTGTCCACCAGTTTCTGGGCCATTTCGTTGCTCTGGTAGGTCGCGCCGAACTCCGGGTTGTCCTGCATGGCGCGGTCAATCGTAATCCCGACCGGCAGGCTCGGGACCATCTTCGCCAGCCGATCCACTTCGGGCATCGGCATGGCGAGCGCGCGGCCCGCGTCGCGGATAGCCGCCTTCGCGCCCAGGGTCCCGAACGTCGTAATAAAAGCGACCTGCTCCGCGCCGTATTTTTGCGTCACATGCTGGATCACTTCCTGGCGGCGCGTATCCTCGAAGTCCATATCAATATCGGGCATGGTGACACGCTCGGGATTCAGGAACCGCTCGAAGGTCAGGTCGTACTCAATAGGGTCGAGGTCGGTGATTCCCAGACAATACGAGGCGAGCGAACCCGCCGCGCTCCCGCGCACCCCGAAGAAGATGCCGCCCGAGCGCGCATGGTTGGAGATGTCCATGACGATCAGGAAGTACTGCGAGAAGCCGGTCTTCTCAATAATGTCCAGTTCATAGGCAAGCCGGTCTTTATGAACCTGCGCGTGGCTCGGGATGCGCCGTGACAGCCCCTCCCAACAGAGGTCCGTCATGTGCGTGTGTGGCGTTTTTCCGCCGGGCAGGTCCACGGCGGGCATGGGCACACGCCCCATTTCGATCTCCAGGTTGCACTTCTCGGCGACTTCCAGCGTGTTTTCGATGGCGTCCGGCGCGAACTTCTCAAACCCGCCCATCATCTCCTCATAGGTTTTGAGGTAGAACTCGCGCGGCTCGTACTTCATCCGCTTCGCGTCCTGAACCGTGGTGCCGGTCTGGATGCAGATAAGAACATCGTGGGCGTCGGCGTCTTCGGCTTTCAGATAGTGGGAGTCGTTGGTCGCCACCATCTTGATATTCATCTGCCGGCTGAGGCGCTTGATGACCTCGTTCAGCTCCCACTGGCCGTCGGCATGGTGGCCCTGCGCCTCCAGGTAAAAGTCATCGCCGAAGACCTCGCGATACCAGGCGGCGACATTCTTGGCCGGTTCCAGGCTTCCCTTGCCCTCCACGACGGCCTTTGCCAGTTCGCCGCCCATGCAGGCGGAGCAGATGATGAGGCCCTCGTGATGTTCCGCCAGGAGTTCTTTATCCACGCGGGGTTTATAATAGAAGCCTTCCAGCGACGCCTTGGTTGCCAGCTTCATCAGGTTCTTATAGCCGGTCTCGTTCTTAGCCAGAGCGACCAGATGGTGATTACCGTCTCGTTTCGGGTCGCGGTCTGTGCGCTTTCGGGTAGCCACGTACAGTTCGCACCCCACAAGCGGTTTGATTCCCGCCGCCCGGCACTTCATATAAAACTCGAACGCGCCATACATCATGCCGTGGTCGGTCAGGGCGATGGCAGGCATGTCCATCTCCACAGCGTAACTGACCATATCCTTGATTTTGGTCGCGCCATCCAGCAGGCTGAACTCAGAGTGGTTGTGCAGGTGTACGAAGGGGGTGGGCATCTGTGCGCAGTTCCTGTCATTTCTTGATTTTCGTCGGGTGCCATTCACTGGCGGCGAAAATCACTGTCATTCTTTGGCTACTATATCCTGTGCAGTCGCAGCACATTGGCACAACATATAGGGCAGTCCGCAGCAGTATTCCCGCTATTGCGTCACAACTCCTGCCTGCGCGTTAAAAGTTTCCGTGCATGTCGCGGAGCGGGTGGTAGGGGCGGGGGAACCCGTGCTACGATGGGGTGTATTCAAGAGAAGGGTACGGCGGCGATGGAACTGACGATAACTGCTGTTCTCAAGGGCAGCCCCGCTGTTGCCTCTGCCATCGGCGTTACGCGCCTGACCCTCGCGCCCGGCGAACTATATTGCCTGCCGCCCGCCTGCCGCAACGTGCGCGCCGCTTCCGGCGGGGCATGGATCAGCGCCCGGGGCGAAGATATAGTTTTGACGCAGGGCGAGACAACAGCGGTGGCGTCTCGCGCGGGCGATCCTGCGCTGGTTTCGGCCCTGGGTGATGCGCCTCTGGTTTTGGAATGGGAGGGAGTGGACGAGCTATGTCGGAGTCGGACGAAATTCAGCTATTGGAGACGCTGGCGGGAGAGATTCGGACACAGGCCGCCGAGGGCCGGGAGAACCTGTGCGTAGAGCGGCTGCTCGCCGCTGCCCCGTGGAGCCGTCGGCAGATGGAGCGGCTGTTTCGTGAGCGGTATCTGACCAGCCCGGCCCGCTACTTCCGCGATTGCCAGACCGAGGCCGCCGAACGATTACTGAGCGCGGGGCACGATGTTCTATCGGCGTCGCAGGAATCGGGCTTCGCCAGTCCGGGACGGCTCCATGATGCACTGGTGCTGCGTCGTGGCTTAACGCCGGGCGAAGTGCGGCGGCGCGGCGCGGGCGTTACCATAGACTTCGGCTTTTTCGATACGCAGATCGGCGTCGTTCTGCTGGCGGCGACCACGCGCGGCCTGTGCTCGCTGCGCATCTGCCAGTTCGTGGGAGCGGAAGAACAGCTTGCCGAGGTGCGCCGCGACTACCCGGAAGCGGAGATTATCGAGAACCCGGAACCGGTACAGCCGTACGCGGACCAGTTGGTCGCGTATCTCGATGCACGCTCCGAACGCTTTTGTCCCCAGCTGGATATTCTGTACGGCACGACCTTTCAGCGCGAGGTCTGGGCGGAACTCCAGCGGACGAAGCCGGGTGACGTTTTCTCCTATACCGACCTGGCGGCCCGTGTCGGGCGGCCCGATGCCGTCCGCGCTGTCGCCGGTGCCTGCGCGCGCAACCATATCGCTATTGCCATTCCCTGCCATCGCGCCGTGCGGCAGGACGGTTCACTGGCAGGCTTCCGCTGGGGCACGGACTGGAAGCGCCGCCTGCTGGACCTGGAGGCGCAGATAGGCGGACAGCAGAGCCTTAACCTCATGAATGCTGCCCCGTCGTCCCCCGCCGCGTGATGCGCCATTGGGACAAACGGACACTGCTGGCGGCGGCTGTTACCATCGTGGTCTGGGCGTCGGCGTTTCCTGCCATTCGGCTCGCGCTGGGCGCATACTCTCCCGCGCATCTGGCGCTGCTGCGGTTTTTGGTCGCCTCGCTTGCGCTCGGTCTGTACGCCGCCATCGCTCCGCCGCACCCGCCTGCGCGCCGGGACATTCCGCTTATCGCACTGCTCGGCTTTCTGGGCGTCGCCGTCTACCATTGCCCTGAATGCCGGTGAGCGCACGGTGACGGCGGGCGCGGCCAGCCTGCTGGTGAATACCGGCCCCATCTTCACCGCGCTGCTCGCCACCGCGTTTCTGCACGAGCGGCTTTCAATGCGCGGGTGGATCGGCATCGGCATCAGCTTCACGGGGGCAGTCCTTATCGCCCTGGGTGAAGGGAAAGGTTTTCGCCTTTCACCGGACGCGCTTTTTATCGTGCTGGCGGCGGTCTGCTTCAGCCTGTACGCCGTTCTTTCCAAGCCGCTTTTAGCCCGGTACGGGGCGCAGCGAATGTCCTTTTACGCCATCTGGATCGGTACGCTGTTTCTGCTCCCATTTCTTGCAGGCTTTCCTGAGGCCGTGCGTGATGCCCGCTCCATGCCACGCTTGCGGGGGTCTATCTGGGCGTCTTCCCAACGGCCCTCGCCTACGCCACCTGGGCCTACACGCTCGCACGCAGCCCGGCCTCCACCGCCTCCAGCCTGCTGTACCTCGTGCCTGCCTTCGCCACCCTGATCGCCTGGTTCTGGCTCGGCGAGATTCCCTCGGCGTTCTCGCTGCTCGGCGGCGCGCTCGCCCTTTCCGGCGTCGCCCTGGTTCACACCGCGCGTTCACGTTGACAGCGGCGGGACGGGCGTGCTACACTTCTTCGGTTGTCGGGCGGCTGCCAGCGCCCGCGCCGGTAAAGGGGACGGGCATGCCGAACGCGGAAGTCGCCGCAAAGATCCGCGAGGTCGTGCAGCAGGTTGAGACGGTTATCGTCGGGAAGCGCGAAGCAGTGGAACGGGCAGTTATCGCGCTGCTCTGCAACGGCCACCTGCTTATCGAGGATATTCCCGGTGTCGGTAAAACAACCCTGGCAAAGTCGCTGGCGCTTTCGCTGGGCTGCGTGTTTAAGCGTATTCAGTTCACCCCCGACCTGCTTCCCGCCGACATCACCGGCACGTCGGTATACAACCAGAAGAACAGCGAATTCGAGTTCCGGCAGGGACCGGTCTTCGCCAACGTGGTTCTGGCCGACGAAATCAACCGGGCGACCCCGAAGACGCAGGCCGCGCTTCTGGAGTGCATGGATGAGCTTCAGGTGACGGCGGACGGCGTCACCCACCCGCTGCTGCGTCCGTTTTTCGTCATCGCGACGCAGAACAATATCGAGCACGCGGGCACCTATCCGCTGCCGGAAGCGCAGTTGGACCGTTTCCTGATGCGCGTCGGCATCGGCTACCCTGCCGCCGGCGACGAGGTACGCATCTTAGAGGCGCAGACACGCTCCCACCCGCTCGGCGCAATTCGCGCCGTCGTATCCACCGAAGAACTGCTTTCGCTTCAGGACGCCGTTCGTTCGGTTTTCGTCCACAAGTCCATCCAGAGCTATATTGTCGAGATCGTGACGGCTACGCGCGATCATCCGCAGATCGAGGTCGGAGCCAGCCCGCGCGGATCGCTTGCCCTGCTACACGCGGCGCAGGCATACTCCGCCGTACAGGGACGTGCCTTCGTCCTGCCCGACGACGTGAAACTGCTCGGCCCGGACGTGCTGGCGCACCGCCTGGTTCTGTCGCCCGAGGCGCGCGCGCGCGGCATGGACGAGAACGCTATCGTCGCCGACCTTCTAAACCGCGTTCCGGTTCCCGTCGGCGTAACGAAACAATAAAGCGTTGAGAGTTGAAAGCTGAGCGTTGAGAGTGAGTGGACAACATACCGCAGTGCAGGCTTCTGACGGATCGGCTTTCTCTCAACGCTCAACGCTCAACGCTCAACGACTCATAGACACCCACGTCCACCTGAACCACGACGATCTGCTGGCAGATATTTCCGGCATGACGGCGCGCGCCCAGGCGGCAGGCGTCGGCGGTTTTGTCGTGGTGGGCTACGATTTGCCGTCCTCGGAACGCGGGATCCATCTTGCCGAAGGCGATGCCCGCATCTGGGCGACTGTGGGCATCCACCCGCATGAGGCCGAGGCGTGGGACGAAGCGGCGGCGGCTAAACTGAAGGGGTGGGCGGCACATCCCCGCGTAGTCGCCATCGGGGAGATCGGGCTGGATTTTTACCGTGACCTGTCTCCCCGCCCCGCGCAGCACACCGCTTTTGCTGCCCAACTGGAGATGGCTGCGGAAGCCGATCTGCCGGTCGTTATCCATTGCTGCGACGCCTACGAGGAAACACTTTCCGTGCTGGAAGCGCATGCCGATTCCCTGCCGGGCGTGATTCTGCACTGCTTTCAGGGCGAGCACAGGCACGCCGAGCGGGCGTGGGCGCGCGGCTGGTTCCTGGGCATCGGCGGCGCGGTGACGTTCAAGAATCAGGAAGCGCTGCGCGAAATCGTTCGGGCCGCGCCGCCGGAGTGCCTGCTTCTGGAAACGGACGCACCCTATCTGTCCCCCGTTCCCCTGCGCGGCAAATACCCGAATGAACCCGCCCGCGTTGCCCTCATCGCCGAAAAGGTGGCCGAACTGCGCGGCAGCGACGTGGCGGCGCTGGCTGCCGCGACAACGGAGAATGCGGCACGTGCGTTTCGAATGGCCTCTCCCCCTTGCCCCGTCTCCTAAAGGGTAGGGGGCAGACGGGAGAAGCCCTATCGCCGGGCGGCCCGCACTTCCGCAAGAAGGGCATCCACGGCGGCCTTGACACCTTCCAGCGCACCCTCAATGGCGGGAAGGTCTTCACCGGATACCGCGCTTACCCTGATCTCGCCCAGTGTCGGAAGCATGCGAGTCAGGATGTCGGCGAAGGCGCGGCCCGTGGAAAAGGGTGACTTATCCTCGGAACCTATGACGTGCGGCAAATCTTCCAGCGCGCTGCCGAGTATCTCGTCGCTTTTGTCCGGGTGGGCGCGCAGGGCGCGCGCGACGCGATTGGTATCCTCGGACGAAAGCTTCTCGTCCCGAATCTTTTCCACCAGCCGCTCCTGAAGCTCCGGCTCCTCGCCAAGCTGCCGCAAAAAGCGCGCATGCTTTTCCGTCAGGTTGCCGTCGGCGGGGCGGTTCGGGGAGGAGACGATCTGCTCGCCAATGCTCGTGGGCAGGTCCAGCAGGTCGAGGAGGTAGCCGACGGAACGCTCGGAAATAGCCACGCGCTGGGCAATCTCCTTGTTGGTGGCTCCCAGACGCTCCTTCAGCGCCTTCAGTGCGTTCGCCTTGTCCAGCGGAGCCAGGTCCTCCCGCTGCAGGTTCTCCACTAACTGCTCGGTGGCGCGGCTGTCGGCGTCGGCGTCCGATTCGCGGATCAGGCAGGGGATGTCGAACAGCCCGGCAATCTGCGCGGCCCGCCAGCGGCGCTCGCCGGTGACGATGCGAAAGCCATCTATGCCCGCAAGCGGGATAACGGTGATGGGATTCAGAACGCCATGCTGGCGGATCGAGTCGGCAAGACCGGCCAGGGACGCTTCGTCGAGCGCGCGCCGGGGCTGGTCGGGGTCTTCGACGATTCGGGTCACTTCGATAAGACGCAGGTCCAAAAAAGTTCTCCTGTGACGATTAGGTTCGGGCACGGGGGCAGCGGCCCCGTATAGTATACCGTGCCGCCGCCGCTGGCGGACCGAGGAACGCCCCACCGGGAGGCCCGCCGTTGTGCTATAATGCCGGTGGAGGTATTTGTGGAAGTTTCCCCGTCCGCCGCCGCTGCTGCTGCTGCTGCCCCCCGCGTTATCTCGGTCAAGGAGATTGAAGCCACTTTGCGCCGCCTGCGCGGAGTTCTTGCCTGCCGGGTGGTCTGCGACGCCGCCGGTGGTATCCACGAAGTCCACGCCGTAGCCGAGGCGGGTCGTCCCGCCAAGATGGTGGTTCGCGACATCGAATCGGCGCTGCGTGCCCAATGGACCCTTTCCATCGACCGCAATAAGATTTCCGTCGCCCAGGTCGCTCCTGGACAAAGCGCGTCATCTCAGGCGGCCCGCCCCCGTTTGCGCCTTGTTTCGGCCCAGGTCACCAGTGAGAAGGGGCACAGCACGGCTCAGGTGGTTCTGCGCCCCGGCGATGCGCCCGACACGACGGGGACCGCCACGGCCCCGGACGGCCAGCCTGCGGCCCGCCTTTTAACCAGCGCCACGTTGCGCGCCGTGGAAGCTTACCGGAATACGCCGGGCCGCCTGCGCCTGGTGGATGTGACCACGGTTTCCCTGGGCGATCAGACAGCGATAGTTCTGCTGGTGGCGCTCCAAACGGGCAAAGGCGACGACCTGCTGACCGGCTCCGCACTCCTGCGCGGCGATGCCGACCGCGCCGTGGTGGCCGCCGCGCTGGATGCGGTTAACCGTCGTCTCGTGTCCTTGAACCCCTCCGGCGGCGCGTCTTAAGCGATCCGCCGTGTCTTCTTCCCCTTCCCCGCCAGCCCGGCAAAGCGCGCTCTTTTCGGCGCCCGTTCTCATCGTTGCGGTGGCGCTGGCGCTGCGCCTGTACGGCATTGCCTGGGCCTTGCCGGATGATAGCCGCCTGTTCTCGTTTCATCCCGACGAAAGCATGGTCGTCGGCGCGGCGCTTCGTTTAAACCCGTTTGTCGGGCGGCTTGATCCCGGCTTTTACAACTACGGCTCACTGGCCCTGCTGCTGTTTTCCGCCGCGATTCATCTGGGAGAGGCGATAGGACTGATTTCGGCAGGCCCCGCGCCGGGCGTTCCCTCGGCAAGCGCGCTGCTGATGGCCCGCCTGGTGACGGCAAGCCTGGGCGCGGCGACCTGTTTGTTTTTAATCAGCAGCGGGCGACGGCTGTGGGACGAGCGCGCCGGGCTGTGGGCGGGCGCACTGTACGCGGTCGCGCCGCTCGCCGTGCAGCACGGCCACTTCGCCACGGTGGACGTTCCGGCCACTTTTTTTATCGCCGGGTCCCTTTTCTTTGCCGCGCGCTCTCTGACCACAGAAACTCCGAGCGTTCGCGACCTGCTGTGGGCCGGACTGTGGGCCGGACTGGCGGCGGCAACGAAATACAATGCCGGGTTAGTGCTGCTGGCGGCGGGGGCGGCGGCCTTGCGGAAAGGCCCCCCCGCCCCCAGCCGCGCAGCGGCTTTTAAGTCGCCCTTTGGGCGTGGGGGTGCCCGAAGAAAAGACGGCGCGCCCGCGGCCAGCATCTCCGCCCCCCCCATTATTGGGGGCAGGGGGGGCCTCGTCGTTATCAGCGCACTCATCGGATTTCTCATTGGCTGCCCCGGTATCCTGCTGGACTGGAATCGCTGGGCAAGCGGCTTCGCGTTCGAGGCGGTTCATGTTCGCGCGGGGCACGGACTGGTCTTTGTAAACACGCCGCCCGGTTTCTGGTATCACATCGCGGTGAACCTGCGCTGGGGGCTGGGCCTGCCGCTGCTGCTCATCACCCTGATCGGCACCGGGTACGCGCTGTATCGCCGCCGCCCGGCGGATTGGATGCTGCTTGCGTTCCTCCTGCCCTACTATCTGCTGATCGGGCTGGCTCAGGTGAAGTTCGCACGCTACACGCTGCCGCTGTTTCCTCCGCTTCTGCTGCTGACGGGCGCGCTACTGGCTGTCGGTTCGGTGAAACCACTGCCGCGCCGCCTGCTCCGGGCCACCGGCGCGCTGGCGGGCGCGTACGCTCTGCTTTTCAGCTTCGCGCTGGATAAAACCATGACACTGCCCGACACGCGCGACCAGGCCGCCGCCTTTGTGCGCAGCGGCGGCATCGGATCCGTCGGTTTCCCCACCGGCCCCTGGTATTGGTCGCCGACACTGCATCCGCTGCTGACCGCGCCGGTTCCCCAAGCGGCGCAGCAGGCGGCGGCAAGCCTGAGCAGTCTGCGGCTGATACCCGCTCTGGAGGAATGGAGCACGGCTTCGCTCCGGCAAAGCGCACCCGATGCCGTTGCTTTGAGCGAGTTCGAATATGGGGACGCGCTGCGGGCACGGCACGCGCCCGCGCTCGACTACCTGGCCCGGCTCCGCCGCGACTATCCCGCCGCGCGCGTTTTTGCCAAGCCGGTGCAGGTTTTCGGCATTCCTTTGACGAAACTGAGCGGCGAGGATAACCTGCCCGTGCAGAATCTGCCCCACGATATGCTGTATACCAACCCTACGACGGTCGTCCGATCCCGATGAGCATATCTCGAAACCGTATTCTGGTCGCGCTGGATTTCGATTCTGTCGATGCCGCTGTCACCATGACGCGGCGACTGGCAGGGCACGTCGGCGGCTTCAAGGTGGGGCTGGAACTGTTCAACACTGCCGGTCCTGATGTTTTCGCGCGCCTGCGGGATGCGGGGGCGGAGCGTCTATTTTACGATGCCAAGCTCCACGATATTCCCAACACTGTGGCCGGAGCGGTGCGGGCGGCGGCGCGGCACGGTCTGTGGATGCTGAATGTTCATGCGTCGGGCGGCGCAGCGATGTTGCGCGCGGCGCGCGCGGCGGCGGACGAGGGCGCGGCGGCGGCGGGCGTTCCTCCCCCCTTGCTCATCGGCGTCACCATGCTGACCAGCATCGATCATAACGTCCTTGAGCGCGAACTGCGTGTGCCGTGCGAACTGGCCGAGCAAGTGACGCATCTGGCGCGGCTCGCACAGGCGGCGGGACTGGACGGCGTGGTGGCCTCGCCGCAGGAGGTCATGGCAATTCGCGAAGCCTGCGGGCCGCAGTTTGTTACGGTGATTCCAGGCGTGCGCCCGGCGGGAACCGCTGCGCACGATCAGGCGCGCGTGGCGACGCCGGGCGCGGCCATTGGTGGCGGGGCGCACTATCTAGTAGTGGGCCGGGCCATCACCGGCGCACCCGATCCGGCTGCGGCGGCCCTGGCGATTGCCGACGAGGTGAGCGCAGCGGAAGCCGGTTCGTGATGCGATCCCCCGCCTGGTATCCTTTGCGCCTGACACAGCAAATTGCGGCAGGGGAAGCGTCGCTGGCCGACATTTGCGAGCGGGCGGCGCGCTGGAATGTCGCCGAGGTCGAGTTTTACGACGGGCTTCTGGCCCCGGTCGGCCCCTTCGCCCCTGCCGTGGTGCGGCAGTTGTTCGATGCTTCCGGCGTCCGCATTTCGCTCCTCCTGTGCGCGCCGGACTTCGGTACGCCGTTTCTGGCGGTTCGCAGCAAAGAGCGGGAAGCGGCGGAGCGGTATTTGGACGCTGCCGCGCAACTTGGCGCAAGCGCGGTGCGGTTCACGGCGGGCGCGCAACACCCAGGGATAGGTCAGGAAGATGCCCTGAACCTGGCGGCGGAAAATCTGACCGCCCTGGCGGCGATGGCGACTGAGCGGGGGCTGGTCTGCTGTGTCGAAAACATCATCCGCGATACCCGATGGGAATCCGCCGACATTTCGGCACCTCCCGAAGCGTTCCGCGTTCTGCTCCGAAAACTGCAAAACGCACCGGTACAGGTTCTTTTCAACACGGGCAATCCGCCGCTGATGCAGACCGATGCGCTTTCCGTGCTGGCCGATATTCCGGAGGGCCGACTGTACGGCCTGCACCTTTCCGACCGGGCCGTCCCGGACGGCCAGTTTCTTACGCTGGGTGAGGGGCCGACACCGTGGGATCGTCTGAAAGCGGCGCTGCGGGAACGCCAGTTCGATGGCCCGTTAGGCGTGGTGGATGGGCAGACGGAAGGCGATGACGCCTCGCTGCGCTCGCTGGGGTTTGTGCAGACATGGTGGGACAACAGAAAGTGATTTGAGGAGACGGGGACATGATGGCTTCGAAGCTTGCGGTGCAGATGTATACGGTGCGAGACCATACGGCGACGGCAAAGGAGTTGTCGGAAACACTCCGAAAGATCGCCGCCATCGGCTACCGGGCGGTGCAGTTATCGGCGGTGCGCGCGATGAGCGGCACCACACCTGAAGTGGGTGCAGGGGAAGCGCGACGCATGCTGGATGACAATGGCCTCGCCTGCGTCGCGACACATCGAAGCTGGGACGGACTTGCCGAGCACACGGAAGACGAGATAGAGTTCCATCGCATCCTGGGCTGTGACTTTACCGCTATCGGCGGCATTCCCAAAGCCTTCGGAGAGCGCGGGGCCGAGGGCTATGCCGCCTTCGTCCGCAGCGCCGCCCCGACTATCGAAAAACTGAAGGCGGCGGGCATCGGGTTCGGCTACCATAACCATGCCCATGAGTTTCAGCGGCTTGCCGAGACGGCGGAACCGGAAATGCGGACGCTGTACGATATTTTTATCGCCGACGGCGGCCCGGACTTTCTGCTCGAAATAGACCTGTACTGGGCCTGGCACGCCGGAATCGATCCTGCCGCGCTGATACGCCGCTGTGCCGGGCGCGTCCCGGTCGTCCACCTGAAGGACAAGGAGGTGGTCGCGGGGCAGGGGCCGGCAATTTCGGCGATTGGCGAAGGCAACCTGCCGTGGGATGTGATCCTGCCCGCCTGCGAAGCGGCGGGCGTCCGCTGGTACGCGGTGGAGCAGGACACCTGCCGCCGTGATCCGTTTGACTGCCTGCGCTCCAGCTACGAATTCCTTTCGGCACAGGATTTGTAGCAGTCCCCCTGCCCGCCATGATTGGCGGGCAGGGGGGTGATCGGGTTAATTGAGACGCGGCGCGGGAAAGAAACGGACACAACCATAAGAAGGCCCTATCGAATTATATGGCGATAAAACGCATCAGCCTCGACGGAAGCTGGCGGTTCCGGATCGAGGGTGAGGAGGAAGAGCGGACGATCCAGGTTCCCGCTCCCTGGGAATCACAGTTCCCGCACCTCGAAGGTCGTGCCGTCACGGCCACGTACACGCGTACCGTAAAGATTCCCGCCGACTGGAAAACGAGCGTCGCGCGCCTGCATATCGGCGCGGCGGATTACTATAGCGAGGTATCCGTCAACGGCTATCTGGCGGGAACGCACGAGGGCGGCTATACGCCTTTCGATCTGGAGGTTCAGGAGTTTCTGCGCCCCGGCGAAGAAAACACCATATCCATTCGCATTGCCGACGGCGCACCGGGCCGCTTCGTCACCGGCGCAGGCGATCTGACCCCGCAGGCGACTATCAACCCCGAAACCCACGCTCAGCAGGCGGCCCGCCCTTTCCCCTTCACGGAGATACCGCACGGAAAGCAGTCATGGTATTCGACGGTAGGCGGCTTGTGGCAAAGCGTCTATCTGGAGCGCCGCTCCGACTGCTACATCGAGAACGTCTTCGTCCGCCCCGACATCAGGCTCTCCGGAGCTTCCGTGCGCGTACGCCTCGCTCATCCGCCGCTGCGCGGCGATGAGTGGTCGGTGCGTCTGGTAGTCACGCCGCCCAAAGGCGCGGGCGCGGTTCCGCCGGTCGATCTGCCGGTGCCGGGCGCGCGGCAAAACATGATGAACCTGGCGCTTTCCCTTCCCGACCCGCTTCTCTGGGAGCCGGACGCCCCCCACCTCTACGGCCTGATTGTCGAACTGCGTCAGAAGGGTCAGCTACGGGACACGTTCACGACCCGCTTCGGCATGCGCCAGATCGAGACCAGAGACGGCCAGATACTTTTGAACGGTCATCCGATCTTTATCGCGGGCGCGCTGGATCAGGATTTCTACCCCGGCACCATCTACACGCCGCCCTCCACGGCTTACCTGCGCGAACAGTTCCAGAAGGCCAAAGAGATGGGCCTGAACCTGCTGCGCTGCCATATCAAGACGCCGGACCCGCGCTACCTGGATTTGTGCGACGAGATGGGCCTGATGGTCTGGTACGAGATACCAAACTGGGCCATCCTGACCAAAAAAAGCGGGCGGCGCGGACGCGAGCATCTGGAAGCGATGCTGGAGCGCGATTACAACCACCCTTCGATCCTTATTCTGTCGGTGATGAACGAATCGTGGGGAATCAACCTGAGCGAGAAATGGCAGCGCGAGTGGCTGGTGGAGATGTTCGACTACGCCAAGGCGCTCGACCCGACGCGCCTGGTGGTGGACAACTCGGCCTGCGAAGGCAATTACCACGTCAAAAGCGACATCGACGACTACCACATCTACTACTCCATCCCCGACCACGCGCAGTATTGGGCCGACTGGTGCGCGGATTTCGCCGCGCGTCCCGCCTGGACCTATACGCGCACGAACGATGCCCGGCGCACGTTCAAGGAAGCGCTGATTTTAAGCGAGTTCGGCAACTGGGGTCTGCCGAAACTGTCTCTGCTGCGGAAGTGCTACAACGGAAAGGAACCGCCCTGGTTCGCCAGCGGCGCGGGCGCAGCCCGACCCGAAGCCTGCGCCGAGCGCTTCACGCAGTACCGGCTCGACCGTGTTTTCGGTTCGTGGGACAAGATGGCCGAGGTAAGTCAGGAGCAGCAATTTCTGGCGCTGAAGTACGAGATCGAGACGATGCGACGGCACAGCGGCATCGTCGGCTATGTGATTACGGAACTGACCGACCTGCATTGGGAAAGCAACGGCCTGCTGGACATGTGCCGTAATCCCAAAGTATTCCACAAGCGTCTGGCATCGATTCAGGGACAGGACCTGCTTATCGTCGATGGGATTTCGCCCACCGTACCGGCGGCCACCGACGACGACTCCCCGCCGCGCCATAGCCGTGCGGCGTTCTGGGGGGGCGAGGACCTGACCTTGCCGGTTCGTTTGTCGCACTTTTCCCGCCTCCCATTGAGAGGCAGCAGTATCCAGTGGGAAGTGGAAGGATTCGGCGATTTGACAGGCCGTCTCCCGATAGAAAACACGCCCCCCATCGGCACGAGTGCGGTGGGCGCGGTGTCGTTGCGGGTGCCGGACGTGCCGCGCGCACGCGAAGTCACACTGCGTTTGCGCCTGCTGGACATAGACGGCAAGCAGATAACGGAAAACTACGAAACCCTTGCCTGGTTTCCCGCCGCCGCCCGTGACATCGATCTGCGTCCCGCCGTCTATGTCCATGATCCACTGGACATCCTGCCGAATGCGCGCACCGTTCTGCGCGATGCCGATGTTACGCTGGCGGAACATCTGGAGCCGGGCGTTATCTGTCTGGCCTCCGCCGCCGACGACAGGCTGTTGCGCTTCGTGCAGCGCGGCGGCGCGGCGCTGCTGCTGGCGCTGGAGCGCGAAAGCCTGCCGCGCACAACCAGCGGCCTGGCGAGTGTCGGGCGGGATAAGAACGGCTGGTGGGGCGACTGGTGCACCAACCTGAACTGGTTCCGTTCGGGCGGCGGGCGCAGCGGCGACAATCCCTGGGCGTCGCTGCCGCAGACACGGCAGTTCAACTTTACGTTCCAGGGCGTCGTCCCGAATCGCGTTCTTGTGGGATGGGACGCCGCCGAAGACGCCGACGACATCCGGGCGGGGCTGTTTCTTGGCTGGGTTCGCTTCCCTGCCGCCCTCGCCGCCGGTTTCCGCTACGGTGAAGGCAAAGTGCTCGCCACCACCTTCGATCTGCTGCGCCGCGCCCCGCGCGACCCGGTCGCCCTGGTCATGCTCGGTGATCTGCTGCGGTTCGTCGCCTCCAATCGGTTCACGCCTCGAAAAACCGTGGAGATGACCCGTGTCGAGCTGAGCCGCAGTCTGGTGCGCGCAGCGGACGAGGGCGGGACGGTCTGGCGCTACCGCACCACGGAGCCAGATACAGGCTGGACGCAGCCGGATTTCGACGACCGGGGCTGGCGAACCGGGCGTGGCGGCTTCGGGCGCGGTGTCGAGCAGGCGCGGGCGCGCACTCGCTGGAACACCGCCGATATCTATCTGCGCCTCGCGGTAGAGGTGCCCGCTGAAGGCATCGCGCAGGCGTCGCTTCGCTACTTCCACGACGACGATATGGAGGTGTTCGTCAACGGCGAACCCCTCTTCACCCGTCCCGGTTATGTGACGGATTATGAGGAGGTAACGCTCGCTCCCGATCAGGTCGCCCTTTTCAGGCCGGGCCGCAACGTCCTTGCCGTCCATTGCCGCAACCACTACGGCCCGCAGTTCGTGGACATCGGCATTACGTACGACGTGGGGGCAAAGACGCCGGAGCAGGCCGGTGAAAACGTCGCCGCATCCCCGATGATGGTGGCCCACCGCCGGGAAATGGTGCTGCAAACGACCGGCGGATAATGCGCGGCAGGCGCTTCATTGCCAGGGGGCGACAGGAATCAGACTGCGTCCCGCACGGACGGCGGCACGGGCGTTATCTGCTCGGCGACATGAGCGGCCTCGGGATCGGCGACGACGCGCCCGCCGCGCACTGTCGCGCCGATCACGATGCCCGCGCCGATAAGCACGAAGTTCTTGATAATATACTGCCCCTCCAGCGTCGGCACGAGCGGTGCGCGAGCGAAGGTTTCGGACGGAAAAAAGAAAAGCGGCAGCATCGTTCCCGGCATCTGCAAAAACAGCAGCAGCAGCGTCGCGCGTAAAAAGCGCCCCGTCAGCAGCCCCAGGCCGATGGCGCATTCCCAGGCGGCCAGCACCGGCACGCTGACTTCCGGCGGCACCAGCCCGAAGGTCAGCGTGCTGATCGTCCGCGCCGCCAGATTTTCGGCGGAACTGACCCCGGGAAAAAACTTGAGCACTCCGAACCAGAAGAAGACCACTCCCAGCGCTATTCGCGTCAGGGTGACGCCGTTATCGGCCATCCACCCGGTTATTCGCGCGTCCGCCGCGTCAAAAAGCAGGCGCAAACGCCCCATTTCCCAGTTCCCTTCTACGACAGGCACAAGCGGCTGCGGTTCGCGCTATTGCCGTCCCTCACCCACAGCGTGCGGCAGACCCACAGCACCCGAATCCCCCGCCGACGATAATGATGCACAGGCGGCTTCCTTTGATTCGTGTTTCAGCGACTATGTTTTACCGGCTGTCTGTACGGGCGGTTCCAGCGCACGGTCTTGATGCGACGGATTGGCTTTCCCCGTTCATCCGTCAGCAGTGCTTCGTATCGGCTTCCGGCAAGCGGTTTCCTGCGCAGACCCAGTTTCGCCAGTCCACGGGAGGCGAAGTCACGCACCGGATAGCGGATCTCTTCCATGACGCAGTCTGCCGTATATCGCTCGTAAGGGTCATTCAGGCAGGCGAGAAGCGTTGTCTTTATCTCTGCCTTTGTTTTTGCGGATAACGGCGGGCCGGGTGGCCGGGGATGCAGACGCCCGGGAGCATCCGCCGGTTCCACCAGTTCCGACAGCGCCGAGACGGCGACGGACCGAACATCACCAATGGGGTGGCGGCGCGCGATACGCCGCAAAGGGGATATTTCGGCGGGCTGCCCGGTCAGACCCAACGCCACGGTCAGAAGGTCACGCAGACGCGGGTCTGTCGCTGCGTTCCGCGCCCGCCGAAGCGCCTGAGGATCGCGCACTCCGGGATAGGAAAGTCCCATCGCCAGCGCCGCCTGAATAGTACCGGAATCTATATGCCGCGCTCCGTAGGAATGGGACGGCTGGCGCGGCGTCGGGTGAGCGAGTTCCTGCTGCAAATAGGAAACGCCGCGCGCGATGCGCTGGGCGGCGGGCAGGGGGCTGTCTTTCCGCAGCCAGTGCGCGCGCTGGAGACGGCTCATCGCCTCGCTGGGCGCGGCGCGCGCAGGAAGCAACAGGCTAAGAGATGCCGTGACTACGGCTGCAATGAGGCTGCCCGACAGTGGCTTTGCCATCAGCCTATTTCCTTTCTGCTCCTGCGGCTACGGCTCACGCCACTCGCGGCCCTCGCCCAGCAGATCGTTCGCTTTGGCCGGTCCCCAGGTTCCTTTGAAATACGGGTGGACATCGGCGGGACGGTCGCGCCAGGCGGCCAGGATCGGCGTGAGCAGGTTCCACGCCTCCTCCACCTCGTCGCCGCGCGCGAACAGCGAAGCGTCGCCGCGTATCGCGTCCAGCAGCAGCCGCTCGTAGGCGTCGGCGATGGGCGCGTTGGGAAAGGCCTCTTTATAGGTAAACTCCATGTCCACCGGCTTCAGGCGCATCGCCGGTCCCGGCTCCTTCGCCCCGACCTGAAGGAAGATGCCTTCGTTGGGCTGGACGCGGATCACCAGAACATTGGGCCGCGCGCCCTGCAAATGCGCGAAAAGCACCTGCGGAATCGGCTTGAACGTGACTGCGACCTCGGTGACGCGGTGCGGCAGATATTTGCCCGCCCGCAGAAAGAACGGCGTGCCGCCCCACCGCCAGTTATCCAGTTGAAGGCGCAGCGCCGCATAGGTTTCCGTAGCCGATTCGGGCGGAACGCCCTCTTCCGCGCGGTAGCCATCGTACTGCCCGCGCACGGTGGCGTGCGGCATCTGGTCCGGGGACAGCGGGCGAATGGCGCGCAGAACCTTTACTTTTTCATCGCGCACCGCGTGGGCGTCCAGGGCGACCGGCGGCTCCATCGCCACCAGCGAGAGAATCTGGAGTGCGTGGTTCTGGAGCATATCGCGGGCGATACCCGCTTCGTTGAAGTAGCCGCCTCGCCCCTCCACCCCGATGTTTTCCGCGACCGTTATCTGCACATGATCGATAAAGTTGCGGTTCCAGAGCGGCTCGAAAAGCTCGTTGGCGAAGCGGAACACGAGGATGTTTTGCACCGTCTCCTTGCCCAGATAGTGATCGATGCGGTAAACCTGATCCTCGGAAAAGCGGCGCAGGATAGTGTGATTCAGCCGCCGGGCGGTGTCGATGTCATAGCCGAAGGGTTTTTCCACAATGACGCGCGCCCAGTTCCCGCAGCCCTCTTTGACCTGCGACAGCTTCGCCTTGCCCAGATGCTCAATAACCATCTCGTACTGTTCCGGCGGGATGGCGAGATAGTACAGGTGATTGCAGGGCATTCCCCGCTCGGCGTCCATCGCTTCCAGACGCTGCGCCAGGGCGGCGTAGCCTTCGTCATTGTCGAACTCGCCGCGCTGGTAGAAGCAGAGCGCGGCGAACTCGCGCCACCTGTCATCGTTTGTGGGAAGATCGGGCGCGTGCTTTTCGATGGACGCCTTCAGGTCGCTGCGAAAAACCTCGTCATCTTTATCGCGGCGCGCGTAGGCCAGGATCGTGAACTGCGCGGGCAGCAGCCCCTCACGAAACAGGGCATAGAGCGCCGGGCCAAGTTTACGCTGGGTCAGGTCGCCGGTCGCGCCGAACAAGACGAAGGTACAGGGATCGAGGCTATTCACGAGAAAAGTCTCCGTTTTCCAGACGGGGCAGTCGGCGGCAGGCCCACTATAGACCGCCCCTTTCTGTTATTGTACCTCCGCCGTCGAACCGAGAGCGTCCAGCAGCGATAATGCCCTGTCTACGGGCATCTCACTCAGGTCGAGCACCACCCCTTCCCAGCCTTTGTTCTGGGCGCTCAATGCCTTGTTCAAAAACAGGGCAAAGTCCGGCGCAGTATCGGCGGCAGGCTTACCTTCCGGCCCGTAGCCGCCGGTGGGCGTTATCACCCAGCGGAGCGGGTTGACACTGATAAGCGTGCGCCGCGCCTGTGTTTTCGCCTGCTGCGTCAGCGGATCGAAGGCGCACATGCCCTCGGCGGCACCAGGCAGCCGGTCAGGCGCAATCCATTCGCCGTACCAGCCGGGGTTGAGTCGTGGGTGGGAACGGTCGTCGATAAGCAGAGGCAGGTCAGGCTTGGCAGCCCGCGCCGCCGTGAAAAGCTCCCGCATTAGAGCGGCGTTCGCTTGACGGCGGAAAGCGTCCCAGGCTTGCAGAAGAGAATCATCGCCTCCGAAGCCGCCAGAACCCTGGATGATGACAAAAGAACCCACGCCGTCATTGCTGCCGATACGATGACTTCGAGGCCGAGGCGAGAAGAACGGCAAAGTGACATCCGCGCCGCTGAGGCCGCCGCGCGTCCGCAGATCGACCGGATCAACGCCGTGCTGCCGCAGAAAAGCGATGCGCGCTTCCGGCGTGTAGCCGAACTCTCTGCCCGTGGGATAATAGTCCGAGCCGGTATAGCCGGGCGCGGCGGTATCGCGCAGAACCAGACCGGCGAGGCCCGGCGCAGCGGCGAGTTCAGTAATGCGCTGTTTCAGCGCCGCCGACACGGCGGGCGCATCGGGCCGCAGCCAATCGCCGGGCCGCAGAAACGCTTCCTTCTGCCAGGCGAATATCCCGGTGGCCGGGGAGGCCGCGCTGCGGGCCGCATAGGCGGAGCCGGTTTCACCGAAGATATTCCTGTCCTGACTCTCCGGGGAGGCGTCGGGGGCAGGCGGCGTGAGCAGAAGCGGCAGCACGGCCAGCACGGAAACCTTGTTTTCTTTACCGGCGCGAACGGCGGCGCTCAGATAGGTGTCGCCGCCGCCCGACGGCGGCACCTCCACCCAGAGATGGGTGAGACCCCGCCTGTGGGCTTCGGTAGCGGCCCGAACCGCCTCTTCGGCGCTTTTGGGCGCGACATACGCGGCGCGGGACGCAAACGAGGCAAGCAGCGCCGGGAGCGGCGCGGGTTCCGCTGCGGAATTGGCGGGGCGAAGCGGCGCAGCCCGCGTTCCACCGCCCGAAAAACCACTGTCGCCTGCGGGACCGATCCCCGGAACAATAAAGGAAAGAAGCAGTTTCCCTTCCAGCCAGACCCGGTCGCCCCGCACAGCGTAACTGGGCCAATCGCGGCTTTCTTCCTGATGCTCCCGGTCTATCTGGTTTATCGCCGCCACGGCCTCGCCGATCACCGTCCGGTAAACGGGCGGCAGGTCGGCGGGAGAGGCAGCGTATTTTTTGCCGTCTCCCCGGCTGAAACTGGGAACGACCTCACGCGCCAGTTCCGGGCCGAGCGCCATCGGGTAATCCGGCGCAAATCCGATGTACTGAAGCGGCTGCGCGGCGGCGATACGCGCATCGGCCTCCTCGCGCATCTCCCGCACTTTCGCGGCGGCATCCGTGAGCCATTCATAGAGCCGGGCGGAGCGCGTTCCGATTCCCTCGATGTCATCCGTGAGTACGAAGGCGGGGGGCGCATTCCCCGCTGCATCAAGCCTGCGGAAGGTTCCGGTCACGGCCAGACACAGCGCCTCCAGCACGTCGCCCGCCCGCGCCGATTCTCCCCGCGTCCACACCGGCAGGGTCGCCAGCCGGGCGTCGGCGTGCAGCTCCAGGCGCGCGGCCTGCCCGACTCGCTTCACCATGTCGCCGACCGTGGCAGCGTCCGCGAGCGAAACGGTCGAAGCGAGCGCGGGCGTATCGAACGGCAGATGGCCGGGCTTAAGGCGGTTCGGCGCTTCCTGCGTCAACGCGACGCCGTAGGTTCCTGCAGCGGGCGCAGCCGGTTCGGAAAAGACGTAATGCCCCTCCACGCCGGACGGGCCGAATACACCCGTCTCATGCTTGACAACGTGGTTGACGCGATTGGCTGAGGGAAGCCAGAAGGCCACCACACGGTTCAAACGCAGCCGTACCCCGGCGCGCTCCGCCGCCGAAAGTGCCACCGGTTTCTCGTTTTCAAATTCGCGGCCCGAGATTGCTTTCCGTACCTGAAACGGCTGGGGCAGAAGCGACTGAAACAGGGCGCGCTGGTCGTCGGTTCGCAGGTCGTTCAGTCCAATCCCGCTCGCACTGCCCAGCAAGCGCCACTGGGACGCCGTGAGCAGGGATTGGAAAAGTCGCAGGCGCTCCTCGCGCGCCAGCCCGGTGGTCAGGTCCGGCTTACCGGGTTTAGTGTTCAGCACGGTCATGGTCGGCGGAACCAGAACCGTGACGGTGCCGAGCCGCATGATCTTGCGGTCGAAGGCGGCGGCAACGTCGCGGAGCGGGATATGTCCGTTGCGGGAAGGTACGAGCGGCACCGGAGGTTTGAGGCCGTTCTCCGGCAGGACCGCGAGCAGAACCCGGTCGTCAGCGGGAACGAATTCCAGCGCCTGCGCCATCGTCTCGATAGGACGCGAGGCTGGCGCGGCGGTCGTCGGGGCGGTTTCCTGCGCCCGAACGGCGGCGCTTCCCAGCATCAGCGCCAGGGCGAGAACGAGGGCACGGGGCATCATCGGCGTGTCTCCTTGGTGCCCGGCCTGCGGGCTGCCCCTATTTTACGAGAACCGGCAGGCCGGTGTCAATCGATCCACTTGCGGCCATCGCGGGCGATAAGATCGTCGGCGGCGTCGGGTCCCCAGGTCCCGGCGGGGTAGCCGGGAACGTCGGGGTCGGAGCGCCAGTAGGCCAGCAGCGGGTCCACGACGCGCCAGGCGGCGTCTATCTCGTCCTCGCGCATGAACAGCAGGGCGTCGCCGTGCAGGGCGTCCAGCAGCAGCCGCTCATAGGCGTCGCGCATCCGGTTCTCCTTGAACACGTCGCCGTACAGCATATCCAACTCGACCGGCAGCAGATCATGGGCGGTGCCGGGGCGCTTCAGCTCGACGGTGAGGGCGATCTCGGCGTCGGGTTGGATGCGGAGCCGCAGAACGTTCGGCTCGGGTTTGCGGCTGGAGCCTCGGAACAGAGTAAGCGGCGCACCCTTGAACTGGATGTTGACCTCGGTGCGCTGCTTGGGCAGACGCTTACCCGCGCGGATATAAAACGGCACACCCGACCAGCGCCATGATTCGATAAACAGCCGCGCGGCCATATAGGTCTCGGTGGTGGAATCGGGCGGGACGGCGTATTCGGAGCGGTAGCCGGGCACGGGCTTGCCCTCGGTATCCTTGCCGGGACCGTACTGGCCGCGCACCGCGTAGTGGGAGTTGAGCGGGCGCATCGCCTCCAGCACCTTTACCTTTTCGTCGCGTATGGCGGCGGCGGAAAAGGAGTTCGGTGGCTCCATCGCGACAAGCGCAATAACCTGAAGCGCGTGGCTCTGCACCATGTCGCGCGTTTCGCCCATGCTGTTGAAGTAGTTGCCGCGCCGCTCGACGCCCAGCGTTTCGGCGACCGTTACCTGCACATGATCCACGTAGCCCCGGTTCCAGAGCGGCTCGAACAGCGAGTTGGCGAAGCGCAGCACGGTCACGTCCTGCACGGCGTCCTTGCCCAGATAGTGGTCGATGCGGTAAACCTGGTCCTCTTTGGCGATATTGTGGAACAGGGCGGTCATTCTGCGCGCGGAGTCGCGGTCGATGCCGAACGGCTTTTCGGCGATCAGGCGCGTCCAGGGCGTCTTGTGCGCGCTGTCCGTCACCAGGCCCGCCGCCTGAAGGTTTTGCAGCACATCCGGTACGCAGGTCGGCGGCGTCGCCAGGTAAAACAGCCGGTTGCCACCCGTTTCCCGCGCCGCGTCGGTCTCTTTCAGCGCGTCGGCCAGCTTTTTGTACGCTTCGGGATCGCTGAAATCGGCGGGGATGAGTGACGTGAGGGCGATGAACTCGTTCAAAGCGCAGGTATGGCGCTCGTTATCGCCGACGAACTCCGTCAGCGCCTCCCGCACGAACTCCTGATAGTCAGGCTGTTTTTTATCGGGAATCGCAAACCCGACGATGGCGAAGTTGCGCGGCAGCATATCCTCGCAATACAAACGGAACAATGCAGGCAGCAGTTTGCGCCGCGATAAATCGCCGGTCGCGCCGAAAAGAACGAAGATACACGGTTCCATTGGCTACAAATCCCTCGCCCCACCCGATGGCTGCGGCCCGGTGTTGGGGTCCGCCTCTTTTTCTTTGGCCGTGATGGCATGACCGCCGAACTGATTACGCAGCGCGGCGATGGTCTTCGCGCCGAACGAATCGTCCTGCCGCGACCGGAAGCGCATTTGCAGGCTGAGGGTAATGACCGGCAGTGGAATGGCGCGCTCGACGCTTTCCTGAACGGTCCAGCGCCCCTCGCCGGAGTCGTCTATCCAGCCCTTGATACTTTCCAGATCGTCGCTTTCGGCAAAGGCGCGCTCGGCCAGTTCCAGCAGCCAGGAGCGGACGACGCTGCCCTGGTTCCACAAATGGGACAGCGCCCCGAGGTCAAAATCGAACTCGCTGGCGGCGTTGAGCAGTTCGAAGCCCTCAGCATAGGCTTGCAGCATGCCGTACTCGATGCCGTTGTGAACCATCTTAGCGAAGTGCCCCGCGCCCGACGGCCCTACATGCAGATAGCCGTCCGGCGGCGCGAGGTCGCGCAAGAGCGGTTCGACGGTTGCAAAGGCCGCCTTCGGTCCACCCAGCATCAGGCAGTAGCCGTTTTTGAGGCCCCAGACGCCGCCGGAGGTTCCGCAGTCCAGAAAATGGAGACCGCGCCCGGCCATCCCCGCGCCGCGCCGCCGGGAATCCTTGTAGTTGGAGTTGCCGCCGTCAATAATGATGTCGCCGGGTGAAGCCAAGGACGCGATCTCGCTCAGAACGCTTTCGGTGATTTTACCGGCGGGAACCATCGCCCAGAAGACCCGCGGCGACTGTGTAAATTTTTCGGCCAGGCGCACGACCGTATCCGTGGCATCGATCCCTTCACCTTGGCTGTGCTCGCGCACAACCGGCGATGGGTCCGAGCCGAAGACAGTGTGCCCATGGTCATGCAGTCGCGCGGCCATATTGCCGCCCATACGCCCCAGTCCGATAAAGCCGATTTCCATCTGAACCCCCTGCCCCAGAAATAGCCGAGCACCACCGCCGCCGCCACTCTGCTGCCAGTTTACCCGACCCGCACGGCAAGTAAAGCAAAACGCCGGGCAGGTACCAACCCTGCCCGGCGTTTTCTGCCTTTATTCTCTTGTTCGCTCGCTTTATTTGGTCGCGGTTTTGCCTGTTGTTATTCCAGCGCGGCGATAGGTCGACCGGTATTGGCGGCTTTGGGAAGCGGCAGCAAACGCGCGACCGTGTAGGCACCCGGCCCCACCATCAGGATCGGCAAAAGCAGGCCGATCCGCGCCAGGTTCTATCCCACCCCGCCATCCCACCGGAAAAAGCCGTTCCTCCCCTGCCCCAGCGCAACGGCTCCCAGCATTTTCATCCTGCCCGCCGCCGCCGAGAAGCGCGACAGAAAGCCGACAATCATCCCCAGCCCGCCAAAAAACTCCCCAAAAGCGACCAGAAAGCCGATGATGGGCGGCCCTGCCTTCCAGCTTTGCATGGTGGCGGCAAGTCCCTCCCCGCCGAACGCGCCGAACAGCTTCTGCGCGCCATGCGCCATAAAGATGGTCCCGACGATGATACGAACCGCCAGCAGCGCCCAGTCCAGCGCGGCGCGATTTTCGGTTCTCGTTTCCATGAACGTCTCTCCCTCCCGGTAAATGGTTCGATGTTGTATTATAACCTGTTATACTCCAAAAAGTATAGCGTAACGAAAAATAATGTGACGTGGTATAATACACGTACCCGGAAGAGGAAGTTCCCATGTGCGAAGAAAAGTGTGCGAGCATCGAGTTGCCCGAGATAGTTGCGGCGCAGAAGGCGGCGATGCCCACCTTTTGCCCGGTCGCGGCGACGCTGAACCTGCTTCATGAGAAGTGGACGCTGCATATCGTCCACGCGCTGCTGATGGGAAGAAAGCGGTTCAACGAGATCGGGCACGCACTTGGCGGCGTCAATCCGAGCACGCTCCGGGAGCGGCTGCGGGGTCTTGAAGAGAAGGGAATGGTTCAGCGGACGGTGCTTTCGACCATTCCGCCGTGGGTGGAGTATGAGCTGACGGATAAGGGACGCGCGCTCAGCGATGTGATGGACGCAATGGCTCGCTGGGCAGAACAATGGGTCGAGGAACCCGGTGGAGCGGGCGGAGAAAGCCGAAGCTGTCAGTCCAGCGCGCCTGCTATGCCCAGTCCGACTGCCAAAACAAAATAAAGCAGGAACAGGACAAAGATCACGGTGCCGATAATGCCGCAGACGCGTCCCGCAACCACGGAACCACGCTGCGTTTGATCGACACCGGGCATATCGAGCGTCCGCAGCGCATTGTTCGCCATCACCCACGCGACCGGTCCCAGCAGACCCGGCAGAAAGCACGAACAGCCTCCGGCGAGGCTGATGATCCCGAGTATCAGGATTAACGTCCCGTTGACCGGAGGAGCATACGCAGCCTGCCCCATCACCGGCAGCGGTGGCGTGTTATACGGCGGGGCAGCAAGGACAGGCTCTTCCCCGGCGGCGGCAGAAGTGGTGGACGGTGCGAAGTGTTCCGGCTCCGACGACAGCGGCGCAAGCCGAGGCTTGGGCGGCTCCGTTTGTGCTGAAGCGTCCGGGGAATCGTCGGCAGCCTCATTCTGGCCGCCGCGCAGCGATTCCAGAGCCGCGCGCGCCTGCTGATAGTTCGGATCAAGGGCGAGCGCCTGCTCCAGATGGTTTATCGCTTCTGCGTCGCGGCCCGTCGCCTGAAGCCCCACCGCCAGATTGTAATGATTGCGCGCTGAAGCGGGCGCGAGCGCGACGGCCTGTTCAAAGGCCGCTACCGCGCCTTCGGGATCTCCCGCCGAAGCCAGCGCGCCGCCCAGCAGCCGCCAGCCCGTTTCGTCCGCCGGATTTTCTTCCACCGCACGGCGCAAAGCCGCCGCCGCCTCGGAAAACCGGCCTTCCTTCATTCGGGCCGTTCCTTCCGCCAGGGACGTTTCGCCGCCGCCGCCGCTGCTGCTTTCCCGTTCATCCATTCACGTATCCTCCGGGCTGGTCCTCGATATCGCCTGCGGTCCTTATAATCCGCCCGCCCGCCGCCGCGCCTGCTCGAACACGGGGTAAAGAACCACGGCCACAAGCGCCGCCAGAACAATGACCGCAATCAACAGGGCCACCCCCCACTTCGTCCAGACGTTCTGGCACGCACGGAAATCATCGATGGACTGGAAGCGGCGGTTTTGCCAGCCGATGCGGTTCCCGTTGATACCCAGGAAGATTTTTGCGCCCAGCCCCAGAATACCGATAAAAGGAATGAACTGTTGGACGATGTAAAAAACCAGCAATCCCACACCCCATGCCGCCCTATTGTGATTGAGCAGCCAGAGCCAGTCCAGGAAAAACGCCCCCCAGTTCCATCCTCCTTGTAGTTCGGCGGGAACGTCACCCTTTTGCCCCGATGTGTTCACAAACTCCCCGTAGTCGGCGCCGAGCATGGGCGGCGGCGGAACGTTCGTGTCGGACATCCCGCCCCGCCCAAACGCGGAAGGCGGCTCCGCCGGGGTGGCGCTTCCGCCGACCGGCGTCAGGTCGTCCAGGGATCGCAGCGAGGGTTTGGCGGCGGAGTTGGGCGACGGGGCTTCGCCGGTGGCCTCGCGCATGCCGTAGCCCAGCGTTTCGCCGCGCGCCGAAAAATCCCGCAGCGCGGCGCGCGCCTGTTCATAGTCCGGATTCAAGGCGAGCGCCTGCTCCAGATGGCTTTTTGCCGGGTAGAGGCTGCCCGTGTTTTGCAGGGCGATGGCAAGATTATAGTGGTTCTGCGCGGAATCAGGCGCAATCTGAGCGGCTTTTTCGAACGCCGAAACCGCACCCGCCGTGTCGCCGGACGAAGCGAGAGCGCCGCCTAATAGCCGCCAGGACGGCTCATCCTGCGGGTTCGCCGTCACGGCACGGCGCAGCGCGGCTGCCGCTTCCGGAAACTTCTTCATCTTCATCAATGCCGCGCCCTGGTCGCGCGCGCTCGGACTGTCCTGGTTTCCGTCGCTCATGGCCTGCCTCTCATGGTTGACGGCAGTATAAGCGAAACCTACTCCCGTGTCAATTGGAATCGGGAACGGCCCCGAGGAAGCCGACGAAGCGCTCGATAACTGCCGTCACCGGCAGATCGCTCATATTGCGCCCGACGTGAACGAAGGTGATGCGTTCCGTGGCATCCAGGATGAAGACTGCGGGTGAGGCGAGATTGACGCCTTCCCAGGACAGCCAGTAGTGAACGCCGTAGGCTTTGGCGACGCTGCGGCTTTCATCCACCAGCAGCGGAAAAGGAAGAGGGTTTGCTTCAAGGTAGCGGCGCACCGAAGCCGCACTCTGGCAGATAATGCCAGCCACGCGCACGCCGCCCGCCGCCAGGCGGTCGTGATTGTCCCGCAGGACGCGCATCTGCTCGCGGCAGAAAGGGCACCAGGTTCCGCGGAAAAAGACGAGCAGTACATCCTCGCCCGCCCACTGCGCGCGCCGGTATTCCTGTCCCGTCGCCGCATCGGGAAGCGTGAAATCCGGTGCGATGTCTCCTGTGTGCGGTGTGTCGGATCGCTTCATGTCTACTGGGAAATTACTGGGCCGCGGGGGCGGCGGGTTCCCTCCGTGACTGCCCCCGCCCCGCAGGCGGAGTTTCAATGCGCTGGACGGAAGGCTGCGCGGGATTATCAGCGTAAAATCGGCGCACCAGCGATACCGTGTACAGGTCGAAAGCCAGCATCAGCGCCGCAATCAGGCCCGCCGCAGCGCGCCCGCGGGGTCCCGGGCGGCGCACCAGCGTGGAAACGGCGAAAAGAAACAGCACCGTGCTGGCCGGGGCCGCCGCCGTAATATAACGCCCCGCCGAGTTGATTACGTTCCAATCCGAATAGAATTGCTGCTCCAGAATCAGCAGAACGCAGATGCCGACGGAGGCGCTGGCCGCAAGAAGCAGAGTGCGGCCAGCGGGGTCGTGCGGCTCGCCGGTCAGCCCTCGGCGCGACCGCGACACATGCAGATACAGGAGCAGCAGCGCGAAAACATCCACAAGGAGGAAAAGCGCCTGCCAGGCTGGGCCTGCCTGCGGAAAGCCCGGCAGATAGAACTGCACCAGCCAGTAGGGAAACCAGGCGGTGGACGCGTACCAGAGGGCGGTCGAAAGCGGAGTCAGAACCATCGGAGCATTGGGCGGCAGAATACCCTCATGAACGAAGTCGGCGAGAGAGCCGTAGGCGGTCATGGGCCGGTCGAACGTTCGCAGAAACGCCGTTTCATAGGTCGCCTGGTTATAGGCGAACCAGGGAAGCACCAGCACGGTGAACCAGGCCGCGAACCCGTACAGCGAACCCAGCGACAGGCGTCCCCGTTCGCGCGCGGCGGCAAACGCCAGAACGGCGGCGGCGGCGGGCAGCCACAGCAGTGCGGTCAGGCGGGTCATCGCCGCCAGCCCCAGCACGCCGCCCAGCCAGGCGCAATGGTTGGCCGCCGTTTCCGCGCTGTCGGTGCGGGCGATACGCGCCATCAGCAGCCAGGCCCACGCGCCGAACACCATCGCCAGCGGCTCATTGGAAAGATTACCGGTCATGTGGCCGAACATCGGCAAAAACGCGACGAACGGCGCGGCAGCTAAGACGACCGTGGGACGGCTGGGAAAGGCGATACGGGCGGCGCGCGCCGTCAGCACCACCACGACCGCGCCGCATAGGGCGCACAGGCCGCGCAGAAACTGCCACACGGCGGACTGGGCGGCACCTGCCATCACCTGGTAAAACAGCGCCGCCAGCGCGTAAAACAGCGGCGGGTGCTGCGCCTGATAAGTGACGTATTGATCCGGCGACTTTCGGCGGGCCGGGTCAGGAGCGGGCAGCGCGCCCTGTTCCGCCAGCGACAGAATATACAGAAAATGCTCTTTTTCATCGGGGCCGATGCCGACAATCAGGCTCTGTTCGCCTCCACGCGGCAGATTGTCCGGCAGCGTCATCCGCTGCAGCGGCGTCGCCGTGATATACAGGCTTTGCAGGATCGCGTAGACGAGCAGCGTCACCACCAGCGATGCCCGCCACAGCCGCTCCGGTACCGGTTGTTCCGAAGTCGCGGGTACAGGCGGCGGCGATGGTGGTGCGACGGAGCGCGATGAAGCGACCGCGTGCGGCGTTTTCTTTTTCGTGCGAGCCATCGCCGCCTAAGTTCGACCCGCCGGGGCCGCGCTCCTGCGCGTCTTTTTCCGGCGGCATAGGTTCCGGCTCTTGACACAGGTGCGTTCGTATGCTATATTTCTGAATGTCGGCAAAGCCACGGGCGAGTGGTGGAACGGCAGACACGCTGGTCTTAGGAACCAGTGCCGCAAGGCGTAGGGGTTCAAATCCCCTCTTGCCCACCAGACGTAGCGTGGATTTTTTAGAACCGTTCATGCGGGAGTAGCTCAGCGGTAGAGCGCTACCTTGCCAAGGTAGATGTCGCGAGTTCGATCCTCGTCTCCCGCTCCAGTTTTTAATTTTGTGAAGGAATCAGGATACTGGGACGCCGGGCACACGCCCAGGGCCTTCTCGGTATCCTTTTTTTGGCAATAACATCAGCAGGAGAAGTTTCCCACGTATGCAGGTGACTAAAGAGCAGATTGACCCCTGCAAGGTCGCGCTGACTATTTCGGTCGAGCCGGAAAGAGTCGAGGCCGCCAAGGAAAAAGCCTTCGGTCAGTTCGCGCGCAATCTTCAGCTTCCCGGTTTTCGCAAGGGTAAGGTGCCCGCGCACATGGCCCGCACGTATGTCGATGAAAGCCGGGTCAAACAGCGCGCGGCGGAGATGCTTGTCGAGCCGGCCTATGCTGAGGCGCTGGAAGCCGAGCAGGTAGAGCCGTTCGGCGCGCCGGAGCTGGATTCGCTGGATATGCAGGACGACGGCTCTCTGGTGTTCAAGGCGCTGGTTCCGCTCCGGCCCGTCGTCACGCTGGGGCCGCACAAGGGGCTGGCTGTCGAACGCCGCCGTCTGGAAGTCACCGATGCGGATGTGGACCGGCAGATCGAGGAGCTTCAGCGGCGCAGCGCGGATTTCGAAGAGGTTTCGGATCGAACCGCGCAGATGGGCGATATCGCCGTGGCCGACCTGGTAGCGCAAATAGAGGGACAGGAAACGCCGGAGCTTGCGGAGCCGCGAGCGACCTTTATCGAGATCGGCAAAAACATTCCTGATTTTGACAACGGTCTGACGGGCATGGAGATCGGCGAAACCAAAACCATCGAGGCCATCTACCCGGAAGATTTCCCCGATGAGGGACTGCGGGGAAAGCGCGCCACCTTTACCGCTACTCTGAACGGAATACGCACCCGCACGCTGCCGGAACTGGACGACGCCTTTGCGGAAAAGCAGACGGCGTACCCTGAGGCCAAAACGCTGGAGGCGCTGCGGACCGAAATTCGCACTGGCCTGGATCGGGCCGCACAGGAGATGGCGGAAAACGATGTGGAGTCACGGCTGATCGAGGAGATTGTCACCAACTCCCAGGTCAGTTTCCCCGAGGTACTGCTGCGCGAGCAGATGGCCGAGGACGCGCGCGACCTGCGCGAGCGGCTGGAGCGGGAAAACGCGACGCTGGAGCAGTATCTGGAAGCGGTGGGCAAAACGCGCGAGCAGGTGGAGTCGGAGATAGCCGTTGCCGCCGACCGGCGTATTCGCACCGGATTGGTTCTGGCCGAGATTGCGCAGGCCGAGGGGCTGACCGCCGACGAGGCGGACATCGAGGCTGAGATCACTGAGCGCGCAGAGCGCGCCAACGTCAGCCCGGCGGCGGTGCGTGCATTCATCGAAAAACAGGATCAGATGGAGGCGCTGCGAAACCGCGCATTGACAAAAAAGGTGTTCCGTTTCCTCAAGGACAATGCTGCCGTCTCCGAAAAAGTGATAACGATGGACGAATTGCGCGCCTCCGGCGAGGAAGCGGGCGAGGACGCGCCGCCCGATACCGAGGCTCCCGCCGAGCCGCTTGCGGTGGAGCAGACGCCCGCGCCCAAGCGCCGGGGCAAGAAAGCCGCCTCGCCCGAGGCGTAGAAAGGTTTGGAAGGGGAAAGTGCCAATGGTACCGATGGTAGTGGAGCAGTCCGCGCGTGGCGAGCGGGCGTATGATATTTTCTCCCGCCTGCTCAAGGACCGGATAATATTTCTCGGTGAACCGGTGGACGATCACATCGCGAACCTGATGGTGGCGGAGCTGCTGTTCCTGGAAAAAGAGGACCCCGACCGCGACATCTCGATGTACATCAACTCGCCGGGCGGTTCGGTCACGGCAGGTCTGGCTATCTATGATACGATTCAGACGATCAAGCCGGACGTGGCGACCATCTGCGTCGGGCAGGCGGCGTCAATGGGCGCGGTGCTGCTGGCGGGGGGCGCGAAAAACAAGCGTTATGCCCTGCCCCACGCGCGCATGATGGTGCATCAGGTATCGGCGGGTTTTCAGGGCACGGCCATCGACATAGACATCCAGGCGCGCGAGATTCTCAAGTACAATGACCTTCTCGCACGCATCTTGCAAGACCATACCGGACAGAGCCTGGACCGTATCAAGGCCGACATTCAGCGCGACTACTTCATGAGCGGCCCCGAAGCCGTCGAATATGGTCTGGTTGACGAGGTTCTGATACGGGAAAAGCGATAACATCACCCCTGCCGTCCCTATAGGGACGGCAGGGGTTTGGCCGAAAGGGGATAGCGCATCTATGGCGCGTATTGGATACGACCGGAACGACAGTCGCTGCGTTTTATGCGGCAAAAGCCGTGAGCAGGTAAAAAAGCTCATCCTGGGTGTCCACGGGGGCGTCTGCCTGGACTGCGTCGACCTGTGCAACGACATCATTCGCGGGGAAAGCGTCCAGCCCGGCGATACCACGGACCTCGGCCAGATTCCCAAGCCGCGCGACATCCACCGTATCCTTTCGCAGTACGTCGTCGGCCAGGAGCGCGCGAAAAAGTCGCTTTCAGTCGCCGTTTACAACCACTACAATCGCATCAACACCCAGAAGAGCCACGGAGAGATGCAAAAGTCCAATATACACATCATCGGCCCGACCGCCTGCGGCAAAACGCTGCGGGCGCGGACCCTCGCAAAAATCCTGAATGTCCCCTTCGCCATCGCCGACGCCACCTCGCTGACCGAGGCGGGTTATGTCGGTGAGGATGTCGAGAATATCCTCCTCAAGCTGCTGCAGGCCGCCGACAACGGCGAGAATATTCAGACTGTCGTCAAGAACGCCCAGCGCGGCATCGTCTATATCGACGAGATCGATAAGATCGCGCGCAAGTCCGATTCGCCGTCTATCACCCGCGACGTTTCGGGCGAAGGCGTGCAGCAGGCGCTGCTGAAGATTCTCGAAGGCACTATCGCCAATGTGCCCCCGCAGGGCGGGCGCAAGCACCCGCAGCAGGATTACGTGCAGATCGACACCACCAATATCCTGTTTATCTGCGGGGGCGCGTTCGACGGACTGGAGCCGATAATCGAGCGGCGCATGAACCAACAGTCGCTGGGCTTCCGCGCCTCCATCGAAAGCCGCCGGGAAAAAAGCAACGATCTTTTCGCCCACGTCCTTCCCGAAGACCTGATCAAGTACGGCCTGATCCCGGAGTTTATCGGGCGTCTGCCGATTGTTTCAACGCTCGCCCCGCTGGACGAAGCCGCGCTGGTGAAGATTTTGACGGAGCCGAAGAACGCGCTGACCAAGCAGTATTGCAAATTCTTTGATTATGACGGCGTCGATCTTCAATTCGAGCCGGACGCATTGACCGCCATCTCCGAAGAGGCGATCAAGCGCGGCACCGGCGCGCGCGCCCTGCGCACCATCATCGAAGAAGTGATGCTGAACATCATGTACGACATTCCTTCGGCCACCGATGTGCAGCGGTGCGTGATTTCCGGCGAAACCGTGCGCGAGCGCAAAGACCCGGAAATCGTCTTGACGGAAGAGCTGCGTAAGGCTTCGTAGCTCCTCACCCCCGTGGATACCTTCGGTGTCCACGGGGGGTTAGGAAACGTTATGAACAACGCCCAGCGTTACGAACTGCTGGCGGCGAACTATTCCCCGGTCGCTTTGCTGGTGCTGAACCGCACAGGACATGTCCGCCACGTCAACTACACGATGGCGCTCCTGCTCGGTCAGTCCGGCAGATTTCTGGCGGACCAGCCGCTGGACACCGTTGCCCCGGACCTCCACGCCGCCTTGCAGCCTTTTATCGAAGAAGTAATTGCGCGAGGGCGTCCCCGACGGGTTGCCGGTATGGAATTGCCCCTGCGGAATGCGGTCGGCGCGGAGCAGACCTGGGATATTGCCTGTGCTTTGATCCCCCGACCTATCGCGGACGCCGCCGGAGCTTGTCGCGGTATGGCTTTGGCCTGAGGACAGCGGCGCGGCGGCTTCGCGACAGACCATCGCCGCGCTCCAGGCGGGCCTGCACGATGCTCTCCCGACCACCATTCCCGGTTTCGAGGTCGCAGCGGCTCTGGTTCCCGCCGGAACGGGAGCGTCGCTCGGCGGCGATACGTATGACGTAATCTTTCTGGGCGCGAACCGCTGGGCGCTTTTCCTGGCCGACGTGGTCGGGCGCGGCCCGCCGCCGCCGCCCGCGCTGTGATGGTACGCCACTCCGCCGCGCGTCCTGGCGGCGCGCTACGGCCCCGCCGAAGCGCTCGACCATCTCAGCCGTCTTCTGCTGGCCGATACGTCGTTCGCCGGATTTGTCACTGCGTTTTTAGGGATTCTGGACACGACGGCGAACACGCTTACCTACGTAGTCGCCGGACACGAGCCAGGGCTGCTGCTGCGCGGCGATACCGATCAGATCGAAGAATTGGAGGGCGATGGGGCGCTGCCGCTGGCGGTAGACGATGAAGTGCCCTACAGAGAAAACGTTACCGCGCTTTCATCGCGGGACACGTTGCTGGTGTACACGGACGGCTTGACGGACACGCGCCGCGATGAGGAGTTCTTCAGCGAGGAGCGCGTGCAGGCGGCTCTGCTGCGTGACCGGGGTCTTCCCGCCGCCGCGCTGGTAGCCACGCTGCTGGCCGAAGCCGCCGAATGGGCCGACCCCAACGCCTTGCGCGATGACACCGCCCTCCTTGCCCTGCGCGGCCAGGACGCCGGATAGCGAAAAACGCCAAGACGCAATGACACAAAGTTCAGAAAAAGGGTGTTATTCTCTCGTACTTGGCGGTCATGGCGTCTTGGCGTTTGAACTTAGCCTGGTAAAAGTTTCCAGCGCGTTTTCCCGATAGATGCGCTGCCGCATGTCCTCCGGCAGATGCCGCAGGGCGGCGAACGGATCGTCGAAGTCCCAGTGCGGATAGTCGGACGAGTATAACAGCATCCGGTCGCTGCCCAGCATATCCAGAATCTGAAGCAGATGCTTCGGGTTTTCCGGCTCCTCAATGGGCTGCGTGGTCAGGCGGATGTGGTTTCTGATGATGGCGCTGGGCATCTCCGTCAGCCAGGGCGCAAGCTGCCGCAGTGCCTTGAAGTTTTTGTCCAGCCGCCACATCAGATGCGGCATCCAGGCGATACCCCCTTCCGTCAGAACGAACATCAAACGCGGGAACTGCTGGAAGACACCCTCGCAAACCAGTGAAACCGTGTGCGCCATGTAGCCCTGCGACAGGTTCGTGTGCCATTCCAGGTAATTGGACGGCCATCCTACCGCCGTGGGCGGCCCGGAGATACCCGCCCCTTCCGCACCGGGGTGGATTGCGATGGGAATGCCCGCCTTCTGAGCGGCGGCGTACAGCGGCCAGAAGCGCCGTTGCCCGTAGGGCGTGCTCGACGCGGAGGTGAACAGCACGCTGGCAATGCGCGGATGGTCCCCGACGCGCTCGATCTCGCGGGCGGCTTTTTCCGGGTCCTGCGTCGCCACCAGCATGGCGGCATAATACCGGTCGTTGCTGCTTTCCAGCCACTCCGAGTTGATGATCCAGTCATTATACGCGGAGCAGACGGCGGCGGCGAAGTCGGCGTCGGGCGAGCAGCCGACGCTTAAAATACCCGCCGGATTGAGGACAGCCTTGTCGATGTGGTACCGATTCAGGTGGTGCTCGGCCAGAAACCGGGGATCGGAGCCGGGAGGGCCGCCCTGGGGCGGTTTCGCATCTTCGCGGTTCACCCCGATGGGTGTTGCATAGCCGTGCCCGGTTCCCAGCCCCCGTCCCCGTGCCACCTGCGTTTTCCAGGGTTCGGGCAGATACGGCAGCAGCTCTTCCTGGCTGCGATACGCATGATGCACATCCGCGTCTATAAGAGTGGTGCTTACCGCTGAAGTTCTCGAACTGCGCGCTGCTTCGGCGAGATCGTTCGTCGCACTGGTCATGGCCCTGTTCCTCCACAGACAGTATACCGTCAGCACCACATAGGACAATCGCCTTCGTCCCCTTCGCCGCCCCGGTTGCAAGCGTTTCGGCAAATCAGCTATAATGCTCAGGCCCGGCCAGGGCGGACGATGAGGGTAACAGAACCATGAAAATGCAGGAATATCAGGCGAAGGAACTGCTGGCGAAGTACGGCGTTCCCGTACCGAAGGGGCAGGTCTGCGAAACGCCGGAGCAGGTAGCGGAGGCCACCCAGGCGCTGGGCGGCAAGGCGGTGGTAAAAGCGCAGGTGCTGGCGGGTGGACGCGGCAAGGCAGGCGGGGTCAAAGTCGCCAAATCCGTCGAAGAGGCCCGTGACTTTGCTGCCTCCATTCTGGGCAACGAGTTATATTTCGAGCAGGCGAAAAGCAATCTGCGCATCGAACGGGTGCTGGTCGAGGAGATGTTGCCGATAGCCAAAGAGTACTATATCGGCATCACGACCGACCGGAGCACGCAGCGCAACGTCTTTATCGTCTCGTCACAGGGCGGGATGGATATCGAGGAGGTTGCCCATTCGCACCCGGAAGCCATCGGGCGGCTGCCGGTGGACCCGTTTTTGGGCGTGCGCGACTTCGCCATCCGGCAGGTAGCGGCGGCGGGCGGCATCCCCGACGCGGAGATCAAACAGCTTGCTCCGTTCCTGAAAAATCTCTACACCGCCTATGTCGAAAACGACGCCTCGCTTGCCGAGATCAACCCGCTGGTCGTCACCGGTGACGGCGTGTTTATCGCGGGCGACGCCAAGATAAGCATTGACGACAACGCGTTATACCGTCACCCTGAACTCGCGGTATACGGCGAAACCTCCGAAGAGACGGACGAATACGAGAAGGACGCCCGGCGGCGCGGCATCAACAACTACGTGCATCTGGACGGCAACATCGGCATCATCGGCAACGGCGCGGGCCTGGTAATGACGACGATGGACGAGGTCAAGCGCGCGGGCGGCGAACCGGCGGACTTCCTGGACATCGGCGGCGGCGCGAAGGCCGAACTCGTGCGCAACAGCCTGGAACTGGTGCTTTCCGACCCGAAGGTGAAGGGGGTTATGATCAATATCTTCGGCGGCATCACGCGCGGCGACGAGGTAGCGCGGGGCATTATCGAGGGCACGAGCGCGCTGGACATTAAAGTTCCTATCGTCGTCCGTCTGGCGGGAACCAGCGCCGAAGCGGGCCTGGAAATACTGAAGAACTCCGACCTGATTCCCGCCGAAACGATGCAGGAGGCGGCGCAGAAGATCGTGCAGATGGTATCCTAACCCCCCTGCCCCCTTCCCTCGGAGGGAAGGGGGAGCCTATTTTACGAAACGTTTTCTAAGGTCATGGCATTGCACTCACCTATATTTGACAGGCTCTCCCTTCCCTCGGAGGGAAGGGGGCCGGGAGTTAGGTTATGACCGTCCGGGTAGGACTTATCGGCTCCGGCTTCGTCGCCGACATACACGCCCATGCTTTCCAGAAGTTCGTGCCGGAGGCAGAGGTCGTAGCCGTTGCCTCCCCCACCCCCGGCAAGGCCAGCCGCTTCGCCCGCGAGCGCAGTATCCCTCACGCCTTCGAGGATTACCGGGACCTGCTGGCGCTGAAAGAGATCGATCTGGTGACGCTGGCGCTGCCTAACGACCTGCACTGCCAGGTCACGCTCGATGCCGCCCGCGCCGGGAAGCATATCGTCTGCGAAAAGCCGCTGTGCCGGACGCTGGAAGAGGCCGACCGGATGATCGCCGCCTGCCGCGAACAGGGCGTTCTGCTGATGTACGCCGAGGAGCTTCTTTTCGCCCCGAAGTATGTCCGCGCGAAGCAACTGGCCGACGAGGGCGCGCTGGGCGATGTGTTTCTGGTCAAGCAGTGGGAAGAGCACGACGGCCCGCACGAACCCTGGTTCTGGGATGTGAACCGCTCCGGCGGCGGCGTAATGCTGGATATGGGATGTCACTCGGTCGAATATGCTCGCGCCGTCTTTGGCAAGCCTCAGGTGAAAAGCGTCTCGGCGACGCTGGGCACCTATGTCCACGGCGACAAGACCATAGGCGAAGACCATTCGATCTGCATTGTCGAGTACGAGGGCGGCAAAGTGGGGCTGGCCGAGAACTCCTGGGCCAAGCCGGGTGGCGTGGACGACCGCTGCGAAATCTACGGCTCGAAGGGCAACACGCGCGCCGATCTGCTGCGCGGCAACGCGCTTGTCACCTACAGCGATGTCGGCTACGGCTACGCCGTGGAAAAGGCGCAGACGACGCGCGGCTGGACATTCACCATGTTCGAGGAGGTGTGGAACTACGGCTTTCCGCAGGAGATGCAGCACTTCGCGCGCTGTGTCCAGGGCAAGGAAGAGCCGCTTGAGACGGGCGAGGACGGGCGCGAAGTTCTGAAAATCCTGCTCGCCGCCTACCAGTCCGCCGGGGAAGGACGCAAGATCACCTGGCCCTACGAACCGTCGAATTACGAAAAACCGATTGACCTGTGGAAGCGGACACCTCCCCCGGAAAAGCCTTGAAAAAGGACGGTCTGGGCGACCGGATGAAACGATACGAGGCGGTGAGCCGACCGCGCCTAGTGCCGCGCCTGCCGCTGATTATTCGCGCCGACGGCAAGGCGTTCCATACGCTGACCCGCGATATGCAGCGTCCGTTCGACCCGGAGTTCGTGGAGCACATGCTCCATGTTGCCCTTGCTCTGTGCCGGGAGATCGACGGCGCGCAGATGGCCTATGTGCAGAGCGATGAGATTTCCGTCCTGGTGCGGGACGACCAGGCGCACGACACGCAGCCCTGGTTCGATAAAGAGCTGGACAAGATCGTTTCTATAATGGCAGGAATCGCGTCGGCGGAGATGAGTCTGCGTTTGGACAGGCGTGCGGTCTTCGATGCCCGCGCGTTCGTTCTTCCGCCCGCTGAGGTCGTCAACTACTACGTCTGGCGGCAGCAGGACGCGACGCGCAATTCGGTCAGCATGGCGGCATACGCGGAACTGGGTAAAAAGCTGGGGGTAAAAGAAGCGCAGGCGCTGCTTCATGGCAAAACGTGGGGTGAACAGCAGGAGATGCTGTTTGCCCACTGCGGAATCAACTGGAGCCAGTACCCGGCGCACCTGAAGCGGGGCGCGTGCATCGTGCCGGGAAATGAGGAGCGCGCCGGTCGCGACGGCCTGATAACCCGGCGTATCTGGCAGGCGGAGCGGGAGATTCCGGTCTTTACGGCGGATCGTTTTTTCATCGAGAAGTTTTTGGCAGAGCTAAGCATATCTCCACATTAACGGGGTGCTTGCCTGCTGAATTGCTAACGGATAACAGGATAGGGAGGACAACTATGGCGACGTTTGAATACCGAATTGTGACGACGACAGATTCCGAGGACGACGACGAGACAATGCTGAACGATTTGGGCAGCGAGGGATGGGAACTGGTCTCCGTCCACGTATCGGAAGTGACCTATGTCGAGGCGGAAGACGACGCGGACGACGGCGAAGGCGATGAGTATGTCGAAGAGGTAGCCACCTACTACCTGAAACGGGCAAAGGCGGCGTAGATGAGCATCCTGATTGACGAGAGCACCAGGGTCGTCGTTTCCGGTATCACCGGGCGCGAGGGCACCTTCCACACCGCACAGATGATGGACTACGGTACGCAGGTGGTAGCGGGGGTGACACCCGGCAAGGGCGGCCAGACCACTGAGCGCGGCGTCCCGATATTCGATACGGTTGCGGAGGCCGCGCAGGCAACTGGTGCGAACGCCCATTTCGTGATCGTGCCGCCGCGCTTCGCTGCCGATTCCATCATCGAGGGCGCGGCAGTGGGCGGCATCGGCCTGATCGTCTGTGTCAGCGAAGGCATCCCGATTCAGGACATGGTGGAGGCTGTCCGCTTCGTCAAAAGCACCGGCACGACGCGCCTGATCGGCCCCAACTGCCCCGGCCTGCTGTCGGTGAATAAATCCAAGATCGGCTTCATGCCCGCCGCCAGCTTCTCGCCCGGACCGGTCGGCTTCGTGTCGCGCTCCGGCACCCTGACTTATGAGATCGTGGACTCGCTGACCCGCGCCGGAATGGGCCAGACTACCGGCGTCGGTATCGGCGGCGACCCGATTCTGGGAATGACGTTTAGCGACGTGCTGCCCCTGTTCGAAGCCGACCCGGAGACCAAAGTCGTGGTGATGGTCGGCGAGATCGGCGGCTCCGACGAGGAGATTGCCGCCGAATATATCAAATCCATGACCAAGCCCGTGGTCGGCTTTATCGGCGGGCGCACCGCCCCGCCGGGTAAGCGCATGGGCCACGCCGGGGCCATCGTCTCCGGCACATCCGGCTCCGCGCAGGGCAAGGTCGAGGCGCTTCAGGCCGTTGGCGTCCCTGTCGCCGATACTACCGCCGACATCCGTGTTGCGGGATTGGGAAATTCGGCCTGGTCGGGCAGGCGAACTCTCTCGCAATTCCGTCAGATTATCGGCGCGGTCCGAAATAATCACTGTAAGGAACTCACGCTGGCAGCGTAGCGACAGGGTGAGCACCCTGTCGTCTCCCACCTTCCATTGGTTTCGAGACCGCGTCTAATTCACCGCGGACGTAATGCTGACGACCGAGGTGATGTCCTTTTCAATCGAGGATGTATCGCTGACGCCTTCATCGGATACTTCGGTGGAGTCGGCGGGCGTAATCTGAATGACGCCGGTGCGCGCGGCGCGCACGCCCCCGATGCGGCTGCCGACGCTGGAGGTGACGCGCGTTGCCCGCTCTTTGGCATCTTTCGCCGCCTCCGCCAGCATCTCTGCCTTCAGATCGGCCAGCTTGGTGTACAGATACTCCGGCGGGTTTGATTCCAGCAGAATCCCCTGGTTTATCAGTTCTGTGGACTCACGGGCAATACGGGAAATTTTGCTGACATCGGTAGAGCGCACCTCCAGCGTCTGGCGCAGCGAATAGCCGGTAATGCGGCCCGTGTCCTGCCCGTTCGCGTCTTTGCCGGTCAGGGTCGTGGACTGTATGGCGGACACGGTGATCTGGTCTTCCGGCACGCCCTTCTGCACCAGATACGCCTTTGCGCGCGGCACGCCTGCGCTCAGCGCGCGATAGGCATCTGCCAGCGCCTCTGCCTGGTACGACACGTTCGCGCGCCAGATAACCCGGTCGGAGGAGATACGCCGCTTCGCGGACCCGGTGACGACGATGGTCTGGTTGGCCGCCCGCGCCTGCAAAACCGTCTGCCCGACCACAAACGCTGCCAGCACCAGCCCGAGTGCCAAAACCAGCGCCGCATAAAAAGCCTGATTGTTTCGTAGGTTCATATTAAATTAGTACCTTAAACAGCCAGGCTATCTTCAACAATTATTGCGTTTTTCACAGCAGGTGCCACCTTGTTTCTGCGGGCAGGAAAGGACGCAATTTCAGCTTTTTCAATAACGATGTCATCTGGCAACGGCGCAAGCGTCCGATGCGAGGAATTGCGTGCGCCTGTACCGGGTAAGAAGGAGGCGATAGGGAGGTAAAAGATGCTGCGTGGATATATTCGATTGTTTCTTGCGGCGATAGCGCTTCTGATCTTCGTCGTTCCCGTAACGGCGCAGTACCAGAACGACCTTTCGCCCAGTGACATCACCGTAATGGTGAACGGAAGCCCGGTGGTCTTTCGCCAGGGCGGGCCGCGCATCCGGCAGGGGCGCGTGCTGATCCCCCTGCGGGGCGTGCTGGAAAAGATGGGCGCGCGGGTGGATTGGGATGGACAGGTGCGGGCCGCGACCGTGACTCTGGGTGAGAACCGGGTGCGGCTTCCGCTGGGAAGCCGCACGGCGACGCTGGATGCCCGCACGGTGCGCCTCGATGTCCCGGCGCAGTCGGTGCAGGGACGGACGATGGTTCCCCTGCGCTTTGTCGCCGAGGCCTTTGGAGCGGAGGTACACTGGCTGGCGTCGGAGCGCGAGGTGCAGATAGCCACGCACGCCCCGGTCCCAGAGCGCGCCGAAAGGTAGCCTAATACGGCACCAGAATGCTGACGCGGCGATTGGTAAAATGGCTGGGCCGCTTCGGGTCGCGCAGACGCGTGGCGGCGTAGCCCCGTACCCAGGCGGTCTGCCCCCGTCGCAGGCCCGCCGGTTCCATCACCCGCCGGGCTGCGTTCGCGCGGTCGGCGGAAAGTTCCCAGTTCGTGTAGTTCACGCCGCCCCGGTACGGCACCACGTCCGTATGCCCCTCGATAGCGATAGTGTTGGGCAGCGCTCCCAGCTTGCGGGCCACCATCGCCAGCAGACGGGCGGCTCTGGGTTCGACTACCGCGCTGCCGGATTCGAAGAAAAGCCCGTGCCGCCCTTCCAGCAGTTCGATCTTCAGCCCCTCGGACGTGATGGCGATCTGGACGAACTGCTTCAGGTCGCGAAAATCCGGGTTCTTGTTCAATGCCGCCTCGATAGACCGCCGCGTCTCCTCGAAACGCTTGCGGGATGCGGTAACGACAATATCCACGTTCGGGTGAGTCGTCTCGGCCTGTGTCCCCTTCCCGAACGGGTTGACGCCGCCCCGGTAGGTGCGGACGAAACCAACGGGGTCTTTGCGGTACGCCTGCATATACTCGGACGGATCGTTAAAATAGTCCTCGACCATTTTACGGTTAGCGTCATCCAGGCTGAGTATCCACATCACCAGAAAGAACGCCATCAGAGCGGTCACGAAGTCGGCGTAGGCGATCTTCCACGATCCGCCGTGACTGCTTTGCGGCGCGTGCCGCGACCTGCGCCGCGAGCTGCGTAGTACCGGTCGTTCGGCCATTGTCTTTTGCCTGCCTTACTTCTTTCCGCTGGTCATCGCTTCCAGCTCGCTGAAGGTGGGACGGTTGGCCGGATCGACGCTGCGCCGGGCAAACTCCGCGCAGGTCAGTGGCGAATCACCACGCGCGAAGGTCAGAATCGCCGTTTTCATGCAGGTCAGGTACTGGTGTTCCGCACGTATCTGGTTCTCGATTCCCTGCGCCAGCGGCCCGAAAACGCCGTAGGCGAGCAGGACACCCAGAAAGGTGCCCACCAGCGCCGCCGCGACCTTGTGACCGACGACCGCCGCCTCGCCGCCGATACTGCCCATCGTGATAACGACCCCCAGAATCGCCGCGACGATACCGAAGCCGGGCATGGCGTCGGCGACACGGGCAAGCAGGCCGGGCACGATCATGGAGGCGTCGTAGCGCGTTTCCAGGTCCACTTCCAGCACCTCGGACAGGTCGTGCGGCTCCACGGCCCCGGTAAGCACCACTTTCATCGTATCGGCAAGAAATGTCAGGCCGTGGGGTGTGCTCAGGAAGAACGGATAGTCCGTGAAGAAATCCGACGTTTCCGGTTCCTCGACATGCTTTTCCAGCGCCACCAGGCCTTCGCGGCGGGCGAGCTGGAACAATTGATAAAACATCCGCAGCAGCTCTTCGTAAGCGGCTTTGTCATACGGATTGCCCTTTACCAGACCCCGAACGGCGTGGAACGTCTCGCGCAGCACGCGGGGCGGATTGCCGATAAGTGTCGCCCCCACCGCCGCGCCGGTGATAATGATGAATTCGGAGAACTGAAGCAGAACGGCTACCTTGCCGCCATGCATCGTGTACCCGATGAGCAGGGACGCAAACAAAACGACCACGCCGATAATGACAAACATAGCTTCTCCCCACGCCGGACGCGCCCGATGCGCTGTCCCCTGAGGAAAATATCGGTATATTGCCAGCATTTCTTGACGGTTGGGGACAGGCGCTTGTCGCGTAATTGCCGCGCACGGCTCTTGACGACGCGACGCGCTCATGTTAAAATGTTCGTGCCGTTCCCCGTTAGCTCAGCGGCAGAGCACTCGGCTGTTAACTGAGGTGTCAGTGGTTCGAATCCACTACGGGGAGCCAGTTTTTGCAAGGCCGCAGGAATCGCCCTGCGGCCTTTGGTTTTGATAAAGGCCGCACCCGTGACCGACGGTTTCATCCTCAAAGAAAACGTGCCGCTCGCCCCCTACACCACGCTGGGCGTCGGGGGACCCGCCCGGTATCTGGCGGAAGCGACGACCGAAGACGGAATCGTGGAGGCGCTGGGCTTCGCGGAGCGGCAGGGTCTGTCCGTTTTCATTCTCGGTGGCGGGAGTAATCTGGTGGTGGCGGACGAAGGCTTCGACGGACTGGTTCTGCACATCGCCAGCCGGGGAATCGCGGTGCGGCAGAACGGACAAATGGTTCTCGTCACCGGAAGCGCCGGGGAAGACTGGGACGAGTTCGTTCGCTTCTGCGTCGAGCACAATCTGGCAGGCATCGAGTGTTTGAGCGGAATTCCTGGCCTGATAGGCGGAACGCCGGTGCAGAACGTCGGCGCGTATGGGCAGGAGGTCAGCGAAACCATTACGACCGTGCGCGCCTACGACCGCCAGCAAAAGAAGATCGTAGAACTGCCCCGCGAAGCGTGGGTTTCGCTACCGGACCAGCATCTTCAACACCACGGCGCGCGGGCGCTACGTGGTTCTGGGCGTGACCTACGAACTGACGCCGGGAGGCAAACCGGCACTACGTTACGCGGACGTGCGGAACTATTTCACCGACCGGACGGAAGAACCTTCGCTGGGAGATGTCCGCGAAGCCGTGCGGGAAATCCGCGCGCGCAAGGCGATGCTGCTGACAGAAGACGACCCGGACTGCCGCAGCGCCGGTTCTTTTAAAAACGCGGTGGTAGACGAAGCGGCGTTCGCGCGGGTCGAAGCGGCGGCGCGCGCCTGCGGGGCCATTCTCCCCGACGAAGCTCTTCCCCATTACCGGCAGCCGGACGGGAGCGTCAAGATCCCTGCTGCCTGGCTGATCGAGCGCTCCGGCTTTTCCAAAGGCAGCGGGCGCGGGCGGGTCGGCCTTTCCACCAAGCACACGCTCGCTATCGTCAATCGCGGCGGCGCGACGGCCCGCGAGATCGTGGCCTGGATGCAGGAGATTACCGGACGGGTGCGCGCGGTTTTCGGCATCACGCTCGTACCGGAGCCGGTTTTTGTCGGGTTCCCGGAGCGGCGGCCCTTCGAGAGCGACGGCAGCAAGACGCCGATTCAGGAGCCGTAGACGAGTTCGCCGCCGAAGTGGCCGACCAGACCGATCAAGAGCAGCGACACGGTCAGCAGGAACCAGTAGATTCGGGATGTGCGCTCCCTATGGAGATGGATGAACGACCAGCCCAGAAGCGCGGTCGCGCCCATGCTCGCGGTCGCTGCCACCGCCAGGCACAGATGAATCAGCGTTGTGCCCGATAGCGGAAAGCCCTCGCGCCACATCGCCAGAAACCCCGTCGCCACCGCGCCCAGAGCCGTGATGCTCGCAGCCGTCATGTTCAATGCGCCCGCGGCCCGCAGCAGGGGTCGCCGCTTCCATGCACCCAGCACTTCGCAGATACCGCCGAAAAGAAACAAAGCGATGGGAAAGTGGACGATCACCGGGTGGAACGAATGCGGCGGCACGAGCCGGTTGAAAAGCTCGGAAACAAGGCTTGCGGTGGGCGCAGCGGTCACGGGCGGCGGAGTCGTTGGGGGCGCAGGTGTCGCTTTTTCAACCGGCGCTGCTTCTTCGGATCGCGCAGGTTGCGGCGAAGCGGCGGCAGCGGCAGGCGTAGACGCACGGGCAGCCGGAGCCGACGGGCGGGCAGGCGGCGATGACGGTTTCGATGCAGCGACGGGACGCGCCGCCCCGGATTCTTCGGCCTTTGTCTTCGCTGCTGCGACGGCGGCGGCGGGTGACGCTGCCTTTACTTTGGGCGGTGGCGCAGTCTTCTTTTTCACCGGTGTCGGCGCAGCAGCGGCGGCGGGACGCGGCTTCGCTTTGGCGGCGGTGGGCCGGGAAGCCACTGCGGGTTTCGACGTAGAAGGGGGCACAGTGGCCGGAGGCGGCGCGGAAGCTGCCGGGGGTGTCGCCGCCGCTGCTTGCGGCGGCAGGCTGTTGGCGTCTCCGGGCAGGCTGCCCGCTGTCAGTTCCGCCTGATTGCCTGCGCCGTCACCGTCGGAATCGACCGTCTCCGCCTGGCGCAAAATCTCCTGGGTCAGTGTTTTGGTCCGGGCGGCATCAAGCGCCTTCTCCACCGCCGCGCCATAAACATTACGCCGGGGTGGCCCGGCAGCGACATGGCACGCCTGGCAGCTTGCTTTTTCCAGCGGGGATGCACTTGCTGGCCGATACGCTTTTGCAAAAACTTCCTGATATTCCGGCTTAGCCTGCGCGGGCAGCGCGGCGAGCCGTGCCATCACCGCTGCCCATAAAAAGGCTCTCAGAATTCGTCGTTGTTTCTGGCTCATAGGAAACTGTCGCCTTGCAGGAACCACGCCTACGCTTCTTTAGACGCTCGCTTTCGCGCCGAGTTGCCGTTAAATTATGCTGACTCGGCGGGCGCAGTAAACACAAGGCAGGAGATCATGTCAATGCCAGCGCCATTGCCGCCCTCACTCACCGCAGCAGGCCAGCTTGGCCAGGAAGACAGGGCTGCACTTTATCCCCAATGCATCTGGTCGTCGCCGTGCAGTGTCTGGATATAGTTCAACTGGCCATCGTGGTAGCTCATATGGACAGCGGGCAATTCCGCTACCGCGAAGCGGCTCATGGGGCGGCGCAATGGCTGATCGGACACATCGCCCAACATAGCTTCGTCCAGCGCCCCGATAGCCTCCAAAAGCTGCTGGGTGGCTTTTTCCAGATAAGCCAATGCCTTCTCGGATGTATCGAACGAAGCAAGGTGCGCGGCGCGCTGTTCCGGGGACGGTCGCTCGGCCTTGCCCGTGGTCAGATATTCGGCGATGTACTGGTTGACCATAGCGCACTCGGCGACGATGTTGAGCGCGGAGCGTGCGCACCCGCCGGGACTGGCATGGTGCCTCTCCTGGGCGAGCGCGTTCAGGTCGTTGACGAGCAGTCGATAGGCGCGTTCGGTAAACGTGCGCAGGTGTTCCTTTGGCTGTAAAGCAGGCATTACAAATTCCCGGTTCCGATTTGGACTTCCCTGGATGTTTTTCCGCACGGGAAGCCGTAGTTCCTTGTGCCGGTTGCTTCCCGCAGCGTCCTTCCGTCCTCGTGTTGTTGCCACTCCCGCCACAATACGGGCGCGACGCCTGGACCTACAGCGAGGCAGCACCTGTACAGGCTCCTACACCGGACTGCTTACCACGCGCCCCAGTGCCGCCGCCTGCACCAGACGCGCGCCCGCGCCGTAAAGCATTGCCTTACAGGCATTCAGCGACGCGCCGCTGCGAACGATGTCGTCCAGAAGCAGGACGCTTCGGCCCGCTACCAGTTGGGTGTCCGCGACGGCGATGGTGCTCCGGTGCAGGGCGCGATTGCTCGGCCCGCCATAGACGATTCGCTTGATTTTCGTATGGCGTGTCAGGCAGGTGGTGGCATCTATGCGCCGCCCGGTTTCGGCAAGCTGCTGCGCCAGAAGCCGGATAGGAGGCGTGTCCTGAAACGGATCATGGGACGGGACGACCACAAGGGCAATGTCCGCCGCAAGCATGGGGTCAAGCTTTTCGAACAGGACGCGAAGCACCCACTTGCGGCCCTTGTTAAAGTCGTTGATGCGCTTGGTCCAGGCAACATCACGGCGCATCTGGGCTGCGACAGCAGGACTGAAGTCCGCCTGCTTATCCGGCCCGTACCGCTCGGCGTACGTGTACGCCGCCCGTGTCTCCATCAGGTGTGTCACAGCATAGTAGTTGCCGAAGGTTATGATGTGCGCGGGATCGTTATACCGGTCGAACGCCGGAACGAAGACCTGCGCCGTTTCCTGATTGTCGTCCTCTGGTGCGTTATCTTCCATGCGGGTAATTCCAAAGTGGCTCCTATAAATAACATACCATGGGCGCGGCGGCGGTTCGGCACCATCGGGATTTCAGCCGGTGGCGCTGCGGGTATACTCCGAACCGGTGGAGGAAAAAAGAGATGCGGTGGCAGGGCAGACGGCAAAGTGACAATGTGGAAGATCGCCGGGGCATCGGTGGACGAGCGGTCGCGGGGGGCGGGATCGGGACGCTGATTATCGCGCTCCTGTATATGTTCCTCGGGGGCAACCCGAGTGATGTGATACAGCCCGGCGCGCAGCAGCCACCGCCCGGACGGCAGGCGAACGCACCCCTGAGCGCCGAGGCGCAGCGCGACGAGGAGTTCGTGCGGGTCGTCCTCGCGGATACGGAGGATGTTTGGAACCGCCTTTTCCGTGAAGCGGGCGCGCAGTACCGGGAACCACGCCTTGTGATGTTTTCGGGCAGCGTCGATTCCGCCTGCGGCTTCGCCAGCGCCGCTGTCGGCCCCTTTTACTGCCCGGAGGACGCAAAAATCTATCTGGACACCAGTTTCTTCGATGATCTGCGTGACCGCTTCGGGGCGGACGGGGACTTCGCGGAAGCCTACGTGATCGCCCACGAAGTGGGGCACCATGTCCAGCGGCAGCTTGGCATCACGGAAAAGGTGGCGGCGCAGCAGGCCCGGCTGGGCAAAGCGCAGGCAAACGAGCTTTCCGTGCGGCTCGAACTTCAGGCCGACTTCTTCGCGGGCGTCTGGGCGCACCATGCGCAAAAGATGAAAAACATCCTCGACGAAAACGACATCGCCGATGCGCTGGAGGCCGCCAACGCCATCGGCGACGACCGTCTGCAGCAGCGCTCGCAGGGCTATGTCGTCCCGGACTCTTTCACCCACGGTTCCTCCGCCCAGCGCGTGCGCTGGTTTCGTCGCGGCTGGGAAACCGGCGACCTGCGCGCGGGCGACACGTTCCGCGCCCCGGCTCTGTAAATGGACATTAATCTCACAGAAACAGCACAATCGCCGCCCGCACCACTGCGGGAATTTCGCGGGGTCTGGGTCGCGACGGTCGCCAATATCGACTGGCCCTCGCAGCCTGCCCTGACGACGGAACGGCAAAAGGCGGAAATGGTCGCCGTGCTGGAAACGGCAGCCCGCATGCGCCTGAACGCCGTCGTGCTTCAGGTGCGCCCGGCCTGCGACGCCCTGTACGCATCGGAGCACGAACCCTGGTCGGAGTATCTGACCGGGCGCATGGGCCACGCGCCGGAGCCGTTTTATGACCCGCTTGCCTTCGCCGTGGAGGAGGCGCATCAGCGCGGCCTGGAGCTGCATGCGTGGTTCAACCCGTACCGGGCGCGGCACGCGACGGCTACTAATTCACCCGTGTCGCCGGATCATATCAGCGTCACCCACCCCCATCTGGTGAAGTCCTATGGCCGATACCTCTGGCTCGATCCCGGCGAGGAGGCCGTGCGTGAACATACGCTGCGCGTGATCGGCGATGTGGTGCGTCGGTACGACATCGACGGCGTTCATCTGGACGACTATTTCTATCCGTATAAAGAAAAAGATGATCAGGGGAACGTAATCGACTTCCCGGACGAGGCAAGCTGGCAGCAGTATCAAGAGGCGGGCGGGACGCAGGCGCGCGAGGACTGGCGGCGCGAAAACGTCAACGTCCTGATCGAGCGGCTGTACCGAAACATCAAGACCGAGAAGCCCTGGGTGAAGTTCGGCATAAGCCCGTTCGGTATCTGGCGGCCCGGCCACCCACCGCAGATCGAAGGCTTCGATGCCTACGCAGAGCTGTACGCCGATGCGCGCAAGTGGCTCGCCGAAGGGTGGGTGGACTACTTCACGCCGCAGTTGTACTGGCGCATCGACCCGCCCGCGCAGAGCTACCCGGCGCTTCTTCGCTGGTGGATCGAGCAGAACGCGCACGGACGGCACCTGTGGCCGGGCAACTTCACCAGCCGGGTCGGCGGCGCGGAGCCGAAAAACTGGCCTGCCGACGAGATCGTCCGACAGATCAATACCACGCGCGCCGAGCCGGGCGCGAGCGGCAACATCCATTTCAGCATGAAAGCGTTTCTGCGCGACAAAGCTTTTGCCGCTTTGCTCGCCGATGGCGTCTATGCTGAGTCGGCGTTGGTTCCTGCCTCTCGTTGGCTGAGCCACGCCGTCCCGCAAATGCCTGACGCGCTGACGCTGCTGCGGCATAACACAGACACAATCGAAGCCACCTGGCTAAACGACGATGACGAACTGCCCCAACTGTGGGTGGTCCAGGCGCGAATAGGCGACGAATGGCGCACGACGATCCTGCCAGGCAATCAAACGACCTGCCGATGGGAGCCGCCCGCTTCGGACGCACCGCTTCAGGCCGTCGCCGTGAGCGCCGTGAACCGTTTCGGTAACATCAGCAGTCCCGCCATGACGGCTTTATCGCAGCAACCCGGATAAAGGAGGCAGAACGATCCGGCGGCGAAGGTACGGCTGCGGCATATAGTTTGACATGGAACTACTTTTTCGGCAGGGCGTTATAAGAGATAACACAACAGAGGAGGATGAGAAAATCAGCCATGAGCACTGTTGAAAATGACCTATCGATTGCTGCCGGGACGGCGGATTCCGCGCCGCTGATTCTGAGCGGGCTGCATCATGTCACTGCCGTTACCGGAAACGCTGCCGGTAACGTGGATTTCTACACGCGGGTACTGGGGCTGCGGCTGGTTAAGAAAACGGTCAATCAGGACGATGTATCGGCGTATCACCTTTTTTACGGGGATGCGGTCGGAAGCGCGGGCACGGAACTGACTTTTTTCGACTGGCCCTATGCCGGTCCCGACCGGCACGGCAGCGGCACGATTTCGACTACCGCGCTGCGGGTGCCGGGCCGCGCCACACTGGAATGGTGGGCGCAGCGGCTGAAACAGCACGACATCGAACATAGCGGGATCGAGGACAGATACGGACGCGCGGCTGTCGCCTTCACCGACCCGGAAGGGCAGCGTCTGCGCCTGGTGGATGACGGCGGCGCGCCCGGCGGCACCCCCTGGCCCCAGAGTCCGGTTCCGGCGGAGATGGGCATTCGGGGGCTGGACGCCGTGCGGCTGACCGTGCGCCGCCTGGAACCTACCGCGCGCCTGCTGACCGATGCGCTGGGCTTCCGGCAGGCGCGGGAGTTTAAAGGGGATGCGGGCAAGCGGATCGTGGTCTTCGAGACGGGCGCGGGCGGGCCGGGAACCGAGGTGCATGTGGAGGAGCGGCCCGATTTGACGCCGGGCAGCCCCGGAATCGGCGGCGTTCACCATGTGGCGTTTCGGACGCCGGATGACGCGCAGCACCGGCAATGGCAGCGCCGCCTGACCGAGGCGGGTGTTCGGGTGACGCCGGTGATCGACCGGTTCTATTTCCGTTCGCTGTATTTCCGCGAGCCGGGCGGCATTCTGTTTGAGATCGCCACGGACGGCCCCGGCTTCGCCACCGATGAGGACCCGGCGCACCTGGGCGAGCGGCTGTCGCTGCCGCCGTTCCTGGAGCCGAAACGCACCCAGATCGAAGCGGGCCTTCAGCCCATTTAAAAGTTCAGCAGCCGCTGATGAAGAATGAGCAAAGGCCGGGGCGCGTGGTCCCGGCCTTTTTTCTCGTCACGGGGAAGTCCGGCGGAAGGATTTATCCGGGTAGCGCGGCGCTGGGGGCACGTCCACCGGCTTCTTACGAATCTCCTCCAGCAGATAGCGCACGGCGGCTTCCAACTGCGCGTCCTTGCCGTTGAAGGTCGCGTGCGGCAGGTTGTCCACCACCATATCGGGATCGACGCCATGCCCTTCGATCAGCCACAGATAGCGCACGGCCATAGACGCCATGCCCCTCGATCAGCGCCGCCTTCCAGGAGCGCGTGCCGATCGCGTTTTCCCAGCCCCAGCCGCTGGAATGCCCTTCGGCAAACGCCTCGCCGTCCGAGCCGTTGTGCTCATTGGAGATAACGACCATGCCGGAAACCATCGGGCCGCGAAAGGTGTACTGCATGTTCCAGTAGGGCCTCACGCGCGCGGCTGCCAGTACATCCAGGCGCGCCGCATCAGCTTTTCCAGAATTCCAGCTATCGATATTGGTGGGGATTGCCCTGGCGTCCGCGCCGCATCAGCTTTTCCAGAATTCCAGCTATCGATATTGGTGGGGATTGCCCTGATTGGTCCCCAGCGCCCCCCAGGGCCGTGCTTCCCAACGGCTGGGAACCTGGCGGCTTGTTCTGTGTCCAGGTCGAGAAGGTCGGCTGTGCCAGACGCGAGAACCACACCTCATCGGCAAAGCCAACGCTCCATCCGCACTGAGCCGCTCTTTGTGTCAGTCGCTCACGCCGCTTTTTTTGCGCTCATACGCTGGGTCGGGACTGGCAATCCAGGCTTTGGCTCGCTTCCAGTTCAGCCCGAGGCGCTGGATGGCGATGCGGACGCTCTCGTGGTTGAGTACCCTCGGCGTCAGTTCCTGCTCGTGTGCGACCTGGGCCACAAGCGCCAGTGTCCAGATGCTGGCTTCCTTGCCGAAGGCGCGCGGGCTTTGCTCCAAAAGCGTCTTGAGCCGTTCGCGCCCTGCGTCATCCAGAACGGGCCGTGTTGTCTTGGGCCGGTTGCTCTTTCTGGTTAACGCTCCCACGCCCTCCTGGTTAAAGGCATGCAGCACGCCGCGTATGGTTTGGGCCGCATAGCCGAAGGCGGCGCTGATTTGTTGGACGCTTTTGCCCTGGGCGGAAGCCAGCAGAATCTGGCAGCGCTTGAGCACGAAGGCTTCTGAAGAGCGTAGTCCGGCTTCAAGCTGTACTCGCTCTGATTGGGTCAGGGAACGCACGAACAAGGGTGGCTTCATAGCCACTATGATAACACGTTAAGTCCCCTGAAAAAGCACTAGTAATAGGCGCGCTGCCACGTGAGCAATCGGTCTATTGAGGGCAGCGGGTTCACACGTAATTGATTACCATGTCCGTTTGCTATCTCCTGCTCCCAGGGTCAGCCGTATAGGGCCGTTCCGGGGAAAGGGAAGGACAAGCAGTGTGTGAGGGTGAATTAAACCCGGAAGTCCCAGTTTCGCCAAAGAAAGTTTGTCGCTATGATGCGTCGGTTTCGTTCGCCGTTTCTGGCCCGTGTCCTGCTGTTTACGCTTTTCACCCAGTTGCTTCCCGGCAGCTTAGGAGCCGGGCGCGGCGTGGTTGGAGCGGCACCACCGGATGCCCAGGCATTCCGCACTGTGCTCGCCGAAACGCTTCGCCTGAGCACGGACGAAAAAACTTCCGTGCCGCTGCCCGCGCTGCGTCGTGACCGCCTGTATTCCGTCACGGTCACGCTCGGACCCGGCATGCCGGAGATGCACGGCGTCGCTGTGGCACTCCGGGCGGGAGATCAAAACATCGGCGCAAAGACGCTGCACGGAAGCGATCCCGATCTATACGTCGTGATCCGGCCCCCGCAGAACGGCAGCGTGAAGCTCGAAATCACCGGCCCAGGACAAAAGAAAAACGCGCATGTCGCTGTGAAGGTCGTGGAATGGAACGTGGCCGCCGACACCGCAGCGAATGTCGCCTATAAATCCGGCAGCGGCTGGAAACACGCCGCCCCGATGACGCTGGGCGAGGTGGTCTTCGGCTCCGGCGATCTCGCGCCCTATATCCCCACCGATGTTCCGGAAACCACCCGCTGGAAACGTCACCAGCCGCCTGGCCGATCTTGTGGCGACGCAGGCCGAACAAACGGGCGATGCGGCGCAGACTGATGTTCACCAGGGCGCGTACCGCTATCTTACACTGTATTACAAAGGGCGCACCACGCTGCCGGACGACGAAACCAACGGCAACCAGCCCCTTATCAGCCCCTACGAGGTTCTGTATCATGCCGCCAATGTTTTCCAGCGCGAATACCGGCGCACCGGCAGCGCCGAGGCGAAGGCATATACGGAACAGGTGCGGACACTTCTAACACAGAACCGGCACAAGAACCTGATTGACCTTTGCTGGCAAACCATCGCGATGGTGAAGAGCGACCCCGTGCGCTTCAAAAGACAGATCGAATCGAATTGCGAGCGCCTTCTTTCCGAGCAGCGCGCCGACGGCCAGTGGTCCGCTTCGCTCGATCCGAAATCCACCCCGGTAGAGTTTCAAACCGGGCACGCACTGTATACGCTCGCCGTCGCCGGGTACCGGTCCGACCATCCCCAGGTTCAAAAGGCGGTTGCCTTCCTGCTGCAGCGCCAGCAGCCGTTCGGCGGCTGGTTCGACCCGCTGCAGTCCTACGAGAACTTCCGCACGCCGTTCCGTGAAAGTCAATTCGCCGTTATGGCGCTGTCGCAGCTTTATCCTGCCGCCGCCCTCCCCGCCCCCAACAAGGGGAGTGAGGGCCTGAACCTGCGTGACCCGATTGTACTTCTGAAACAGTTGGACGGCCTCTGGACAAAGCCAGGCAAAACGGTGCTGGCGCAGACCATCGGACTGCTGCGAAGCGATGAACCGATGGTGCGGCAAATGGCGGCGACGGCGCTGGGGCGTATCGGTGATGCGTCCGCCGTCGCGCCGCTCGCCGCCGCGCTGGGCGACACGACGAAGACGGTGCAGCGAACAGCGGCGGTCGCTCTGCGGCAGTTGGGCCGCCGGGGTATAGGGCGCGAAGCTATCGCCGAGGCGCTCGAAAGCCGCAACGAGCGCATTCGCTGGGGAGCCGCCCGTATTTTCGCCTATCATTTCCGGCCCCTGACGACCGAACCGAAACTGGCCGAGCGCCTGCTGCAGCTCACCACCGACCCGTCCGTTCCCGTTCGCCTGGCCGCCCTGCAAAGCGTATGGCAATGGTACTATTGGACGGACGATTCGGCGCTCCGTGAGCGCATACTTGACCGGGTTCTGGCGCGGCTCGCCGCACCCGAGCATCCCTGGATCGCCCGCAACGCGCGAGAAGCCATCTATAACATGGCCGATGAAAACGTGCGCTACCTGTACAACAACTGGATTCCCGCTCTGGGTGACCCGGCGGACAGGGAGGCGGCTCTTGCAGGTCAGCGCGCGCACGACACACGAATAGCCCGTAAGCTGGCCGCCGCTATCGCTGACGGCAACCCTGCGCAGCGGGAAGCCGTGCTGCGGGGCCTGGGCGAGTTCCACCTGCGCCGAGTCCGCGAGCAAAAGGGACGCTACGCGCGTATCGGCAACGATGTAGAGCAGATCCGGTTCACGTCAGAAGGCGCGCGTATCCTGGAAAGCGCCGTCGGCCAGGCAATGAATGATGCCTCCCCCACCATACGCCGTTATGCCATCATCGCCGCCTTCACCCTGCGCGACAACGGTCCCCTGCCCGTCGCCGCCACGCTCGTCAGCCGCCTGACCGACCCGGAACCGGAAGTGCGGGCGGCTGCGGAAGAGTTTTATCGCACCGTTCCGCTGGACATGACGGCGCAATCTACCGCGGATACCATCACCCGTCTTCTGGGAAGTTCGCTCCCCTCGGCCCGGCAGGCCGCGCTCTCGCTTCTTCTGCCCCCTGAGGGAGCGACGCTGGCGAACTCACCGGGCGTCATCGCAGTGGTGCGCGATTACGTTCGCGCGGCCCCGGACAGCGTGCTGCCCGAGGCGCTCAAGGTGATTACCGCGGTTCCGGCACTTCAGGAGGACGCCGAAATACGACGCATCGTGCTGAGAACCATCACCGGAGGATCGCCGGAAGCGCGCGGAGCCGCACTGGAACTCGCCATCAGCGGCACGCAAATCGCGAGCGACCCGGCAGTAAGCGCACAGGTGAATGCCTTCTTAACCGATCCGTCCCCGGAGGTTCGCAAAGCCATTCTGGAACTGGCACGGCGCAGTCCTTCCGCGCGCAGGGACACGCGTGTCATTAGCGCGCTGGCCGATGCGCTGCGGGGCACGGACAACGATCTGCGGGCAATGGCGCGGGAAATCGTTCAGAAAGACGAGACGCTGCGGAGCGCGCCACGGATTCAAGCCGCACTGGGGGAACCGGCCACGGGCGACACGCGAACGCTCGATTATGCCTACTTCAAGCGAAATGTCATGCCGGTGTTCGCGCGAAAGTCGGCGACGGACGGCAATGCCTGCGTTTCGTGCCACTTCAACCATAACCTTTTCAAGGTGACGCCGCCCGGTGCGCGGGGACGCTTTACCGAAGCCCAGATTCGTGAAACCCTGCGCTCCGCGATGAAGATGGCTGATCTTCGCCAGCCGGAAAAGAGCCTGCTTCTTTTGAAGCCGCTCAGTTCCTCCGCCAGCGAGGGCGTGGTCAATGCGGCCACGGTCGCGCATGGCGGCGGGCAGCGATGGTCCGGCCCGGACGATCCCGATTACCGCACTGTGCTTGCCTGGCTAAACGGTTCAAAAATTAATGAAGCGAAACGGGAAAGGCCGCCAAAGCCTGCGCCCGGCAACCCGTAATCAACCGGAAGGAAGAGGCCGACACAGATGCAGGACGCCAGAAATACGCATACCGACCCATTCTGCGATGCCAGCGGGCAGGCCCGCGTGCTGCGCGGTGTCGCCATTATCAGCGGCGCGCCCCGAATCGCCGAGATGGCCGGACGCCTCGGCTTCGACACCGTCTGGATCGAAGTCGAACACGGCCCCGCCGGATTCACCGAGGTCGAGGCTTTGTGCATGGCCGCTGAATCGGGCGGGGCCATTCCGACGGTGCGTCTGCCGGATCACCATCGGCATCATGTGCTTCGCGCGCTGGAGGTCGGGGCGCGCATCGTGGTCGTGCCGATGGTCAATGACGCTGAAACGACGCGGGAACTGGTGCGGCACGGCAAGTTCCCCCCGCTCGGTCAGCGGGGCTTCAACACGCGCAGCCGGGGTCTGAACTACGGCCTGGATAATCTGCTCGAATCGTTCCAGACCGCCAACGCCGGGACGCATCTTATCGCCCAGATCGAGACCCTGGAGGCTGTGCAGAACCTGGAAGCTATCTGTGGTGTGGAGGGGCTTTCCGGCATACTTATCGGTCCCGGCGATCTTTCGGTCAGCGCGGGCAAAACGGCGGCCTTCACCGACCCGGAGATGATTGCGCTGGTGGCGGATATCATCCAACGGACGCGGGCCTGCGGCAAGCACGCCGGTATCCTGGTAGCGCCCGGCCCGATGCTGGAGGCCGCGCTTGCCGCCGGTGCCGACTTTGTCTTCATCGGCGGCGATGTGAACGATCTGGCGAAAGCCTGGCGCGGCGTGATGGAAACGGTTACGGGCTACGGGCGTTAGATGCTGCGCCTCGCCCTGATCGGCTGCGGCGCGCACGCCCGAAGCGCGCATGCGGCCCCGCTCGCCCACTACGCCGCCGCGAATCCCGGCCACATTGCGCTGGTCGCCGCCTGCGACATAAACTCCAAGTGCGCCGAGCAGGTTTGCCGTGAGTATGGCTTCGCCCAGCCATTTACGGATTGGGACACGATGCTGACCAAGGCCGCGCCCGATGCGGTAATCTGCGTGCTGCCGGTGGAGAAGATCGCCGGGGCAGGAGTCCGGCTTCTGGAGTGTTCCCTTCCCTGCGTCCTCGAAAAGCCGCTGGGAGCCTCGCCGGAGGAAGTCCGCGCGCTCGCGGACGCCGCGCGCCGCACGGGCACCCCCCACATGGTTTCGGTCAACCGGCGCTTCAGCCCCTTTCTGAACCGCGCTCTCCATTGGGCGCGGGACGCCGGGCCAATCTCCCATATCCACGCCCGGATGCTGCGCCACGCCCGCCGTGAGGAAGAGTTCATCTGGGGCACCGGCGTCCATATCGTTGACGCCGTGCGCTATATCGGCGGCGACATTGAAAGCGCCGAGGCGGACATCTTTCGCCCTTCGCCGCACTCGCCGCCCTGGTATGAAATTTCCCTGCGCTTCACATCCGGCTGCCGGGGCACGATAGAGATTCTTCCCACGGCGGGCGTGGTGGAAGAAACCTATGCGCTTTCCGGCGAGGGCTTTCGGGCCGAGGCTTCGACCATGGGCACGCAAGGCGCACGCTGCTGGCGTGGCGGGAACCAGGAGGTGGACGACCGGGCGAACCCGGACGAACCCGTTTGGCGGCGCGACGGCTCCTATGAAGAAACATCCGCCTTTATCCGCAGCCTGACAGACGGTACGCCGCCCGCCCCCACCGTCGAGCAGATCGCGCCGTCCGTGGAGTTGTGCCACCGAATCGCCGCGCAGGTTGGAGAAAAAAGCCATGACCACCATTGATCTGCTGGCGGGCGTCGCCCGCGCCACTATCACCCCGCCCATCGGCATTCCGCTCACCGGGTTCGCCGGGCGCGGTCCCGCCGAAGGCGTCCACGATGAACTGCGGGCGACCACGCTCGCGCTGGTATCCGGCAGCGTGCGCGCCGTTATTATCACCGCCGATCTGCTGTACTTCCCGGCCCCACTGACGGCGCAGCTACGCGCCGAAATAGAAAGGCGTACCGGTGTCCCGGCGCGCAACGTGCTTTTGTGCGCCTCGCACACCCATTACGGCCCCGCCACCGGCGATAATGACGGCACGGAGACGCCCGCCGATGTCGCGGCGTACCTGGCACATCTGACCTACGTGCTGGCGGGAACGGCCCAGGCCGCGCTGACCCGTCTGCACCCCGTCAATCTGGGTTTCGGCGAAGGGGAGTCCTTCATCGGCATCAACCGGCGCGAACGCCGCCCGGACGGCCAGATCGTGCTCGGCCAGAACCCGGACGGCCCCTGTGACCGCTCGGTGCGTGTGACGCGGCTGGACACGACGGATGGGACGCCGTTGGCCGCTCTGGTTAACTTCGCCTGCCACCCCGTCAGCGCCGCGAGCGGTATGCGCCTCGTTTCGGGGGACTATATTGCGGAAATGCGCCGCCTGGTCGAATCCTTCACCGGAGCGACCTGCCTATTTCTGCAAGGAGCGGCGGGAAACATCAACCCTATCGAGATGCGCCACTCGATGGAACCGGCGCGGCGTCTGGGCGTGATGCTGGGCGGCGAGGCAGCAAAGGTCGTTGAAAGCATTACGACCACCTCCACGAAAGGTGGCCTCGCGGTGCGCTCGGAACAGGTCGCCCTGCCTGCCCTCACCTTAACGTCCCTTGAAGACGGCGAGCGGGAAGTAGCCGAGCGGCGGGCGCAGGCCGAGCGTTTGCGTGCAGAGAACCCAGCGAGCGGCAGCCTGTACTGGGCGGAGACGCGCCTGCGCTGCGCCGAAGCCATGCTCGCCAGTCTGCGCGGCGGCCCGCCGCTGCCGCCCGTCCCAGCGGAGTTGACCGCGCTTCGCTTCGGCGACATCGCCCTGGTCACAGCCCCCGGCGAAATATTCACGGAAACCGGCATGGAGGTCAAGCGACGCTCCCCCCTCCCCCACACCTGCTTCGTCGGCTACACCAACGGCAGCATCGGCTATGTCCCCGTTCCCGCCGCCTATGCCGAAGGGGGCTACGAAGTCACCCACGCCTGCCGCGTGGCCCCGGAAGCCGCCGGAATGATTGAGGAAACCTCGCTGCGGCTTCTGGCAGAAGCAGCGTAACAACACACACGACTATTGATGGTTTCACATATGCGAGGATATGGCAAAGGCAAATTCATCGGTGATACCGGGAACAGTACGACGGCAACGAGTTGTTTTTGCCGTTCTCGTTACCCTTCTAACGGCGGTCTGGGGGTTTTACCAATGGCAGCCGCTGCGCTTCGATCTCATCCCGCGCGACCCACCCCGCCCGAACCCCTGGGTTGATCCGAACAGCAAGCGCCTGTTTCGCTCCGGCACGCGCATCACCCTCATTACCGCGCACCCGGACGACTCCGAGTTCTACGTCGCTGGTCTGCTTACCCGGCTGAGCGCATCGGGCGCGCGGCTCAGCCTGATCGTCGTCACCGACGGCGACAAAGGCTACTACCCTTTTGGTGATGCCGCGTCGCTTCGCCGTACCCGGCAGCAAGAGCAGACCGAGGCGGCGAAAGCCTGGAACGCTCAGGAGGTGGTTTATCTGGGTCATCCCGACGGTCGTTTAAAAGAATCCCCGGCGCTGGTCGCCCGGCTGGCGCAGGAACTCAAACGCCTGAACCCGGAGTACGTGATGGTTTTGGACGCGCGCTACCCGCCGCGCCTCACCCATCAGGACCATCGCCGCGCGGGAAGGGCGGCGGGGGAAGCGACCCGGCAGGCGGGCGTCGGCAGATGGCTTCTCCACTTTTCAACCACCGCGCCGAACTTCGCCGTCGATGTTACCGGGCAATGGGAGCGCCGCTGGGAGCTGCTGCGTATCCACAAAAGCCAGTTCTATGGGCAGCGGCTGCGGCAGGTTCAGAAAATCATCACCGGAAACGCGCTAAGAGACGCCCGATTGACGCGAACCCGTTACGCCGAAGGGCTGCGCTGCGTCCGCCTGCGGTAACGTTACCAGACACGATCATTCGGTTCTCCCTTCGTTGCCCCGGCCTGTGGACACTCCGGGAAGGCATAACGGAAAACTGAACGCCCCTGCGCTACCAGCACAGCGGGGAGGGACACGGCAGCGACGCGGCGAACATAGTCGGCGGCAGCGGCGTCTCCGTGATGGAGCCACGCCCGCCGCACCCTTTTCTCTGGAGACGACATGGACACAGTGCGAATTGGCATTATTGGAATCGGCGGCATGGGACGCCATCACGCGGAGTATCTTTCTAAGGGCGAGGTTCCCGGCGCGCAGCTTGCGGCGGTCTGCGACATCAGCCCGGCGGCGCTTGATTGGGCAGGCGGCAAGTTCGGCGATGCCGTGCAGCGCTTTGACAGCGCGGATGCACTCTTTGCCGCGAACGCCGTGGATGCGGTGATGATCGCCGCGCCCCACTATTTCCACCCGCCCCTGGCTATTCAGGCGCTGAACAACGGCCTGCATGCCCTGGTGGAAAAGCCCGCCGGTGTCTACACCAAGCAGGTGCGGGAGATGAACGAGGCGGCGGCGAAGAGCGACCGGGTGTTCGGCATTATGTTCAACCAGCGGACGTCGGGGCACCATCAGAAGATGAAGGAACTGGTATCGTCCGGGGAGCTGGGCGAGATCAAGCGGACGCAGTATGTCATCACCGACTGGTTCCGCGCGCAGAGCTACTACGATTCCGGCGGCTGGCGCGCGACCTGGAGCGGCGAGGGCGGCGGCGTCCTGATGAACCAGAGTCCGCACAATCTGGACCTATGGCAATGGATTTGCGGCATGCCCCGGCGCGTCCGCGCGTTCTGCCACTTCGGCAAGTACCACAATATCGAGGTCGAAGACGATGTGACCGCCTATGTGGAGTACGAGAACGGCGCGACCGGTGTCTTCATCACCTCGACCGGCGAAGCGCCCGGCTCCAACTCCTTTGAAATAACCGGCGACCGGGGAAAGCTCCTGCTTTCCGGCGGAAAACTGACCTTCTGGCGTACGCGCATCTCCGTTAGCGAGCATCTGCGGACGACGCCGCGCGGCTTCGAAGCCCGAGACCTGGACCATCGATATTCCTTCCAGGGATGGTGAAGGGCACAAGGGCATCACCAAAAACTGGGTGCAGGCGATTCGGTCGGGGACGCCGCTGCTGGCGAGCGGCGCGGAGGGCATTAACGGCGTTTCCCTCGCCAATGCCATGCTGCTTTCCGCGTGGACGGACAATTGGGTGGACATTCCGGTGGACGAAGACATCTACTGGAGCGCGCTTCAGGAGCGTATCAGCACGTCAACCTCCTCCAAGAAAGAGTCCGGCGCGAAAGCAATGGAGTTCACCGGAACTTTCTAATTGCGGCTGCGCGAACTCTTCTTTCTGTGGCTGCCGCTGGCCGTCAGCTTTGAGTTGATGATGCTGGAAGGCCCCGCCGTTCAGGGGGCGATGGGACGGTTGCCGGACCCACCGCTGAACCTGGCCGCGTGGGGCCTGACGATGGCGCTTTCACTGCTGATCGAGAGTCCGGTCATCATGCTGATCGCCACAGCCATCGCGCTGGTGCGGGACGCGGCTTCGTACCGCGCGCTGCGCCGCTTTACGGTCATGCTCGCCCTTGTCTGCACCGCGCTGACCGGTCTTATCGCCTTCACGCCGCTATTCGAGATTATCGCCCGTGACCTGATGGGACAGCCGCCGCCGATTGTGGCGGCGGCGCGTCCGGCCATGCAGATCATGCTGCTGTGGACGGCGGCTATCGCCTGGCGACGGTTTTATCAAGGCGTCCTGGTTAAGTACGGGCAGACGCGGCGCGTTTCGTGGGGAACGGCCATACGCCTGGTGGCCGCTGTCGGCACGGCAGTGGGACTGGCCCGGTGGGGGGAATATCCGGCGTGCAGGTGGGCGCGTGGGCGCTTATGGCCGCGGTGCTTACCGAGGCGGCGGCGACCACCCTGTTCGCGCTGCCCATCATTCGCCGTGACCTTATGCTCGGACAGTCTGCCGACACATCACCACCTCTGACGCAGCACGGCATCTGGCGGTTTCACGCCCCGCTGGCGGTCACGACGCTGCTGACACTGCTCGCACAGCCCATGACTTCGGCGGCTCTGGCCCGCCTGCCGTCGCCGCGCGAAACATTGGCCGTCTGGCCGGTCGTCTTCATGCTCCTTCTGGTGATGCGTGGCTGGGGCTTGGCGCTTCAGGAGATCACCGTCGCGCAGGCCCGGAACCCGCAGGCGCTGCCGGTCCTGCGCCGCTTCGCCTATTGGGTTGGAGGCGTCACCAGCGGCGCGACCGCGCTTATCGCTTTTTCGCCGCTGCTGGATGCCTACAACGGTTTCGTCATCCACCTTCCGCCCGCCCTGGAGCCGCATATGCGCGTCGGCGTCGCTGCCGGGCTGCTGATGCCCTTTCTCACCACGCTCGGTTCCCTGATGCGCGGTATCCTGGTAGCGGCGCAGCAAACAGGCGCGGCGTATCGCGGCATGGGTATCAACCTGGCAATACACGGGATTCTTCTCGCGCTGGGCGTTCTGCTGCAGTTGCCGGGAATGTGGGTGGCGGCGGGCGCGTTTTCTCTGGCCGCCGTGGCGGAATACCTCTACCTGGCGCAGCAGGCCCTGCCGTTATGGGCTACCGGCGGGGCAGAAACCGTTACCTGACGCGAGCAACGCTTTATGCAAAACAAAACACAGACCCTGCTGGAACAGATACGCCGCAGACACGGTCTGCCCGCGCTCGCCGCCGCCGTAATCGAGAACGGCCAGACGGTGGCTGTGGCGGCGACAGGCTATCGCAAACACGGAAGCGCCGTCGCCGACGTCACCGCATCCGACCAATTCCACCTCGGTTCCTGCACCAAAGCCATGACCGCGACGCTGCTCGGACGACTGGTCGAACAGAAAAAACTGCGCTGGAACACCACCATCGGCGACACGTTCCCCGACCTCGCAGACAAAATACGCCAGGAGTACCGCGCCGTCACCCTGGAGCATCTGCTGTGCCACCGGGCGGGTCTCCCCTCTCGAAGCTGGCCGCGCGGAAAGTCCTTTCGGGACATGCACCGCCTGCCCGGCTCGCCGATGCAGCAGCGCCGCGCCTATGTGCAGCTCTTCCTGAGCCAGCCCGCCGAGGCCGCGCCAGGCGCGAAGTTTATCTATGCCAACGCCGGGTACGCCATCGCCGGGGCAATGGCCGAAAAAGTGACTGGCACACCCTGGGAAACGCTGATGACGCGGATGCTGTTCCAGCCGCTGGAAATGAAAACCGCCGGTTTCGGCGCGATGGGCACACGCGCACCCGGCAAGATAACGCAGCCCTGGCAGCATACGAAACGGCTGTGGATGACCAGGCCAATCGAGCCGGGGCCGCTGAGTGACAACCCTGCCGTGATAGGGCCAGCCGGAACCGTCCACGCTTCCCTGGGTGACTGGGCAAAATTCGCCCAGGCGCATATTCGGGGAGCGCGCGGCAAGGACGGTCTGCTGAAAGCGGCGACAATTCGCAAGCTGCACACCCCGCTTTTTGGCGGTGACTACGCCTTCGGCTGGCTTGTCACCGAGCGCGCCTGGGGCGGCGGGCGCGTTTTCACCCATGCGGGTAGCAACAACCAGAACTTCGCCGTCGTCTGGATGGCCCCGCTGCGTGACTTCGCGGTTCTCGTCGCCACGAACGTCGGCGGGGGCGGGGCCGCCGGGGCCTGCGACCAGACCGCCGCAGCGCTTATCAATGAATTCCTGACAGAGCGTAATCTCTCTTGACGACAGGGCGCGACGATGTTACCATGAAGCCGCGATGACGCGCCGCGATTTGCTTCAGATTTTGTCGACCGCGCCTGTTTCTGTTGGGATGGCGCTCGCCGGCGGCGGCGGCGGCGGACGCCGCGACCGCTCCGACGGGCGCGTCACCATCCGTTACATGGCCTGGGGCAACCCGGAACAGATTGCCGTCGAGCGCCGCATCGCCCGCGAATTTGAAAAGCGCAATCCGGGCATCCGTGTCCACCTATTTATGGTGCCCGGTTCCGCCTACGCCGATAAGCTCCAGCTCATGCTGGCCTCACGCACCGCGCCGGATGTGATGCGCGCGGATCGCTACTACTTCCCTGCGCTTGCCCGCAAAAACTATTTTCTGCCGCTGGAGCCGCTGATTGCCCCCGAGAAGCCGGGGTTCCTCAATGATTTCCTGCCCATCGCCGTGGATGAGGGACGCTGGAACGGCACCCTGTTCGGGATGAACGTCCTGTTCGGCCCCGTCATGATCTACTATAACCGTGCACTTTTCGAAAAGGCGGGCCTGCCCGACCCCTATAAAGAGCACAAACGAGGACGCTGGGACTGGGAGAATTTTATCGGGTCAGCTCAGGCGCTGACCCGGCGGGACGCGGCAGGTCGTGCGACCGTGTTCGGCTCGACTGTGCCTACCTTCCCGCAATACGTTTCGGTTCTATGGAACCACGGCGGCAGCCTCACCGATCCGAATATCACGCGGCTGACTCTGGCCGAGGACGCCGGAGCGATACGCGGCATGCAGCGATTCGTGGATATGCGCTGGAAGGAACGCGTCGCACCCACCCCCGCTGACAGCGCGCTTTCCGCCTTCACCTTCGAGTCCGGCAAGATCGCCATGCACTGGGGCTGGGCCGGTGAATCCCCGCGCTTCCGCAAGAACATCAAGGACTTCGAATGGGATATTGTGCCGACGCCTTCGGGACCGGCGGGGAACGCCACCGTGGTTAAGGGGAACCAGTTGGTCATCCACCGGGAAAGCGAACACCCGGAGGAGTCCTGGGAATTTATCAAGTTCATGACCGGGCCGGAGGCGGAGATGCTGCTTTACGGCGAACTTCGGCGCGCGGTGCCGACGCGCCGCTCGGTTCTGCGCGACCCGGCGTACCTGCGCGCCAACCTGCCGCCGTACCAGACGGATGTGTTCCTGGAGTCCGTCCAGCGGGGACGGACACTGCCGATAGACTGGCGTTACCAGGAATGGGCGCAGGAGTTCAATTCGGCGCTGGAACCGCTGATGAATGTTGAGCAGGGCAGCAAGGATGCCGGGGCCGCGCTGGCGCGCGCCGCCGCCCGCGCCAATCGCATCCTGGGCGGCGAGGAGGGCTTTTAGAAGATGGCTGAGTCGCCGGATGTTGCGAAGGCACAGGGAGCCGTCGCCCTGCCCCGGTCCACGCCGCGCGAACAGACCCGCGCGCGCCGCGCCTCGTTCCTCCAGTCGCCGAATTTCTGGGGGTATTTCTTCATCTCGCCGTGGCTGATCGGTTTCCTGATCTTCACCGCCGGACCGATGCTTGCCTCACTGTACCTGTCGTTCTGCAAGTACGATCTGTATCAGCTTCAATGGGTCGGGACGAAAAACTACGAGATACTGCTGACGCGCGACCCGCTTTTCTGGAAGTCGCTGGGCAATACCGCTCTGTACGTGCTGTTCTCGGTGCCGCTCGGCCTGACCGGCTCGCTGCTGATCGCCCTGCTACTGAACCAGAAAGTAAAGGGCATGGCCTGGTTCCGCACCCTTTTCTACCTGCCGTCGCTGGTGCCCGCCGTCGCCTCCGCCCTTGTCTGGCAGTGGGTGTTCCACCCGGACGCCGGAATCCTGAACTATTCGCTGTCCCTGATCGGAATTCAGGGGCCGAAGTGGCTCCAGGACCCCGACACCGCGCTCGCCTCGCTGATTATCATGAGCCTGTGGGGAATCGGGGGCGGGCGCATGATTATCTTTCTGGCCGGACTTCAGGGCATCTCCGACGAACTGTACGAGGCCGCGTCGCTGGACGGCGCGCGCGGCTGGGCGTCCTTTCGCCATGTGACGCTCCCGATGCTCTCGCCGACCATCTTTTTCAACCTGATCCTGGGCATCATCGGCTCGTTCCAGGTCTTCACCTCCGCCTATGTGATGACCAACGGCGGCCCGGACAACGCCACCCGCATGTTCGTCCTCTACCTGTACGATAATGCGTTCCGCTACTTCAAGATGGGCAAGGCGTCGGCGATGGCCTGGTGTCTTTTCGTCCTGCTTCTGGTCTTCACCGTCATCCAGTTCAAGAACGCATCGAAGTGGGTGTATTACGAAGGAGGAGAAAAGGAATGAACGGCAGAGACGAGCAGATGAAGCGCGTCGGCGTCTTCGTAATGCTGCTCTTTGGCGCGTCCCTCTTTTCGATCCCGTTTTTATGGACGGTCTCCACCGCCCTGAAGACCAATCAGCAGGTCTTTGCCGTGCCGCCGGAGTGGATTCCCCGCCCGCCCCAATGGAACAACTTTCAGCGCGCGTGGACGGAGCTGCCGTTCCCCACCTTTGTCGTTAACACCGTCATCATCACGATTATCTCGGTCATCGGGCAGGTGTTCTCCGCCTCGCTGGTCACCTACGGCTTCGCCCGCTTCAAGTTCAAAGGCCGCACCGTTTTGTTTTATCTGATGCTTTCGACGATGATGCTGCCCTCTCAGGTAACGATGATACCGGTCTTCCTGCTGTGGCGCGAACTGCGGCTCATCGATACGTTCGCGCCGCTGACCGTGCCCGCCTTCTTCGGCGGCGGGGCTTTCACCATCTTCCTGCTGCGCCAGTTCTTTATGACCATACCGAAGGAACTGGACGAGGCCGCCATGATCGACGGGGCGTCTCCCCTGGTTATCTGGTGGCGCGTGCTGCTCCCCCTGTCACGCCCCGCCCTGATTACGGTGGTGCTGTTCTCGTTCCTCGGCCACTGGGACGACTTCATGGGGCCGTTGATCTACCTCAACTCGATGGAGAAGTATACCGTCGCCGTCGGTCTGCGCATGTTCCAGGACATGTTCGGACCGCAGCTTGAGCTCTTGATGGCCGCCTCGCTAATCCACATCCTGCCGACTATCCTCGTCTTCTTCGTCGCGCAGCGGTACTTTATCAAAGGCATCGCCCTGACCGGTCTGAAGGGCTGAAAGAACAACACCATCACAGGCCGCCGGGTTGGCTCCATTGCGCGCCTTCGCCGTCCTCGTCGCCACCAACATCGGCGGCAGCAGCGCCCCCAGAGCCTGCGACAACGTAGCCTCCGCGGTCATCGGCCACTTCCTGACATAAAGAAGCAGTAATTTGCCGCATACACCATGGGACCGTTGTATATGATGAACGGCGACCATTTGCGGTGTTTGCCTCCCCAAAAGGGTATCCTATCAAGGATATTCCACAGGGTGCTTGTTGAACTGCGTGTTCAGGAAGGGCAGGTGAACAGCACATCCCTTAACACAAGGCAAGATTAGGAGACATAAAGAGTATGGCTGCTTTACCTTCCGTGCGTGCCACGTTAGCGGAGCGATTTCTTTTCAATTTCCGTATGCCGCCAGAGTCCCTGGCGAATTTTCTTCCGCCAGTTCCTTGGCTCGTTCCGCAGTCAATTAATGGTTATGGTGTGGTTTCGTTTTGCCTATTAGACCTGAGAAACATCACCGTCGCTCCGCTTCCTACTGTGGCTGGCGCTCCACTTCCTACTGTGGCTGGTTTGACCAGCATCAGTTGTGCGCCACGTTACGCAGTTCTGGATATATCACAAGACCTCCCTTCGCCTGCGGTGTTCGTCACCGAACGGCAAACCAATTCCGCTTTCGGAGCATGGTTCACCTCTTTGGGCTTTTCTGCGCCACATCCCTATGTTGAGGTGGATATTCGTCAGGAGAATGACGACACCAAGCTTCACATTAACGAGTCGAATGCGAGCGCGTTTTCTGCCTCCGTCCGTCCTACACAGGAAGTACAATCAGAACTGTTCTCGTCCGCAATAGCTTTTGCCGCCTTCATTGCCCAGGGTGTTTCCAGTTACGGTCTATCTCGACATTGTGGCCGCCTGACCAAGATGGACTTGCACAAGGAGGACGCTGATTACGAGCCATTGGAAGCCCGCTACGTGCATGGCCCTCTTGTGGAGCAATGGCAAGCCGCAGGTGCTGTTTTTGACAGCGCGTTTCGCACCAGTGGCGGGCGCTACGAGTGGTCCTATCATGGCTTGACTGAAGGCTCCAAAGGTTAAGCTGTTCAAGAAGTATGGTCTATTGAGCGCTGGTGCGGTTTGAACGCGTGCCTTACAGCAAACCGATAAAAATGAGCAGAGGAACGCGAGGTGCAAAATGGCAACCGCCCAGGTAACTTTGACGGAATCAGAAACGCAGGCTATCCAAGCCCTGAGCCAAAGCAAAGGCAAGACGCAGGAAGAGATACTGCATGAGGCTGTCCAGCAGTTTTTGGCGCAGCATAAAGCAGAAAGCCGGTTAGCTGCTTTGCAGCAGGCACGGGGCATCTGGCAGGGGCGGCAAGACTTACCCGATCTTACCGAACTCAGGGATGAATGGAACCGGTTTTAGAACCCATGCCTGAGCTTTTGCTCATTGACACGGATGTCATTGTTGACTATTTGCGCGGTCAAGCGGATGCTGTGTCGTATATGGAAGGTCTCAATGATCCTCTTTTAATTTCGGCAGTTACTGTAGCGGAACTTTATTTCGGCGTGCGTGAGGGGGATGAGCGTACGGCACTGGATAAGTTTATTTCGGCCTTTGGGTTGGTTCCGGTGGATGAAGCGATTGCGGTCAAAGGCGGGTTATATCGTCGAGATTACCGCAAAAGTCACGGTGTCGGTTTAGCCGATGCGCTAATTGCGGCTACTGCCGAAGTTAGAGGCGCGACTTTGGTTACATTGAACAAGAAGCACTTCCCCATGCTGGCCTCGATTACTGTCCCCTACACCAAAACTTGACCAACAATCGGCTGACCTCGACCGGGATAGCAGTGCCGTGTAAAGCCCCGTCAGGGTTACTATCACCCGGACGGGGCCAGTGTCTCCTTTGCCCTTCCTTTATCAGCGCGCAAAGTCGCTGAGTAGCTGCGGCGTCGCTGTGTCAAAGCCGACAACGTCGAGCATACCGCCGTCGTCCGGGTCGGCGATGCTGAAGGCGTTGGCTACCATACCGCAGACGATCAGCTTCGCCGGGATGCCCATCCGCTCCCGGTACTCGCGCAGGGCCTGTACCGGATGAATGCTGCCGTGCCACGTCTCCGAATCCGTGTAGACGACGAAGGCATCCGCCTCGACCTTGTTCTTCAGCGCCCAGACCATCGGCAGAGCGCAGTCGGTGCCGCCAAATGGCAGGCCGCTCACCGTCTTCACCACGTCATCCAGGCGCTGACGCGGCGAGATCGAGAGCGGCGTCAGGCCGGACGTGCCGCCCCACTGCCCGCCAAGGCTGTTGCCGGACGAGGTGAAGGCGACCATCCGGTAGTCCTTCTCCGTCGCCGCCGTCACCAGCGCCATCGCCGCCGAAGCGACGCGCGGCGTCAGACCCGGCACGCCCGCGATGGTTCCGCACTCCATGGAGCCGGAAACATCCAGCGCCAGCAGCCACCGCTTACCGGTCGGCTTGACGTTCTGGAACGAGGCGTAGAACGCCCGGTCCAGCGCGTCCACCACCTTCGCAATCGGCTTCCAGGTGTTCTGGCCCCGCTCGCCCCGGCCCTGCGCGTAGGTCTTGAGCGCCGACAGCACGGCGATAGGATGCACGCGCGCCGTCCGCAGACGGTTGGCGTCCGTGATCTTCTCGACGATGCGCTCCACACCCGCGTACTCATCGAGCACCCCGACACGGGTCATCGTCGCCAGATTCCGCAGAAGCGCCGTCAGGGGCATGTCGCTGTCCAGCAGCGCCCG
>JAUJOK010000016.1:0-71703 GCA_030447685.1 Armatimonadaceae bacterium
AAGAGCAAGCGAGAGATGGTCGACGCGTTGATTATGTGGTTGTAGTCTGTTACTTTCCTTTTGTTGTTTTTCTTTGTCATACTTGAATTCAACACCGTCGCCGAAGCGGCGTTATTGGCGGCACTGCAAGGGCTGGTATAGGTGCCATATCGTGACCAGCCATACGATCATGATTGTCCCGTGGGGCGCTGCCATCGTTCTGGCGGTCCTCCTGATTGCCGCAATCGGGCTATCCATCGGCGCATTCCAAACCGGGAAGCCGATCCTAAAGATTCTGTTTTTCGGCGGCGCTGCCTGCTTCTGGGCAGTGATTGCCTCAGTTGCGGTACAGATTCTGTCCATCGGGCTGCCCGACAGTATCAAACTTGACCGTTAGCGGCTTCGAGTATGCCAGAGGGTTTCCGCTTTGACGGACGCACTGGAGTGCAGTACATAAAACATGGCTGAGAACGCTGTCGAGACAATCGTGGCCGCTATTGCGGAGCGGCTGGAAGCAAAGAACGCGGCACGCGAGCAGGCGCTTACGGCGTCGCGGCAGGTCATCCGGCACGCGGCGAATGGTATTCGCGCCATTCATCGCGGGCAAGAGGTGGAGGCGCACGCGATGCTGAACGAGGGGCGCGAAAAGCTGGCGGGCGTGACGGCGACTTTGCAGAATCACCCGGACATCTATTGGGCAGGCTATATGCAGGACGCGCAGAAAGAGCTTGCCGAGGCGTTTCTGCTGTTCGCGCTGGTGCGGGAACATCCTCTGCCGACCCCGCAGGACCTGGGCGTGGAGGACGCGCCGTACCTGAACGGGCTGGGCGAGGCGGCAAGCGAACTGCGCCGCTATATTCTCGATTTGCTGCGCCACGGCACCGGCGAAGCCGCGCGCGCCGAGGCGTTGTTAGACACGATGGACGCCGTCTACAGCCACCTGGTAACGGTGGATTACCCTGATGCGCTGACCAATGGCCTGCGCCGCACGACCGACCTGGTGCGCGGCGTTCTGGAGCGGACGCGCGGCGACCTGACCATAACGATCCGTCAGATGGAACTGGAAGCGGCTTTGAAAGGAAGAACCTGATGGCAATCCCAGCGCCGACAGCCGAAGAGCGGGACGAGGCGGTGATTATCTCCGGCCCGCGTAAAGGCGAATTCATCACCATATCCCGCTCCGGCGAGGCGGCAGTCCCACCGGAGGCGGAGGCGATGCTGGAAGAGATGATTGCGACAGCAGACCGCATTGCGGAGACGCTCCAGGCGATGCGCCGGGATGCCCAAGACTTCCATGCCGAAATGCGGGAACGGAAAAGAGAACGCGATGAGCTTGTTCGAGCGTTTGGGCGACCTCACCAAATCGCTGCTTAACATCCACCTGGAACTGAAACACGCTCAGGAACAGCAGGCCCAGGATCGGCAAGCCATTCGCGACCTGGATACCAGCCTCAAGCAGTTTGCTCGCGATGTGCAGGCGGCAAACGAACAGATGCTGAGGGAGATACGCTTGCTGAGCGAGCGTTTGACGTGACTGGAAGCAATGCGGGAAGCCGACCGGGCGGAAATGCGGGCGGATGTGGCGCAGTTTAAGGCGGAAGTGGAGCGCGCATCTCTGCGTTTAACAGCGCCGCTGCCACCCCCGCGACAACTGCCGCCTTCGGAAGAGCAATAGGAGTACAAGATTATGCCGCTGACGATGGACAACAACCGGGTGACGACGCGCGGGCGGGTGCTTTCCGTGCTCCTGGACGAGATGCGCGCCGCGCAGATCGGCGTGGTCGGCTCGCCCTCGGATACAACGGAGATCACGATAGACATTCTGGAAGCCGCCGAGGCGGGACGCATCCGTGGGCAGATGGTCTACCTCGTCCTGCCCCATGACAACTGCCGCATCGCCATTCTGGGCCAGGTATCGCGTGTTGAGACGCAGAACCGCTGGCACGAGGATATGGCCTTTCGCGGCATTATCAAGCGGCAGGGTGCGCTTCCCCACCTGTCGGGCCGCGCCGATGTCCGCACGGCGACCCTGACCGTGCAGGCGGCCTTTACCATCGACGTGGACGAATCCGGCGAAGAGTTCTGCGCTGAGGATATGCTCGGCACCTCGCCCGGCACCGGCGCGAAGGTCTACGCCGTGCGCGACGAAGTGCTTCAGGCGCTGCTGGAAAAGTATAAGAATGAGCTGGTATACCTGGGCCGTGTCTTCGGTACGCAGGTGCGTATGCCCTTCACGCTACGCCATTTCGGCAAGGGGGTGGGCGGCGCGGGCGAGGCGTACCATATCGGCGTCTTCGGCAAAACGGGGTCCGGCAAGTCGGGTCTGGCCGCGTACCTGCTGCTCGCCTACGCCCGCCACCGAAATATGGGCCTGCTTTTTATCGATCCACAGGGCCAGTTCTCTTCCGACCGTGACCTGCCCTTTCCTCTCCATCTCTCTCTGCGCGCAGCAGGCCGCGATGTGCAGGTGTATAAGCTGGCTTCTCAGGTGCGGCTGCGCGAGGATGCCAATCAGTTCGCCGAACTGCTGCGCAAGGCGGGCTTTTATCGCTTTCTGGGAATCAAGAACCCGGATAATCAGGAGATTGCGGTCGAGGTCCTCTATGCCGCCGTTCGCAAAGTCCTGACCGACCGGAAGGCGAAGATAGACGCGGCGCCGGGGAACCTGCTGCGGGAGACTTTGCAGACCATTCTCGATGACAGCAAGGCGCTGGAGCGCATCTACACCGGCAAGGAGCGGCGCGAACAACTGGCGGACCGTCTGCGTGGCGTTCTCACGGATGAGGGCGAGTACCAGGAGCTGCAGGAGAAGACGTGGCAGCCCGCGCTTGACCTGTTCCAGAAGGTGGACTCCAAAGGCAACGAGCGAACGGCGCTGTGGAATATCGTCACCAGCGTGATCAATGCGAATGAGCAGGAGACGCAGCCTATCGTCTTTCTGGACATCTCCGGCGAGGGCACGGCGTTCAAGGACGACGAAGAGATCAAGGCGATGCTGCTCAAAGAGATCGCCGTCGCGCTCGACAAGGAAGGGGGCCGCGCCTTCGAGAACGGGCGGCGCTTGAACTGCCTGGTGGCGCTCGATGAGGCCCACCGCTACGTACGCGCCTATACGCGCGGCGATGATATGTCGGAGATGGCGCAGCTTACCAAGAAGTTCGTGGACGCCGTACGGACCACGCGCAAATACGGCCTGGGGTATATGTTTATTACACAGACTTTAGCATCGCTGCACCGGGAGATCATCGGCCAGCTACGTCTGAACGCCTTCGGCTACGGCCTGACCATGGGCAGCGAACTGGCTCAGTTAGAGGAGATCGTCGGAGACCCGGAGGCGCTTTCGCTGTACAAATCCTTCGTGGACCCGCAGTCACGCCGCGAATACCCGTTCATGTTCACCGGCCCGGCTTCTCCGCTCTCCTTTACCGGGATGCCGCTGTTCGTGCAGATGTTCACCCGCTTCAGCGATTTTGCAGAGGCGAACCCGACCGCAGCAGCGCGCACCGCCCTCAGCGTCGCTGAAGGAGGCAATGGCAGCGGTATTTCGCCCGTTCCCGTCACCGCCCCGGCACGCGGCTTCGCCACCGAGGAAGCGTTCCAGAAAGCTCGCAACGCCGACTTTGACTGAACAGGATTCGTTCGCCAGCCGCTTCCTGGATGAGAGACACGCGGAGCGCGATGCGATGGTCCGGGAGCAGATGGAGGAGCGCGGGATTCGTGACAGCCGCGTCCTGGAAGCACTGCGCCGCGTGCCCCGCCATCTGTTCGTGCCGCCCGCCGAAGCGGCGGAGGCTTACGAAGACCATCCCCTTCCCATCGGCGAAGGCCAGACGATTTCGCAGCCGTACATAGTGGCCCTGATGACAGAAACGTTGCAGTTAACGGGTACGGAGACGGTTCTGGAGATCGGCGCGGGGTCGGGGTACCAGTCCGCCATTCTGTCTGTCTTGTGTCGCCGTGTCATTGCCATCGAGCGGCACGCTCCCCTCGCAGCCCGCGCCCGCACGGTGCTGGATCGGCTGGGCATCGAAAATGTTCATTTGCTGGTCGCCGACGGTTCGCGCGGCTGGCCTGCGGAAGCGCCCTACGATGCGATACTGGTGGCGGCAGGCGCACCGTCCGTCCCCGACGCCTTGAAAGAGCAGCTTGCGCCCAGCGGCAGGCTTATCCTGCCGGTCGGCGGCGAGCGGATGCAGACGCTTCATCTCCTCCGCCGGGATTTAGACGGCACCTTCACCAACAAAAACCTTGGCGACGTCGCCTTCGTCCCGCTGATCGGCGCGGCAGGGTTCGGTCTGCCTGATGACCTGGGCGACATCGATATTTAAATATTTGAGAAAACGATGATAACCAACAGCCTTGTGCGGATTCACTGGGTGGGGACGGCGGACTGCCTGTGGCGCTATGAGGTGGCCGCGACGGGGCAGACGTATGATATATCGCCGCCGGTTTTCGAAATAGACGGCAGCGAGCGTATTGCCGTGATTGCCGCACTCGAGGAGATGCGCGAGCCAGCGGTCCGGCGGGCGGGTAACGTTACCGAGTATGTTTACGCCGGTTCTTTCACGGACGATCCCGAATTAGCTTTACGAATAACGCTTCAGATTCCCGATGACAGCCCCGTCGTCCGCTTTCGGTACACGCTGACCAGCGCGCGTGAATGCCGCCTGACCAAAACCGCCGGTAAGGACAGCCTCACCTATCTCGAAACTTCCTTTGCCCATCTGCCCGCCGCCTGGGAAGTACGGCTTTCCGAATTCAGCGAACTTGTCCACAGCTTTTGCCTGGCCGAACTGCCCGTCAATGACCGCCATTTCGACAACTCCCTGACCGTCATGGGGCCTCTGCTGGTCGGCGCGAGCGATACCCATGCCCTGCTGCTGGCCTACGAGCACGGTTCCCAGGTACCGGACGCTTTCCTGCAATACCACCTATCGCCGACCCGAGCGGCGACCCTGTGCGCCGTGAAGGGCAGCTACTGCGACCGTCAGATCGTCGATTCCGCCACGCCGTACCGGACGCTCTGGATGGAGATAGCCGCAGTTCCCGGCGATGTGGATACGCTTGCCCGCGCCTATCGGAGTTTCGTCCTGAAGCATCTGTCCCCCAACCGGCAAAGCCGTGCCCCCTATATCTTTTACAACACCTGGAATTTTCAGGAGCGCAACCGCTGGTGGTATCACCAGCAATATCTGGACTCGATGAACGAGGAGCGGATGCTTCAGGAGATAGAGGCTGCCCACCGCATGGGAATCGATGTCTTCGTCCTGGACACCGGCTGGTACGAAAAGACCGGCGACTGGCGGACGAGTTCGGCGCGCTTTCCGCGCGGCCTCGCGCCTATCAAGGAGAAGCTGGACGAGTACGACATGAAGCTGGGCCTGTGGTTCAATCCCACGGTGGCTGCCGTTTCCAGCCAGATGCGCCGCCGCCATGAGGATTGTTTGATGACCCGAAACGGCAAGCCCGGCCACCCGCACGAGGTCTGGGAGACCGAGGCGAGTCAGGGCCTGTGCCTGGTTTCCCGCTACGGCGATGCCTTCGCCGACGAGCTGATCCGGCTGGTGCGCGAGGTGGGCGTCACCTACTTCAAATGGGACGCCATCGGCCAGTACGGCTGCGACGCTCCCGGCCACGGCCACGGCACCGAAGAGAATACGCCGGAGGAGCGCCGCAACAGCTATGCGTTTCAATTAGGGGCCGCGATGGCGCGCGTCGTGGATAAAGTGTGCGCCGCCTGCCCCGAGGCTATCGTGGATTTCGACATCACCGAAGGGGGGCGCACAGTCGGTTTGCAGTTCCTGGCGGCGGGCAAATACTTCCTTATCAACAACGGCCCCTACAGCCAGAACTACGATCTTCCCAAGCCTGCCGACGGCAATGTTAACCTGTTCTTCTTTCCCGGCCCGGCACGCGCCTGGATATGCCGCACGCCCCTTACCTACGATAAATGGATTCCGTCCGTGCTGTTCCTGACCCACTATCTGCCCGACGACACCCATCGCGAAGGCTGGAACCGAGATCAGGAGGTGAACGCCGAAAACCAGTGGATCACCATCGCATCGCTTGTTCTGGGGCAGAATGGTATCTGGGGTGATCTGCTGCGCGTTTCCGACGAGGGAATCGCGCGCTTCGGCACCGCGCTGGGTCTATACAAGCAGGTGCGGGACGACATTACCGAAAGCTACCCCGTTCGCACCGGCGCGGTGGGCGGCAGCCCGGAAGTTCACGAGAAGATAAGCGAAGAAACCGGGCGCGGCGTCGTCTCCGTCTTCGCCAGCGCGCCGGGCCGCTACACTTACGTCACCCAAAACGCCGTCGCGCCCGGCATCTGGCACAACAACGGCGTCACCGTGACGACCGACGCGCGGGGCCGCGCCTGCCTTGATTTAGCATTTGACAAAGCCGGGGCGAAAGTTATCTTTTTTGGGATCACAGCATAACGATGACCAGAGCGCCTTTCGGCAGCGAAGGACTGGAGCGGCGGCGCTTCAAGGACGGCAGCCCAATGAACCGCAGACGCTTCCTGCTACGCTCGCTGCTTGCCGGTCCCGCCGCCCTGGGCGTGTCCGGCACGGCACCGGCGCACGGGCGGCAATCGAAGAAACACATGAACAACGAACACGATATTGTCATCGTCGGGGCGACGCCGGGCGGGGTCTGCGCGGCGATTGCGGCGGCGCGCCTGGGTTCGCGCGTTCTGCTGCTGGAGCGCACGGCCCACATCGGCGGACTGCCCGCCAATGGCCTGGGCGCGACGGATATCCATACGCGCGGCGCGACGGGCGGCCTGTTTCAGGAGTTTGTGAATAATATCAAGGCGCACTATGTCAGGACCTATGGCGCGGGTTCACCACAGGTGAAGGATTGCTCCGACGGGTACCATTTCGAGCCGGGTGTCGCGGAGAAGGTTTTCGAGGCGATGCTGGCGGCTGAGGCGAAGATCACCGTGCTGCGAAACCGGCAGTTCGATGCAGAGCGGGGAAACGTTATCCTGGAAGGCCGGGGGCTGGCGGCTGTCACCGTTACGGAGCGCGTGAACGGCGGCAGGCGCGAAACCTATGCGGCGAAAGTCTTTGTGGATGCCACCTACGAGGGTGACTTGGCCGCTGCGGCAAGCGCACCCTACCGCACGCGCCGCGAAGGAAAAGCCGAGCACGGCGAACCGTTCGCGGGCCGTGTTTACCGCCGCTGGGGGGTCGGGCCGCTGGGGGAAGGCTCCACGGAAGCGGGTGACGACACGGTGCAGGCCTACAACTACCGCCTGTGCCTGACCAATCGCGCCGACCTGCGCGTGCCCATTGAGAAGCCATCGACCTATAGCCGCGCCGATTATGCATCGCTTGCCGGGGACGTGGCGAGCGGTTACATGCCCCACTTCATGCCCGGCAAGAACAATCGCGACTACGGCGTCGTCAACCCGGTGCGCCTGCCTAATGGAAAGACGGACACGAATAACCACCACCGTTCGTTCGTCTCCACCGATCTGCCGGAGGAGAACTGGCCGTACCCGGAAAGCGACTGGCAGTGGCGCGACCGCTTCGCCCGGAGGCTGCGCGACTACACGCTCGGTCTGCTCTGGTTTTGCCAGAACGATGAGGCACTGCCCGCCGCCTTTCGCGACGAGGCGCGCGCCTGGGGCCTGGCCCGTGATGAATACACGGACAACGGCCATTTTCCGCGCCAGATATATGTCCGCGAAGCCCGCCGTATCCAAGGCGAGTATCTTTTTACCGCGCGGGATGCGATGTCCCCCGACGAGGTGCCGCACGCCTATGAGATCATGGCCGGAACCCGCCCGCCGAATCCGAAACTCCGCGCGCCTATCCACTCCGATGCCGTCACCGCCAGCCACTACGCCATAGACTCCCACGCCATCCGTAAGCGGGAGCCGAACCGCGTTCACCTGGACGGTTTCCTGGGCCTGAGCCTGATTACCAGACCGTACCAGATACCCTACGGGGTTATCGTACCGAAGAAGGTAGAGGGACTTCTGACGCCGGTCGCCTGCTCCGCGACACACCTCGGGTTTGGAACGCTGCGGATGGAACCCTGCTGGATGGCGCTGGGACAGGCGGCAGGAACAGCGGCCCATCTCTCTATACAAGATAAGGTATTGCTGCGGAACTTGAACAAAGAGAAATTACAACGGGCGCTTCTAAAGCAGAAGCAGGTTCTGATATACCTGGCCGACGTGCCCGCAGACCACCCTCACTTTGCGCCGCTTCAGATTGCCGGATGCCGGGGATGCTTCCCCGCCGCCCTGACCGCCGAACCGGACGCTCCTCTGGACGAAGCGACGGCGCAGGCATGGGCGAAGCGGGCGGGTAAGGCCGCACCGGTTTTCACGGCAGGTAAAACCACACGCGCGGAATACGTGGGCCGTCTGTTCGAATAATCACGCGGGCGGACCAACAAAAAAAGGCAGGGCCAGTTTACTGACCCTGCCGTCCGACTTTTCTTAGAAAAGTTTTACTTGCCGATCTGGATGATCTCGTAGTGCGTCACGCCGCCGGGCGTCTTCACCTCGACGCTGTCGCCGACCTGATGCCCGATCAAAGCGCGCCCCACCGGCGAATGATTGGAGATGCGGTCCTTGTCTGGGTCCGCTTCGTAGGGCGAAACCAGCGTCACCGTCCACTCATCGCCATAATCCAGGTCGCGCACCGTCGCCATAGAACCAAGCCCGACCCGGTCGGTCGGAACCTCGTCCTCGTTCATAACGCGCGCATTGGAAAGAATCCGCTTGAGGTCGAGGATACGACCCTCGACAAATGCCTGCGCGTTTTTAGCCGCCTCGTATTCCGCATTCTCCGTCAGATCGCCGAAGGTGATAGCGTCGCGAATCCGGTCCGCTACTTCGTGGCGATCCACCGTTACCAATTGTTCCAGTTCGGTTTCAATGCGCCGCCGCCCGCTGGGCGTCAGCACAATCTCCTCAGTTTCTCTTTCCGTTACCTGCACTTCATCGCCTCCGTCTTCTATTGCATAGGTCGCGTATGCCGTCGCCGCGCTCCCCGCGCCCCATGCGCCTTTTCAGCTACGCTTAGCGTCGATGCCAGCCTTATGATAATGAAGCACCGGACCTTCCCCACAGTGGGATCAGGACGCCGGTGCTTTTTGCCCTTACGCGATTTTCTTTCTATTACGCGTTTTACAGCAATAAGTTCCCGGTGGAGCATTCCGCCTTCAAACGTTTTTTCAATATCGGCACGCTGCCCCCATTTCTAAAGGCTGTTTGTACCCATCCGCCTCGGCAAGTTAACGAACGGCTTATCTTGAGTACGAAGCGCATGCGGGGAGAATGATTTTATCATAGAGCGGGTATAATTATCTGGTTCCTGCCCTCGTAGCTCAGTGGATTAGAGCGACTGACTTCGGATCAGTAGGTCGCGCGTTCGAATCGTGCCGAGGGCGTTCTGTTTTACGTTTCGACTTTTTCTATGCTTACAGGAATAGTTACGAAACGTGCAAAAGGCCGCTGCTTCCCCCAACGATTCCATTCATCTTAGAAGCCCAACTCCCCGCTGCTCAGCACCATCCTGCCCGCATATAGAAAGAAAACCATCCCCGTCTTCCGTTATCGCCTCGCAGCCGCGTTCGCGGCATTGACCCTGCTTGCTTTGCTTGTCCCCGGCGCCGCCGCCGCCCAGATCAGTGCTGTCGTGCCGAACGCCAATGCGACGACTGAAGGAAATTCATTCGATGTTGGGCCGTTTTTTCAAGGGGGGCAGACGTATCAACTGATCATCTTGGCGACACAGCTCAACTCGATCCCCGCGGGTAGTCTGCTCAACGCCATCGCATTCCGCCTGGATGCGGGAGAATCGCCTGCTTTGGAGGGTACGTCCACTTTTCAGCGCTTCGACATTTTTCTGGGCCAGGCGGCTGCCGGCGTTACGCCCACCAGCTTCTCACAAAATTTCGCGGAGAACTTTGCCGGCGGCGCTGCGGGGCGCACGCAGGTCCGATCCGGCGAACTTACCATTCGCGGAAGCGATTTCCCCACCGGCTCCAGCCCCAACGGCTTTGGTCCCGATATCGTCTTCAATACGCCCTTTGCCTACCAGGGCGGCAATCTTGTTCTGGAGATACGCCAATCGGGAAGCAACTTTACCGACGCAGAGCTTGATGCGGTTACGAATAACAGTGAGATTGCCGCACTTGCCGCCCCGAGTCCCGATGCCACAGTAGCGGGCGGCTTCTCTGATCCAAACACCATCGTTGATGCCACCGTTACGCGCTTTTCCGCCGTGCCTGAGCCGGGCACCGTCGCGCTGCTTTCGGCGGGCCTGGTGCCGCTTCTCGGAGCCGCCGCGCGACGAAGGCAGCGGAAACGCTGAATCCACCCGTGCGCCGCGCCCCGTTTCAGAAGGAACGGGGCGTCGCGTCCTCCGGCTGATCTGGCTTCGCATGGCTTGACAGGGCTTGGGCGGCACGCTATAATACCGCATTCCAAACCGCCCCCTTTGCGACCGGAGCATGCCTGCCGACGCCCCAGCGCCTGCACATTCAGCGGAAACCACCCTCGTTGCCTGGCGAACACACCGCCTGCGTGAGGACCCACGCCATCTGCGCCTGATTGCCGCCGCTTATGCCGCCGCCATCGCGCTGTGGTGGCTGCTTTTCCCCCACCCGCTCGCGCTGTTTTTGCCGTTGGTTTCGCTGACTTCCGCACTGGCGGAATACCTGTTCCCGATCTCTTACCGTCTGACGTCACGCGGCGCATACGCGGCAAACGGAGTGACCCGCCTGTTTATCTCCTGGTCTGAGGTCAAGCGGGCGACGGCGGGTTCCGAGGGCATCTATCTGTCGCCGCTGGCGCAGGCCGGGTCGCGTCTGGAGGCGTTCCGGGGCGTGCGCCTGCGCTTCGCTGACGGCAACGAAGAGATGGTGACACAGACCGTCCAGCGGCTGTGGCGCGGGAACACTGAGCGCGCGGGGGAGACGGCGGCGTGAGCGTGTTTCTGTGGGACGAGCCGCTTGCGCCCGACGAGCGCGAGGCGCTGATAAACCGGCTGGCAAAAGAGACAGCCGGGCGCGGTCTGGAAACGCCCACGATCTTTTTTCTGGAGATGCACCGCCCGGTCGCGTTTTTAGCGTCGCAGGGCATGATCGTTTTGGGACCGATGCTGGGACCGCTGCTGGGCATCGAGCGGATGCAGGCGGTGTCGCGGCTTTTGCGCGAGCCGGGGGTGGTGGACGAGATTATCGCGCGTATCGAAGAAGAGGCTACCCAGCGGCGCGCAGGACGAACCTCTGCCGCGCACAAGGAGGAAAGCTGATGGAACACGCAACCTGGCCGGCGCGCATCGTGCTTATCGTCTTTTCGGCGATAATTGTCGCTGCCGTTCTGTCGGCGCAGCGGGGACGAAAGCTGTTTATACGGCGCATTCCCGGCCTGACGGCGATTGACGAAGCGGTGGGGCGCGCGACCGAGATGGGACGGCCCATCCTCTCCTCGGTCGGTCTCGGCGGCATCGACATTATCACGCTTCAGGCGCTCGCCATCATCAGTTCCGTCGCGCAAACGGCGGCACGCTACGGCAACCGTGTCCTTCTCCCGATAGCCGACCCGGTGGTGCTGCCGGTCGCCGAGGATGCCCTGCGCGAGGCGTATACGGCGGCGGGACGTTCGGATATATTCCATGCCGAGGACGTGTCGTTCCTGTCGGAACGGCAGTTCGCGTATGCGGCGGGGGTCGCGGGGATAATCAACCGCGAGAAACCTGCGTCGCTGTTCCTGTTCGGGACGTTCTTCGCCGAGTCACTCATCATTGCCGAGAACGGCAACCGCATCGGCGCGATTCAGGTGGCGGGAACGCCGTCCACGACGCAGATTCCCTTCTTCATCGCCTCATGCGACTACGTGATTATCGGCGACGAGTTTTACGCCGCCACCGCCTATCTCACCCGGCAGCCGACGCTTTTAGGCTCGCTGGTCGGCCAGGACATCGTCAAGGGGATTCTTCTTGCCCTGGTCGTGCTCGGCGTCCTTCTCCTGTCGTTCGGGCAGCCCGCCGTATTCAACTTTTTCGAGGACAAGAACCTGGCGCTGATGCAGTATTTCCGCAAGATGCCGGGGACGGGAGGTTAGCCGTTGTTCAGACCCGTTCAAGGCCCTGCCGTCTGGGGCTATATTATCGGCGCGCTCGTCGCCTCCGGCGTTATCTTTTTCCTGCTGACGCTCATTCCGGGCCGCTTCCGCAAGCCGCTGATCGCCCTGATAACCTTTCTGGCAGGCCTGTTCTACGCACTGGAGTTTTTCTGGCCGACGGGCCGCGATGACACGAACTTTCTGACGCCGTTCATCGACCCGGCGGGGCAGATGGCGCAGGTGCTTCAGGCGTTCGCGCTGGGGCTGGGCGTCTATTCGCTGGTCTCGGTGCATCTGCGATCGATAGCGCGGCAGCGTTCGGGGTGGGGCTTTTCCGTGGTGCTGTTCGCCGCGCTCTTTGCTATCGCTATCTCCGGCCTGCTCAACGCCTACCGCCCGAACCGCTACAACCAGAATGTTTTCAACTTTTTCTTTGTGGGCGGACTTCAGGCACTCGACTCGACGATGTTCTCCATTATCGCCTTCTACATCGTCTCCGCCGCGTATCGCGCGTTCCGCATCCGTTCGGTCGAGGCGACTATCCTGCTGTCGTCGGCGTTTATCGTCATGCTGGGACAGGTGGCGCTGGGGCAGGCGCTGACCAACTGGCTGCCCGCCGAGGGCTTCGGTGCCAACCTGCGTGTGGAGAACATTCGCACCTGGATACTCACGCGGGTAAACTCGCCCGCCGTCCTGGCCGTGGATTTCGGCCTGGGAATGGGCGCTCTGGCCACGGCGCTGCGGCTGTGGCTGTCACTGGAACGCGGGTCGTATTTCGACAGGGAGCTTTAGGAGCGGATCATGGGCTTTTTTGACCGACTGCAAAACATCGACCGGCGCGTTCTTTATCTGCTGCTTATCCTGGCAGTCGGCTTACCGCTTATCTTTTCCGCGCCCGTGCCCGCCCCTGCCGTGCTCCCCCCGACACGCAGCTTCTACGACACCGTCGAGGCTCTTGCAAACGATCCGGTTCGGCGTAATAAATTAGTCATCCTCAGCGCCAACTTCTCCTCGTCCACGGCGGCGGAAAGCCTGACCCAGACCGATACCGTAATGCGCCACCTGATGAGACGCAAGCTGAAGTTCGCTATTTTCGATTTCGTCGATCCGCAGGGACGAGAACTTGCCCAACAGACGGCGGAGAAGCTGCAAAACCAGTACGGTTACGTCTACGGGCGCGACTACGTCAACTGGGGCTATCGCCCGGTCGGGGCCGCCGTTCCGACCGTGAAGGCGATGGTGCGCGATATTCCCGCCGCTATAGGGCGCGACATCACGAACACGCCGCTGACCGAGATTCCCGTCATGGAGGGCGTCAAAGGGGTCAACGACATTGCGGCAGTCATCGAGGTGACGGGCAGCGCGTCCCTACCCGTCTGGATCGGATACTTTCAGCGGACGGGGCGCGAGCCGGTGCCCACGCTGTTCTGTACGACTGCCGTGCAGGGTCCCGAAGCGTTTCCGCTGCTCAAATCGGGACAGCTACAGGGAATGCTGGTCGGTCTTCAGGGGGCGGCTGAATATGAGGTTCTGTTGAAAGAGCCGGGATTCGCCACGCGCGGGTCGGCGTCGCTTTCCTACGCCCACTTCCTGATTCTGGCCCTGATTATCCTGGGGAACGTCAGCATGCTGCTTTCCCGCTCGCGCAGCAGCGGCAGCGGCACGGGGGGAACGCGCTGATGTTCGATTTTCTGACCGACCCGGCGGCGATGGGGAAGGCGATTGTCTGGTTCGCCGCGCTCTGCACGCTGGGCCTGTACACGATACTGTACCGCGAAAACGTCGTGTTCCGGTTCTTCGAGCACATCTTCCTGGGACTGGCTACCGGCTACGCCATCTATGCGACCTGGAACGATGTGCTGCGCCCGCGCTGGTGGACGCCGATGGTGGCCGAGGGCCGCTGGTGGTGGGCATTCGCGCTTTCGGCGGGTCTGCTTTTTTATCTTATCTACTCCAAGCGCTACTCCTGGATGAGCCGCCTGATCTTCGCCGTGTTCTTCGGGTTCGCGGCGGGACAGGCGTTCCAGTTCTTTGCAAGCACCTACTTCCCGCTGATCCGCTCCGCCATCAACAACCCGGTCGTTGGCGTCCCCGTCCCCACGGCAATCAACAACCTGCTCTTTATCGTGATTCTGGTCAGCGTCATGACCTATTTCTTCTTCTCGTTCGAGCAGCGGGGAGGCGTGGCGCGCGTTTCACGCATGGGGCGCTATCTGCTGATGTTCGCGTTCGGGGCGATCTTCGGCTCGACGATCATGGCGCGCATGTCGCTGTTGATCGGGCGCGTGTTCTTCCTGCTGGACACATGGATTCGCCAGACGATACTGGGCGGAGCGTAGTTCTCGCAATTGCCCTCACCCCCGGCTCCCGTGATTGCCCTCACCCCCTTCCCCTCTCGCAACGGGAGAGGGGCGAAAGCGGCCCCGGCTTCGCGCGAAAGAGAGAAGCCGCCGTGGGGCCGAAGCCGGAATGAACAACGTTACGATAGTTAACCGATAGCTCACCCCTCTCCCGCTGCGGGAGAGGGGAAGGGGGTGAGGGCAATCACGGGAGCCGGGGGTGAGGGCTTCTTGAGGGGCTTACTTCGGCGGAATGGCTGCCGCTTTTCGGACGGCGGCAATCGTTTCGTCGGTGACAGCGGCCTCGAAGGAGCGGAAGCCCGCTAAACGGAACCCGTGCTTATCGGCCAGGCGCTGCGTCTCCTCGGCCTGCGCGACCGACACCTCCTTGCCCAGCGTGAACGATTCGTAACGACCGTCCAGCGCGAGCAGAATCGTCTCGCTCATACAGGCATAGGCGGTCTTCGGGGGAAAGCCGAAGTTGAAGTGGAAATCCGCGTCGCCCGGCACGCCAACCACGCCGCCCTCGATCACCAGAACGTCCTTGCGCTCTTTCGCAACGCGCACGGATACGTCGCGGGGCCGGGCCACATCACACACCACCGCGCCGCGCCTCAGATGCTCCGGCTCGATGATTGCGTCCACGGCGGATGTCACCGTCACGATTAAGTCGGCGTCTCGTAGCCCTTCGGCGATATTGTCGGTCACACGCACCTCGGCTTGCTGCATCGCCCGCAGTTCGTCCGCCAGCGGCTCCAGCTTTGCCGCGTTCCGGCCTACCAGGACAATATTGCGGGCCTCGCGGGCAAGCAGGATCGCGCAGGTGCGCCCGATGCTGCCCGCCGCCCCGACCACAGCCACCGTCGCCTCAGCAATCGGGGTGCCCATCATCTCCGCGCCCCGCTTCGCCCCCTCCACCGCCGTCGCGACCGTGTAGGAGTTGCCGGTCGTCACCGCGATGTTCAGATTTTCGGCGACCGTGATACCCCCGTCCCCGGCCACCGAGGTCAGCGCGCCCAGTCCCATGATGCCCGCGCCCAGATCCTCGGCGATCTTGCCGCACTGGATCAGCTTTTTATAAACGACCTCGTGGGGCAGCGCCAAAAGCTGCCGGGGCGTGAGCGGGCAGCCGATAAACCAGCCCTCGGCCTCCTCCCCCGTGCTTTCGGAGCGAATGCCGGTGATATGGGAAACGACACTGGGCGACAAACGCCGAATGCCCGCAGCGATAACCGTTTCCGGCAGATAGCGGGCGATGGGATATTTTTTGGCGACGTCGCATCGCACGTCAATGGGATGGATCACGAAGGCAAATCGCTGCATGGTTATAGTTTCCTTTGCAAAGGCTGGACATTGGGCGACCAGCCCAGCTTCTGGAGCGTTTGAAAATACTCTTCCGGTTTCAGCGCCCGCCCGCCGTTCAGCGCAATAAGGACGCCTTCCATCACATTGGTGCCGAAGGAGCGCCCCTCGAATTCCGGCGTGCTCGTTACTAAAAGGGCCGCGCCGCGCCTGCGGAACTCGTCGGCGTCGTCCGGGGTGGTGGTATTGGTGACGATCACCTTACCCGCCAGCGGCTGCGCGGTCGTGTCCGCCGTTACCGTAACGTTTCCCGCCGGCGTCGGGGCGATTCCGGCGACCTCTCCCACCGGCGCAGGCAGATAGCGGCGTATCAGATGCTTATCCCCGGCGATGACATCGGCCCATGCATACTGTTTTCCCCATTTCGGCGTGATCGTGTCCTGCTTTTCGCCCGTTGGATACAGCATTTCGATGGGAACCTGCGTGATAACCGGCAGAAGCGTGGAGGCCAGAAACCGGTGCGCGCCCCAGGAACGAATGGGAACGGGAAGGCCGAGGGTGAACATCAGGTCGCCGAAGATCACCCTGCCACCCTGCTCCACCAGCGCCTCAGACATGCCGAACCGATCCACGCCGCAGACCATGAGCGTCTTTTTAGAAGTAAAATCCACCACGCCGTCGGCGGCGAGCCTGCGAATGGTTTCGCGCTCCAGCGTGTTCTTCAGTCCGCTGCCATCCACCACCGGGGTCTTCGTCACCCCGGCAATCAACTGTCGGGCAGAGCGGAACTCGTAGCGTCGGCCTCCCGTCCAGACATAGCGGTCCAGCCCACCCAGACAGAGCGCGTCCGCCTTGCCGTCCCACTCGTGCAGCAGCGCCTTATATTTTTCCTGGTCGCCGTTCGTACCGATACGCTGAATCGCAAAGGTTTCCCCGAGAAAATCCACCGTGACGGTCTTGTCGCCGCGCGACGAGCCGAGCGAGACGCTGACGACCTGCTTCATTTCAGGCGATGCGCTCCACGGTCGTTTTAGGCAGCAGCACGGCCACCTCGGCGGGCGTCGCATGCCCCGGCTCATCGTGCGTCACGTTCACCGAAGCGGCGGCGCAGCCGTAGCGCACCGCTTCCAGAACGTTTCGCTCCCGCTCCCAATGCGCCGCGAACGCGCCGGAAAGGGTTTCGCCGCTGCCGGTCGGGTTGAAGTGTGACACGACCGGCGGCTGGATGCGCCACGCGCCCTCGGCATTGACCAGGAGCGCGCCGTCCTCGGCCAGCGTGACGCAGACATTTTCGACGCCCCGGCTCAGCAGTTCCCGCGCCTCGGTGATAATGGCGGAATCGTGCAGCAGGCTGCGCTCCGTGCGCCGCTGGAACGTCTTCAGGTTCAGCCGCAGAAACCAGACGGCGTTATTCTGCGTCGCCGCCTCCAGCGCCGCGCCGCGCAGGTCGGCCACCACGGGCACCGCCGCCGCTTTCGCCATGTCCAGCGCGCGCCGAATCAGGTTCGGCGCGGCGTCCATCTGCCCATCGGCGATAACGAGCAGGGAAGCGCCGTTCAGATGACGTTCCAGCGCCAGCAGGAGCTTATCGGTTTCGGCCTCGGTGACGGCAGGTGCGCCTTCCGGAACTTCGGTGACAATGCCTTGCTCCCTGTCCAGAAGCAGAAAATCGCCGCGCGTACCGTCGGCGATGGGGGTGAGAACATGGGGGATGTCCTGGCGGTCCAGGCAGTCGCGCAGCAGCGCCCCGAGGTGCCCGCCGACGAAGCCCAGCGCGAGCACATCGGCGCGCAGCAGCCGCGCTACGTTCGCCGCGCGCAGACCGGCCCCGCCCGCGTAGGTGGCGACGCGCATCGGCTTTTGCGGCTCACCGCTGACAAACTGCTCCACCATCGCGACCCGTTCCAGGGCCGGGTTCGGGGCAAAGAAGAGAATCATCTCTCCGGCAGTGTACCGCTCAGGGTGGCGGGTGTCAAGCAGAGCGGCCCGTCCCCAGCGCATTCGCCGGAAGCCGCGCCATTATCCCGCCGGTTGAAAACCGGCGTCTGCGCGGCGTTCCGCCAAGCACCCTCCGGGTGCGGGATCGGATTTGCTTCCGAAGGACGATTGGCTCGCAGGCGACGCTCGCCCGAAGGCCGTACAGACGTGGGCTTTCAACCCATGAGCTTCTTCTTCATGCGATTGCCCCGATCCCGTTCCTTCAGAAATGGGGCCTTAATCGGTGAGAGCGGCGAAGGCTTCGCGCGCGGCTTCTTTGGCGCGGGCGAAATCGGCGGGGGTGAAGGCGGCGGAAATAAAGGCGGACTCGAACTGCGACGGCGGCATGTAGACGCCGCGCTCCATCAGCGCCCAGAACCAGCGACCGTAGCGGGCGGCATCGGACGTTTTGGCCGTCTCATAATCGTACACGGGCCGGTCGGTGAAGAAGACGGTAATCATCGAGCCGATCTGGTTTACGGTTACGGCGATGTCAGCGGTGGCGGCGCTTTCACGGAACGATTCGGCGAGGCCCGTCACCTGTTCCTCCAGATAGTCATACGGCGGCTCGGCGCGCAGACGGGCAAGCTGCGCGCGGCCCGCCGCTACCGCCAGCGGATTGCCGGACAGCGTCCCCGCCTGATACACCGGGCCGAGCGGCGCGACCACATCCATGATCTCCGCCCGCGCGCCGTAGGCCGCGAGCGGCATTCCCCCGCCGACGATCTTGCCGAGCGCGGTGATGTCGGGCAGCACCCCGAACCGCTCCTGCGCGCCGCCGTAGGCGAGCCGGAAGCCGGTCATCACCTCATCGAACAGGAGCAGTGCGCCATGGCGACGGGTTATTTCGCGCAGACCTTCCAGATAACCGGGTTTGGGAAGGACGCAGCCCATGTTGCCGACGACCGGTTCCAGCGCGATGCAGGCGATGTCGCCGCCATCGATCTCAAACAGGCGCGCAACGGCGTCCAGATCGTTGAAGGGCAGCGTCAGCGTGTCGGCGGTGACACGGGCCGGGACGCCCGCCGAGTCGGGCAGGCCGAGCGTGGCGATGCCGCTGCCGGATTTCGAGAGCAGAGCGTCGGAGTGGCCGTGGTAGCAGCCTTCGAACTTGACCACCTTGCTCCGCCCCGTGTAGCCGCGCGCCACGCGAATCGCGCTCATGGTCGCTTCGGTGCCGGAGCTGACCAGACGCACCTTTTCGACCGAGGGCACGGCGGCGATGATCTCCTCGGCGAAGCGGACTTCTGCCTCGGTGCTTGCGCCGAAGCTGGTGCCGCGCGCGGCGGCCTCGGTGACGGCGGCGACGATGGACGGCTCGGCATGACCGAAGATCAGCGGCCCCCACGACCCGACAAAGTCCAGGTAACGGTTGCCGTCCACATCGAACAGGTACGCCCCTTCGCCGCGCTCGATAAAGATAGGCCCGCCGCCCACAGACTTGAACGCGCGCACCGGGGAGTTGACCCCGCCGGGTATCACCGCCTGCGCCGCCGCATACAGCGCCTCGCTTTTTTCCCGCCGCAGGCTGCCGCTCATTGTCCGGTTTCCTGCCCGCGGGGTACTGCCGGTACGGGACTGTCCTCCGCTCGCGGCGTCACCGCCTGCGGCGCAACCCGGTTATGTACGAACACCAGGCGGCGCGTCGATGTGATCACCCCACCGGAGGCGTCCAGCGCCTCCGCTTCGACCAGATATTCCCCGTCCGGAACATAGGTGGTATCCCAGGAAAGGGTGAACGGGGGGCGGTTGGTGACTCCCTTCGGCACGCCTTCCACCAGAATACGCACGAACGAAACGTTTTTCGCATCGGTGGGGTTGGCATTGATGGTAAGCTGCCCGGTTACCAGCGGCAGCCGGCCTGCCCGCGCCGCCGAAAGACGAGACTTGTTATAGGCGTCGGCGACGAGCACGGCCACCCGGTCCGAGTCCTCGCGCGTCAGGGTCGGCAGGCGCAGCCGGAACGCGGTAACGCCCTGCCGCGCCGTGCGTTTTTTCTTCTGCGCTTTCCAGGCCCGCGTCAGCCCCGGCCCGGTAAAGGAGTTCAATTGCAGCCCGACCAGCGTCGGCATCGGCTCCCACTTGCCGCCGTCCACGGAAACCTCCACGATCCCTTCGGTCGGTCCCGCGCCGCCGTCCGGGCTTGCCAGCCCGATCATGTCCCGATACAGCGGCGGCAGCCCTTCCAGGTCGCGCTTTCGCTCGCCGCCCGGCTGCCCGACAATCATGGTTATCGGCGCGCCCGCCTCTTCGGTGCGCGCATTGTGCCAGGCAGGGGTTATCTGAAAGCCGCCGCGCCGCTCGCTCCCCTGCCCTTCCGGCAGCGGCGCATTATTTGGCGCGGTGCCGACGGTGATAACGCCGGTATGGGCCGTATTGATGCGCCCGACGCCGGTGTAGCTGGTGCCGTCGAAGCGACCGGTGCCGATCACCGGCTTCGTGACCGTGGTCAGCCGCCGCGTCGCGCCGTCCGCGAACCGGCCCGTCACCGCTCCGCCGGAACGGTTCTCGAAGACCACCTCGACCAGTGGGTTTCGGGGACGGCGCACGACGATCACCAGCGCCTCGCCCTTCCCCTCGGGCCGAAAGGTCTCTGGCAGCGGCAGCAGCCGCCCCGACGCCCCTTCCACATAGATCGGGTTGCCGACCAGCGGGGCCAGATTTCGGAACACGGATTTTCCGGCGGGAATATCGGTGACGATACCCGCCGCGCCTGCCCGGTGCCCGCCGTAGCCTTTGTTGACGGGGCCGCCGTATTCGCGCGGGTTGATTGCCAGAAGGAGCGGCGAATGGAGCGCGGGGTTGATGCCGCCGACACGGATACGGTGGCCGTGAACCGACGTGGCGGAAACGGTGCCGGGGTCGGCGTAGTTCGCGGCCAGGTACCCCTCGGCGACCGTGGTAGCCGGTGCGCTGACGCGCCCCAGCAGCCGCCAGGTCACGCCCTGGTCGGTGGACACCTGGATTGCTCCGTCTTTCTGGTTGACGAAGCGCAGCCGGTGCAGCTCCACCCAGTCTCCGGCGGCGTCCGCTGCGGTGGCCGCCGGAGCGGTTGAGCGCGTATCCTGCGCCCGCGCCGTTAGTCCGGCCAGGGTGGCGGCAGCGGCGATAACCACGCCGATTACCATCCGGCGACGAGAGATAAAAGTTCCTATGCTCACTATAGCATGGTACAGCACGTACCGGGCCGGGTCAAGGGTGGCCCGTTGCGGCCAGAAGGCCCGTGGGTTGCAAACCCCCGTCTGGACGGTGTTCCGCCAGCACCCTCCGGGTGCGGGAGGATGCGTACCGACTTTCGGCGTCCGAAGGACGATTGGCCGCAGGCCGCACAGACGGGGTTTGCAACCCACGGGCTTCCGGCAGGCCTCATCCGATTTGCCCAGGTGGTGACACGGCACGGGTTGGCAACGCCTTGTGCGGCTTGTACAATTTCTTTGGGGCGCTCGCTGTCCCCGGAGAAAAGAACGGAGAGCGGAATGCCGGTAGCTGCGCTGACGACGCTGGGGTGCAAGGTCAATCAGTACGAGACGGAAAAGATCGCCGACGATGTCGCGCGGGCAGGCTTCACGCTCACCGAGTTCGACGCGCCCGCCGATGTATACGTCATCAATTCCTGCTCCGTCACCGCCGCCGCCGACAAAAAGAGCCGCTACCTGGCGCGCAAGGCCAGCCGTATCAACCCGGATGCCGTGGTGGTGATGACCGGCTGCCATTCCCAGATGGTGCTGGATGCGGGCGAATGGGTGGACGGGGCTACACTGCTGGTGCCCAACCACGAAAAGATGGAGACCTTCCGTCATGTCGCGCAGGCCCGCCCCGAGGTGCTTACCTATTCGTCGTCCCCGGCAAGCCTGCTGCCCGAGCGCGGCTATCGGACACGGGCGACCCTGAAGGTGCAGGACGGCTGCGAACATTTTTGCGGCTTCTGCTCGATCCCCTACACCCGAAAGGTTCTGGTGTCCCGCCCCGCCGACGAGATCGTATCGGAAGCGGCGGCGCTGGGACGGGACGGGACGCGCGAGATCGTCGTTACCGGCGTCTGCGTCGGCGCGTATGGGCCGGATACGGGATCGGGCGGCCCGGACCTGGCCGAACTGCTTCTGGAAATCGCCGACCAGCCGGGCGTGGCGCGCGTGCGGCTGTCGTCCATCCAGCCTATCGAGGTGACGGACGCGCTGATCGAAGCCTTTGCCTCGCACCCGAACCTGTGCCCGCACCTGCACCTGTCCTGCCAGAGCGGTGACGACGCCGTGCTGGAGCGCATGAACCGACCCTATGACACCGCGTTTTACAAGAACCTCGTGCAGCGGCTGCGCGCGGCCATTCCCGATGTCGCCATCACCACCGATCTGATTGTCGGCTACCCCGGCGAAACGCGTCAGGAGCACGAAAACACGCTTAGATTTGCTGAAGAGGTCGCTTTCCAGCGAACACATGTCTTCCGCTACTCGCCGCGCCCCCGCACCCATGCCGAGACGCTGCCCGACAATGTCGCGCACGAGGAAAAAGTCCGCCGCCACGCCGAACTTCAGGCGATTGTAGAGCGCACGAACCAGGAGTTCGCCGAGCGCTATATCGGCGAAACGCTGCCGGTGCTGGTGGAAGGACGCGAAGGAGGCAGCAGCGGCGGCGGCAACCTCAGCGGCCACACGACCCACTATATCAAGGTCGTCTTTCCCGGCCCGCGTGAACTGACCGGGCAGATCGTCCCTGTGCGCCTGACCGGCGTCACCGGCAGCGGCGCGACCGGCGTACTGGCGCTGACCGAAGCGGAGACAGCCGCGCGTGTCGCCGCCGCCGCGCCCCGGCACGAAGCGCCCCAATTCACACCGCTGCTGATGGCAGCCCCGTAACGTCGCAGAAACCCGTCACCTACAGAGTCCGCACTAAAAGGATATTTCTTTGCATACAAAACAATACGATGCGATCATTATCGGCGCGGGTCAGACCGGCAATCCGCTTGCGCGCGAAATGGCGAAGGCGGGTCGGCGAACGGCGCTGATAGAGCGAGAGCATGTCGGGGGGACGTGCATCAACCGGGGCTGCACGCCGACGAAGACGCTGATTGCCAGCGCGCAGGTGGCGCACCTGGCACGCCGGGCAACGGACTTCGGCGTGCGAGCGGAAAGTGTTTCCGTGGATATGGCGGCGGTGCATCGGCGCATGAAGGGCCTGGTGACGGAGTTCCGGGAGGGCCTTCGGAACGAATTGTGCGCCATCGAGAACCTGGACATGATCTTCGGTGAGGCGCGGTTCAGCGGGCCAAAGGAAGTGTCGGTGCGCCTGCCGGATCGCGATGAACTCCTGTCCCTGTCGGCGGATAAAATCATCCTCAATGTGGGCGGGCGGCCCGCCGTTCCGCCCGTGGAAGGCTTGAGATCCGTTCCCTTTCTCGACTCGACCACGATCTTAGAGTTAGAAGAAGTTCCCGAGCACCTGCTGGTGCTGGGCGGCGGCTATATCGGCCTGGAATACGCGCAGATGTTTCGCCGCTTCGGCAGCCGTGTCACGATTATCGAAGCGACCCCGTTTCTGCTGGCGCACGAAGACACGGATGTCAGCGAGGAGATGGCCCGGATTCTTTGCGCGGAAGGTATCGAACTGCGCCTTGCAACGAAGGTCGTGCACGCCGCCGAGACGGCAGGAAGCGGCGGCATCGTGCTGACGACGGAAGCGGAGAACAGCGAGCAGCAGGCGGCCCCGCTTCACGGCTCGCACCTGCTGGTGGCGGTGGGGCGCAAGCCCAACACGGACACGCTGGGCCTGGAAAAAACCGGGGTGACGGTCGATGACAAAGGCTTTATCGTCGTCAACGAGCGGATGGAGACCGCCGTGCCGGGCATCTGGGCGGCGGGCGAAGCGGCGGGAAGCCCGGCCTTTACCCATATCGCCTACGATGACTTCCGCATTCTGTGCGCGAACCTGCTGGAAAACGGCAGCCGAACGACAAAAAACCGGCTGGTGCCGCAGACCATGTTCACCGACCCGCAGGTTGGCCGGGTCGGATTGTCGGAGCGGGAAGCGCGCGAAAAGAAGCGGAATGTCCGCGTGGCGAAGCTCCCGATGACCGAGGTGGCGCGGACGCTGGAAACCGGCGAGACGCGCGGCTTTATCAAGGCTCTGGTGGACGCCGACACGGACGCGCTGCTGGGGTGCGCGATGTTCTGCCGCGAGGGGGGCGAGCTGATGGCTGTTGTAATGATGGCGATGCTGGGGAACCTGCCCTATACCGCGCTCCGAGACGGCATCTTCGCCCACCCGACGCTCGCGGAGGCGCTGAACAACCTGTTTCTGACGCTGGACAGGAAAGAGAGTTAGGATCGGCGGGGAAACCGCGCGACGCCGCCGCCGCGTCGCGCAGTTTCCGTAACACAAAGACGCTATGGAAGCGTCACCTTCCAGACGATTCCGCCCTCGCGGTCGGACACCAGCACCGTTCGCGCATCCAGGAAAAGCGCCTCGCGGGCTTTGCCCAGTCCGTCGGCCAGAACCGTCGCCTTGCCGTCCGCATGGAGGCGAGACAGCCGCCCGTTCCCCTCTTCCGTCACATAAAGGTCGCCACGGGGACTGACGGCCAGACCACTCGGACTCTTCAGATCGCCCTTCCACGTCCGCATCCGGTCGCCGGGAAGCTGACGCAGAATCGCGCCGCTGACCTCGTCGGTGACATACAGGGTTCCGTTCGAGGCGACGGCAATATCGCGCCAGCCGTATTTCGTTCCGCCAATCGCAGCGGCGGCATACGGGGTGTTTTGCAGCGTCCAGCGTCCCACGTCGTCGCGCACGAAGGGCAGGATCAGGGATTGGCGGTGGGATACTACCAGAAAACGGTCCTTCTGCCCCGGCACCGGAGCCAGGCCCAGCGGATCGATTACCTCGCCCACCAGCCGCGCCACCGCGTTCGCCTTGTTCACTTCGGCGACGGAATTGCCTTCCCGCTCCGCCACATACAGCGTGCCCCCGGCGAAAAGCGCCCAGGACGGCGCACGCAGTCCCTCCGCGAACACGGTCGATTGCTTGCCGTCGCGCCCGGCGAAGCGGCGCACGCGGCCCGCCCTGTTTTCCACCACATATACGTTGTTCTTATCGTCCACGGCAAGCCCCTGCGGCGCGGAAAGGCCCTCGGCCCACCGCTCCACCGTCGCCCCACCCCGCCCTTCCGGCGCGGCCAGCAGATGCCCCGGAATCATGAGAACCGCACACATCAATAAGAGACGTCTAATCATTGCAGACTTTCTTTCCTTAACCGGCTTCGGCTTACCGCTGATTTGGGTCAGCCATACCGTTCCAGAAGCCGTTATCCAGTTTACCGTCGTTGTTGTGATCGTCCAGTTTGTTCAGTTTCATCGCCTTGCTATGACCGTCCGCGAACACCACCGTTACCATGCCGGTGTGTCGTTCGGCGGGAACCGAGCGGCAGGCCCACTTGCCGCCGCACTCCGCGCCCGCGCCATAGAAGCCTTGGCCGGGCGCACCGGGCCGGGAACCGCGCGCCGAGGGAAGCGGGGGGTCTATAGTATAGGTTCCGGCAAGGTTCGCCGGGTTCTTGGACGGGTCATCGGCGGCGACGCCATTGGTGTCGGTGAGGGCGATAGTTTCCGCCGGGGTGGTGATGGCCGCATCCGGCGCGGTGAACGGGAAGCGGGAGTTGCCCAGATACTGATAGTTGTATCCGTAGCCGCCGTAGAGACGGGTCTGGTCATGCGCCCACTGCTTGTTCACCAGGTTTTTGGGCACCGACGGGCAGATGAACATCTGCTCGTTCTTCACATAGGGATAGATATAATCGGCCCAGCGCGTGCGCGGTTGGAAATTCGATGGTGAGGACATGAAGGGATACGCCTCGTAGTCCTGCGCGTACATGGAAACGGCAAGGCCCATCTGCTTCAAGTTGGACAGACAAGAGGCTTGACGGGCCTTTTCTCTTGCCTGCGCAAAGACCGGAAAAAGTATGGCGGCGAGGATCGCTATTATCGCGATCACAACGAGAAGCTCAATGAGCGTGAACGCTCGTCTGGAACGGTGAATCATGAAATTCCTCCTGTCACGATCTATCTCGTGGCGTACTATTTGGAAGAGCCAAAAGGCTCACTTGATCGAAATGCGCGGCAATAGCCACGTATTGCAGCGAGGCAGCGAACTCAAAGCCCACCTGCTCATTGAGGGCACTGTTCATCGGATTGCTGATGAGCATACTCCCTTCCTTTCTCGCGCCGGGACTTCGCCACCCGTCGGCGCACCACCACTTTGCTGCCGACGCGATTCCACCACATCAGGCACCCGGTGACAAACAGCCCCAGCGGCGTCAGGCCCGCGACGACATGCAGAACGCGCGTGAGAACTCCCCGTAAAGGCCGATATGCAGCGGATAGCGCAGGTTCAACAGGCGTGGCCCCGCCGCCGCGTGCCTTGCGCTGTCCAACCGCAGAACCCTTCCCCGATAAGGGTCAACAAAGATAAAGCTCATGCCGTTCGGGTGCATTTCGCCGGGCAGCCGCTTGCGAACGACGAGGGGAGCATTCGGGGCGGAAGGCAGCGCGATACGCGTGATCTCTCCCGCAGGCAGCGCCTGATTCGCCGTCCGCACCACCACATCCAGCGGCAGCGGTTCCTCATCGGAAGACGCCGATACTACAGGCGCTTTCGGTCGCGGCGGCGTCCGCGTCAGCCGATGCGCCGCCTCCGTAAACCACTCGCCGAACGCCAGCGACGTGCCCGTCAAAGCCATCAGTGCGAGCAGACCCGCAACATAAAAGCCGCCGCTGCGGTGCAGATCGAAGTTCACCCGCTTTCCGCTGGCGTCCCACTTGACCCGAAGACGCTCCTTCAACTGCCGAACCCGTGACGGCCACCACAGAACGATACCGGACAGGCTCAGAAAAAGCAGCCCCAGTCCGCCGTATCCGATAATCCGTTCGCCGGTCTCGCCGCTGAGCAGTTTCGTATGCAGCGCGCTCAGCCATCCGGTCGGCGTCCGCTCCGCGTTCAGCGCACCCAGAATCCGGCCTGTGCCGGGATGGACATAGACCCGCAACGCTCCCCCGTTCAGCCACAGTTCGTGCGTTTCCTCCGCCGAACGCGCCACGAAAACGTAGTTGATCGCGCGGCCCGAATCGGCTTTGCGAACCGTCTCCAGAACTGCCTGCAAAGGCACCGATTGGCCGCCCTGCTCCGGCGCAGCGCGGAGCAGGTGCGGGTACAGCACCCGGTCAATCTCGTGGCGGAAGACCAGCAGACTGCCGGTCAATCCCATGACCGCGATCAACAGCCCCAGGGACAGACCGACAACAAGGTGCAGATTGAAGAGCAGTCTCCGCATAGACGTTCGCGGCCAGCTATCGGGACAGCGCCTCGGTCTTATCTAGAATCATCCTGCCGTTGGACGAAAGTTCGCTGTTGTCGCGATACCACAGGTTCACCGTCTGGTACGTCTGCCGGGGCCGCAGCGCCTTGACGTGACCGTCCACGAACAGATAATTGGACATTCCGCTATGCCCGGTATAAAGCGTTCCCTCGTAGTAGGGCACGGGCGGCTTGCCGGGTTCCGTGTGCGTCGCGCCGGTGTAATCCACAAGAAAACTGACATAGGGCAGCTTTTGAATCTCGACAACCGCGATCATCTGCGAGGGTGCGGACACGGAGGCAAGCGCCACGGGCGTTTCGCTGGTATTGTTGAACATTCCGTTGCGTGTCGCCGGGAAGTTGCCGGGCGAGCCGTTCCGACCATAGTTGAAGTTGCAGGCATACGAGATGCCGAACTCCGGATCGTAGGTCGGGGTGCTCTTGCCCGGGTTGGAGGGGCAGGTAAGCAGTTTCCGGTTCTTCACATAGGGCTGAATCACCGTGCGCCAGCTATTGTCGTCCCAGTTGGGCACGGTACGCGGCTCAAAGGCCCGGTTCGGATAGGCTTCGTCGTAATCCTGCACATACATGGTCAGCGCGAGACCGATCTGCTTCAAATTACTGATGCACGAAGTCTGCCGCGCCTTTTCTCTTGCCTGCGCAAAGACCGGAAAAAGTATGGCGGCGAGGATCGCTATTATCGCGATCACGACGAGAAGCTCAATGAGCGTGAATGCAGTCACGGCTCCGCCGTGACTTGCGCGCCGGAAGCTGGCGGGATGGCTGCGGGAGGGATAACGCACCGAAGGACTCCTGACCGCGTCGGCGACTCTTCCTATCGCCGACAGATTTTATCTCCGACAAATATTGTCGCCATTAGGGTAGCACACATCGGCGCGGGTAGTCAACCATCTGGAGCAGCAGGAGTGAAAAAATTACGGGGCAGGAACGGCGGCCCCAGCAAGGCGGGCGGCAGGCGGTTCCTCACGTAGGGCGGAGGGGTGCTCGATGGCTGATACCGCGCCGTCACGCAGCAGAACCACCTCATCGGCGTCGGAAAGCATCTCCGGGTCGTGGGTGACGACCACCACCGTGCCGCGCGTCCGGTAGCTTGCCAGCGTATCCACCACGCGGTGGCCGTTGGCGTGGTCGAGCGCGGCGGTCGGCTCGTCGGCAAAGATCACCTCCGGGTCGTTCATCATCGCGCGGGCGACGGAAACGCGCTGCTTTTCCCCGCCGGAAAGCTGCGAGGGCAGCTTGTTTTCCAGCCCGTCCATACCCAGGTCATGGAGAAACTGCCGCGCCTTTTCCCGCGCCGGGCGATCTGCGCGGCGCGGCAAGGACGATATTTTCCAGCGTGGACAGGTAGGGCATCAGGAACGGCTGCTGAAACACGAACCCGAACTTTTCGCGGCGCAGCCGCGTCACCGCCGCCTCGGAGTTGTCTTTGTAGATGAACTCTCCGAAGCGCGCGAAGCCGTCCGTGGGCCGCTTCAGGCCGGAAAGCACGTACAGCAGCGACGACTTGCCCGACCCCGACGGCCCCATGATGCCGTAAAAGCGTCCCGGCGCGAGCGTTACGGTAACGTTACGCAGCGCGTACGTCGTTCGCTCCCCGTCCGTATACGCCAGCGACGCCCCTTCGCAGGCCAGTTGTCCGCGCACGCCGTTATCGCCTTTCAATGATCGTCACCGGGTCCAGCCGCATCAGCCGCAGCGCCACCGTCGCCACGGCAAAGAAAGTAATGGAAAAGGGAATCGGGATCGTGTATTTGTAGGCGAACCAGTCCTGCGGGTTGATCAGCAGGCCGCGCGGCTCGAACACGGACTCCTTGAAGTAGGTCAGGAAAAGGAACGTCACCACCGCCCCCAGCAGCCATCCCACCGCCGTCAGCAGCACCGTCTCCCCCACCACGCGCCCGATCAGTCGCGCCCGCTGGTAGCCGATAGCGGCCAGCACCGCGAACTCCGCCACCCGCTGCGTGAAGTAGATGTTGGACAGCATGCCGCTCATCAGCGCGATCACGAAGATGACCGTGCCGTTGACCACGGCCATAATCAAATACATGGAGGAAAGACTGTCGCGCAGTTCGCGCACCAGGTTCTGGAAGCTGAGAAGCTGCACCTTTGCCGGGTTCAGCCGTCCCTTCCCCTTCTGCCCCGACGGCATCAGGTACTGGTTCAGCGCCATCAGGTCGCCCGGTTTCTTGGTCGTATAGACGATGGCGCGGGGCGCGGTCAGAAAGGTCGTGTCACTAAACGCCTTGCTGGTGAAGCCGATCCAGGTCGGCCCACTCAGGATTCCGACCAATTTCACCGGCACCGGCGACCCGCTGACCCCGCCCTCGTCCGTCGGCCCGGCGATAATGTCGCCGACTTTGACCTTTTTGTTGCGCGCCAGCGGCTCGGAAAGCACCGCTTCCGGCATTCCCTCGGCGGGCATGCGCCCCTGTATCAGGCGCGTCCCGATGCGTTTCGCCAGATAGTCCCGGTTTTCCGGCGTCACCCCCAGCACTACAAACGGAAAGCGTCCCATCACCGTCTTGATATTGGTAAAAAAGACGCTCGACTCCATCAGCCGGTCGGTGCGCGGGTCCCGGCGGATAATCTTGACCTGATCCTGCGGCACGCGCTGAGTCACGCGCTGCGGAATGACATAGGTAAAGTGGCGTGTATAGCCGTAGATAGTCAGTATCGTCAGGTCGATGGAGTTGACCATCGTCGCGATAGCGGCGATAAGAAACACCGACAGCACGATGACGAACCCCATCGGCAGCACTTTACCGGGATTGCGGCGGAAATAGGTTGGCGCGGATAGCGGATGGCCCAAAGTCTTCTTTTGTCTTTCGATGGGGCGGGCTATTTGCTGCCCTCCCTTTATCCGAACGTTCTCCGGCGCTTTGAAGTTCCCGGCTCCCTCCTAACCCCCCGGCCCCCTTCCCTCCGAGGGAAGGGGGAGCCAGCTACCAAATGCTCTTCTGCTTCGCACGACGGTTCTGTCCAAGACGGAGGGCAGGAGCGAAGCCATTGACGCAATTGCCCATAGCTCCCCTTTTCCTTTAGGAGAGGGGGCAGGGGGGAGAGGTCGTCAAAAGAGGATAGCCCACCCCGTCCAGAATGCTCTCGATGTCCGCCAGCGTATTCGCCTTCGTCAGCGCCTCACGGATACGCGGCGCACCAGGCACACCCTTGAAGTAGTGGCCGAGCAGCCCGCGCAGTTCACGGACGCCGATATGCTCCCCCATCTGCGCCACCTGCAGCCGCGCATGCTCGCGCGCCACGGCCACCCGCTCCTCCACGGTCGGCTCCGGGGAATCGACACCCGTTTCCAGATACAGCGCGATACGCTGAAGCAGCCACGGATTGCCCATTGCGGCGCGGCCCACCATCACGGCGTCACAGCCGGTTTCATCCAGCATCCGCCGGGCGTCCTGCGGCGTCTCAATGTCACCGTTGCCGATAACCGGGATTTTTGATACTGCCGCCTTCACCTCGCCGATAATGCTCCAGTCCGCCGTGCCGGTGAAGCCCTGCGACGCGAACCGCGCATGCACCGTCACCGCCTTGACCCCGGCCTCTTCCGCCGCCTTCGCGAAGCGTATTGCGGTCACATCGCCCTGGCTCCAGCCCGTCCGCACCTTGACGGTCACGGGAACCTCCGGCACCGCTTCGACCACCGCCCGCACCACTTTTTCCGCCTGGCATAAATCTTTCAGCAGGGCCGCGCCCGCGCCGGTCTTGGCGACTTTAGGCACCCAGCAGCCCATGTTGATGTCCACGCCGTCACAGCCCTGCTCCACCACCACGCGCGCCGCCTCGGCCATCGTCGCCGGGTCGCCGCCGAACAACTGGCAGAAAGCCGGGCGCTCCTCGTCCGTCCAGTCGAACATGCCGAACGTCTTCTGGTTCTTGTAGTGGATTGCGTGCGACGAGATCAACTCGGTGACGACAAGGCCCGCCCCGTGCCGCTTGCAGATAACGCGGAACGGGTGCGCGGTAATGCCCGCCATCGGCGCAAGGATGACGTTGGGCCAAATATCAATGTTTCCGATTCGCATAAATATTCTCGAAAAAGCAAACCATTAGTGGGAGAGCGTCCGGGCAAGTGGCAGTAGGCGGAGGGTGCCGGGGCGAATTATTTAGACCGCCTCGCTTTGTACTTCCGGTTGCGCAGCATCTCGTCTATTGACGCCTCTTAATCCGTCTTTTGATGCACGTTGTTGGCCGGAATATGAACGTAATTTACCACGCAACAATCTGAGATTTCAGTTCCGATGGCATGACCAGTAGCACAGAACACGTTATAGCCATAACCTCCGTGTAACCACAGCAGCCAACATCCTTCCCATTTAACATTGTTGGATGAGTTATCAAATCTTCCGAGTTAAACACGAATTCTTGAAGTCGAGCAAACGCTTCATATTCTTCAGTCGCCATCCACATTTTGCCCGCCGATAGCACTTCATCACTCAAAGCGTAAAATCCGGGAGGCACTAACGATGGAGGATTATAACAATCTTCACCTAGCGTATCCTGAAGTAGATTTAGTTCATCCAAATGGCGCAAAGGTTTTGAAATGACAGCTTGGCATCGAGCGCACAGGAAGGTAGTCATATCAATCATCCTCATGCGAATCGTAACAATCTCTCAAGCCTTGCGCGGGCTGACTTAATATTATATCGTATCGGAAAGGTGATATGGCCAGGTTTAGGAGCGCACACGCTCATAGATGAGGCGCAGGCCGGTGAGGGTGAGGGTGGGGTCGAGGATTTCGATGGTGGCGGCGTGGGGGGCGATAAGGGGAGAGATGCCGCCGGTGGCGATGATGCGCGTCCCCGGTCCCAGTTCGCGGACGAAGCGGGTGACCATGCCGTCGGTCTGCGCGGCGAAACCGAGCAGGATGCCGGAGCGCAGGGCGTCGGCGGTGTTCGCGCCGATAGCGGCGGGCGGCGCTTTCAGTTCCACACGGCTGAGCAGCGCGGCGTGGGAAAACAGGGCGTCCAGCGAGATGCCGATGCCGGGCATGAGCGCGCCGCCCAGGTACGCGCCGTCGGCGGAAACGGCGTCGAGCGTGGTGGCGGTGCCGTAGTCCACGACGACACAGGGGACGTTCTGCGGCGCGCCGTAAAGCGCGCGGGCGGCGAAGGCGTTGACCAGGCGATCCGCGCCGACGGCGGCGGGCGGGTCGTAACGGATGGGCATTCCCAGGTCTAACTCCGACGTGACGATAACCGGCTCGACGTTCAGGTGGCGGCGGGCCAGGTCGCGGAGCGAATCGCCGACCGGGGGAACGACATAGGCCATCGCGACGCCGGTGACGTCGGCAAGCGATAGGTTTTTGCCGATGAGAAGAGACGAGAAGCGCGGCGTATTCGTCGGCGGTGCGGGCGCGCTCGGAGCGCAGGCGGAAGTCGGCGACAAGGCTGGGGCCGTCGAACAGGCCGAGCGTGGTGTTGGTATTGCCGATGTCTATGGTCAGAAGCATAAACGGTTCAGCCCTACGCTTTCGGCTCCGTCGCGGGAAAATCCTGCGTCACTGTGAGCCGAAAGCGTAGGGCTGAGGGGAAGAAAGATCGCTTTTATGAAAAGTTAATCGCGCCGCTTCAGGAAAACCTGCGTCACCCAGTACTCACCCTTTCCGTTGGTGTAGGTGCCGATGCCGACTGCCTCGTAGCGGCTGTCCAGGATGTTCTCGCGGTGGTGCTCGGAGTTCATAAACGCCCGGTGGCCGCGCTCGACACCCGTCGCCGAGCAGTAAAAGATGTTCTCGCCGACCACCAACTGCTGCGGACGCCTGTTGTTGCCCATCTCGCGGCAGGTGCTCAGATACCGCTGCATCGGCGAGCGGCGTCCCGGTGTCGGCGACTCATGGGCGAAGTAGTTCTTCTGGCCCATTTCGCGGGAGTGGGCGCGGGCCGTCGCCACCAGCGTCGGGTCCAGCTTCAGTTCGGGCAGGCCCTGCGCCACACGCTCTTTGTTGGCGAGCATCATGAAGCGCTGTTCATCGAAGGCCATCGCCGTCGCCACGGCGGCGACGGGCGCGGCGGAAATGGTTTCGGTGCCAGCGGGAACGTTCCAGAAAAAGGGCGCGAGCGCCGCTGCGGCAAAAAGCGAGAGTGACATTTCGATGCGATCTTTCTAACCGTTTGTTGCGGGACGGCTTTCGCCGCGCCCGCTATTTAGGTCGGAAAGAACGCCGGAGGTTTAAATCCCCAAATTTACCTGGATTGCTTCCGCTACCGAGCGGGTAAGCGTATCTACCTCCTGCTGGTCCGGCCCTTCGGCCATGACGCGGATCATCTTTTCCGTGCCGGAGGGGCGCACGAAGATACGCCCACGCCCCTGGAGCGCGGCTTCGGCACGGCCAAGCGCCTCGGCCACGGCGGGTATCTCCTGCCAGCCTTCGCGCCGCGTCACCTTCACGTTGAGAAGCACCTGCGGCAGTTCCTGCATCTCGTCTGCCCATTCGCCCAGACTGCGACCGCTTTCGCGGCAGATACGCAGCACCTGAAGCGCAGTGAGGATGCCGTCACCGGTCGTGGTTTTATCGGCGAACAGCAGGTGGCCGGACTTTTCGCCGCCGAGCGCGCCGCCCACACGGGCCATCTCCTCGGCAACGTAACGGTCGCCGACGGCGGCGCGCAGCAGTCGAATGCCGTGCTTTTGCAGCGCCTGTTCCAATCCCAGATTACTCATGACCGTGCCGACGACGACATTACCCGGCAGCCGGTTCTGACGCGCCAGGTGGATGCCCGCCAGACACAGCACCCGGTCGCCGTCCACGATGCGGCCCCGCCCATCCGCCAGGATCACCCGGTCGGCGTCGCCATCGAAGGCAAGCCCCGCATCCGCATTTTCGGCGACTACCCGCGCGGCCATCGCTTCCGGGTGCGTGGAGCCGCAGTTCTCGTTGATGTTGACGCCGTCCGGCGTCGCCGCCAGCGTGACGACATCCGCGCCCAACTCCGCCAGCACGCGCGGCCCCAGGTAGGAGGCCGCGCCGTTCGCACAGTCCACGACGAGGCGCAGGCCCGCCAGACCGTCCGGGCAGCTTTCCCGCAGGTGCGCCGCATATGTCTCGATAGCCGCTTCCGAACGGCACAGACGCCCGACACTGCCTCCCACCGGACGCGGGTGCTCCTGCCAGCGCGGTACCTCCTCTTCGATACGCGCCTCCATGGCGTCGGCAAGCTTGCGCCCGTCCGACCCGAAGAATTTGATGCCGTTGTATTCCGGTGGATTGTGTGACGCCGAAATCACGACGCCGGCGGCGGCCCCACGCTCGCGAGTGACGAACGCAACCGCCGGGGTCGGGACAACACCGAGCGACGTGACCGGGACGCCCAGCGCGCATAAACCGGCTACCAGCGCCGCCTCCAGAAAATCGCCGGAAATGCGCGTGTCGCGGCCCACCACCACCTCGGAAGGCGCTCCTTCCCGCCGAAGCACCACGGCAGCGGCGGCTCCCAGGGCCATCGCCTGCGCGGGCGCGAGTTCCGTGTTCGCCACGCCGCGAACGCCATCCGTACCAAATAGCTTTTCTGCCAAGAGGAGTCCTTTCTTCGAGGCGGAACTATCCGCCCGATCTACGGCTGCACGGCCTGAGCAGCGGGCGCTGCCTGAGTATCGTTAGGCGGCGGCGTGGTCGTGGCCGGAGGCGCAGCCGTCTTCACCGCCCGAATACCCAGCGTCACCCGTACCTGGCTGGCTCCGACAAAGCGCAGTCCCCGGCCCGGCGGCGACAGAGTGATCACGCGCGTCGTCGTTTCCGACAGACCGCTCACGTTCACAGGAACCGAAACCGAGGTCAGGGATTCCAGAATGCCTGGCGGTCCGGCAACCGTGACCATGCGCGGCTGGACACGGACGTCGAATAACTGATACCCTTCCGCCACTTCCCCCACTACAACCGGAGAAACGAGCAGAGTCGTATTGAGCGGAGCGGGCTTCATATCGATACGGAGCCGCACGCGGGCAGGCTGTATCTCGACGTTTTCGATGATCTGCCCCCCGGCTCCCTCGGGCACCACGCTGACCTCCTTAGTCACCCCGCCCTCCGGTCGGCTATCTACGGTCGCGACCACGCGGCGCACGTTTTTTATCACGGACGCCGGACCGACCAGCTCCACCTGCGGCGGGCTAAGAACCGGTTCGCTGAAATTGTAGCCGTAGCGGGCCTGCACCGGCGGAACTTCGACGGCGAAACGGCGGCGAACCTTACGCTCCAGCGTCGTCGTCAGGTAGGAAGGACCGTCCGGCCCTTCCACTTTTTCGCGCATGTTCGCCGGTAATTCGTAGCGCACGGGAAACCGGTGTGACTGCGCCGTCGCGCCCGTAAGGTCCAGCGTCGCCACGGGCGCATCCTCGGCCAGCGTGCGAATCACCTCCGGCGGCCCGGAAACCAGTACGGAGATTTTTCGGGGTGGCGTGGTAACGATCAGGTCCGCCGGAACGTTACGCACCTCCGGCTGGATAGTGAAGCTGCGTGACAGCGTGGGGGTTTTCTGCTGTGCCAGGGCGACCACATACAGCAAAACGGCGACGATGACCGAAATGATTTTATAGCCCAGGTTGCGGCGAAACACCGAAACGATCAGGCTGCGGCGCAGGCTGGCGATCATTTTTCCTCCGCAGGACGCCGGCGTCCGAGGGTCAGGGTGCGCCGCGAACCGGTCTTGCCCGGCGAGCGCCCGAACGCTTCCAGCAGGCGGGTACGAAGCGTATCGTCCTTGAGGCCGGGAATCAGCTTACCGTTCACAGCGAGCGAGATGGTGCCGCGCTCCTCGGAAACCACCACGACCACGGCGTCCGAATGTTCGGAAACCCCGATAGCCGCGCGATGCCGCATGTGAACGTTGGTGGAGATGTTCGGCGAGTCGGAAAGCGGCAGCGTGCACCCCGCCGCGACGATGCGCCGCCCACGTATGATCACCGCACCGTCATGCAGCGGCGTTCCGTGATGGAAAATCGTGCCCAGTAATTCGGCGGATACCTCGGCGTCCATCTCCGTGCCGGTCGTCGCTACGTCGGACAAGCCGGTTTCGCGCTCCATTACCATCAGCGCCCCGACCTTTCTGGGTGCAAGCAGCGTCGCGGCCCGCACCACCTCCTCGATAGTTTCCGTCATGTCGGCGCGGTTTACCACATGAAGCGGCGCACCCCAGAAGTTCAGCCGTCCCAGACCCTCCAGCAGGTCACGCAGTTCGGGGTACAGCAGAATGACGATGGCGACCGGACCGAGCGGCGTCACCTGGCGCAATATCCAGTTAAGCGTTACCAGGCCCGCCTGCTCGGAGAAGAAAAGGAGCACGAAGAAGACCGACAGCCCCAGGAGAATCTGCCAGGCGCGGCGGCCTTTGGCAAGAAGGATAAGGCGATAGATAACGTAGGAGACAATACAGATGTCAATGACCATCCGCACGAGAGCGGCATAGTCAATAGCTTGAAGGGAGCGGATCGCCTGAGAAAAAAACATACGGTGAGGCCCGCGCCGCGTATTTTTAGTAGTTTTCGGGCGGCGGTTTTCAGTATAGCATGTTTCACGAACCCAGGCAACGCGTGAGAGTGCGCTCGTAAGGCTCAGCCCGTGATACAATGAGCCGGAGTGGGTCGGGTGGTCGCGGCGGTCTTCGGACGGCTGAGGAAAGTCCGGGCTCCACAGGGCACGATGCTCGTTAACGGCGAGGCGGGGCGACCCGACGGAAAGTGCAACAGAAAGATACCGCCGGGCGGAGTTGTGGGTTGAGAGCTGAGAGTTGAGCGTTGAGAGACATAATCCTTTACGCTCAACCCTCAACCTTCAACGCTCAACCCTCTTCCGGTAAGGGTGAAATGGTGCGGTAAGGGCGCACCGGCGGCGTGGTGACACGTCGGCCCGGCAAACCCCATCCGGAGCAAGGCCCGATAAGGAGAGGTTGACGCTGCCCGCCGACTCTCCGGGTAGGGCCGCTTGAGGCGCGCGGCAACGCGCGTCCCAGAGAGATGACCACACAAATACAGAACCCGGCTTATAGACCCACTCCGACTTCCGAGCCGCCGCGCCTGACACCCCGGCGCGTCTGGGCGCTGGCAGATACCCACCTGGGGGCCGCGGTCGGTAAAACCATGAACCGCTTCGGCACGCACTGGGAAGGCCACCCCGAGCGCATTCGCCGCAACTGCGCCGAGCTGATTGCCGACCAGGACATCCTGCTTCTGCCCGGCGACCTTTCCTGGGCGATGCGCCGCGACGAAGCCGAGCCGGATTTACAGCTTCTGGCCTCGCTGCCGGGCATCAAGGTCGCCATCAAGGGAAATCACGACTACTGGTGGGCCAGCGGCAAAGACATCGCCTATCCCGGTCTGCACTCCCCACCCGTACTTCTGGATAACGGCGCGATAGGAATCGCGGGAACGCGCGGCTGGTTCGTGCCGACGCCGGGCATGCCCGATGAAGCGGCGAACCGGAAGATACTGGAGCGGGAACGTGGGCGGCTGCGCCGGAGCCTGGAGGCCATACAGGAATGTGCGGTAAAGCTGGCGATGACGCACTATCCACCCCATCCCTACCTCCCGGACCTGGCGGCGGTGAACGTCGCGGCGGTGGCTTATGGGCATATCCATCAGGGTTCGCCGCCCGAAGCGGAACGCTACGCCCACGACGGCGACGTGGTGGACGGCGTCGCTCTGTTCTGCGTGGCCTGTGACCGCATCGGCTTCGCTCCGCGCCTGTTAGCCGAAATTTGAGCCTGCCTTTTCGCCGCCGCTGCCGCCGTCAGCGCGCTGAAGCGGTGGCCGTGCCTTCTGCCCCGCGCGCCTGTTGTTCCCCCTTCTGAAGAAACGACGCAAATTCGGCAGGCTTGCGGATTCCGGCAATTCGGCTCACGGGCGCGCCCTGCGGCGTAAGTACAGCGTACAGCGGCAGCGCGACATCCCCGAAGGTATTTTCCTGGTACGCCTGGTTCTTCTTGCTTTCCTCATCCTGACCGTCCGTGTACAGGCGGATGCGAATGAACTTTTCCATCTCCGCGCGAACGGCGGGCTTCGGGAAGACGTTCTTTTCCATCAGGCGGCAATTCGTGCAGGCGTAGCCGGTAAAGTCGATCAGCACGGGGCGGTTTTGCGCCTTGGCCTCCGCCAGACCCGCCTCCAGCGTCTCGTGCCATACCAGCCCGTCCCCCTCCGCCATCTGCGACTGTCCGATGCCGTATCCTTCGGGCGGCAGCAGCGCTGCCACCCAGCCGTTCAGGGGGCGTCCCGTCAGCCCATACAGAAAATACAGCGCCAGAGCGCCGAATGCCGCCGACCAGACGGCCCGCCGAAGAGAAGGGCGGCCTTCCGGCGTGCCGAAGCCGACACGCAGAATGCCCAGAAGCCACAGTGAAGCCGCCAGCGCGATAATCGCCCACAGCGCCAGCAGAACCGGTGTCGTCAGAACCTGCCAGTTCCACACGACATCGACGTTGGAAAGAAATTTCAGCGCCGCCGCCAGTTCGATGAAACCCATGGTTCCCTTGACCGTGCTCAGCCATGCGCCGCTTTTCGGCAGGCGGGCCAGCCAGCCGGGAAACAGCGCGAGCAGGAAGAACGGCAGCGCCAGCGCGGTCGCGAACACGGCCATGCCCAATATCGGCCTGACCCACTGCCCGCCCGACGATGCCTGCGACGCGGCGACCAGCACCGTTCCCATAATCGGGGCGGTACAGGTGAAAGCCGCGATAACAAACGTCAGGCCCATTCCCAGAACGCCCAGGGTTCCGCTGTGCCCACGCCCACCCACGGCCAGCCTTTGCAGGGAGGCGGGCAGGCGCAGTTCGACTACCTCCAGCAAAGACAAAGCGAACAGGACAAACAGCGTCGTGAAGGCCAGATTGACCCACGGATTCGCGGCTAACTGGTTTGCGCCCGCCGCCCCGACCGTGGCGGCCAGCACCGCCCCGATACCCGTGAAGGCCAGCACGATCCCCAGCGAATAGGTTGCCGCCAGACGCACCACCGCGCCCTGCATCGCCCGTGCGTTGCCGTCTCCCTTCGCCGTTGCCTGCTTCGTGAAAAAGGCCAGGGTCACGGGGACCATTGGGAAGACGCACGGTGTCACCAGGGCCAGCAGTCCGCCTCCGAAGGCGGCCAGCAGAAAGGGAATCAACCCCTCGCTGCCACCCGTGCTACCGGCGTCGGTAACGTCTCCCGTTGTGCCCGCCGCTGCTGTGGGAGTGGCGGGTTCCGATCCGGTGTACTCGGGGCGAACCGGACCGGACTCGATGGCGAGCGTGGCAGAAACCTCAACATCGCGCGGCGGCAGACATACGTTTTCATTACAGGCCATGAAGCCGACCGTTATCCTGACCGGCAGTTTGGCCGTAGGCACGGCGTCGCTGGGAACCACAAGCCGCTGGGTGAATGTTGCCGTGCCTTCATGGTAGCCTACCTCTTTTTGAAAGGCGACGTCATTTTTTCGTTTCGGCGCGCTTTCCGTCGTCTTCCCGACCGGATCGAGTGCCCCCGCCTTGATCGTGAGCGTCGTCGGCACGGGGCCGGGCGGCGGCACGGGCACGGCGGAATAGATATACCAGGAGGGCTGTATCGTTGCCGTTACCGTAACGGTCACTATCTCGCCGGGCCGGGCAGTTGCCGGGGAAACCGCCGCCGTGAAGGTCGCGCGCTGGGCGGGAGCGGCGAGAACAGGGCGGGCACTGGCCAGTAATTCCAGCAGCACAACCAGCGGCAAAAGAAGAGCGGGCAGCCGGACAGGTGACATCGGCACGGGATTCCTCCTCAGGTCGGCAAGCGCAAACCGAAATGAGCATCAAAATAAAAGCTACTGGAAGAGTATACGCGCCGGAAGGCCGTTCTGCTCCCAATAGTTTCAGATAAGCAGCCGGGCGCGTGTCAAAATGGCGTTAGTCAGGGAACCATGGAAGCGTACAGGCGAGCGCCATCCGGCGTTGACACGGGCGATTTCGTTCGGATACAATGCTTCCGGTTTGATCGCCACCCCGGTAATCGGTGGCTCGAAAAATATACATGACGATGAAAAAGGAAAATATGGCTATGAAAGCCGATCCTGGCGAGGCAGGCGTGGGCGGCGGAATGCCGCATGTGGCGCGGGGTCTGGAAGGGGTCGTCGCCGCTGCCACGAACATCGCCGAGGTAGACGGCGAGCGGGGTCGGCTGACCCTCAAAGGATACGATGTCAGCGAGCTTTCCGGGCGCGTCACATTCGAAGAGGTCTGTTACCTGCTGTGGTACGGCAAGCTGCCGAGCCGCGCGGAATACGATGATCTGCGCGCCGAAATGAGTCGGGCGCGCGAACTGCCTGCCCCGGCGCTGGCGGCGCTGCGGGAACTGGCGACCCAGGCCCAGGGTATGCATATCCTGCGGATGGGCGCTTCCATGCTTTCGGTCGGGGATGACGACGTAGACAACCTCAACCCGGACGTGAGCCGACGGCGCGCGGCACGGCTTCAGGCACAGATGCCTGCCCTGGTCGCACACACCTATCGGCTGAAAGCGGGCAAGGATATAGTTACCCCGAAGCCGGAGCATGGGCTGGCGCAAGGATTCCTGTACATGCTGGAGGGCGAGGAGCCGGACCCGGCGCGCGTCGCTGGACTGGATGCCTATCTGGTGGCGGTAAGCGAGCATGGTCTGAACGCCTCGACGTTTACGGGCCGGGTGGTCATCTCTACCAGTTCGGATATGGTTTCCGCACTGACGGCGGCTATCTGCTCGCTGAAAGGGCCGCGACACGGCGGGGTTCCCGGTCCGGTACTGAAAATGCTGAACGAGATCGGCACGCCCCAAAATGCCGAGACGTACATCCGCCGGGAACTGACCGAGGGGCGGCGCATCATGGGTTTCGGGCACCGTATCTACAAGGTGCGTGACCCGCGCGGCGCGCTGCTGAGCGGTGCCGCCGGGAAGATGGCGGCCCGCACGGGTGATACGCAGCTTTGGGACCTGACCAAATCCGTGGAAGAAACGACGGTGCGGGTGCTGGCCGAAGTGAAGCCGGGCCGCGACCTGCACGCTAACGTCGAACTTTTCGCCGCTTTGATCCTGCACGCGGTCGGCGTGCCGTCGGATCTGTTCACCCCGTGCTTCGCCATTGGGCGCACGGCGGGCTGGACGGCGCACATGGTCGAACAGTTGGAGGAGACGAAGATTATCCGGCCCGAATCCATCTATGTCGGGCCGCGCGGATCTGAAATGGCAGCCGATGGAGCAGCGGTAAAGGCGAAACCGGGGGCAGGGCCGAAAGCCCTGCCCCCGGTTTTTATGTTGCAGCGGCAGCTTGTCGCGACGCCTTTTTCAGCGTGACACAAGCGCCGGTCGTTGTGGAAGCGATCTCGACCCGATCCGCGAGGGCGCACATCAGCGGCAGACCCCGCCCGCCGGTCGCATCCGGGCCGGGCATGACCGGCGCTCCCGGCGCGCTGAACCCGCTCCCCTCGTCGCAAACTTCCACGGTCATCAGCCCCGGCGAATAACCGCAGACGACACGGATAGTGTTGCGCTCGCCCTGCGGCGAGCCGTGTCGAATGGCATTGGCGACTGCCTCGTCCACGGCGGTCAGAAGGTCATCCACCTCTTCCCGATTCAGCGATGCACCGGGAGACAAGTGTTCTACCAGACGGCGGACTTTTGCCAGATACTCCGCTTTCGCGGAAAATTCCAGCTTTACCGGATTATCGTTATCGACATCGGCAGATGACATCGCGCTGACACACCTCAGGTCAATCAACAAGCGAGCCACGCGCCGACCGAAGCTCAGACGGCGGGCGTCACTTCCTCCGGCGTGTAGCAGATTCGCAAGAACGAATCAAAACGGCCCAGGCGCAGCACGCGCGCTCGGGCTGGCTGCCCTTGGCGATTACCAGCGCCAATTGGCAGGTTGCGGCGAACCGCTTCCGTATTTCCACCAGAAGCGCGAGGCCCGCCGAATCGATAAATTGAACCTCCCGGATGTCCACCGCCAACGGCCCCGGCTGCGCCTGTCGGGAGCAGGATTGCTCCAGTACCTCGCGCAGCTTCGGCGTCGTCGAAAGGTCTACATCCCCCTGCGCCGCCACGAACGGTATTCCCCGATGTCCGAGGTGGTAACAACTAAATCATCTATTTCAATCATGGTCGCCCTGGAGGCATTCCTCCTTTTCCCAATAAGTGCAGCTTCTAAGCATGGGCCGCCCAACCATTATCGGTCGTCCTGCGAGTTTTTATAGCCTTTTTCCGTCCGGCACGCTGCCCGCGCGTGCGCGTCCAGGCCCTCATACACCGCAAAGGTCGCGGCGGCATCGCGCATTCCGGCGGCGCTTTCCGCCGTCAGATAGATAACGTTCGTCTTCTTGAGGAAGTCATCGACATTAAGCGGCGACGAAAAGCGGGCGCATCCCGCCGTCGGCAGCGTATGGCCTGTCCGGCCAGATAGTCGCCGAGCGGAGCGGACGTGTGTTCTCAATCAGGACTGCGCCTGCATTGCGAATGCGCGGCAGCAGCGAACGGCTCCTGAACCATCAGGTGCAGATGTTCCGGCGCGTACAGCGAAGCGACCTCTGCCGCTTCTTCCAGCGAGCGTGTCCGCACGACGAAGCCGCTGCGTCCCAGAGCCGCCCGGATCGTCTCAGCCCGCAGCAGTGCGGGCATCTGCGCCTCGATCTCTTCCACTACCGCGCCGGCGAAATCATCCGACGGCGTCACCACCACGGCAGAGCAGTGCGGGTCGTGCTCGGTCTGCGCCAGAATATCGGCGGCGGCGGCGGCGGGGTCGCCGGTGTCGTCCGCCAGCACCAGCACTTCGCTGGGTCCGGCCAGCATATCGATGCCGACCGCGCCGTACACCAGTCGCTTCGCCAGATTAACATATAGATTACCCGGACCGACCACTTTATCCACACGGGCCACAGTTTGCGTGCCGAAAGCGAGCGCGGCGATAGCCTGCGCGCCGCCGATACGGTAGACCGTTTCCACCCCGGCAACACGGGCAGCGGCGAGCGTCGCATCCGGCACGCGGCCATCACGGCCCGGCGGCGTGGCGACAGCGATTTCGGGCACACCGGCGACCACGGCGGGAAGCGCCGCCATAAGTACGGTGGACGGGTACGCCGCCGTGCCCCCCGGAACATACACCCCGGCGCGCTCTACGGGACGCACAATCTGCCCGAGCATCTCGCCAGGCCGGGACGCATCCATCCAGGAAGTCCGCTTTTGCTGTTCATGGAACCGGCGGATTCGCTGTGCCGAAAGCTCCAGAACCGGCCACAGGTCCGTGGTCTGCACCCGGTCGGCGGCGGCGCTGATCTCGTCGTCCGGCACGCGCAATTCGTCCGCTTCGGGCCAGTCCCAGCGCCGCGTATATTCCCGCACCGCGTCGTCGCCGCGCGCCCGCACGTCCTCGATAATACCCCGAACCGCCTCCTCCGCGCCGCGCGACGCCGGTTCCAGACGCGCCTCGAACGCGGCGGCCAGGATTGTCATGGCGTGCTCGCGGGTATCAAAGAACTGCATAACGCCTCATTGTACCGACCGTAAATTCACCAAGTCAACGAGCAGGCGGTAAGCAAGCGCATTGAAGGTTCGGCTTTACAGCGCGGTCTTGTTGTTAGGGCTATCAATTTATGGTAACGTTCAGGTAAAAATGCAGGAGGTTGTTTTTATGAAATCAGCACGAGCGGTTCTTGCCGCGCTTCTTTTATGCACCGTTGTGGGCGGCCTGGGCGTGGGCTGCAAAGGAACTAAGACCGACCGGATCAGCCGTCTCCTGGCCGATCCCGTAGCGTTCGCCTCGAAGGATGTCACCGTGGCCGGGCGGGTGACGAAGGTGTGGGACCCATCGCTGGGCTTTTTGAACATCGCCGCCTATCAGGTGGATGACGGCTCAGGCCGCATCTGGGTGCTCAGCCGCAACGGCGCACCGTCCGAAGGCCGCGAGGTCGGTCTCAAGGCGCGTGTCCGGCGCGATTTCAAGCTGGGCAACGAGGTTCTGGGCGCGGTGCTGAACGAAGTCGAGCGCCGGGAGCGGTAATCGTATGGGGCGCACTCCTTCTGGAGTGCGCCCGACCTTTCAGAGGCTTTCGGCGAACTGCGGCGTCTCCGTTTTCGGGTTAGGCTCCTCGCCGGGTTCACAGCGGAAACGGCCCAGGTCCAGCTCCGTGGAGGGCCGCACATCGGCTTTGAGCACCTTCTCCATCTGCTCCAGCGCCACCCGGTTCTCTTCGAGAGTATTCGATGCCGTGCAGTCAGCGGGAACCAGCACATGGAAGTCGCGCATATAGGCATCGTTTGCCGTGAACAGCACGCAGATATTCCCCGCAAGACCCGTCAGGATCAGCGTCTTCACCTTCAGGTAGTCCAGCAGCGTATCCAGCGTCGTCGAGAAAAATCCGGAGTGCTTGGGCTTGAGAACGAAGTAATCGTCCTCGTCGGGCCGCAAAATCTCCACCAGGGGCTTGCCGGTAATGCCGTCTTCCAGGCAGTGGTCTACCAGTTTGTTGAAATCCGACTGCCACCGCCCGAAGTTGTCGTTCACATAGATAGCGGGAATCCCCTGCTTTCTCGCCCGCTGCTTCAGTGTCGCGATATTCTGCGCCATCGGCAGCGCGTGTTCCAGCATAGCTTCGCCTTCCTCGAATTCCAGATCGTTGATAACGTCGATCAAAACGAGCGCGACATCCGCCTTGTCGGGAACGTTCCCATGCAGATCGTCATTCTTAGCGGGCAATTTTGCTTTCCTTTCCGGGTGCGACGGCGGTTTCTCTGCTCATCTGCTTTCTACCCAAAAACGCGGCAGCTAAGGTTTTGCCCCCGCCCTGCCGATATGCTACAATAGAACTACAACATATGAACACTCTTTCATACGATACGCTCGCCGTTCCGGCGGAGACGGACATCTGCGACGTTCCCAGCATCGACGAGAACCGTGTCGCCGCACTCCGCCCCGATAATCTGCCGTTTGCGGAGGCATCCCGGCTCGGTGAGATTTTCGGTGCGCTGTCAGACCCGACGCGCCTGCGGCTGCTGGACGCGCTCGCGCGCGCGGGCGAACTGTGTGTCTGCGACCTGTGCGCGCTGCTCAACCTGCGCCAATCCAATGTGTCCCATCAGCTTCGCCTGCTGCGGGCGCTGCGCCTGGTGAAGACCCGGCGGGCCGGGCGGCTCGTCTTTTATTCCCTGGACGACGACCATGTGCTGCGCCTGCTCCACGTCGGCCTGGATCATGTCCGTGAGGAAAGCTGCTGATCGAATGTCCACGAACCGTTCATCGCGCCAGATCGTCGAGGTGCCCTTCCCGGAAAGCGTTGTGCAGTCCTGTCCTTCGTGCGCTGACCGGCTGCTTTCGGCGGTTCGCGCCCTGCCCGGCGTCGCCGAGGCCGAGACGGACTCCGGCGGGGCGAAGCTGCGGCTGGCCGTGGATGCCGAACAGATCGAAGCCGCCGAGATAGCGCGCGAAGCCGAGCGTATCGGGGCGCGGCTGAGCGATGAATTCGGGCACCGCACCTACCGCGTTCACGGCATGGACTGTACGAACTGCGCGGAATCCATTGAAAAGGCGGTATCCGCACTGCCGGGCGTGGTTTCCGCCTCGATCAACTTTCCCACCGCAAAGCTGCGTGTCGAATATGCCAACGGCACGGCAGGCGTGGAACAGATCACGTCGCGCGCGGGCGCGCTGGGCTTTCGCGTCGAGGATACGGCGCGTGGTGCTGCGGAACCTGCCGACACGTCATCGTCGGCAGCGCTTCACCGGAAGCTGCTGTCCGCACCGGCGCGCGTCGCGCTGTCGGGCCTGCTGCTGCTGCTGGGCCTGATTCTGGAGCATGGCCTGCGCTCGGCGGGGCCGTGGGCGGACGGCGCGCTGGCGGCGAGTGTGGTGGTCGGCGGCTATCGGTTCGCGCTGGCCGGTCTGCGCGCGCTGCGTACTTTTTCCGTCGGCACGAACCTGCTGATGGCGCTGGCGGCAGTCGGCGCGGCGATTATCGGCCACTGGGAAGAGGCGGCGGCGGTCGTGTTTTTATACGCGCTGGGCGAGGCGCTGGAGGGCGCGGCCATGGAGCGCACCCGCCGCTCCCTGAGCGCGCTGATCGAGGCCGCGCCGAACGAGGCGCGGGTGCGCCGTCCCGACGGTCGGGAAGAGATGATTCCCGCCGCATTACTTTCGCTCGGCGACGTGATTCTGGTCGAACCGGGCGCGAAGATTGCTGCCGACGGGCGTGTGTGCGAGGGAGTCTCCGCCGTGGCGGAGGCGGCGATAACCGGCGAGTCACTGCCGCGCTCGAAAGCGCCCGGCGACACCGTGTACGCCGGTTCCGTGAACGGCAACGGCGCGCTGGCGGTGGAGGTGACGGCGGCGGCTACCGACTCGACACTGGCGCGTATTCTGCATCTGGTGGAAGAGGCGCAGGCGCAGAAGGCTCCGACGCAGGCGCTGGTGGAGCGATTCGGGCGCATCTATACGCCGCTGGTTATCGCCGCTGCCATCGGGCTTGCCGTCATCGGCCCATTCGTTTCGCCGGGGCAGGACTGGCTGTACCGTGCGCTCACACTGCTGGTCGTTTCCTGCCCCTGCGCGTTGATTATCGCGACCCCGGTAGCCTATGTCTCGGGTATTGCCCGCGCGGCGCGCGGCGGCGTTCTGGTAAAAGGGGGCGCGTTTTTAGAAGCCCTCGCGGGTGTGCGCCACGCCGCGCTGGACAAGACGGGCACAATGACGCAGGGCAAGCCGCAGGTGACGCGCGTTCATGCTCTGATGGGGAGCGAAGACGATCTGCTGGCGCTCGCGGCATCCGTGGAGCGGCGCTCCGAGCACCCGCTGGCCGATGCGGTGGTGCGTGAAGCCGAACGGCGCGGCGTTCCCTTTCACGAGGCGCGGAATGTGCTGAGCCTGCCGGGGAGGGGGCATTTCCGCTACCCTAAATGACGCAACCGTTCTTATTGGCACGCCGGAACTGCTTCGGGAGCAGGGAATCGCTCTTGATGCGACCCGCGACATTGGGGACAGCAACGGGGTAACACGCCTTTTCGTGGCCTGCGGCGGCGTTCTCCACGGGGTTTTTGACGGTGGCGGACGAAGCGCGCCCGGAAGCCGCTCGAGGCAGTCGCCGCTCTCCAAAGTCTGGGACTGTCCGCCACGATCCTCACCGGTGACAGCGCGGCGGCGGCGGCAAAATCGGGCAGGCGGCAGGAATCGCCGACGTGCGCGCGAGCCTGCTGCCGGAAGATAAGCTGGCGGCGGTACGGAACTCGCGGCCCGGCCCGGCGGCGTCATCTTTATCGGGGACGGTATCAACGATGTGCTCGCGCTGGCGGCGGCGACGGTCGGGGTGGCGATGGGTTCGGGCGGAACGGCGGCGGCCCTTGAAGCCGCCGATGCCGCGCTGATGTCGGATGACCTGCTGCGCCTGCCCTGGGCGGTGCGGCTGGCGCGGGCCACTCGGAGCATTGTCCGGCAGAACGTGATCATCTCGCTCGGCGCGGTAATCGTGCTCCTATCAACCACGGTCACGGGCTTTCTCTCATTGCCCCTCGGCGTTCTGGGGCACGAAGGAAGCGCGCTGATCGTCATTCTGAACGGCATGCGGCTCTTGTCGCCGCGCACGGTGCGGCTCGACAAAAACACCGGATAGCTCCGCCGTCGGTGGGCTTGGCTCCCTGTCCTGCAGGCTGTGCGTGTTGGGCCTATAAGCGTGTCCAGTATGGCAATCTGCTTGCTGGAGCGGCATAATGACAGTGTTGGTGTGTATAAGGAGAGAGCGTGTCCGAAGCCTTACTCAGCAGAATTAGACAACTGATACCTCCACCAGCAGCGCCGGTCGGTACAGGCACACCGGACAAATGGCAGAGCGTCGAGCAAGCTCTTGGCACGACGCTTCCCCTGGACTATAAGCAATTCATTGATACCTATGGCACTGGCTGGTTTGCCGGTTACATCGCCCTTATCAGTCCGTTCTATGAAGAATGGCCCCTGTTGGAGTTCAAAGATGAGATTCTGAATCTGTACGAGTGGCGTAAAGAAGAGTTTCCCGAAGGCAGGCCGCCCTTTCCCACGTATCCGGAACCAGGGGGGTTGTTGCCTTGGGGAGTAGATGAAAATGGTGGTGCGTTCTTCTGGCGTACAACAGGGCATCCCGAGGAATGGACGACTGTAGTACTTAATGCCGACTACGATGATGTTTACGACGAGTACCCGACTTCGCTCACATCTTTTCTAACCGGTCTATTGGAAGGAACGATAGTGGTTTCGCGCTTCCCGCCGGACTTGGACCTACAAAGTTTTCGCCAGTTCGAAAGCTGAGGTGAAGATGATTCAGAAATTGTGTTGTCGTCGGCACTGCCTGGTTCTATGGCCGGTAAAGTCCCGCCTCTGGTGTCCCTCGTCGAAAATTTTTTGCGCCGACATTAAAATCAGGTTTAGCGGCGTTTTCAGTCCGGTATAAGTACGGTGACACTGAAAGGAAGGTAAACGCCAATGGACTGGTAAGCGACACGCTTGCTACGAAACGAGGCATACCAACAGTTCGAGCGTGTCATTTCTGTGCGGGGACCCGCATTCGGGTGTACCGTGGTTTGAGGCGAAGCCCTCGGCGCTACGATAGCGTGCCGGGGGCTTTGCCGTGCTTGTCGCGGCCTTTGAGGGTATACTGTTCACCGGGTATACCCCGCCGTAAGCGTTTCCCCCACGGAGACGCTGGGAGGAAAGACCAAGGTGAAACTCCTTGCCCGATTCATCCGGGAACTGCGTCCCTATGTCAGGACGATGATTATCGTCGGTTTTCTGACCGTCTGCAACGCAATTCTCTCGCTGCAAATCCCCGCTATCATCGGTCATCTATTCAACCGTCTGACTGCCGGACAGCCCATCAACCTTGCCCTGACCTTCGCGACAATTATGGGTATCGCCGCCGCTTCCGGCGCGGTCGGCTTCGGAATGAGCGTGCTGGTAACCTATCTGGGGCAGCGGTTCATGTACGACATGCGCCGCAAGCTGTACGGCCATCTCCAGAACCTGTCGCAGGGCTTCTTCGAGAAAGCACAGACGGGAAAACTGGTGGCGACCATAGTGAACGATGTCGGCCAGGTGAACCAGCTTATTACCTCCGGCTTCGTTACCGTCATTCAGGACGGCGTCACCCTGGCGGGCGTCCTTTTTCTGATCTTCCGGGAAGACCCCCGGCTATCTCTCCTGGCGCTGTCCGTGTACCCGGTCTATGTTGTCAACTACTATCTCACCCGTCAGCGTCTGAGCGAGAACGCCGCCAAGATCAGCGAACTGCGCGGCGTCATCCTTTCCGACCTTCAGGAAAAGCTGGCGGGCGTTCAGGTTGTCAAGTCGTATGCTCAGGAACGGGCCGAGGTGCGAAACTATACGTCGCTGAACCGGGACAACCTGAACCTGAACGTCAATCAGAGCAAGATGGGCACGGGCTTGTGGGCGCGGGCGGAGTTTATCGGCGCTATCGGAACGGCCATCATTTTATGCGTGGGCGGCAACGCCGTCATCAATGGCACCATGCGCGCTGGGGACCTGGTAGCGTTTCTGATTCTTGCGACGACCTATCTGTATGCGCCGACCGTGCGGCTGATCCAGATGAACGACCAGATCGCACGGACCCAGGCGGGCTTGAACCGTATCTTCACCCTTCTGGATACGCCGCCCGCCGTGCAGAACGACCCGAAGGCCCCGGAACTGCCCACGATTGCCGGTCAGGTTCGGTATGAAGACGTCTGGTTCGCGTATGAGCCGGAACAGTATGTTCTGAAAGGGATTGATCTGGCTATCGAGCCGGGCCAGATGATTGCCTTCGTCGGCGGCTCGGGTTCCGGCAAAACGACGATGATCAGCCTTCTGAGCCGCCACTACGACGCGACGAAGGGCCGCATCACCATCGACGGTAAGGATGTGCGGGAAATCAATCTGGAAAGTCTGCGCCGCCAGATCGGGGTCGTGCTTCAGGAAAGCATCCTTTTCCACGCGACCGTGCGCGAAAACCTGCGCTACGGGCGGCTGGAAGCGACGGACGCCGAGATCGAGGAGGCGGCGCAGGCGGCCAATATCCATCACGTCATCGAGGCGCTGCCGGAAGGCTACAACACCAAGATCGGCGAGGAGGGCGTCAAGTTCTCCGTCGGCGAAAAACAGCGCATCGCCATCGCCCGTGCGCTGCTTGCCGACCCGCGCATTCTGGTGCTGGACGAAGCGACCAGTTCGCTGGATTCCGAAACCGAATCTCTAATTCAGGACGCGCTGGACACGCTGATGAAGGGGCGGACGAGCTTTGTTATTGCCCACCGCCTGTCCACCATCGTCAAAGCCGATAAGATCGTCGTCATGGAACTGGGCGAGATCAAGGAGATGGGAACGCACGCGCAGCTTATCGAGCACGGCGGCATCTATGCGCGCCTGTACGCCGAGCAGTTCCGCGCCGAACTCGAAGCCGCCGGTGATACGCACACGGAAAACGGTGTTTATCCCGCAGACGGTGCCCGGCCTGCAGACGGTGTCCGTCCTGTGGCCGCCGCATAACAGCAAACGATTATGGACAATTTCAAGCGCCTGCTTCGCTATCTGAGGCCGTACCGTTTCCGCGTCGCCTTCGCGGTGATGCTGATGTTCGTCGTCACGCTGTCGGCGATCCCGATGCCGCTGATGCAGAAACAGGTCATCGACGTTGCGATTCCCAAAAAAGACCGCGACATGCTCTGGCTGATCTTCTGGGGCGTCATCGGTTTGTATCTCGTTCGCGGCCTGGTTTCCTACACCCTGAACTATCTGATCGGGTGGCTCGGGCAGCGCGTCATTTTCGACCTGCGCTTCCAGTCGTACCGTCACCTTCAGCGCCTCAGCCTGGCCTACTATGACGGTCGGCAGCCCGGCAAGATCATGGCTCGCCTTACTAACGACATCGACGTGATTCAGTACGCGCTCACGCAGGGCTTTGTCAACTTCATCACGGATGTCGCCACGGTCTTCATGGTCATCGGCTGGCTGCTGTACCTGGAATGGCGGCTCGCGCTGCTGGCGCTGGCGATTTTGCCGCTGTACGTGGTCAACTACAAGCTGCTTCTGTCGCGCATTCGGGAAGTTTCGGTGGAGCTACAGGAGCGGCGCGACAAGATGATCGCGACGCTGACGGAGAAAGTCTCGGCCATCGCCGTGGTCAAGGCGTTCGTGCGGGAAAAGCACGAGACGGACTACTTCATGGAGACCGTGGCCCGCAACTTCGAGCTGGGCATGGTGCAGACCAAGCTGAATCGCTTTCTGGGGGCCACGTCCCAGTTTATCCGCATGCTCGGCACGGGCGGCCTTCTCTGGTACGGCGGTTCGCTGGTGATGGGCCAGAATCTGAAGCCGGGCGAACTGCTGGCGTTCTACGGCTATCTCAACTACCTGTACGACCCGGCGGTGCGTCTGGTGGACTTCAATGTCCAGGTGCAGTGGGCGCTCGCGGCGGTGGATCGTGTCTTCGAGACGCTGGACACCCGCCCGGAGATCATCGATGCGCCCGATGCGGTCCATCTTCCCACCGTGCGCGGCGAGGTGGAGTTCCGCAACGTCACCTTCGGTTATGACGCCGAGCAGCCCGTCATTCACGATGTGTCGTTCCGTGTCAACCCCGGCGAGATTATCGCCATCGTCGGCCCCTCCGGCGCGGGAAAGACGACCATCGTCAATTTGCTGGCGCGTTTCTATGACGCCAACGAGGGTCAGGTGCTGGTGGACGGCCACGATGTTCGCAAGGTGCGCCTGGAAACCATGCGCCGACACATCGGCATGGTTGCGCAGGAGACGATCCTGTTCTCGGTCAGCCTGAGGGAAAACATTCGCTACGGCAAGAAAAGCGCCCGCGACGAGCAGATCATCGCCGCCGCGCAGTCCGCCGACCTGCACGACTTCATCATGAGCCTGCCCGACCAGTACGACACCAAGATCGGCGAGGACGGCATCAAGCTGTCGGGCGGGCAGAAGCAGCGCATGGCGATTGCCCGCGCCCTTCTTGCCGACCCGCGCATCCTGATTCTGGACGACGCTACCTCGGCGCTCGATTCGCACACCGAGGCGAACGTGCAGGCGGCGCTGGCCGACCTGATGAAAGGCCGCACCAGTTTTGTGATCGCCCACCGCCTTTCGACCATCATGAATGCCGACCGCATCATCGTCATGAACGAAGGACGAATCACCGACTTCGGTACGCACACCGAACTGGTCAACCGGCCCGGCGTCTACCACGACCTGTACCAGGAACAGTTCAAGACAGTCGGCGATCTATCCGAAGAAGAGCGTGTCCGCCTGCTGAGCGCCGCCGCGTAAATAGAAAGTTTCGGCAGGGGTAACGTTTGCCGCGCGGTATGCGTATTATAGAAACAGATGACCCGACGGACACTATCTTTGTATACGGCGCTTTGCCTGCTGGCGGGAATGTTGTCTATTCCGGCGGCTCCCCTGCTCGTCTGCCGTATCACCGGTCTTCCCATGGCGTCGGTCGCCGCCGACAAAGCAAAAGCGTCGGAAAACGGATGCTGCGCCGTTGCACCCATTCTCGCCGCCGACGGCGCTGTCCGTTACGCCCTGACCGATCCGGGCTGCTGCGATCTGCGGCAAAGTCCGAACCGCGCCGACCTTCCGGCTGTCACCCCGGCTTCGCCTATTTTTGCCGTCGCGTGGGCACCTGCCATACCGGTTCTGTACGTTCCATCCGCCACCGTAAGCACTGCGCTCACGCCCCCTGCGGATATGCCCGCCCCGCGCGGGCCGCCGTTTCGGACCGCGTCTCCCCGCGCCCCTCCCTTTTTCTCCTGACATAAAGCCGCGCCCACCGCATCGGCGCGCCGTCTTTCAACTCGTCCTGGGGCGCAATGCCCCCGGCGCTCTCGTTCCTCAAATCGTCAGGAGAAAAAAAGTGAAAACTATCAACCGATTCCGTTTGGCGTTTCTTGCCGCCCTTGCCGTGGCGGCTGTTTCCCTCGTGCCCGTTGCCGCGCAGGCTGCCAAGCCTGCCGAAAAGGGGGCCATGTCCTGCTGTGCCGCCGCGCCTGCCGCGAAAAGCCGTGATTACCTCGTGACCGTCGGCAAGCGGTCTGTTCTCGCTTCGTCGGTGGGGAAGACGGGAGCACCCCGCGCCCCGCGCGTGACCCCGGCTGCCGCGCCTTCCTGCTGCTCCGGCGGCAACTGCTGCGCGAACGGCCCGTGCTGCTCCGTAGCGGGGTGCTGCAAGACCGACAAGTCCTGCTGCCTTCCCGACAAGGGTGTCTGCACGGACTCCTGCGGCTGCAAGACCAATAACTGCTGCGCCGGCAAAAGTGCCGCCGCCGCAGGAACGTCGAAAAAAGCCGCCTGCTGCCCGGCCTGACACACGAACACGAAGCGGGAGCGGTACGTATCGCTCCCGCTTCAGCCAGAAAGGCAGCACCATGAACTTTCGTCACCTGTGGTTAACCCTCGCCGCTCTGGGCGTTGTGGCGGCGGCAGCGCCGACGGCGCGTGCCCAGTCCGCCCCGCCGTGACCCCTGTGACCCGCCAGCGGCTACTCTGCGCAAAGCGGGGATCCCACCGGTTCGGTGGGGGCAACAGTAACCAAAGGGCATGTATTCCTTGCCACCATGCACTCGGAAGGGCTTGCCGGAAAGACGGAAACCTTTGTCCGTTATGGCCTGACCGGGCGTTTGGAAGTCGGATTCGGCTACCTGTGGAAGCAGAACATTATCCGGCCCCTCGCCACCTACACGCTTATGCCGGAAACACGGGAGCGTCCGGCGCTAACGGCGGGCCTTCTTTTGGATTCGCTCGGCGGCGGGCGGCAGGGCGTTTTCGCCACGGTCGCCAAAGACATCGAGCGAACGACCGGCGTTCCGCTCAGCCTGTATGTCGGCGCCGCGCGGATCAGCAACGAGAAAAAGCTCCGCCCACTCGTGGGCGGCAACGCGCGCCTGACGCGGCGGCTGAATGCCTCGGCGCAGTTTGACGGTCGTTATGTCAACCTGGGGCTTGTGGCGAACGTCGGGACCGTTGGCGGACTGCCGGTCCGTCTGGGGATCGTCGCGGCGCGCGGTGACCAGATCGGCCCGCTCGTGACAACGAGCGTACCGGTCATGCACCGATGAAAACGGCGGGGATGGCAGTCGATGCCATCCCCGCCTTTTTTTGTCCTCCCCTGAAGTGAAGAAGATCGCCGTTTGCTGCGTTTATCTTAGTGGAGGTTCCGCCGTTGGACGAAGACGCTCTGATGAAGCAGGCAGCCGATGGAGATACGCAGGCTTTCGGCTGCCTGGTCATCGCCTATCAGCGGCGTCTCGTTCGCTTCGCTCACCGGATGCTGGGAGATGCTGAGGCGGCGGAGGATGCCGTTCAGGAAGCGTTCCTGCGGCTGTGGAAGGGACGGCTGCGGTATCGCCCGCAGGGTCGCCTGGAGCACCTTCTGCTGCGTATCGTACGCAATGTTTGTCTCGATCATGCCCGCTCCCGCCGAAACGAGGAGTCTGCCGGGGACGCCAGCGGCTTCCTCGCTGACAGTTTGGAACGGCAGGTAGAACAGCGGACGCTGGCGGACGCAATACGGCAGGCGGTGCAGACACTACCCGAACCACAGCGAGCGGTTTTTATCCTGAGCGAGTACGAAAGCCTTTCCTATGCCCATATCGCCGACGTACTGGACTGCCCTATCGGAACCGTTGCATCCCGCAAACATCTGGCGGTGGCCGCGCTGCGACGATGCCTGGAAACATGGATAAAGGAAGAAGAAACATGAACTGCCTGGCGGTGCGCGATCACCTGACCGCGTTGGTGGATGGTGAACTGACGCAGGCCAGCGCCGCGCAGGTTCGGGAACACCTGACGCAGTGCGCCGACTGCCGCGAAGAATACGTGGCGCAAACAGCCCTGCGGAAGGCAGCTCGCGCCTGGGAGGTCGAAGGCGGCGGCGATGTGTGGGCAGTCGTGCGCCGGGAGATAGAGCAGCCGCGCCTGTCCGACCTGCTGGACGAAATACGGCGGCTGCGAACCGAACTCCAGACGCTGCGGGTCGAGGTCGCCGATCTGCGGCGTCAGCGGTCGGCCTACCCGTCTACCGCGCCTCTTTCAACACCGTCCGTGCGCGCCTTTCCCTACGCCGCCGCCCCGTCAGACCTGCCGGTAAACATTCCTTAAGAGAGGACGAAGCAATGACATTGGACATTCTGCTGACGGAACTTACCGAGCGTCAGGCGGCGGCGCTGCACCTCGTCATGGACCAGCCGCCGGTATTCCGCGTCAGCGGCTCGCTGGTGCGCTCCGGCGCACCGGCGCTGGATAAGTTCAGCCTAGAGACGCTGCTTTTGCCCCACATTTCCACTGACCATCCGGCGCTTCCGAGTGCGGAGTGGGGTCGGGAAACCGTGATCCGGCATAACGAGCACCCTTTCGTTGTGTCCGTCTTTCGTGAAGGCGGCAGTCGCATAGGGGCGGTCGTTCGTCCCCTTCTCGATACCATCCCCCCCCTCGAGCAGATCGGATTCGATGCCGTCTCTACGTTCCAGCAGGCGGCGGAGGAGACATCGGGCCTGATCCTGATAACCGGGCCGACCGGCAGCGGCAAGACGACCACCTGCGCCGCGCTGGTCGATGCCGTGAACCAAAGGCGCGCCGCGCGTATCTTCACAGTCGAAGAAGAACCGTCATATCTGTTTGAAAGCCGACAGGGATTGGTGACATCACTCTACGTCGGGTACGATGCCCAGCGTTTTGAGCAGGGCATACAGACGGTGATGAAAGCCGATCCCGATGTCGTTTTCCTGGGAGCCATTCCCAGTTTCGAGGCGATGCGCCTGGCCCTCGTTCTTGCGGAATCCGGTCGTCTCGTCATCTGCCAGATGCATGCGGACAGCGCCGTTGAAGCGGTTCAGCAGATCGTCGGCTCATTTCCCGAACCGCGCGCCGCGCTTCTGGGAACGATGGCGCGCAGATTTATCACTGCGTTCGGGCCGCGGCTCCTGCCCCGGGTTCCCACTGGCCGCGCGCCCGCCTACGAAATCCTGCCCGCCACAACTGAGGTACGGGTGATGATTCAGGAGGGACGCCCCGAGGAGCTTCCCCGGATTATGAAGGCAGGACGCCATATGGGAATGCGGACGGTGGATGACGCCATCGTCAAGCTCTTCGAAGCGGGAACGATTACCGTCGAGACCGCGCGGGCCAGTCTGGAAGACAAAGACCGATTGGCGTCCGCGCCTTAGCCGCCCCAGAACGAGTAAGGCACGATGTCCAGCGCCAGGCCCAGCAGATGCCAGGCGCAGCCCAGCAGAATCTGACCCAGAATCAGGCCCAGGAAGAACGGCATCGCCTGACGGTACAGGCGAACCCCACCGTAGCGCATGAGGACGCCCTTGACGATCCAGGCGATGAAAAGCGGCAGCCACACCAGATTCATGCTCCACGAGCCACTGATAGCATAGCCGATGGGGTGGAACGGCCACCATGGGAACTTGATACGCGCCAGCATCAGTCCCGAGCAGAACAAGAACCCGACCCCGACCGCGCCGTTCGCCAGGCCGTTGGGCGGGGTCGGGCTTTGCAGCCACCCGTTCAGGCGGTTATACGCCTCGCCGGCAAAGCCGCCGCCGCCGCGCATCCGCGCCTGCGCACCCAGGGAATAGGCAATGTGCAGATAGGCCCAGAAGACGGCGACCGTGCCCACCACGGCGGCAAGCATCGTCGCCCAGAACATAATCTTCTGGCTTGCGCCCGTGTCTTTGGCCGCCTTCAGTCCTTCCGCCCCGAACGGCATCGGGTGCGACCGGTAGGCGCGGTTGAACCAGTAAAAGAACGACAGCACGGTTAAATCGCGCGCGGAAAAGGCGGGGGTTCCGAACGAGCGGGTCAGCATGTGGTCGGGGCCGGAAAAATGCAGGTCGTGAACCGGCGGGCCAAGTTCCGCGCGAATACGTGTTACCGCGAGCGCGAGCGCGAAATAGATCACGAAGGCGGCTACGGCCACCAGCGGCGAAAGCCCGGCCCAGACCATAAATCCCACCAGAAACGCCGTGCCCGCCAGCCATCCCGCAGCGGCGCGGCGGTAGGTCAGCGCCTCCGCGCGGTCGTCTACGTCGGACGGCTCGCCCCAGATACGTTTCCACATCTCGCGGAAATAGTTGCGCCCGTTCCAGACCATAAACACCAGAATGGTGATATAGCCGCCGAACGCCTGCTCGCGGACGAACGGGAAGTCTGGGGTGACGTCCCAGGCCATCGCCGCTGAAGTGACAAGCTGCGCCTTCCAGAAGAGATAAAAGAACCAGCAGGAGAAAAGCAGGTCGAGCGGCAGCAGATAGCCCAGGCCGATGGCGAAGGGATAAAACGAGTAGGTGGTAAAGCCGGTCGCGTTCCAGGGTCGCGTCGCGAACACCCCCTGCCCCTGCAAATTCACATGCTGAACGTTAATGGACGGGATGGAAGGGTACAGCCAGTGCAGGCCGTTGATGATCTCGATAGCCGCGCACAAGGAGAACCCGAGCCAGAACAGACGGCTTTTCCACATGTGCCCCGAGGGGTCGGTCATCTGAAGGGGAATCTCGACAATCGGGAACGGCAGTCGCTCACGATCCTGCCAGCCCTTTCGCACGAACGTTCAAACACATCATCGTCCCGAACAGCACGACGGTGAAGATCGTCCACAGCGCGACCGGCCCCGCCCACGCCGCCAGGTGTTCGGGCCGGTACAGCGTCGTATGTCCCTGATAAAAGCCCGCCAGCGCTCTGGGGTCGGAGACCGTCAAAGGCCGGGGCAGAAACGCGCCGAAGCGATCCAGCCAGCCGTTCGCGGAGGTGCTGTACTGGTAGGTGCGTCAGCATCGGCAAAAGCGCGCTGCCCATGTCCTGCCCCGCCAGCGCCGCCCCGACGGCCAGCATTGTATAAATAAGCAGCAGTTCCGCCTGCGACAGCGAAAGGCGCGGAGCGAATCGGCGTAATCCGATATTCAGCGCCAGCAGCACCGTCAAAAGAAACAGGACATTGGCGAACAGGAGATAGTCGTAAAACGGCCCGTAGCCGACCCGTTCGGCGTGGATGATCCAGAAGGCATCAGCACGATCAGCGGCAGGGCGATAAAGAAGGCACCGGGACGCAGCGCAGGGCAGGCGGCAGACCCGACCGTCCTCGGAACCGCCGCCATCACGCGCCTCGGGACGCGGCACGGGCGACGGTTCCGTTTCGGGCGCATCTTCTGCCCGTCGTTCAATTACCGTCGCCATTTGCCTGCGCTGCCTCCTTCAAAAGCCTTATAGGCGCTCGCTGTCGCCCGATAAAGCACTTCGACGTGCGTGGGGGCGTCTCCTCCTGACCGGACGTTGCCGGGCGCGATTCAGAATTATGAAGGCACCATCGAATTCATTCGATGGCGTGCCTTATCCCAAGATGAACCACCCAACGTTGCCCTCCCCGAATCGTTCTGCTATACTGGGTTACTGTAGACGGAAACGCCGCCAACGAAACTCTGCCAGCCCGCTGCAATGCCCCAACTGCGGCATGACGGCAGCAGAACTGCATACCGAAAAACGTCATGGGCTGCGCCCAGTGCTACCGTGTCTTCGAGGCCTTTGTCACACGGGCGGCGGCGGAACTGCACGGCGTCGTCGCGGAAGAAGCGCCGCCGCTTTCCCCGGCGCGCATCCCTCCCCTGGCCCACCCGCCCGCGCAGAAAGAACCCCGCCTCAGCCGGGCAAGCAACAGACTTGAGTTAGAACCGGTCGGTCGCTTATTCGGCGGGAACCGTATACAGCGCGCCCTTATAGATGAGACTGATGCGCTTTCCGTCCGGGGTCCATTGCGGATTGCGATGTTATACCAATATCCTATGATGTTGCCAGCAGTTAGCTTCGGGAACACTGACTTCTTTAGTTCTGCGCCAACCTGGATAATCCAGTCCCAGCCAATCAAACGGCGCAACCGCTCGGTGTCAGCAGCCAGCGTTTCGAAACCGCTCGACCGCCTCCACTTTGTCTTGGAGCGTTTTCATACAACCGCCCCTCCCACATGGCGGCGCACCTCCTCAAAGAGACGCTCCACGGGTTCAGTTCCGGCGAAAACGGCGGCAGAAACCCACGGCAAGGGCCGTGTCACGCACGACTTTGGCCCGATGCGCCGGAGCATTGTCCCAGATCAGCAGACGATACCGCCTGATAAAACCGCTCAGGGTTTCAGCATGCTTGCCACCTTCAGGTTTGGTTGCCAGCACCAGGTCAGGCGGCAGGCAGTCACGTCGACACAGACCGAGAGCCATGCCCACTCAAAGCGCATCCTGCTGGGGCTGGACCAGCTTCACTCCGATTTCGCACCAGCGTCTTCGCGAAGTTGACTATGCAGGCCCAGGCGCATCTCGTCACAGAAGGTAACACTGCTGGATTGCTGCCGAGAGCAGCCAATCCCTTAGCCCCCTTTTTGAACGCCTCCTGTACCTGGGCACTGGCACCTGGCGTTCTGCGGACGCAACATTTTCTTTCTGAGGCGCAGCATCACCAGCGGCTTAAGAGGCCGGGCGCTGTAGGTGACGCCGAACTCTTGGGCGACAAAGGCCACCGCATCAGGCACGCTCTCCAGATTCCAGCATTGGCCCACGCTTTGAGCCGCTGTTTCTGTTCTGGCGTCAGGTAACTGGCTTTGCCTTTGCCCGCTCGCTTGCGCCGACGCAGCGTCTAAGCCACCCTTGCGATAGCAGGCGATCCAGCGTTGCCCCGTTCGGCTGTCACGCCCACCACTTGCGCCGCTTGACGAATCTGATGCCCCTGCCGAACCAGCCATAAAAGGTGCAGTTTCGGCTTGACTTGATGGTCTTTCTCCTGCTGATAGGCCGCTTTCAAAGACGATTCGTCATCGCCCGATGCCAAAGCGACCCGAGTCACTTTGCCGCGCATGAAAACAATATAGCACTAACAAACGGCAATCTCACAGGAGACTGGTATTAGGGTCGCCGTGCGTGGTGGATAGCTCGTGTTCTCGATAACCAGCGGTGTGTCTCTGGCTGCCATCCAAGCAGGTAACCCAAAGCTCTTCGCGCATACCCGACGGGTTTTGCGCGAATGGAGCCATCGCGCGAATCCCGAACCGGAACGCAGAGGTTCCTCCTCCAACGCGAACTCGCTGTATCAGGCCAATCAGTCGCCCTGGGGCGAAAAAGGTCTGCCTCACCCGAAAAGGGACTTCGGCGGTATCGGTATCCAGTATTCGCGTGGCGGCCTGGCACCGAGTTCAATACCCGAACTCTACCGGGCCAGTGGCATCACGATTATGGTTGTTGTTGTCAACCTCATGCTCCGGTTCCAGCGATGAGCCGTCTTTAGGGGTAAAGCCAAGCACGGAACGATGCAGGTTTCCGCGCCCGTCATTGGAGCCGGGAACCACGGGAAATCGGAATGGATACGTCGCGGGGCGCTGCGTCAGTATTGAAGGAATAAATTCGCGCCACCAGAGTGTCGCCCACACGCGGAATATCTACCCAGCCACGCCCCATCGGGCGTCCCATTGGGGAACCAGGGCACGTCGTCATACACGTCATTTGTGGGCAGTCGGCGGCGCTGCCTTCTCCGTTCAGAAGCGCAACGTAGCGGGTATCCTTGCCGCCTCGAAGGCGCATCGACATTGGAGCAATCCTGCCAGTAAAACCGCTTCCCGTCTGGCGACAAAGAACCAGCGAACCTGCCGGTGTACAGGGGGCAAGCCGCTGGTCGCCGATGGGAGTAATTTGCACCAACGTTTGTTAAAGGCATTCAGCGGCGTCTCCGCGCCCGTTGTGGTGTCTACAAGGCACAGGCCGCGCTCTCCCCTTCCCGGTAACGGGCTAATGACTTCACGGTCAGACACCCAATTGTAAAAAGAAAGAAACGCCTAAAGTCTCCTTGAGACGATCTGCGCAAAACAGCCTTTCCCCCTTGTGCATCGCGAGCAGTGAAGCGTCTGTTGTGGCCGCAGCCAGCAGCAACGCCCAGTACGACCCACCATTGTTTCCTCCACCACATTGTCAGGACCTCCTCAAGTGTGCTTCTACCGGCAGAGCCGGAATCCTTTGCGTCACCTTCCGATTTTTTCGGAAGATTGTTGTCATGCCTCTTGAAACAACCAGAATGTTTTGGTACAATCAACGGCGGTTGGCAGACGCAATAGGCAGTGCTAATTCGCCGGTTGCCCTGCCGCTTCACTCTGAATATCGTTTTCCAAACTATTCAAATCGAACATGGAGGTAGATGCAGATGCTTAAGCCGCTTGGCGACCGCGTCGTGGTCAAGGCCGTAGAGGCCGAGCAGACTTCGCGCGGCGGCATCGTTCTTCCCGACACGGCCAAGGAGCGCCCGCAGACCGGCGAAGTGCTGGCGGTCGGCCCCGGCAAGACCCTGGACAACGGCTCCGTTGCCGCGATGGAAGTACTGGGTCGGTGGAGTCGCGTCGTCTACAGCAAGTACGGCGGCACCGAGGTCAAGGTGGGCGGCGAAGAGTAATGATTCTTCGCCTGGACGACATTCTGGGAATCGTGGAGAATAACGAGATATGACGACCAGGTTTCGTTTTGAAGAGCAGGCGCGGCGCTCGCTGGAGCGCGTCAACATCCTCGATGCGGTGAAGGTGACTTTAGGGCGAAGGGCCGCAACGTCGTGCTGGAAGAAGTTCGGCTCCCGTCCATCGTCAACGACGGCGGAAACCATCGCCAAGGAGATCGAGGTCGAGGACAAGTTCGAGAACATGGGCGCGCAGCTGGTGCGTGAGTTGCGTCCCGGACAAACGATGTGGCCGGGGACGGTACGACCACCGCGACCGTGCTGGCGCAGACGATTGTCCGCGAGGGTCTTCGCAATGTCGCCGCCGGTTCAACCATGCTGATCAAGCGTGGCATCGACCGCGCCGTCAGGCCGCCGTGGCCCACATCAAGCAGATCGCCACCCGGTAGAAGCAAGGAGGCGATCACCAACATCGCCACCATCTCCGCCAACGATAAAGTCATCGGCGAACTGGTTGCCGAGGCGATGGACAAGGTCGGCAAGGACGGCGTCATCACCGTCGAGGAGAGCAAGGGCACCGCGACGAGCCTGGACCTGGTCGAGGGCATGCAGTTCGACAAGGGCTATATCTCCCCCTACATGGTGACGGACCCCGAGCGCATGGAGGCCGTGCTGGAGGGCCAGCCGTTCTGCTTTTCGAGAAGAAGGTAAGCGCGGTCGCCGATCTGATCCCCCTTCTGGAGCAGGTGATTCGCGGCGGCGGACGCCCGCTGCTGATCGTCGCCGAGGATGTCGAGGGCGAGGCGCTGGCGACCCTGGTCGTGAACAAGATTCGCGGCACGGTCAATGTCGTCGCGGTCAAGGCCCCGGCTTCGGCGACCGCCGCAAGGCGATGGAAGACCTGGCGGTCCTGACCGAAGGCAAGTTCATTACCGAAGACCTGGGCATCAAGCTCAGGTGGATATGAGCTACCTGGGCCGCGCCAAGCAGTGGTCGTCACCAAGGAAGGAACCACCATTGTCGAGGGCGCGGGTTCGCAGCAGTCCATCCAGGGCCGTATCGCCCAGATCGAGGCGCAGATCGACCGCTCCGACTCCGACTACGACCGCGAGAAGCTTCGGCGTCTTGCCAAGCTGTCGGGCGGCGTTGCGGTGATTCAGGTCGGCGGCCACCGAGACCGAGCTGAAGGAAAAGAAGCTGCGTATCGAGGACGCGCTTTCGGCCACCGCGCGGCGGTCGAGGGAGGGCATCGTCCCCGGCGGCGGCACCGCGCTTGCGCGCTGTCGCGGCCATCGACATGACCAACATCACCGGCGACGAGGCGATTGGCGCGAACATCGTCAAGCGCGCGCTGGAGGAACGGCCCGCCAGATCGCTATTAACGCGGGTCAGGAAGGCTCGGTCGTGGTCAACCGCATCAAGAAGTCCGGCGACGGCCTGGGCGCGCGGCCACCCGGCAACTACGAGGACCTGCTGGCGGCGGGTGTCGTGGACCCGGCCAAGGTGACGCGCTTCGCGCTTCAGAACGCAGCCTCCATGCCTCTGGTGCTGACCACTGGACGCGTGATGGTCGCCGAGAAGCCCGAGAAGAACCCGCCTCCGATGCCTGGCGGCGGCGGCGGTGGAATGCCCGGCGGCATGGGCGGAATGTCCTAAAGATTCCGCTCCGCAGTTGGAGAAACGAAAGGGGCATGACCACCTGGGTCACGCCCCTTTCCGGTTTCCTTTGCCATTTACGTCGTTTCGCTATCCGGTGGCAGAGGCAGGGCTGCCTGCGCCTCTGCTGCTCTGACACACAATTCGGCCTGTGTTTCGGCGAACTTTACACGCAGGTCCCCGACCGTTTCGGCGATGATGGCACGTACTTCCGCCGCCGTTGTGTTACGTGCCTCCTCCAGACGCGACACCCGCGCCTTCAGATCATTATGATCCGACCGCAGCGTCGATAAGTCATTGCGCACATCACGCATATCTTGTTCCAGCCGGTTGAAGCTTTCCTGAATCGTGTAGTACTTTCTGAGCAGTTCGCTTAACGGACCGGAAATGTTAAACGGCAACTTTCTGCTCCTGCGTCGCATGCTGCTTTCCATGGGCCGCGCGCAGTTCGCTTTTAATATCCTCCATAAGCAGATGCATACGCTCTAAGCTTTGTATCATTCCGTCCGCTGCTTCGTTGAGTTTTCCCAGAATAGCCTGTACAGCTTCGGCTTCTTCTTCCGTCATAATGGGCTGGTCTTCCCTTACCGTTAGTGCGGTGTTTGTCGCATCATGAACCATGCTTCCGGTATCCATAGCGGCCATCTCCTGCATGGCTTCATTTTACCCTTTAAACGGCCTGCCAAATATCAACCTTCCGCAGAACGCGGCCTCGATTGCTTCGCTGGTGCTGACCACCGAGGCGCTGGTCGCCGAGAAGCCGGAAAAGAACCCGCCCCCGCGCACTAAATGGCTATCTGTGGTGGCGGCATCCATTGAAATGCAGTCCGTCAAGCCCCACGCTTTATCGGGACACGGTGGTTCGTTAACGCTGTTCAATGCACTGCGCCACTGCGTCTCCTCCGGCGCATTGCAGGAATAATGCTGCCCGGTCAGGCAGGAGGATTAACGGTCAGAAGGATCGGGAGACGCGGCGGCATCAGGCGCGGCGGCTTCCGCCAAAGCCCTGCTCTGCCACGGTTCGCGCCCCTGGCGACTGACAAAGCCGAACAGCCGCCGCGCCGCCTCGGGCCGCCCCTGGGCACGATGGGTGACGGCCATCCAGTACGCCCCTTCTGCGTGGGAATCGAAGGGGTGGTAGCCCGCCCGGTCGAAGACACGCAGCGCCTGCTCGGCTTCCGCCCAGCGCCCTTCTCCGACATAGGCGCGTCCCAGCGCAATGCGCCAGGCGAAGCCCCGCCCGATGGCCGTGAAGAAAGGCAGAATGACAAGCAGGATTCCTACCACGTCCGGCAGGTGGGAGTTGCGCAGTTGGGGATAGCGGAGCGTCAGGATCGTAATGAAAACGGAGACGGCGACGAGACGAACGAAAAGGAAGACGACCGCGCGAATGGTGCGCCGCTGGAGGGCCGCCAGCGCCTCGCTCGCCGCTGGCGCAGCGGCAGGCGGTCGCCGCCCCCCTGCCGCTCGGCTACTCCTCGATTTCGATGACATCCGCGCCCTGCTGCCGATCCCCCGCCAGAAGCCGGTCGAGCAGTTTGGGAAGGTGCAGAGATACGGACGAATTGGCGGCGACCATATCCGCCCCGGCGGCGCGCGCCGCGTCGTGCTTCGCCGTCTCTACGTGCCCGGCGAACGCGAGCAGGGGAACCGCCGACGTTGTCGGGTCGGTCTTCAGCGCCCGGATCAGCGCGAACGGGTCGATCCGGCGCGTATTTAAGTTCACGAGAATCACTGCCGGCGAATCGACAGCCGCCTTTTCCCGCAGGGCCTCTTCGGAAGCGGCGACGCTCAACGTATAGCCCAGCGGGCGCACCGCTTCGCGGATGCGCGACGGGAACATCAGATCATCTGCTGCCAGGAGGACGCTGGGTTTGGCCGCCGCCGCTGCCGCCGCCGCCGCTGCCGCTGCGTCTCCCGCGCCCCCGGAATCCGTTTTTTCAGTCATGACAGGATTATATCCTGCCGAAAATCAGCCGGTCAAGCCGCCTGCTTCACCGTGATAGAAGCGGAAGGCACACGCCGGGCGAAAAGGCCGAAGGGCAAGCGCCGGCGCTGCGCGGCCCGCTCTACGACCACCCACTCACGAACTAAATTCCCCTGCTCGAAGACCGACAAATGACGTGCGTTGCGAGAAAGACTGTATCCGTTCTGCTCGACCCAGACTTCCAGCTCGCGCCATGCTGCCCGTGAATCGGGCAGATCGCTTCCTACGAGCATTTTGTCCGGGCAGGCTTCGGATCGTTGTATCCGAACCATCTGGTATCTTTTCCTCTCCGGCAGCCCTTCAGGCACGTCTGCGTTTTTTCAAGCAGCGTCCGCCTGCAATCGGCTCCAATAATCTTATGCCGCGAAAGAGCATCCGGGCATACCCGCATTTATCCGGTTTTTCCACCAAAGGGTTTAAAATGGCGATGTTTTGGCATAGCTTCCCCCACGCCCCCTGCCGGGGTACACTAAGAGCGGCGCAAAGGCCGTCGGGAGAAATGAAAAAACGTGCTGAATATTACGCAGATTGTCTACTTTGTTTACGCGGCGATCCTGCTGGGCGGGGGCTTTATGGGGTCCCAGGTCTCCGGGAAGTCGTCGTCGCTGATCGGCAGCGGCATCTTCGCCGCCGTGTCCGTCGCGGCGGGCGTTCTGGTGGGACGCGCTCCCGTGTCCGGCCTGACGCTGGGTGGGGTGAACGCTCTGGCGGTGGCGGGGTTTTTCCTGTACCGCTATCTGGGGAGTGAAACGCGCAAGTTCATGCCTGCCATTCCTTCGATCATTCTGAGCCTTTTGGTGCTGTTTCTTACCATTGCGGCTTTCTCCAGTGCGCAGAAAGCCTCCGGCAAGTAGCGCGGCGATGCAGGAAAACGAGCAGCGCCGCAAAACCGGCTATGTCGCCCTGATCGCCCACGACGGCAAAAAACCGGCCATGGCCGAGTTTGCGCGCCGACACGCCGAGACGCTCCGCGCCTTGCCGCTGGTGGCGACTTCGACCACGGGCGGCGTGGTCGAGCAGGCGGCGGCGGATTTGTCGGTGGATAAAGTGCTTTCCGGCCCATTGGGAGGTGACCTGCAGATCGGGGCGCTGATTGCGGAGGGACGGGTACGGGCCGTTATCTTTATGCGTGACCCGCTTCAGCCGCATCCGCACGAGCCGGACATTTCGGCGCTGATGAAGGTGTGCGATACGCACAACGTGCCTCTGGCTACCAATGCCGCCGCCGCCGACATCTTGCTGCACAGCCTGGCTTCAGGAAGCACAACTTCAGGACGAGGATGAGGCGGGAACGCTTTCGCCGGGTTCCTTCGCAGCAGCGCCGCTGGTCGCACCGGACGACCGGGTGCCGGGCGTGGTGACGACACCCTCCCCCGCTATCACCGTTACTTTGCCGGTATCACGGGCATCCAGGGTGTCGGGAATCTCTGGGGCTTCCGGCTGCATCTTCACTTCGATGCGCTTGCGCAAACGGGGGATCAGGTGGAGGATGACGATCTGAATGCTCGCGGCGACGGGCACGGCCAGCAGCATTCCCCCGATGCCGAACAGGGCGTCGCCCGCCATCAGCGCGATAATCGAAAGGATCGGGTGCAGTCCGACGTGCCCACCGAGAATGCGCGGCGCGAGCACCTGGTCGAAGAACAACTGATGCAGCGCCAGCATCGAGGCCGTCACCCCCAGCATCATCCCTAACGAACCGCCGTCCGCTGTCAGCGCCACCAGAGAGATAAGCGCGGTAGAGAGAAACGCCCCCAGGTACGGCACCGCATAAAAGATACCCGCGATAAGCCCCAGTGCGGCGGCGTAGGGGCGCGTCGGCGCGAACAAGAGGAGCACACCGATTGTGGCAATGGTATCCAGCAGGCAGATAAAACCCAGCCCGCGCAGATAGTTGCTGAAAACCGATGAGACTTCCGTGGCGACGTTGCGCACCTCATCGCGCGAACTGCGCGGCACCAGCAGCAAGATTTTGGCGAAGATACGGTGGTAATCGATCAGGGCGTAAAAGGCGACGATAGGAACCAGCACCACCCAGATCAGGTTGGGTACCATACCCGCCAGAAACATACCGAAGGTTTCCAGTCCCGCCGTCAGCAGATTTGCCGAGTTCTTTGCCTGTTCGAGGGCGGGAGCGAGCACGAACGCGGGTATGGAATGCTCTCGTCCGAAAACCCGGATTTGATGCTGCATGGTGCGAGAAATATCGCCGGCCTCATCCAGGTGGTATTTTGCGCGCATGTCCGCCGCTATCTGCGCGACCTGCCCTCCGACCATCGGCACCAGCACGAACAGCAGCGCTCCCAGCGCCGCGAACAAAAAAAGATACACACCCGCCGTCGCCAGCCAGCGCGGCCAGCCGCGTGTTTCCAGGCGATCCACCACCGGGGTAAGGGCCAACGCTATGATGAAGGACACGAAAAACGGCGGCCAGATACGACGAGTCTGCCAGAGCGCCCAGAGCAGGATAAATGCAAACAGGGCGTAACCTGCCAGAACGGCGGCGAATCGTAAATTTTGCTTTTGTGCGTGGTTCATTATCAGGCCAGGCTGTGGGAAAGCGACTACCGGGGAGGGACGGGTTTAGAAGGCGTGCCGGAATGCGCGCTGCCCCCAGCGGCTTCCACCGGGGGGTTAACGGTGCTCGCGCCCTCGGTGCTCGCGCCCTCGGTGCGCTGCTGGGGCGGCGGCAGCGGCGGCGTTCCTGCCGGGGACGTTACCGTGATGGTGTCGGCTTGCTGCGCTGCCGCGCCAAAGAAGGCGAAGTAGGCGACGGCACCTGCCGTTAAAAGCACGATTAGAGTGACAATGACGGTGCCGATGCTCGAAGGAGTTTCGCGCGGGGGGGCATCGCCGGGAGGTACGGTCATCCTCAGGCACATCTCCCTTGCTCTGGGAATAGTACGCTGATTGTACCCGACAGCCTGCTGTCTAAATCATGACGAGCAAACCCGCGCAGGCTGTCAGTGGACGGTGACAGAGGTTCTGTCGATGCCGCGCCGGGGGATATGGTACGTATAGGCATCGACATGGCCGTCGGCCAGCAGAAAGATCATGACGAACTGCGTTGAGGGATCGTAACCCGCGACGCGGTTCATAACCTCAAGCCCCAGCGGGGCGCAGGCCGCCTCGGGAACGAAGGAGACGGAAAGCTGTTTTTCCGGGGGCCACGGAACGATCACCGCGCCGCGCCCGGAATGGCGGTGCCCCTGCTCCGCCGCCGACAAGGCAGTCCAGCGAGCCAGTGCGTGCAGTTGCTCTTCCGCGTCCCAGGCGTCCGCTTCTTCCTTTTCCAAAAGGTTCAGGTACATTCAATCACTCCTTACCCGAAGCTATTATGCCTCGTCAGGAAGACTGTACCCGTCATTGGGACGAATCTTTACCGTTATTTATCCGGGTTTTATGCGCCAAACCCAGTTTTTGTTCTAAAAAATGGAGCAGCGCGCGCCGTTCCGTCGGCGAAAGCGCGCTGATGTCCACGTCTTCCGTCGGACCGCCGTCCATATCCTCGGTAAGCGCGAGCAGGGTCATCTCCACGTCCAGATCGTCTTCTTCGGCGTTCGCTTCGTCACCGGGCTGCGGCGGTTCCCGGATCTCTTCCGTCGGCATTGGTGAACCTCCCCTCCTGCGGAACATACGTTGTTGTACCCGAAAACGCGCGTCCCTTGTATCCCGGGCCGCACGTTGCCGCATCGGCTGTGCCATCGCTCAGCATCGGCTGTGCCCTCGGGCCGCATGGTATACTGAGAAGCAGCGCCGTGTCGGGGCAAGACCGCGACCGGCCATTCTTTCGTTTTCTGAAGGACGCGAAACTTCATGATTGCCGACCTATCTAAAGAAGTAATACAGGTACGCGAGCGCTTAGACGAACTGGGAGGCCATCTTTGACCTGGCCCGACGTGAAGCGGAACTGAAAAGGCTGGAACAGCAGGCAGCCGATCCCGATATCTGGGCCGACCCGGAAGCTGCGCAGAAGACGATGCAGGCGGTGGCGCGGGCGCGGGAAGAGGTGCTGCCCTGGTACGAGCTGAACCGGCGCGCGGAAGACGCCGCGACCCTTTTGGAGCTTGCCGAGGGTGAGGATGAGTCGGAACCGTATGCCGCAGAGATCGCAGGGGAACTGTCGGCTCTGCGAGCGGCTCTGGATGCTTTAGAGGTGCGGACGCTGCTTTCCGGCCCGCACGATCAGGCATCCGCGATTCTGGAATTGAAGCCGGGCGCGGGCGGAACGGAGGCCTGCGACTGGGCATCCATGCTGCTGCGGATGTATCTGCGCTGGGCGGAAACCAACGGCTTCAAGGCCGAGATCGCTGATGAATTGCCGGGCGAGGTGGCGGGAATATCGTCCGCGACCGTTTTTGTGAACGGGCACAACGCTTACGGCATGCTGCGCTCCGAGCACGGGGTGCATCGGCTGGTGCGTATTTCGCCGTTCAATGCCAACGGCAAGCGGCAAACGTCGTTCGCGGCGGTGGAAGTGGTGCCGCAGGTCGAAGCGTCCGAGGCGATAAAGATCAACCCGGACGACATCGAGGTAGACACGTTCCGGGCCTCGGGCGCGGGCGGGCAGCACGTCAATAAAACGTCGTCGGCGGTGCGGATAACGCATAAGCCGAGCGGTATCGTGGTGGCCTGTCAGAACGAGCGGTCGCAGTTCCAGAACAAGGAAGTGGCGCTCAAGGTTCTGGCGGGACGGCTGGCGGAGCGCGCCGAGCGCGAGGCGGAAGCCAAAATGAATGTCCTGCGCGGCGAGCAGCGCTCTATCGAGTGGGGCAGCCAGATACGCTCCTATGTGTTCCAGCCCTACACGATGATTAAAGACCATCGAACGAGCGTAGAGGTCGGCGATGTACAACGGGTAATGGACGGCTATCTGGAACCGTTCATCACCGGCTATCTGCGCTGGCGCGCGGGCGACGGCGGCAGCAGCAGCAGTGGCAGCACGGGAGATAATAAGCAGGATGAAGACATTTAACAGCAGCACAACTATGGGGATCACCCTGGGTTTGTTCGGCGTTCTCGCGGCTGTTGCCGCGCGCCCGGCGAGCGCACAGAACCTGACCACGGAAAATGTGGGCGCGGCGGAAACCGAGGCGGGCAATATCGTCGCGGACGCCGTGCGGACAGCGGGCAAAGCCGCTATCGCCTTCGTTCCCGCGGCGGCCTTCAAGCCGGGTGCGTCCGTTCCCAAACCCGCTACGGGCCAGCAGGCGGCGGGCCTGGTCGAGCCAGCCGATGATCGGATCGTGACGCTGCGCCTGCGCGGCACGCAGATTCTGGCCGCGCTGGAGCGGTCGGTTTCGTTCCGGCCACAGCGAAGCGCGGGGTTCCTTCAGGTATCGGGCCTGCGCTTCACCTACGATACCGATCAGCCCGGCGGCAAGCGCGTTCTGTCGGCGACGGTCGGCGGCGCGGCGCTGGAAGCGGCACGCACCTATGTGGTTGCGACTACGAAGGCACTGGCGAGCGGACAGCAGGGTTACTTTCAGATATGGGACGGACGGGACGCAAAGGACACGGGCACGACGCTGGCCGAGGCGCTGCGCCAATTGGGCAGTGCGCGAAACGGTTCATTGAGCGCGGCGCCGGAAGGCCGTATCGTCGCGCGCGGCAGATAGCCGAAGGATAAAGACACGTGGCAGGGGAACGTGTGAGGGCTTATGTTCGGGTCGCTCTGATCGGGAGCGGCCTGTTTTTAACGGGCGCGGGCTGCGACAAGCCGGCGGCAAATGGCGCGGCCAGTGTCCCCCCTGCCGCGCCGCCGCCGACGCAGCAGCGCGCGGCGGGTTTCGATGCCGCCCGCGCCTTCCGCGATCTGGAAGCGCAGTGCGCCTTCGGCCCGCGTGTTCCGGGCAGCGCAGGTCACCGCAAAACGCGTGACTGGCTTTTAACTCAGTTTGCAAAGCATTCGGACCGCGCGTTTCTTCAGGACTTCACAAAGGTGATACGCGGCAGACGCCTGCCGATGAGCAACATCGTCGCCCAGATCAACCCCGATGCGCCCACGCAGGTAATGCTGTGCGCCCATTGGGACACGCGCCCCACGGCAGATATGGAGATAGACCCGGCCAGGCAGGTCCAGCCTATCGCCGGGGCGAACGACGGCGCGTCCGGTGTCGCCGTGCTGCTGGAACTGGCCCGCCTGCTGCACGCCAAGCGCCCCGCTGTCGGTGTGCAGTTCGTGCTGTTCGACGGGGAAGACTACGGCCCCGGTATCGACAATATGTTCCTGGGCGCACGCCACTACGCCCGAAAGCCTGCGCTTCCCAAACCCCGATACGCCATTCTCATTGACATGATCGGCGATAAGGATCTGGAGATATACCGCGAAAAGAACTCACAGAACAACGCGCCGGAGATCAATGACAAGGTGTGGAACGCCGCGCGCGCTCTCGGAATCGCGGCCTTCAAAGAGGGGGTTCGCCACGACGTTCAGGACGATCATATTCCCTTGCAGCGGGCGGGCTGGAAAGCCATCGACCTGATTGACTTTGACTACGCTCCCTGGCACACGCTCGATGATACCCCGGATAAATGCTCCCCCGCCTCGCTCAAAGCCGTCGGCGATGTTCTCGCGCACGTCGTTTACAGCGAGAAGTAG